>CAVQSY010000062.1:0-43468 GCA_963716025.1 uncultured Chloroflexia bacterium
GGCTCCGGCCGCACTCTCGGGCGCGTCTGCGCTGCGGCCGCGTCCGGACGAGGGCATCACCGCGCAGTCGGAGGCGTACACGCCGGCGCCGGCACCAGTCGCCCCGCCGGCCCCGGCACCCGCGACCGACGACGTGGCCAAGGCGTCGGCCGCCCCGGCGGCCCCGTCGATCAGCGTGTCGGTGCCAAAGGCGGAGCTCGTGACCGTGGCGTCCAACGGCGCCGCCAACGGCCACGCCTCCAATGGCAACGGCAACGGGAAGCGGACCCTGGAGAGCTTCACCGGCTCGCTCGGTGGCGGCGCCAAGGTCGCGTTTGCGGCCCAGGCGGACGCCCCGTCCTGCGCGGAATGCGGCTCGATCATGATCCGCAACGGGTCCTGCTACAAGTGCCTCAACTGCGGGAGCACATCCGGCTGCAGCTGAGCCTCAGCCGTACTCCTCGTTCGTACGAGCGCCAGGACCGCCGCCGGCAGCGCCCCCAGCCAGCGCCGGGCCGACGAAGAAGTAGAGCCCGACTGCGGGACACAACGACGCCCCGTCCGGTGGACGGGGCGTCGCCATGCGTGGACTCCGACGAGTCCGTTCAGATGGGACGGACCGAGGCGATGCTCGCGTAGGCGAGCGCCGCGACGGCGAGGACGCGCACGAGCGCGTCGAGGCGAGGGCGGGCCGTAGCCACACCAACCTCCTGTCCGGCAACCCGGCTGACTCGGGCGAACCCGAGTCCCGTGGCTTTGCGTCCCCGGGTCACCCCGGGTTTGCCCTTATCGGCCAGCCGCTGTGGCTGGGACGGCTCTCGCCGCCTGCCGTAACAGTAGTCCGGTGGCGTCAACATGCACCACGCATTCCGTCCCATTCGGGACCCGTACCATGGGCGGCATCGGGCCTGCCGCGACGATCGCCTGCTACGACCGGCTGAGAAGGGCGGTGGGGGGCCGGCGAACGACGATCTCGTCGAGCCATCGCCGGTCACGCCCTGACGCCGCCGGCCCCCGTTCCCGCTGACCGAACCAGGCGCGGCCAGAAGGCCATGAGCCCTGCCGCCCGGTACACGTACATGAGCAGGAACGCGACCCAGACCCCGGTGTTCCCGAACCGTGGCGCGAGGAGGAGGTCGGTCACCACGTAGAGCACGGCCGCGGCCACGCCGGCGGTCCGGAGCGCGCGGCCCTGGGTCGTGCCAAGAAAGATGCCGTCGAGCTGCCACGCAGCGACGCCGAGGAGCGGCACGACGGCACAGAACGGCAGGTAGGCGAGCGCCGCGTCCCGGGCCGCTGGATCGGCGACGATCGCCGTGATGACCGTGGCCCCGCCCACGAGGTACAGGAGCGCGAACGCCACGGCGAACCCCACGGCGATCTCGCTGGTCAGGCGCACCGCCCTCCGGAGCCTTGCGGGGTCACGGGAGCCGAACGCCTCGCCGGCCTCCTTCTCGGTGACGAAGGCGAACGCGTCCAGCACGAACGCGGACACGGTGATGAACTGCAGGAGGACCTGGTTGCCGGCCAGCTCCGCGGTCCCCACCTTCGCGCCGGAGTTGGCGAACCAGGCGAAGGCGAAGACCAGGGCGACCGTGCGGATCAGGATGTCCCGATTGGCCGCGAGGAGCGCCCGCAGCCGCGTGGCGTCGATGATCCGGGTTCGATCGCCAACCCGGAGCTCGCCCCGGACAAGGAGGAGGCCGAACCCGAGGGCCACCCACTCGGCGATCGCAGTGCCGGCGCCGATCCCGGCCGGTCCGAGGTGGAGCCCGGCGACGAACCACGCGTCGAGGCCGGCGTTGACCCCGTTGAGCACGACCTGGAGCGCCAGCAGCGAACGCGTCCGTCCGGCGCCGATGAGCCAGCCGCTGATCCCGAAGTTGACGAGGATCGCCGGCGCGCCCCAGATCCGGGCGCCGAAGTAGCTCGCCGTCCCCGCCTCGACGTCGGGCGCCGCGCCGAACAGCCCGAGCGAAACGAGGAGGATGACGGGCGCCAGGACCAGGATGGCCAGCCCGATGCCGGCCCCGAGCAGGGCGGTCCGGGCCAGCACGGCCCGACTCTCCTCCCGGTCGCCCGCACCGAGCGCCTGCGCCGTCAGGCCCGTGGTCGACATCCGGAGGAATCCGAACCCCCAGTAGATGAAGTTGAAGGTGACGGCCGCGAGCGCAACCGCGGCAAGGTCGACCGCCCTCCCGGCGCTGCCCATCACCGCCGTGTCGACGATGCCGGTCGTGGCCGTCGCCACCTGGGCGAGGACGACCGGCCACGCCAGTGCGAGGACGCGGGCACGCGTCAGGGGCTGGATCATCGCGGCGGCTCCCACGCGGGCAGGGTACCGAGAGGGTCACCACCGGTGCGTCCGCGCGCCACCGACCGAGCCGATCGGCACGCAGCGACCGTGGACCTTGGCGCCCCGACGCTGAGCAGGAAGACCGTGCTGTTCGCCCGGACATGGTCCAGGAGCGGAGGCACACCGTGCGGATCGTGCCCCTTGGAACCGCGGATCGGCCCCTGGTCGAAGTGGACGGGTTCCTCGTGGTGCGCCGACGCCCGCCCCGGCGCCAGCGGCCCGGTCACCGCAGCCTCACCCTGCGCCTCCGATCAGCCATCCCGGGTACAGTGCGTCTGGGCACGATCAGCACGGGGAGCAACGTGGCGAGGAAGCGATGGGCGGGCCTCTCGGACCGCCGGCTCAACAGGCGGCTGGGCAAGATGCTCGGGGTCAGGTTCGACGCGAAGCCGATCGGGCGGCTGGGCGGATCCCTGGGCGCGCTGGCCGAGGTCGGCGACCACGCCTGGGTCGCCGTGCAGGTCGAGCACAAGCACACCCACCCGGCCGAGAACGTCCTCCAGTACTGGCCTTGGCTCGAGCGAAGCCGGCGGCGCCTCGTCCTGGTGCACGTGATCGCGCCCGATGCCCGCAAGCGCAAGGGCTCGCGCACGGACCTCACGATCTGGATCGGCGCGATGATGGAGCGCGTGCTCCCCGGCCGGTTCACCTACTGCCGGCTGGAGCTCGGCACCTCCCAGGAGATCGCGCAGCTGTGCGCCGCCATCGGGGCGATCGGCGTCGCCCGCTCCCCGATGGAAGGGCGGATGCTGGTCCAGGTCTCCTGAGGCTCGCCGCCGGTCGGTCGCATCGGCCGTAGACAGTCCCTGCCAAGGGCCCTGTTCGGGCGCTGCCCGGATGCCCACCATCGGTCTCACCGCGACTGGAGGTGGTGAGCATGAAGGCGAGGACCGGGCACCGGATCGTGCTGGAGTCGGAGCGGGTCGGGCAGGGGGATCGAACGGGCGAGATCCTCGAGGTTCACGAGTCACCCTACGGCCCGGAGTACCGGGTCCGCTGGGATGATGGGCGGATCACGGAGTTCCGGCCGAAGGCGGGGAGTGCGCGGATCATCGACGCGGAGCCGGCGCCGAAGGACTGAGGGTTCGCCTCGCGTGATCGCAGGACGATCGAGGCGCGCCCCCCGGCCACGAATCCGGGAACCGAGGCCTGGCGACGCGGCTCGGGTTCGATCACGGCGGCCTCGTCGTTGCGCTGCCCCTGGTGGCAGGTCGCCGGCGGCCGGACGTCCCGTCCCGATGCCGATCCGGCGCTGCTGGTGACGGCGTGCGACGCAGGACGTGGGTCAGGCCCGGGCGACCCTGTCCGTCATCGGGACATGCCAGCCGATCAGCTGGCAGCCGAGGAGATGTGGCGAGCGGTGGCCCGGCGTGCAGTCGGGGCAGCCCCACGGGGTCAGGCCCCCGTCATCGGCGAGGTAGGCGACGTCGCACACGGCCTCAGTCGGATCACAGCTCCGGTGGTGGCAGTCGCAGTTGCAGTGAATCCAGTGCTCGCAGGTGCACCTGGCGTCAGCCGACGGCTCGCGCAGGACTGACGCCGGAAACGGGCTGACATCCATGGGCTGCCTCGGGGCGCGACCACCAACTGGCCGGCCTGACATCCGGCGCCCGGTGGGTTCGATTGTCCTCCCGCGCGTCAAGCACGGGCTTGCGACTGCGCCTCCGGCGGCGCCCGGCGGGTTCGGCGACTACCATCAGGGCATGCCAGCCTCCCGCGCACCAGGGGGTCCAGGCACCAGCCGGACCGCTCGCCCTGCCCCTGCCAGTTCCGTGCCATCGCGCGGCCGTCTCCGCCGCCTGCTCGGAGCGACCGTCGTGGCGGTGCTGCTGGTCGCGGTCGCCGGTCCGCATCCGACCGCGGCATCCCCCCTTCCCTGGAACGGCTCCGTCGATGTCTACGAGGACGGCACGTTCACGACCCAGAAGACCTGGCGCTGGTGCACGGCCGCAGACGTCCAGATCATGCGCAACATCGCCCGTGACCAGGCAGACCATTCGCGAGCCGGCCAGGAACGCTACTGGCACTACATGCGCCGCCACAACCGGTATGCCATCCCGGCGAGTGACGGCGTGGATCCGGGCGGCTGGACCGCCGGGCTGCGGCGCTTCGTCGACGACCGGTACCGGCTGGTGGCGAGTGACAGCTTCAAGCACGCGCTCCGATCCGCGGTTCGCGCGCTCCGCCGCACCAACCTGCCGGTCGCGATCACGGTCGCCCACGGGACCCACGCCTGGATCCTCACCGGGTTCTCGGCCACGGCCGACCCGGCGGTCACGAGCCAGTTCACGGTGACGAGCGTCCGCGTCGTCGGGCCCCTGTGGGGCCTCCAGAGCCGGTCCTACGGATACGACATGCGACCCGGCAAGCGGCTGACCAGGGCCCAGCTCAAGGGCTTCTTCACACCCTGGCACTACGGGCCGATCCGCATGGCATGGGAGGGCGACTGGGTCTCGGTTCAGCCGAGGGCTTCGTGACGCATCCACCGGGCGATCGGATCCACCGTCGTCCCGACGTCGCCTGATGGACTACTTGCGCAAGTACGCAAGTTACGGCTGACTGGGCCCCCACCGGCACCACGGCCGTCACGGACCGTGGGCTCATGCGGCATGAGGTTCGAGAATTGTGGAGATGATCGTCGACTTTCCAGGCGGAGCACGTGTGGACGCCCACTTCGGCGACTTCGTGATCCCCACCGACCAGCCGCCCTCGGGGGTGGTGAGGCATCCGCGCCGACGCCATTCGTGACGTTTCTCTCGACGATCGGCACCTGCGCCGGAATCTACGTCCTGGGCTTCTGCCGCCAGCGGGGCATCCCGACCGAGGGCATCCGCCTGGTGCAGCGCATGTCCGTGGACCCCACGACGCGGCTCGTGAGCGACGTCAAGGTCACGATCGAGCTGCCCGCCGGCTTCCCGGAGCGGTACGCGGAGGCCGTCGTCCGATCGGCGGAGCAGTGTGCCGTGAAGAAGCACTTCGAGCATCCGCCCGTGATCCGGGTCGACTCGGTTCTCGCCGCCTGAGGGGCGCCCCGCCTCAGCCGCCCCGCCTCAGCCGCCCAGGATCTCGTCGAGCTCCGCGTCCGCC
Organism: uncultured Chloroflexia bacterium; assembly: GCA_963716025.1. Lineage (GTDB taxonomy): Bacteria > Chloroflexota > Limnocylindria > Limnocylindrales > CSP1-4 > CAIXZV01. The sequence continues at coordinate 5,423 of CAVQSY010000062.1, forward strand.
TCCTGGTCCCAAGCCGGCCGGCGCGCGCCGCCGGCTGCGCGCCACTCCCGCGCCCGGGCACGCACGCCCTCGACGATCTCGGGGCCGGCCTGGTCCGCGAGCGCAAGCGCGGCCCGCAGCGGCGCAACCATGGTCAGGGTGCTGGCACCATCAGCCGGTGACAGCCTGCGCACCACGTCGAGCACCGCCGGCAGGTCGGTGAGGTCGCCCTGGCGGGCGAGACCGGCCGCCGCCTGGGTCGCCTCGAACACATCCTCGGAGGCCAGCAGCGGACGCAAGGCTGACGCGACCGCCGGGTCGGGGTCCCATCCCGCGAGCTGGGCGATGGCCAGGTGACGATCCGGGCTGCTGGAGCCGCCGAGGTCACCGAGGAGCTCGTCACGGCGCTCGTCGGTCTGCAGTGCGCTCGGGACGCGGGACGGGTCGGCGGCAACCTCGTCGGCGATGTCCGGCGTGATGTCGAAGCCGAGGGGGCTGCGCTGGACGAACGCCGAATCGGGCAGTTCCTCGGCACCGCCGGCGGTCGCCGTCTCGGGGTCGTCCATCGGTGAGGCCATCAGCCCCCTGCCGACAGCCGCGAATGCCTCCTCGGCCTTGCGGACGTGGACGTCGGTCCCCTCGGTGGTGAGCGGAGCATCGGCAAAGTCCGCCGGAAGCCCCACGACCTCACGCTGCGGGTCCACGACCGCCATCCCGGTCTCGAAGGCCGCTTCCGCCACCGCGGCCACGACCTCCGGCACCCGGCTCCATGGGATGCCCACGAAGATGTACGAACGCGCCACGTCGAACTCGAACGGGGGCGCGACCGGCGTCCTGGCGCGAACCTGCCAGTAGCGACGGCCGAGCGCGGCAATGAACGGATCGAGCGTCGCATCGTGCCCGCGCCGGAACCCGAGCGAGCGCTGGCGACGTTCCACCTCCGCCGAGGCCTCGTCGAAGGTCAGGGCCCGGTCTGCGGGCAGGATGAACAGGTCGTAGGTCACCGGGCCAGTATCGTGCAGGAAGCGCGCGACCGTCGAGCAGCGGGCGCGATGGGGTTCGTTGTGGATACGGCGACGAGGCGCGCCGTACCATGGAGGAAGCCGGGGCGGTCCTCGCCCCTGGCCACCAAGGGGAGACGCTGATGGCGCGCGGGCAACGCATCACCATCCCGCGGTTGGCTGCACTCCTGCTCGCCGCTGCCATCTGCGGGGCCTGCTCGGAGCAGCCCGTCTCCCAGGCGACCGAGGCCTCGCAGGCCGCGACGTCGGAGCCCGGCACCAGCCCATCCGATGTCCCGCCGTCCAGCGCCCCCGACAGCTCGCCCGACGCGGCCTCTCCGGGAGGAACGGACGCCCCCACGGCCACGCCGGACCGCGGCATCCCCGGCAAGCCCGCGAAGGTGACCTTCAGGGAGAAGGACCGCCAGGACCTTGGAGGCGGATCGCAACAGGTCACCATCCGGCTGACCTGGTCGGCGCCGAACGGGGTCGCTGACCAGTTCCTCGTCTACGGCATCACCCGGTGCCTCCGCGAGGAGAAGCGGTTCGACGGCACGCCCTGCCTGGTGAGGGGCATGCCCATCCCGAAGAAGGTCCAGAAGCTGATCGCCACCGTGCCCGGTTCGGACCGTTCGGTGGACATCTCGTGGGAAGAAGGCGAGATCGGACCGGGCCCCTACGCCGCCGTCCTCATCCGTGCGACCAATGACCTTGGCGACAGCATCTTCACGATCGCGTGGAGTGCTGACGTCTGCTGGCAGTGCACCTACTGACCACATCCCGGAGGTTTCGGTGAACGTCGCCATCCTGACCGACTCGACGTCGGACCTCTCGCCGGACCAGGCGGCCGGTGCCGGGATCACCGTGGTCCCGCTCTACGTCCGGTTCGGCCCGAACGAGTACCGGGCCGGGGTCGATCTCACCACGGAGCGCTTCTGGGAGACGCTGCTGACCCCGGGGGCGGCGCACCCCACGACCGCGGCCCCCTCCCCGGGGGACTTCCGGGCCGCGTTCGAGGCCGCGTTCGACGCGGGCGCCGACGCCATCGTGTGCCCCACCATCGGCCACAAGCTTTCGGCAACGTTTCAGTCTGCGACCCTGGCATCCGAAGCCCTGCCCGATCGCGAGATCCACGTCGTCGACACCGGATCCACCTCGATGTCCACGGGCATTCCGGCGCTCCTGGCGGCCGATCTCGCCCGTGCGGGCCTGCCGGCAGCGCAGATCACCGAGGAGATCCGCCGCCGGCTGCCAGACGTGGACCTCCTCGTCGCTGTCGACACGCTCGAGTACCTGCGAAAGGGTGGACGGCTGTCAGCCGCCCAGGCCGTGGTGGGCTCGATGCTCTCGGTCAAGCCGATCATCACCGTGCGCGACGGCCTCGTCGTCAACCTCGACCGGCAGCGGAGCCGGGCAAAGGCCAGGGCCGCGGTCGTCGCCGCCATCGCGGCGGGACCCGTGGAGCGCCTCGCCGTGCTGCATACCCCCACCAGCACGCCCGAAGAGGTCGAGGCCTTCCGCTCGACGCTGCTCGCGGCGATCCCAGGCGGGGTCGAGCCGGGCCGGGTCACCACCGGGCTGATCGGCGCCTCGACAGGGCCACACCTGGGGCCCGACCTGATGGGCGCCGCCTTCCTGCGCCGGGACTGACGCACGGCCTGTCCGATCGGGACCTTCGACCCGCCCTCGCTTGTATCAGAGTGATATCATTTTGATCGCGTCCACGGATCACCGGACGTGAAGGAGCACGAGGTCGATGAACAAGGAACGCGTCGCGGGGACGATCCCCGGTATCCCCATGCTGCTGAGCCTCCTGGCCGCGTCGATCGCGATCGGGATCGGCCTGTTCGCCTACATCGGCTTCGTCCTGGTCCCGGCGGGCGACAACGCCGGCGGGACCGAAGTGCTGGGCATGTTCGCGATCATCATCCTGCTGGGCCTGGTCCTGGCCGGCTTCAGCGGCCTCACGCCCGTGAACCCCAACGAGGCACGGGCGCTGGTCCTGTTCGGCCGCTACCGCGGCACCGTCCACGAGCAGGGCCTCCACTGGGTGAACCCGTTCATGGAGCGGCGGCGGATCTCGGTCCGCGTCCGCAACTTCGAGACCGGGCAAGCTCAAGGTCAACGACCACGACGGCAACCCGATCGAGATCGCGGCGGTCGTCGTGTGGAAGGTGACCGACACCGCCGAGGCGCTGTTCGAGGTCGACGACTACGAGAACTTCGTCCATGTGCAGGCGGAGTCGGCCCTCCGGAACCTCGCGACCTCGCACCCCTACGACACGCACCGACGACGACGAGATCGCGCTGCGCGGCCAACCAGGCCGAGATCGCCGACCAGCTCCGAACCGCACATCCAGGACCGCCTCGAGAAGGCCGGCCTCGACGTGATCGAGGCCCGGATCAGCCACCTCGCCTACGCCCCGGAGATCGCAAATGCGATGCTCCGCCGCCAGCAGGCGAAGGCCGTCATCGCTGCCCGCACCCTGATCGTCGAGGGCGCGGTGGGCATGGTCGAGATGGCGCTCGACCAGCTGTCGGCCAAGAACGTCGTGGAGCTCGACGAGGAGCGCAAGGCGCAGATGGTGAGCAACCTGCTGGTCGTGCTGTGCCGCGAGCACGAGACCCAGCCGGTCGTCAACACCGGGACGCTCTACGCGTAGGCAGGCGAGCCCGGGAACGATCCAGGACGGCGGAGGGAGGCCCAGAATGGCCCAGCGAAAGCCCTTCCTGCTCCGCCTCGACCCGGAGACCCACGCCGCCCTCCAGCGCTGGGCCGCCGACGACCTCCGGTCGCTGAATGCCCAAGTGGAGTTCCTGCTGCGGCGGGCCCTCGCCGACGCAGGGCGGCTGGCCGGCCCCCGGCGTCACGATCGGCCCCATGAGACTGACCAGTCGAGAGAGGGCTAGTCGATGGCCGCTCGAAGCGCCATCAGGTCCTGCGAACCGAGCACGACCCTCCCGTCGAGGGTGGTGTAGACGAGGTCGAGATCCGCACCGGCATCCGCGACCCGCCGCAGCAGCTTCGCTGCCGCTCGAGGTGCGTTCTCGATCGGAATCGCGAGGACCTGGCGCCGGCCGAGAATGTCGAAACCCGCGTCGATCAGGGCGCGACTGGCTTCCTCGGCATCGGCCACCAGGACGTGAAGCTCGGGCCGATCGTCGACGATCAGGCCGGCGGCCGCCTCGATGTTGATGCCCGCGGTGCCGAGCGCTTCGCATGCCGCCGCAAGCGTTCCGGGCCGGTGTGCCAGCCCGATGGTCAGGTCCGTGGTCACCGGCGGCCTCCCATGCGTCCATCGCCCGGAGCCGGGCTGGGCCAAGCATGAACCGATCCGGCGGCGCCGTACAGGGTCCCGATCGTGACCGACACGGGCTCAGGGCGGCGGCGTCGCGGGTCCCCAGAGGCCGAGACCCGTGTCGCGCGCCACCCGCTCGGCCGCGCGCAGCTCGTCCTGGAGGCGCACATCGGGCGGGAAGCTCACCGCGCTCGCATAGCCCTGGCGGACGAGCTCGAGGTTGACCAGCAGCCAGCCGTCGCCATCCCGAAGCCAGACGTAGCGCAACAGGCGGTCGAACCGGTCACGGTCCGAGACGTCGCGCTCGAGCGCGACCTCTCGGCCTTCCACGAGGGCCGCATTCGCCGCCGATGCCTCGCGGCCCATGAACTCGACCGGCGATCCTGGCTTCACGCTCTCGGGGGCGTCAATGCCCACATAGCGCAACCGCTCGTCGCCCATCCCGCGGTCCACGATGATCGTGTCGCCGTCCACGATGCGGACGACGACCGCCGTCTCGGTCGGGCCGGCCGGAGTGAGCCCAGCGATCCGGGTGGGTGTCGGGATCAGGGGGGTCACCGGGACCGGCGCGCTCGTGCCACCAACGGGCCCGCACCCCGCCAGCCACGCGGAGACCGAGACCAGGACGAGGAGCCGGGTCATCGTTTGCATCGGCGACAACGTACCGTGGCCGGCGACCCCGCCCTAGTCGGCGGCGATCCCTGCGGCCAACGGGACCGCGGTGACGACCTCGAACAGGGCGACCGCAGGCCTGCTGCCGGCGGCGGCGAAGGACCCGTCGATGTCGTCCAGGACATCGATCACGAGCGCCCATCGACCCGGCATGTCCGGGGCCCGGACGGCTGCGTCCACGCGGATGGTCTCGCCCGGTTCGATGGACACCCGGCGTAGCGGGACGAGGGTGTTCGCCATCAGCGCCCGTTCTCCAACCCCGGGCGTCGACCCCTCGCCACCTGGTCCGGGGGGCACCGCGTCGAGACGGACCCAAGTCGCCGTCAGGCGGGTCGCCCGTCGCGCCACGTCCCCGTCCGCGGCGGCGGCCTGTCTCGGATCCGCCCAGGAGGCCCCGCCGCTGTTGGTGACGACGACCGAGAACGGAACGGTCGATCCGGTTGCCGGGGCTCGGTCGTCGGCTCGAACGTGGAGGGTGGCGCGTCGCGCACCCGGCACGAACGCCACCACCGGCCCGGCGCCGGTGACCCGCTTCCCGAATTGGCGATCGGTGAGCGCAAGGGTCACGAGCCAGGCACCGGGCGAGGTGGGCACCGGTGCGGACGCCGTCAGGGTGCCGGCCACAAGCCTGGCCACGGGCCGTGCCGGCGCGTCGGCGGACGTGGCCCGTGTCCCGGCGTTTAGGGCACGGGCTGCGGCGCTCAGCGGGTCGTCGGCGGGCGTGATGGTGACCCGGACGTCGGCGCCTCCATACCGCCAGGCTCGTGGCGTGCGCAGCGACCAGGCAGCGGACGCGACGATGGCCGATGACGCCAGGGTCGGTGCGCCGAACGAGACGCCCGCGAACGGGGCGCGCTTCGCGGCCGGGGTGGCGACGGCCTGAACGTAGCCGCCCGTGAACCACGCGAAGCGGTACAGGCTCCAGACGCTGATCCACTCGCCGGCATACGAGCCGCGTCCGAGCGGGTCCATGAGCCACACGCGGCCCCGCTTCGAATCGTACCGCTCGACGTAGACGGCGTGGTCATCGGTCTTGCTCTTCCCGTTCCAGAAGCGGTGATCCCAGCGCCCGAACCAGCGCGGCAGCTTGCCGTAGTCCCCGAGCACGACGGCGCCGGCGCCGGACCGGAGTCGGGCCAGCAGCCCGCGCCAGGTCATGGTGCTGTCACCGCCGGCGCTGAGCGGGATGTCGAAGCCGAGGCGGCTGAACGCCACCCGCAGATCCGTGAGCGAGGACCCGCCCTTCAGGTCGCCCGACAGACGGCGAAGCCGGTCATGGGAGACGCGCACGTCGCCGTTCGTCCACTTGTCGAGCAGCATCGCGCCGGACGCCCAAAGACAGTCGCGCCACGGGCGCACGTCGGTCTCCGTGACGAACGCCGCCCGGTGCCCGGGAAGCGGTCGGGGCGGCTCAAGAGCGGCGGCCGGCGCTGGGACGCTGCCCAAGAGCGTGGCCACCGCGAGACAGACGGCCGCAAGCAGCGTGGTACGTGAGGATCGGATCGGCATTCCGGCGTGACGGCAGCGGTGGCAACGCCGGCGGGATACCGGGACGTGGGTGACCGCGGGGGCGCTTCTTCAGCGTGCCGCGGCCGACCTCCCGCCACCATGGATCGGCGGTCCGGTGGCCGCGCGGCCGATGGTCCCGGCCGAGCTCAGGGCCAGGAGATCGTGGCGTCGAGCAGCGTGATCCCGAACCCCTCGTCGATGTTCTGCAGCAGGAGCTTCCACGGATTACCCGGCGTGACCGGGAGGGACGCGTCGGCTCCCGTGGATGGCCCCTGGTCGGCCAGCACGATCGACGTGTTGCTGCCGCCCTGCTCGAACAGGTCGACCTCGTAGCGGAACGGCTTGCCGCCCCACTCCGCGTCGAGCGTCACCGCACCCGCCTCGCGGGGCGCCACGAACACCTGGAGGCCGTTCGTCTCCGGAAACAGCGTGCCGTCGAAGCGGGCGTTGGCGATCGTGATCGAGGGGTTCCGGGCTGGGAACGTGATCGTGACCTCAACGACCGGCGTGAACATCCCATCCCCCCGCAGCGTCACGACGAAGTCCGCGTTGCGGGTGGACGTCGTCGCCGTGATCGTGCCGACCGCGGTGGTCTTGCACCCCACCCGCTCGCCGTCCTGCGCCAGGCACAGGACGGCGGTGCCCTGCGGCGAGATGGTCCGGATCGCGACGTTGACCGTTCCCGTTCCCTGGCTCCGGAAGCTCATCCTGCGGTTCAGGCCCTCGGGATCGTCCTTCGCGTCGAGCTTGAGCGCGGTCACGACGACGACGGTGTTCCGCCCCGGGGCGACGGTGGGCGTCGGCGACGGGCTGGTCGTGCTCGTGGGTGTTGGCGACGGCTCAGTCGAGGCGACGGGTGACGCCGTCGTCCCGTCGCTGGGCAGGATCGTGGCCGCCGGCGTCGCCGTCGGAGCGGTGACCAGGCTGGGCGATGACCCAGGACTGTCGTCACCGCCGCCGAGCAGCAACACGGCGACGACGCCGCCCCCGACGACGGCAACCAGGAACACGAGCGCGACCGCGAGACGCTGCGGAGTGGTCATGGCCGCATGGTAGGCGGGTCAGGCGCCGGGCGCGACTGCCGGCTTCGCCAACCCCTCGACGACTTCGACCCCGGGCAGCGTCAGCAGGATCGACGGCGGCGCGATGACCTTCCAGCTGCGGGACCCGCCACCGAGGACGATCCGGTCGCGGCCCAGGACCGCGGCATCCACCCACACGGGGAGGGTTGCCGGCAGGCCGAACACGGTCACGCCCCCGATCGCGTGACCCGTGATCGCCCGGGTCTCGTCAGGCGACGCGAACGACGCCTTGCGCCCGAAACGGGTCTTGATCGCCCGGTTCACGTCCAACCGGTGGGTCGCGAGGACGACGCAGGCAGCGTAGACGGGCTCGGCGCCCTTGCCGACGACGATGATCGTGTTGGCGGAATCCTCCATCGCAAAGCCGTACGCGGCACAGAAGGCCGCCGTGTCGGCGAGCGCGGGGTCACAGCCGAACAGCTCGTGGTCGCCCCTGCCGGCGAGGGCGGCCTCGAGGGCGGCTCGACCTGGATCCGTGTCGGCGGTCATCGACGGCAACGGTAGCCAGAACCGGGTGGCCGTGTCCACGCCGGCGGCGGTCCGCGGCTCCCGTTCCGCCGTGAATTTGGGCAACTCTCAGTAGACGGCGTTGATAGAGTGGCAAGGTCTCGATGAGACCCGGAGACGCCCGACCTTCCCCCCAGGTCGGGCGTCTCTCCGTGTCGCGCACCCGGTGATAGCCTGCCGGCCATGACGGCCATCGACTTCTCCGCCTTCGACGTCCTCACCTTCGACTGCTACGGCACCCTGATTGACTGGGAGACGGGGATCCTCGCGGGCCTGCGCAAGATCCTCGTCCCTCGTGGGTTCGACAGCACCGACGACGACCTGCTGGAGCGATATGCCCGTGGCGAGGCCGCCACCGAGGCGGGTCCGTACCTCCCCTATCGCGAGGTGCTGGCGCGCTCGGCCGCCGCGGTCTGCAGCGAGCTTGGGGTCAAGCCGGACGCGACCGACCTCGACGCCTTCGGTGGTTCCGTCGCTGACTGGCCCGCGTTCGCGGACTCCGCGGACGCCCTCACCGCCCTCCAGGCGAGATACCGGCTGGGCGTCATCACCAACTGCGACGATGACCTGTTCGCGGCCTCGAGCCGCCGGCTCGGTGTCACGTTCGACCCGGTCGTGACCGCCCAGCAGGTGGGGGCGTACAAGCCCAGCACGCGCGGCTTCGAGGTCGCCTTGGCCCGGATCGGGGCGCCGCGTGAGCGGATCCTGCACGTCGCCCAGAGCCTGTACCACGATCACGTGCCGGCGAAGGGGCTGGGGCTGGCCACCACCTTCGTCGATCGCCGCCAGGGGCGGACCGGGAGCGGCGCGACGCCACCGGCGGACGCCTCACCGGACCTGACGGTGCCCTCGATGGCCGCCTTCGCGGAGCTCGCCCTCTGCTGAGCACACCCGGCCGGTCAGCCGATGGGCCGTGACGCCACCGATCAGGCGCGGGCGGCGTCCTGCTCGGCGAGCACGCGCACGACCTCACAGGCAAGGTCGGCCAGGCGCTCGATGTGGTCCACGCCGTGCTCGATCTGGCCAGCGGGATCGAAGTCGCCACCGGCCTCGGCACTGACGTGGCGGACGTGGTCGAGCAACACCGCGACCCCACCGGCGCGCAGGCCCCAAAGCCGGGCGAGGACGAAGATCAGGCTCGCCTCCATCTCCGCCGCGAGCACGTTCTGGCGGGCGAGGTCATCGAAGTGGTCGCGCCACCACGACTGCCAGTAGCCGCCGAACGACGACCCCGGCGTGGCGTGGCCCGCGTAGAACGTGTCCGCGCTGCGCGTGAGCCCGACGTGGTACGGGATCCCCATGCCCTGCGCCGCCGCGATGGCGGCCGTCACGACCTCGTGGTGGGCAACCGCCGGGTACTCGATCGGGGCGTACAGCCGCGACGCCCCTTCGAGCCGCACGGCCCCATCCATGATCGCCATGTCGCCGATCCGGACGTGGTCGAGGAAGGTGCCGGCGGTGCCCACGCGGATGAACGTGGTGGCTCCGCAGCGGGCGAGCTCCTCCATGGCGATCGACGTCGACGGTGCGCCGATGCCGGTGGAGGTGCAGCTCACCGGTGCCCCCCGGTAGACGCCGGTCCAGGTCACGTACTCGCGCCTGGTCGCCACGTGATGCGCCTCGTCCCAGCGGGAGGCGATCACAGCCACGCGGCCGGGATCGCCGGGCAGGAGCACGACCGGGGCAATGTCACCAGGCTCGATGTCAAGGTGGTACTGGGGCATGTGTCGGGCTCCAGGCTCAGGCGCCGGCGAGGAGGTCCACCACGCGCGGCTTGGCGGCCTCGGTGAGGTGCGCATCGAGCATCCGCGACGCGGCCTCCATGTGTGGGCAGACCCCGTGCGCCTGGCCGAACTCACAGTCACAGGACCAGCCGGCGTCACCGAGGCGGAGCACGTGGCTGCCGCCAGCGGCCTCGAACGTCCCCTCGATCGTGCGGATCTGGAGGCGGTCGGGCTCCTGTGCGTAGCGGTGCGCCTTCTCGGCCTTGGTGACGATGGTGCTCTGCATGACGGGCTGGAACCTCTGCTCGATGAAGGGCGGCGGGAGGCATCCCGGGCGCTGCCGGGATGGTTGTCCTGAGATGGTCGAGCGGATGGTGCCCACGGTCAAGCCGCGGCTGCCGGCACCGGGCCCGTGCATCGGCGATCGCACCAGGGCTGGAGCCGCAGGCCCCGCCGACGGGGCCCACTCGGCTGCCCGGATCGGTCCGGATGGCCCCTAACCCAGCCCGGTCCCTCCCGTGATCCTTGGACCCATCAGGTCGCCTTTCCCCCCTGGCGACCCGATCCGGAGGCTGGCCACGGGCAGGGCAAGCCTCCACGGCGGCACTCGTGCCGGGCGAACGAGCTGTGATCCCCCGGAGGCTCTCCCCGAGCCGGGGGATCACAGCTCTCTTCGTGTCCGGGGCCCCACGCAGGACGGCCGATCGGCCCTGTCCCCCGGCAGGGCGTCCTCCTAGCCTGCCGGCACAGACTGGATTGGAGGCTCGATCGCATGGTCACGGTTGCCGAGGCGGCCCAGGACTTCCTTGCCCAGAAGCGGATCGCCGTCGCCGGCGTGTCGCGCAACGCCGGAGCGCACAGCGGCAACGGCATCTACCGGCGGCTCAAGGAGCGGGGCTACGAGGTGTTCGCGGTCAACCCCAACGCCGACACCATCGAGGGCGAGCCCTGCTACCGGAGCCTGGAGGCCATCCCCGGCGGGGTGGACGGCGTGGTCATCGCCACCGCCCCGAAGGCGGCCGCGAGCGTCATCGCGGACTGCGAGCGGCTGGGCATCCGGCGCGCGTGGATGCACCGGTCGTTTGGCGGCGGGAGCGTCGATCCCGAGGCGAGCCGGTTGGGCCGAGCTGCCGGCATCACGGTCATCGAGGGCGCGTGCCCGCTGATGTTCGACCCTGCGGCCGACGGGTTCCACAAGTTCATGAAGCTCTGCATCGGCCTCACCGGCTCGAGGCCCAACGCCGGCTGACGACGGTGGCTCCGCTTCCCATCTGCATGGCGGCGGCCCGTTTGTCACCAGCCTGTTGCGGATACTCCCCGCAGGTATCGGTTTGGGGGGTTGTCAAGCGCGGTTCAATGGCCTAGACTTCTAATCCAATGGCGTGTCGCTTGACACGCCACTACGTGTGTCGGGAAGGCGTGGACCCGGCGCGGTTGTCCGGCCTGCAGGCCGGGGTTGTGGTCAGTCATCCATGAGCCGCACGGTCGGGTGCGACTCGCTCAACGGGAGCACTGTGATTTCCATCGAATCATCTTCACCCGCCTCCGACGCGGAGGCAGCGCTCGCCGTGGCGGCGATCGAGCTGGACCCGAAGGCAGCCGAAGCCGAAGCCGACGCCGCCCTCGAGACCGAGGAGCCTGAGGCCCAGGGGGATGCCGCCGAGGCCCGGAAGGCACCGGAGGCCAAGAAGGAGCCCGATGCGGAGCCGGAGCCGGTGGCCGCGGAGGTCCTGGACACCGACGATTCGGTTCGCCTCTACCTGCGCGAGATCGGCCGTGTGCCGCTGCTCACCGCCGAGGAGGAGGTCATCCTCGCCAAGGGGATGGAGCTCGGCGCCCAGTCCGAGGCGGAGCCGTGGAAGGCGATCCTGTCGCTCCACGAGTGGACGCTGCACCGCAGCGAGCCGACCGCCCGCGCCAAGGACAAGCGCTACGTGCTGCCGTTCGAGGAGGCCTCCCACCGGATCGTCGAGGGCGCCCTCCGCGCCGACGACGCGCGGGATCTCCTGGTGACCGCCCCGGCCCTCGGGCTCGCCGATGCGCTCAAGAAGGCCGAGACGGATGCCCTCCGGGAACGCCTCGTGCAAGCCGGCGATCTTCGCTCCCTGTACAACGAGCGTCTCGACGCCGAGTCGTTCCTGGACCTCCTGAACTGGATCGAGGGCGAGCTCGGGAAGCCGAACGCCGAGATCCGGGCGAGCGAGGCCCTCAAGGACCTGCGTGACTGGGCCCGCACCGGGATCGCCTACCCTGCGATCGAGCGCTACCTCGATGCGGGTCATGACCAGGCCGTCCAGGACGAGCTGGCGCCGGTGCTCCGCGACCTCGCGAAGCACTCCCGCGATCACCTCACGTCGGCCAACCTGCGCCTCGTGGTCTCGATCGCGCGCAAGTACATCAACCAGGCGGGCATGGGCCTCCTCGACCTCGTGCAGGAGGGGAACGCCGGCCTGATCCGTGCCGTGGACAAGTTCGAGTACGAGCGCGGCTTCAAGTTCAGCACCTACGCCACCTGGTGGATCCGCCAGGCGATCCAGCGTGGCCTGGCCGACCAGAGCCGGACCATCCGGATCCCGGTCCACATGGTCGAGACGATGGGTCGCGTGGCCCGTGTCGTGCGCGAGCTGTCCACCCAGCTCGGCCGGGAGCCCACCAACGCCGAGATCGCGGCCGCCCTCCCGGACGAGACGCCGACGATGACCCCGCAGCGGGTCGAGGAGATTTGCAAGCTCGGCCGGGAGCCCGTCAGCCTCCAGTCCCCCGTCGGGGACGAGGGCGACGCCGAGCTCGGCGAGTTGATCCCGGACGAGGATGCCGTGTCCCCGCTCGATGTCGTCGCGGATCGCATGCGGCGCGAGCAGATCGAGCACGTGCTCGCAAGCCTCGATGGCCGCGAGCAGCGGGTCCTGCGCCTCCGCTTCGGCCTCGACGACGGGCACGCCCGGACGCTCGAGGAGGTGGGCCGCGAGTTCGGCCTCACCCGGGAGCGGATCCGCCAGATCGAGGTCCAGGCGCTGCGCAAGCTCCGTCACCCGTCCCGCAGCCGCAAGCTCCGGGAGTTCGCCGCCTAGGCCTCCGACACCGGGTCCCCGACGACTGCCCGCGTTGCACGCCGACGCGGGCAGTTGCCTGTTCCGGGGACCCGTGGCTCGCGGCTACCCGGCGCCGGCGCAGTCGTACGCCGCGGTCGCGACTCCATCGACGACCAGGGCGCTGCAGGCCGACGTCACCCAGGCGGAAACATCCGTGGTCGACGCGCCGCCGGCTGACGGACCGCCGCGGGACGCGCCGGGCACGATGAACCGGAGCTCACCGCTCGCGACCAGGGTTTGGAGCCGGTCAAGGGTCAGGGCATCGTCGCTGCCGCTGAACCCGCCCGTCGACATCACGGCGCGCTGGGTGTCCAGCTCCAGCTGGGCGGCAGTGGATGCATCGCTCACGGCCACGAGCCACGTCGCCTCGCCCTGGTTGGCGACAAGATGGTCGATCGTGGCGATGTCGAGCGAAGCACTCTGCGCGCCGGGACCGGGGGCCGTTCGATTCCCCGTTCCGCCAGGCGGCTGGCCGGCCGTTCTGCCCGGGAGGGCCCCCCGCCCCGCCGCGTCGTCCATCGACACGGCGTTCGGACCGGCTGACGGGTCACCGCCCGCGTACGCCGTGGTCATCGTGTCGACCGCATAGGCGGCGGGTCCGGCGAGCAGCATCACGAACCCGAGTCCGACGGCGACGAGCTGGGCACGAGACCGATCGGCCCGCGGCCGGAGGGCGAGAATCGGGAGCACCATCGCGGTCACCGCCAGGGCGGCAGCTCCCAGTCCGGGCGCGAAGTCCGGAGTCCGCCCCAGGGTGAGGGCCGCCACACCGGCCGAGCCAAGCATCACGAGGCCGATGCCTGCTCCCGCCCAGGGCACGCTCCTCCGCGCGTTCCATGCCGCCACCAGCCCGCCGCCGACCAGCGCGCCAACCGCGGGCGCCATGACCACGACGTAGTAGCTGTGGATCACGCCGCTCATGAAGCTGAAGATCACGGCGTGCACCGCGAGCCACACGCCCCACATCACGAAGCCGGCCCGGGCCAGGTCCGTCCGGGGTGCCCGAAGTCGGGACGCGAGACCGGCGATGAGGCCCGCGATCGATGCCGGCAGCAGCCATCCGACCTGGCCACCCAGCTCGCTGTTGAACAGGCGCAGGAACCCGGGATCGCCCGAGAAGCCACCGCCCTGGCCGCCGCCGCCGGCACCTCCCTGGCCGAAGATGCGGCCGAGGCCGTCGAAGCCGATGACGAGGTCCAGCGCCGAGTTGCTGGCGCTGCCACCGATGTACGCGCGTGCCGTGGCCGGGATGAGCTCCATCGCGGCAACCCACCAGGCGCTGCTGGCAGCGACCGACACGATCGCGACGGCGAGCCCCGCGACACGCCGTCGCAGGGAGCCGGGTGCGAACAGCGCGAAGGTCACCGCGAAGGCCGGCAGGACGAGATACGCCTGGAGGAACTTGGTGTTGAACGCGAAGCCGACCAGCACGCCCGCCAGCACGACCCATCGGAGCCTTCCCGACTCCAGGGATCGTACGACCGCGTACGCGGCGCCCACCAGGAGCAGCGTCAGCAGGGCGTCGGGATTGTTGTAGCGGAACATGAGCACCGCCGCAGGCGTCAACGCCGTCACCAGGCCGGCAACGATCGACGCCGGCGCTCCAAACGTCCGCCGCACGGTCGCCATGGTCAGCGCGACCGTTGCCACGCCCATGAGCGCCTGGGGCAGCAGGATCGCGGCGGAGCTGAGCCCGAACAGCCGGACGGAGAGGCCCATGACCATCGTGGCCAGCGGTGGCTTGTCGATGGTGATGAAGCTCGCGGGGTCGATGGCGCCCATGAACCACGCGGACCAGCTCTGCGATGCGGCCCAGGCGGCACCGGAGTAGTAGACGTTCGCGTAGCCGCTGACGGTCAGATTGACGATGTAGAGGACGGCCGCCAGTCCGAGGACGCCCGCGGTGGCCAGGGTCACGCCGGCGTGATCACCGGCCCGGAGCCGCGCCCGGGCTCGGGTGCGACCGCCGGTGGGTTCACGGATGCCGGGGGCGATGGCTGTCACGACGGACCAGTCGTTGCGGTTGGAGGCATGCGACTGAGTCTCGAGGGGCGTCCCTTTCACCCCGGTTACGGGCCGGGACGGAGCACGTCCTGCCGTCGGCTCGATCATGGTGACCAGCACGATGGGGACGGCGAACATCGAGACGCCGTTCTCCACCCCCGGACAGCCTGCCCTACCGGGCATCGCTCGTGCCGGACCCCGAGACGCGCAGCTCGCGTGGGTGCAGCGCCGCCGATTACCCGCCGAGCGTGGCGCGCGGCCAGCTGACGGCAAACCGCGCACCGCCGAGCGGTGAGCCGTCAACCGTCCAGCGGCCGCCCGTCGCCCGCACGATCGCATCGCCGATGGCGAGGCCGAGCCCCGCGCCGCCGGCATCCGCCGAGGTCACGACCGAGCGGTGGAAGCGGTCGAAGATCCGGGCGCGGTCCTCGTCGCGGATCCCGGGACCCGAGTCGTCGACCGTGAGGACGGCGTGACCGCCCGCGTCGGGGGCGACTGTGATCTCGACACGTCCCCCTTCGGGCGCGTACTTGCACGCGTTGTCCACCAGCACCCCGATGAGGCGGTCGATGAGCTCAGCGGATTCGGCGATCTGCACCGGCTCCCGCGGGCCATTGACGACCAGGGCAAGACGGCGGGTCTCGGCAAGCGGGCCGAAGCGATCGACCGACTGGCGAGCCAGGGTCGCGAGATCGACCGGTTCGGATGATCGTGGAGCGGTCGTCGCATCGAAGCGGGCCAGCCACAGCATGTCCTCGAGCAGGTGGCGCATGCGCTTGGACTCGCGGTCGACCTTGGCGAACGCCCCGCGGTACCACGTCGCGTCCCGCTCCTGGGCGAGCGCCAGCGACGTGTGGGCTTCGATGACCGACAGGGGCGTGCGCAGCTCGTGGGAGGCATCCGCGGTGAAGTCCAGCTGCCGCCGCCGTGCGGCCTCGATCGGCGCCGCAACCCGGCGACCGACGATGACGGCACCGGCGAAGACGCCGCCCAGGAGAAACGGAGCGATCAGGAGCGACCCGAACAGGATGGTCCGCTGGGCGTCACCGACGAAGTCGAGCGACTGGGCCACGATCACCCGGTTCTCCCCCACCATCGTGCCCGCGATCCGGACCTGCGTGCCGTCGATCGAGGCGGTGATCGGCGCCGAGACGGCCAGGAGCTCCGCGGGGAGCGCCGGGCTGCCCTCTGGGGCGAGCACCGTTCCGTCCGCCTGGACGGTCCAGGCCAAGACCCGGAAGCCAAACGGCCGGCCGGGCTCGGCACCGGGATTGAAGCCGCCCTCGGGCGGCCGCAACCCTCCGCCATCAGCCGGGAGGCGTCCAAACGCCAGCGTGATCCGCTGGTCGACCTGCGCTGTGAGATCAACCGTCGCGAAGCCGATGACCGTGGCCGCGACCGCCGCATAGATGACGGCGACGACGAGGGTCGCCGACAGGGCGACCCGGATCGACTGGCGGCGGACGCCGGGCGGATGGCTCATCGCGAGGCAGCCTCGACCCGGTAGCCGGCGCCGCGGACGGTCACGATGCGCACGCCCGCGTCGGGAAGCTTGGCCCGGAGGCGGGACAGCTGGACGTCGATGGCGTTGGAGCCCAGTGGCTCGGTCTCGTCGGCCCACGCGTGCTCGGCGATGGCCTTGCGGTCGACGACCGACGGCATGCGCCGGAGCAGCAGCTCCAGGATCCGGTACTCGGTCGCCGTCAGAGCGCACGTTCTGCCCCGTTCACGGTCACGGTGGAGTGACCGGGTCGAGGGCAAGCTCGACCGCACCGCAGGACCGGCTGGTCCACGCCCCTCGGGCCGCCGCTGGAGGGCCCGCACGCGCGCCAGCAGCTCGCCGAAGTCGAACGGCTTGACCAGGTAGTCGTCCGCGCCGGTGTCCAGGCCGCGGATCCGGTCCGCCGGGGCGTCCCGCGCGGTCAGCATCAGGAGGCCGGTTGGCCGGTCGTGCTTGCGTCGCCCAGCGAGACGACGTCGATGCCCTCGGCGCCGGGCATCCTCCAGTCGATGACGGCCACGTCGTAGTCGTACCAGCGGAGCTGGTCGATGGCGTCGTCGCCCCGGCCGACGGCATCGACGTGATAGCCGGCGTCGGTCAGGCCGAGCACGAGGACCTCGCGCAGGCCCTCGTCGTCTTCGGCCACCAGGATCCGCATGCTGTCAGCCTCCGCTCCCGGTCCCGAGCCGGTGTGCCCCCGCGTCTATCGTGCCACGCGGAAGGATGCGCCATGCCAGGGTCAGCGCCACGACGCCCGTGCACGCGAGGTCGATTGCGATCATCCATGGGGTGACGGCATCCGTGCCCGCGAGCATCCCGTGCAGCAGGGCCAGCGGCCACAGCACGTAGCTCGCCCAGTGGATCATTCGCCACACCCCCTGCCCGACGTGCCGCCGCAGGAGGCTCGAGGCGATGAGCGCCGCGAACAGGTAGGTCGCAATGACGCCCAGCGCAACGGGCACCGGCCGGTATGTGCTGGCCAGCGGGACGAGCGCCGCACCAAGGCCAAGGCTGGCGAACGGGTCGAGGACCGCGGCCAGGACGTGGACCGCGAGGAAGACGATCGCCAGCAGCGAGATGCGGCGGTGGAGCTCGTAGCTGAAGAAGCGTGGCCAGCCGGCGGCCCGGAACCGGGTCACGGTCACCAGGCCAAGGCAGACGCTCGCCGTGAGCATCAGCAGCGAGACCGCCCCGGCACCGCGGGTGGCGAACCAGAGAACCTGGTCGGTCACTGGACATGCCTCCTGGGCGATGAGGTGCGGGTCCCGGGCAGGGGGGTTGCCCGGGACCCGCACGGAGAGAATCGTCGGTGCTGGAGGAAGTGTCGGCGCCCGATCCTTTCGGAGCGGTTACGCTGCCTCAGGCCAGGCATTGAGCCGGGTCACGCTCCCGCTGGCGCCAACGAGGCGGGCCGGCAGGCCGGTGGCGGTGAGCCAGGAATGTGCCTCGTGTCCGAGGACGATCGCGGCAGTGGAGGCGGCGTTCGCCTCCTCGCAGCTTGCCGCTGCGACCGTGACGGTGCGCCATGGCGTCTCGGCGGAGAGGCCCGTCCGCGGGTCCACGATGTGGTGGACGTCGGCGCCGCCCGCTGTCCGCCACCGGCGGACCCTCGTGCTCGAGGTGGCGACGGCGCCGCTCCAGATCGCGACGACCTCCAGCGGTCGCGGACCGGAAGCCGTGGCGACCGGGTCGACGGCGCTGTCCTCGGCCACCGTGATGCGCCAGCCTCCGGGCGGCGCGCAGCCCGCGGTCGCGATGTCGCCGCCGAGACTCACCAGGATGCCGGCATCCGGACCCACCGAACGGTAGGCAGCCTCTGCCGCGAGGTCCGCGGCCAGCCCCTTGCCGGTGCTCCCGAGGTCCACCTCGACGCCGTCAGGGATGCGCACGATCCTCGCCGCCGGGTCGAACGAGACGGCTGTCCAGCCCGGCGCCGGTGCCACCCGCAGCTGGAGGGGACCCAGGCCGCCACCCACGAGCGCGAAATCCGCGTCGTAGCCGATCACGCGGACCGCACGGCCGACCGTGGGATCCACGGCGCCGCCCGTACGGCGGGCCGCCTGCATGGCGCCGTCGATCGCTCGTGCCAGCAGCGGGCTCACGCCGATGGGCCGACCCCGGGCCGCATGGAGGCGCATCAGCTCCAAATCAGCGCGGAACCTCGAGAACGCGAGGTCCACCTCCTCGAGGACCGCCTCCGTGGCCGCGCGCGCAACGGGCAGGTCGCCCCCGTGGACGACCAACCGCACACTCGTGCCGAGGGCGCGCCAGTCCGCATGGGCCATCGTCACGACCCTCCGGTGCTCGCGTGGCCGGGGCCGGGCGAGCCCGTCACCGCGGGTGCTGACGTCGCCGCGCCGGTCGTGGAGTCGGCCGGGGACGTGGCCGCCGGGGACTCGTCGCCCGCCGTCGTGACCACGACCGGGGTGATCGTGGTTCCCGTCGCCGATTGCGTCCCGGCGGCGACGACGGACAGGGCGCCGGTCGCCGCGACCCCGAATACAGCGGCCCCGATCGTGAGGTTGCGCAGGCGGTGAGCAGCCCGGGACCGGCCGTCGCGCCCGTGGTCA
Organism: uncultured Chloroflexia bacterium; assembly: GCA_963716025.1. Taxonomy (GTDB): domain Bacteria; phylum Chloroflexota; class Limnocylindria; order Limnocylindrales; family CSP1-4; genus CAIXZV01. The sequence goes on from CAVQSY010000062.1 coordinate 24,363, forward strand.
ATCGTGTTCATGCCGCCAAGCCTGCTGCCGCGCTCCTGTCGAGCGGATGACGGGCGGCGCGCCCATGGTCAGCGGTCCGCGAGGGTCCCCTCGAGCTGGACGCGGTGCTCCCCGAGATGTGCCAGGACCATGCGCTCGAGGACGCCCTCCGCGGTCATCTCACCCAGCCTCGGATGGTGGCCCACGGCGCTCTCCTCCCCCGGCACGGCCTCGGAGAGGCGCCGCTCCCAGCGGGCGATGCCCGCGTCGATCCTTGCGAACAACTCCTGGAGCGGCACGGTGCGGTCGCGGTCGAGGATCGCCTGGCGGACAAGGTCGCCGGTGTTGCGGCCGAATGGCACGCCATCGCCCGGGCTCCGACCAGCCTCCACGATCCGCTCGTACTCGCCTAGCCAGTACGGAAGCATCTCCCCCAGGTGGGCAAGGACCTCGGGCGGGCCCCACGAGGATTCGGGCCCGATGCCGCTGTCGGCCGCGAGTGGCCACGGCGCCCCGGCGGCAACGGGAACCTGCAGCGCGGCATAGCCGGCACGGAGGTTCCGCAGGCGGTCCAACTCCTGGCGGTAGGGACGTTGGTTCTCATGCATCCCGCGAGTGTGGCGCCGCTGACCGACGTCTGTCACGCCGGCGCGCATCCCGCATGCCGGGATCGGCTACTGGGTCACCGTCACCGCCGCCGGCGGGATCGGCTGGGAGAGCGTCAGCCGGAGCGCCCGGGGCGTGCCGAAATCCGTCGCATGCCGCCTGGCCGGTGGTGATCGCCACGGCAATCGCGAGACCGGGGCGGCGATCGGTGATCGTGATCGTGGTCGCCGTGTCGCAGGCACCCGTGATCCAGGTCACGTCCAGGGCGTCCGGCTCGCCCGCGGGCACGGTGACGCCGCCGAAGAGGTCGGCATCCACAGGATCGAACACGACGCCCTTGACGATGCCGCTCGCGTCAACGACCTCGACCGCCTGCTCGAGGCCCGCCTGGTTCGTGGACGACATGGTCCACGCCCGTTCGCCGATGGTGGGAATCAGCCCGCAGGCGCCAACGAGGAGGGCGACCAGGAGGAGGGCGACGGGACGGATCAGGGATGCGCAGATGGGCGGCGTCGACACGGGAGCACCTGCTTGGGGGGCTGGACCCGTCCATGACGCGCCGCGGGGCGAGGCGGTTCCTGGTGACACGGGGCCTCCACCACCCGGCGAGGCGTGCAGGGATTGTCCATCATGTGTCGATGCCCATGATGCCGCTCGACACCATCTCGCTCGTCCGCGCAGCGAGCCACCTCGCGGAGCGCGACCCGGCGCTGGCCGGGATCCTGGAGCGGTTCGGCCCGCCGCCGCTGTGGGCGCGCGAACCCGGATTCGGCACGCTCGTCCACCTCATTCTCGAGCAGCAGGTCTCGCTCGCCTCGGCGCAGGCGGCATTCGATCGCCTGCGGGCGGTTGCGGACCCGCTCACCCCGGCGGCCCTGATGGCGCTCGACGACGGCCGACTGCAGGCCGTCGGGTTCAGCCGCCAGAAGGCCCGGTATGCGCGGGCACTCTCGGCAGCGATCGAGGATGGCGATCTGGATCTCGCCGTCCTTGCCTCCACGGACGACGACGAGGTCGACCGTCGCCTCACGGCGCTGCCCGGAATCGGCCCGTGGACCTCGACCATCTACCGGCTCATGGTCCTGCTCCGCCCGGACGCGTGGCCGGCCCACGACATCGCGCTCGCCCAGGCGATCGTCGAGACGCACGGCCTGGCGGCCCGGCCGTCCCCGGCGGAGATGCTGGCGATTGCCGAGGGGTGGCGGCCGTGGCGGGCGGTCGCCGCCCGGATGCTGTGGCACCACTACCTCTCGGTTCGTGCCCAGCGGCGTGCGGCCCGGACTAGGAAGCCTCCTTCGACCCTGTCTGCGTCCGCCGCGCCCGGTCCTTGACGATCCGCTGCGCCGCGAACTTGCCGGGCGCGCCGGTCACACACCCGCCGGGATGCGTCCCGGACCCGCACTGGTAGTAGCCGTCGATGGGCGTGCGGTAGTCGGCCCAGCCGGGAGCCGGCCGGAAGGAGAACATCTGCGGGGCGAGCAGCTCGCCGTGGAAGATGTTGCCCTCGGTGAGGCCGGCGACCCGCTCGATGTCGGCCGGGGTCACGACCTCGCGCTGGAGGATGAGGTCCCCGAACCCGGGGAAGAACGACTCCAGCGTCGCCTGCACGGTGTCACCCAGGCCCTGCCGCTGCGCGTCCCAGTCGCTCTCGCGGAGCTGGTACGGGACCCACTGGACGAAGCACGACATCACGTGCTTGCCGGGCGGGGCCATGTCGGGGTCGATGGTGCTCTGGATGGCGCAGTCGAGATACGGCCGGCTGCTGTACCAGCCGTACTTCGCCTCGTCGTAGGCATGCTCGAGGTAGTCCAGCGACGGTCCGATGTTGGTGAAGCCCCGGTAGTGGTCCTCCCGGCCGGCAAGGGCCGGGTAGACGGGCAGCCCGTCGAGCGCGAAGTTGACCTTGGCCGAGGTGCCCTGGAACCGGTAGCGGCGGATCGCATCGACGAGGTCGCCGGGGAGCTCCCGTGGGTCGACGAGCTCCATGAACGTGCGCCGCGGGTCGAGCGCGGACACGACGACCGGGGCGTGGTACTCGGTCCCGTCCTCGAGCGCGACCCCGACGGCCCGGCCGTCCTTGGTGATCACGCCGGCGACCGGAGCCTCGAGCCGGATCTCCGCCCCGAGGGCGGTGGCCGCCCGCGACAGCACCTGGGTGAAGCCGCCGTTGCCGCCCTTGTGGAACGACCAGGCGCCCATGACCCCGTCGTGCTCTCCGAGCAGGTGGTAGAGCAGCACCAGGCCGCTCCCCTGCGAGCGCGGCCCGACCTTGGTGCCGATGATCGCCGAGCTGGCGAGGTACCCCTTGAGGATGTCCGACTCGAAGTAGTCGTCGAGGAAGTCCGCCGCGGACCCGGTGAGCAGCCGGACCGCGTTGTGGAGCACCTCCTTGGGCAGCGCCTTGAACCGGGCGCCAAGGCCGGCCAGCGCGATCAGCTCCTCGGGGTCGTCGCTGAACAGGTTGGGCGGTGGCGCGTCCATCAGCGGCTTGAACGCCTGGAGGACCTTGCCCAGGTCGTGGTCGAAGCGGTCGTAGGCATCGGCGTCATGGCGGGAGTGGCGCGCGATCTCCTGCTGGTTGGCGCCGTGGTCCTGGCCCAGGAGCAGGTAGTCGCCGTTCTCCATGGGCGCGAACGTGGACGACATCAGCAGCGGCATGAAGCCGTGCTTGACGAGGTCCAGCTCCTGGACGATGTCGGGGCGCAGCAGCGAGAGGGCATATGAGAACGTGGTGAACGAGAAGCCGGGCCGCAGCTCCTCGGTGATGGCCGCCCCACCGACCCGGTCGCGGCGCTCGAGCACGAGCACCCGGAGGCCCGCCTTGGCGAGATAGGCGCCGTTGACGAGGCCGTTGTGGCCGCCGCCGACGACGATGGCGTCGTAGGTGTGGTCGCTGCGATCGGTGCGAACGGTCTTGGCCATGGTCACGCCGTCTTCCGCTGCGGGTTGAAGTGGGGCAGCCGCGCGGTCTGCGCGGCGACGTGGACGTACCGGTGGTTGATCGGGATCTCCAGGTTCACCTTCGAACCCGGCGCCGCCGACGCGACCGGCACCCGGGCGATCCCGACGTGTCGCTGGAGCACGGGCGAGTACAGGAAGCTCGTGGCGAAGCCCACCTGGGTGCCATCGTCGTCGTACAGGAACATCTCCTCCTGGACCGGTGTGTGGTCCATCGGTGGCATCAGGCCGGCCTCCTCGTGCAGGCGGTTCCAATGCCGGTAGTCGACGACGATCCCCGTCGTCCGGAAGCGCGACGTCCTGCCCGCGACCTCCCGGCGGATCGCGGCTCCGCCGAGGAACCGGCGATCGTCGGCCTCCAGGCCGCGGAGCATCCAGCCCAGGCCCAGCTCATGGGGCGTGGACCGGTCCGCATCCGTCCACGCGAAGCGGCTCGAGGCGAAATCCACGTCGAGCAGCAGCAGGCCGGCCTCGATCCGGGTCATGTACAGGGCCTGCAGTCCGAACGGCATCACGCCGTGCCCCCGCCCTGACCTCCAGATCGCGTCCCAGACGGGCAGCGCATCCTCGAACCGGCACCACACCTCGTACCCGAGGTCTCCGGTGAAGCCCGTTCGCGACACGTGGACGCGGTGGGCGTCGATCTTCGCCTTGCGGTGCTCGAAGTAGCCCAGCTTCCCGATCGCCGGGTCCAGGTTGGTCAGCACTACTCCGGCGCGCGGCCCCTGGATCGAGAGGACCGCCCACGCGTCGGAGACGTCCTCGATGGCGACCTCGTCGCGCGGTCCCACGAGGTCGGTGAACCAGGCGAGATTGGGCTCGGCTGCGGTGAGGAGGAAGTCCGTCTCGCCGTGGCGGAGGAGCACGCCATCCTCGACCACGAAACCCCGGTCGTCGCACCAGATGGTGTACTGGGCCTCGCCCGGCTTGAGGGGCCGTGGATCCCGGGCCAGCACGCCGGCGAGGAACCGCTCGGCCCCGGGCCCGGTGAACCGGTACTTGAACAGCGGCGACGTGTCGAACAGGCCGACTCCGTTGCGGACGGCGAAGTACTCGGACTTCTCGGAGTGCTGGTACTTCTCCGCCGCCAGACGGCCGGCCCAGTGGCTCCAGAGGCTCGTCTCGTTGAGCGCCGACGTGCGCTCGTGGAACGGCGTGGTACGGATCATCGGGGACGCGCTCCAACCTCCCTGCGTGGTCCGCGCACCCTAGCCTGCCGGCCGGCAACGTCGCCAGCGGGTGTTGCCGCAGGCGCACCAGTGGGGCGTCCGGAACCCGTGGGGCCTGGTGGAGCCTGACCGACTCCTCCCATGCGGGGTAGGACGTATCTCCCGTTGCGGATCGGGCCCGGCTGGTGCACCGTCCTGCGCATGGTGCCTCAACCGGCCCCGCCGCATCTACCAAACGTCGGGGCCGCGTGGCGCGGGATCGCCGCCCGCGTCGCGCTGCTGTTCGCCGTGGGGCTCACAGCGTTCGCGCCGGTGCCCGCGGCCGCCACGACCACCTGGACGAGCAACCTGTTCGTCGAGTCGGCGTTCATCTACCAGGACCCCTACTTCAACGCCTGCACGGCGGCGGCCACGATGTTCATGCTGAACGTCGTGGCCGAGCGCGGCAGTGGCGGCCCGGACCTCACCTGGACCCCGTACCGACGGAAGAACAACCCCGACCCCGCCGACAAGCGCGACCTGCGTTCGATCCTCGCCTTCGAGCAGGCGAATGACACGCTCGCGGGTGCGGGAAAGGGCTCGGATGCCCATGGCTGGCGCAATGCCCTCAACGCCTACGGCTGGGGCGCACAGGCCATGGATGACCCCGCCCGGATGATCTACGACGACCGGGCGTATCGGACGTTCAAGCGCGCCGTCCGGGCCGCCGTCAAGGCCATCGCACGCCACCGGATGCCCGTTGGGATCCTCGGCTGGGCCGGCGGACACGCCCAGGTCATGACCGGCTACGTGGTCACCGGCCAGGACCCGCGCGTGAGCAACGACTTCACGGTCCGCTACGTGTTCCTGTCGGATCCGCTCCGGAGCAACCGGGTGCTCAATCGCAAGACCAGCGTGGAGAGCCTCAGGACCGGCAACCTCAAGCTGCGCTTCCAGGCCTACCGGCAGACCGACAGCCCGTACGACGACCCCATCGAGCCCGGGGACATCGCCGCTTCGATCCGTGCCGCAGACGGGCCATCGGAGTGGTATCGCCGGTGGGTGCTGGTCAAGCCGGTGCGTAGCGGTGTCCCGTCTGGCCCGCCGGCCAGCCCGGCGCCGACGCCAGCAGCGACCGATACGCCCTCACCGACGGACGCGCCGGCCCCAACCGGGACGCCGCCGGCCCAGTAGCCGTCAGGCGGTGGTGAGCTCCTCGCCGGGAGCCTCGGACGTGATTCCCCAGCCGCCGAAGATCGCCGTGCCCTCGAGTCGCACCGTCGGTGCCCCCTCCGGCGGATTGCCGTCAGGACGGCTGTCACCGGCCCCGCCGATGCCCACGAGGTGCGGCTCGACCCGCCAGTCATCGGGAACGATCAGATTGCCCCCGCCGAACAAGGCGCTGGCCCGCAGCGTGGCGCCGGCCGGGTCGAGCGTCGCACCCCGAAGGTCCAGGGTTCCGCCGCCAAACCAGGTGGTCACCGATCCGCCGCGGAACGCCGAGGCCTCGCTGCGATAGTCCAGCGGTCCGAAGGTCGCCACGAGATCGATCTCGTCGGCATCGGCCTCCGGCGTCGTGGCGTCGCGGCCGATCAGCCTTGCGTAGACGGCTGCGCCGACCACGAACACGAACCAGCCGAACAGGAGGAGAGAGGCGGCTCTGGCCGTCCGTCCGAGCATCGCAACACCCCGATCATGGCCGGGCGGCCGGGCGGCCACCCGTCGGGTGCAGCATCACCCGCGGGGCCTCGTCCCGTCCAGTGGATCCCGGGGCTGCCGGGAGACAATTCGCCATCCAGCCCGATCGCCGGTATGGTCGGTGGCACCACTCGTGTTCGATGGGCGCCCCCGGTCGGCGCCCCGGTCCCGCAAGCGACCGCTTGATCCCGATCCCCACCTTGCCCTGACCGGAGCCCGCCCGCGGGCCAGGGGCCCGTCAGGAGCGTCCTTTTCGTGTCCTTCTCCACTCTCGGGCTGTCGCCCGAGCTTCTTCGTGCCGTCGCCGACGAGGGGTATTCGACCCCGACGCCGGTTCAGCTGGCCGCGATTCCCCTCGTGCTCGAGGGCCGCGATCTCCTTGCCGGAGCCCAGACCGGCACCGGAAAGACGGCCGCCTTCGTCCTGCCGATCATCCAGCGGCTGCACGAGACCCGCGGTAGCGGGTCGGGGCGCCAGCCCATCCGTGCCCTTGTCGTGGTGCCCACCCGTGAGCTGGCGCTCCAGGTCGAGCAGAGCGTCCGGACCTACGGCGCCCATCGCTCCGTGCGCTCGGCGACCGTGTACGGCGGCGTCGGCTTCGGACCCCAGGTCTCCCGGCTGCGCGCCGGACCGGAGATCGTGGTGGCCACCCCCGGCCGCCTGCTCGATCACCTCGGCCAGCGCACCATCGATCTCTCCCGGGTCGAGTTCCTCGTCCTCGACGAGGCCGACCGGATGCTGGACATGGGCTTCATCCGGGACATCCGCAAGATCCTGGCTGTCCTCCCCGCACAACGCCAGAACCTGCTCTTCAGCGCCACGTTCTCGGATGAGATCCGGTCGCTTGCCGGCGGCCTGCTCACCGATCCCGCCTACGTCCAGGTTGCGCCTCGCAACACGACGGTCGACCTCATCGACCAGCTCGTGATCCCGGTGGACCGGGAGCGCAAGCGTGACGTCCTCCGTCGAGCTGGTCGCGCTCGGGCGGGTCCGGCAGGCGCTCGTGTTCACCCGGACCAAGCACGGCGCGAACCGCCTGGCGGAGCAGCTGCGCAAGGACGGCATCGAGGCGGCGGCGATCCACGGAAACCGCAGCCAGTCGCAGCGCGTGAAGGCGCTCGAGGACTTCAAGTCGGGGCGTGCGGACATCCTCGTCGCCACCGACATCGCGGCCCGCGGCCTGGACATCGAGCAGCTGCCCCACGTGGTGAACTTCGAGCTGCCGATGGTGCCCGAGGACTACATCCACCGGATCGGGAGGACCGGCCGGGCGGGTGAGACCGGCCAGGCGATCTCCCTGGTGTGTGTCGACGAGGCGCCCCTCCTGCGCTCCATCCAGGGACTGCTCAAGCGCCAGCTGCCGACCGAGATGATCGCCGGCTTCGAGCCGGACCGCAGCATCCGCCCGGAGCCGATCCGGCTCCGTTCGACGCCGGCGGAGCGCCGCGAGGTGGCAGCCCAGCGCCCCTCCAGGCAGGGTCGGCCGGCGGCAGGGCCCGGTGTTGCGGCCGGGCGCCGAGGGGTTGCGCCGACGCACCACGCGGGTGCGGCTCGCGAGGAGACGGCGATCACCCATGCCCTGCCCGGCGCAAGCCACGGACAGCCGGGTGTGGCCCGGGGCCTGCCGGGTGTGGCCCGGGGCCATGGCGGCAGCGGCCAGGGCCCGGGCGGCAGTGGCCGGGGCCGTCGCCCGGGACGTGGCCGGGGCGTGGATCGACGGGCACCGGGCACCGGGTTCGGCAATGCCAGCCCAGGCTTGAGCGGCGGCAGTCACGGCCAGGGGCAGGCTCCGGGCCGTCGCCCGGGCCAGGGCGCCGGCAGCCAGCGCGGCCAGGGGATGGCCGGCGGACAACGCGGCCAGGGGATGGCCGGCGGACAACGCGGCCAGGGCGCCGGCGGACAACGCGGCCAGGGCGCCGGCGGACAGCGCGGCCAGGGCGGTGCGCCCCGTGCGCTGCCAGGGGAACGGATCCGCCACCTCGGGTAGCACACGCGCACAAGCCGTTATCACGCCTAGACTGCGCCCATGCCGCTCTACCACCTCGAGGTCCCGCTCCCGGCCTTCGAAGCACCGGTGGTCGTTGCTGCGTTCGACGGCTGGGTGGATGCCGGGTCCGCGGCGACCACCGTGCTCGATGTCGTGGGCGAGGGCGCTCCGGTCATCGGCCGCTTCGATCCCGACCAGCTGTTCGACTATCGCGCCCGGCGACCCACGCTCGAGATCCGGGATGGCCGGCTCACGTCCCTGGTGTGGCCGGAGATCACCCTGCGGGCCGCCCGCTTTGGCAGTCATGACGTCCTGATCCTGTCCGGGGCGGAACCGGACGACCGGTGGAGGCAGTTCGCCGCCGACACGATCGACCTGCTGCGCCGACTCGATGTTCGGCAATGGATCAGCCTGGGCGCCATCCCGGCCGCCGTCCCCCACACGCGGCCCGCACCGATCCTCGGGACCTCGTCCCGCCCGGGGCTCTTGCGAGGCGGGGTGAACGCCGGCCCGACCGGACTGTTGAAGGTCCCGGCGGCCGCGCTGTCGATGCTGGAGATGGCCGCGACCGAGGCTGGCATCGAGGCCGTCGGCTACTTCGCGCAGACCCCGCACTACGTGACGGGCTCGTATTCCCTCGCAAGCCTCGAGCTCCTCAAGGCGCTGGAGCTGCACCTCGAGGTCAGCCTGCCGCGCGGCGAGCTGGTCGAAGAGAGCCGCCTGCTCCGTCTCAAGCTCGACGCCGCGACCGCCGCCGACGAGACGACGCGCGCGTACGTCGAACGCCTGGAGGCGATGGTGGACGAGGCCCGGCAGCCCGCGGGCGACGACCTCATCGCCGACATCGAGCGGTTCCTCCGCGAGCGCAGCGGCAACGACACCTAGCCCGTGCCCGTGCTCGACGATTCCCCGCTGCGGATCCTGCATGCGCCGCGCAACATCGCGGGCCAGGGTTCTGACATCGTGGCCGCGCTGCGGCGCCTGGGGCACCACGCGGAGCTCTGGGAGGATGCGCCGGATGTGTTCGGCCGGCCATCGGACCGGGTGCTCGCGCTCGATCGAGCCGACGGCCGGCCGACGTGGGAGGCCATCGGTGAGGTCGTCGACCGCTTCGACATCGTCCACTTCCACTTCGGCCACACGCTGGTGCCTCGCAACGGTGTGCTGCCCCCGTACTGGGACGTGCCGCTGCTCCGCTCACTGGGCCTTCGGCTCTACTTCACCTTCCACGGCTCCGACATCCGGATGGGCCGCATCCACAGCGGGATCAATCCATGGAGCGACCAGTTCGTCGGGCCGAGCCTGCCCGAGGACGACCGGATCGCGAAGTCCCTCCAGGTGATGCGCACCTACGCGGACCGCCTGTTCGTCGCCTCCGTCAACTACCTGGCGTTCGTGCCGGATGCGGTGTACCTGCCGCGCGTGATCAGCCTCGGTGGCATGCCGCCGCTCGAGCCCCGGGCCCGCACCGTGCCGGTGGTCGTGCATGCCCCCACCCGCCGCGGCACGAAGGGAACCGAGATGCTCCTCGGCATCCTGGACGGGCTCCGGGCGGACGGCCTCGAGTTCGAGCTGCGACTGCTTGAGGGTGTCCCCCACGCGACGGTGATCGACGCGCTGGCCGACGCCGACATCCTGCTCGACAACGTGGTCGCGGGGTCGTACGGGATCGTCTCGCTGGAGGCGATGGCAACCGGTGCGGTCGCGGTCTCCAGCATGTCGGACGCGGTCGTCGCCGCCCACCCCGATGCCCCGGTGGTCAGGATCGACCCCGAGACGGCGGGCGCCGTGCTGCGCAAGCTGATCCCCGATGCCCAGGGGCGGCGGCGCCTGGGCATCATGGGGCGGGCATTCGTGGAGCGGGTGCACGACGCCGACCGGGTCGCGGAGCGGCTCGTCGAGCACTACCGGGAACCGCGTCGACCGGTCCGCGACCGGGCGATGCCGGACTGGCTGTCGATGAAGCCGGCTCGCCATATCGAGACGCTGGAGGCCAGGATCGAAACCCTCGAGCTGGACCTGGCCCGGGCCCGGCGGGACGCACGCCAGCTGCGCGAACGGCTGGGTCTGCCACCCCAGGAGACCCCTTCGCTTGTTCGCCGGGTTGCCCGTAGGGTGCTGCCGCTGCCACTCCGGCGGCGCCTCACCCGTCGGCCCTAGTACCGCTCCCGGCGCACGGCAACCTTCACGCCCCGGATGGTTGCCGCCCGGAGCGCCCCGATGACATGCTCCGCGGCGGCCTCCGGCACCTCGACCAGGGAGAACCCGTCCGCGATCTGGATCGCTCCGATGTCGCCGCCCCGCAGCCCGGCCTCGTTCGTGATCGCACCGACCAGGTCCCCGGGCCGCATGCCGGCGGCGCGCCCAGCGCCCACGAACAGCCTCGTGACGCCACCGGGGCCACCGGAACCGGCGTTCGGTGGACGCATCACGGCCCGACCCTCGGTATCCCGCCAGCCGCTGGCTCGGTAGCCCTTGCGCGGCCCCGCGGGCAGGGATCCGCCTGCCGGGCCCGGGCCCGGGTTCCGCAGTCCCCCTCTCGGCTCGACCGACGGGCCGGTGTGGCCGGGCGGCATCCTGACCCCATGCGGGCGGGGTACAAACCCGGTCGTCGGCTCGCCATACCGGGGCCGCGTGCCGGCACCGCGGACCGGGCGCAGGGGCCGGTCGGATGACGGCAGGGTCGCCGGCGCCAGCTCGGTGGTGTCCTCGGAACCGCGGGCCTGGGCGTCCGCCTGGCTGATTGCCGCGAGGGCGATCTCCACCAGGTCGAACTCGCCCGAGAGCGCCTCGACGACGCCGCGATAGCGCTCGGCGCCGCCGGCGACCAGCGTCTCGCGCAGCTGGCCCTTGAGCAGGTCCAGCCGGTGCTCGCGCACGTCGGCGACGGTCGGCAGGCCCGCAACCTGGAGGGGCTGGCGGATGGTCCGCTCGATGTCGCGCAGCAGCCGGTGCTCGCGCGGCTCCACGAGCGTGATCGCCACGCCCTCGCGGCCGGCGCGCCCGGTCCGCCCGATCCGGTGTACGTAGGTGTCCGGCGAGGACGGGACATCGTAGTTGACCACGTGGCTGATGAGCCCGATATCCAGGCCCCGGGCGGCGACATCGGTGGCGACGAGGACGTCCAGCGCGCCATCGCGGAAGCGACCCATGATCCGGTCCCGCTGCTCCTGGGACAAGCCGCCATGGAGCGCTGCGGCATCGCGCCCACGTCCGGACAGCGCTTCCGCGAGATCGTCGACCTCGCCGCGGGTCCGCGCGAACACGAGCGTGGCCGCGCCGTCCTCGAGGTCGAGGATCCGTCCCAGCGCCGCCAGCTTGTCCGCCCGCCGGACGACGTACGCCACCTGCCGCACTCGGGCCGGCTCGCCCTCGACGGCCCGCTCGGACTGGACACGGACCCGGGCCGGCTGGCGGAGGTGCGCCTCGGCGAGGCGGGCGATCGGTCCCGCGATGGTGGCCGAGAACAGCGCGGTCTGGCGCTCGAGTGGCAGCGCCGCCAGGATACGCTCGAGGTCGTCCGCGAAGCCCATGTCCAGCATCTCGTCGGCCTCGTCGAGGACTACGGTCGTCACCTCGTCGAACCGGATCGTGCCGCGGTCGAGGTGGTCCACCACCCGCCCCGGGGTCGCCACGACAACGTCCACGCCTCGCGCGAGCCTGTGGAGCTGGGTGGTGATCGGCTGGCCGCCGTACACGGGGACCACGCGGACGCCGAGCTCGCGGCCGTACTTGTGCACGGCCTCCGCGACCTGCATGGCAAGCTCGCGCGTCGGCGCCAGGACCAGCGCCGACGGCCGTGAGCCACGGCCGTCCTGCGGAACACCGCGGCCCTCGACTTGGCGCCCCGCCTCTCGGTCGGCGTCCATGCGCGCCGCCAGCCGCTGGAGGATGGGCAGGGCGAAGGCCGCGGTCTTGCCCGTCCCCGTTGGTGCCTCCGCAAGGAGGTCCTTGCCGTCGAGCAGTGGCGGGATCGCCGCGAGCTGGACCGGCGTGGGCTCCTCGTAGCCGAGGGCGGCGAGCGTGCGGAGGAGCCGCGGGTCGAGCGGAAGGGCGGCGAAGCCGGGGGCGTCGGGGGAGGGCTGGGTCACGGACAGATGCTAGCCCCGATCGGATTTGACCGAGCCTGGGGCTGCGGCGCCGCCGCTCGACCCCGTGCCAGCCGGCGGGCGAGCAGCAGTCCGGGACGCTAGCGCGTCTCGGTCACCTTCGCGAGGCCCCTCGGCCGCTCCGGGTCCAGGCCGCGCGCGATCGCCAGGTGCATCGCATGAAGCTGGGCCGGGACGATGGCGGCGATCGGCCCAAGCCACTCGGCGAGCCCGCCGGGCACGGGGAGCGACCATCGGCCCACGTCGCGCGCCACCGGGTCGTCCGACAGGACCAGGACGTTGGCGCCCGCGTCGCGGACCAGCGTCCTGACGGCGTCGAGCAGGGCGTCGCGCGCGGGACCTCCGGAGATGGAGGCGAACACGGCGGAGCCCGGCGCCACGAGCGCGACCGGACCATGCGCGAAGTCCGCGGCGGAGTACGGATCCGCCCACAGCTGGGCGACCTCCTTGAGCTTGAGACTCCACTCGCGGGCCGTCGCGTACCCGAAGCCCCGGCCGAGGACCACCGCCCGGTCAAGCAATGCCTGGTCTGCGGCGATGCGCGCCGCCTCGGGCTCGGCGTCGAGCGCGCGCGCCACCGCGTCCGGAACCAGGGCCAGCGCCGGCCGGGCACCGTCGTCGTCCAGCGCCGCTGAGAGAAGCGCCACGGCGAGAAGCTCCGCCGTGTACGTCTTGGTCGCCGCCACGGACCGCTCCTCGCCCGCCCCGAGGTCCAGGTTGTGCTCGGCCGCGAGGGCGAGCGGCGAGCCGGGTGCGTTCGTGATCGCCAGCGTGAGGGCGCCCTGGGCCCGCGCCGCTTCCACGACACCCACCACGTCGGGGCTCTGCCCGGACTGTGACAGCCCGACCACCAGCGCGTTGCCGTACCGGGGCGAGGCGCCGTAGAGGGTGACCAGCGACGGAGCCGCCAGCGCGACGGTCAGGCCGTTGCGGGCGCCGAGCACGTACTGGGCATACACCGCGGCATGGTCAGAGGTGCCACGGGCCGCGATCACCACGAGGCCGATCCCCCGCCGCCGCACCTCGGATGCGACGTCAGCGAGCGCAGCCGGGCCTGCCGCGAGCAGCCGGGCGGCGACCTCGGGCTGCTCCCGGATCTCCGCGAGAAGTCTGGTCTGGGTCATGGACCCATTGTCACCCGATGGCGGGTCGCGTGGAAGGCGGCCGCGCGGGATACTGGCATCGATGCGGCGAGTGACGGCGGATGCGCTGGTTGGCGCGGCCCGCGACGAGGTCTGGGACCTCTACGACGATATCGACGGACTCCCCCGGTGGCTTCCAGGCGTCCGCGAGATCCGCTACCTCTCGGGGCCGGCCCGCGTCGGCACGGTGTTCCGGGAGCACCGCCGGACCGCGGGCATCCCGTCGACCCCGCAGTGGGAGATCACCGAGCATCGCCGACCGGTCCGGCAGGTGCACGTCAGCATGACGGGATCGATGACCCGCACCCGCATCATCTCGTTCGAGGCGCGCGGATCGGGAACATGGGTCCACCAGGCGACGGAGCTCACGTCGCGGCTCCCCGCACCCTTGGGCTGGCTGCATGAGCTGCTTGCCGTTGTCCCGGCCGGATGGGAGGTCAACGCCGATGTCGGGGCGGCAAAGCGCGTGTTCGAGGGAAGCCCGGGCCGCTGAGGCGGCGGGCAATCGAAAGCGGACCGCCGGGGAGGACAGGTTCGGGGCTCCGCCGCCGCCCAGCATCCCGCCGGAAGGTCGGCGCGCCGCCCCAGGTGATCCGGCTGTTGGCGGTCCGCTCGATATCGGCACCGTACGCTGACGTGGCAGCCGGGGAAACTGGCCAAGAGTCACCCCCGGGTCATGGGTCGGGGCGGGACCCCCAGGCCGGTCCTCGACGCGGACGTCCCGCCAGTCCGGGTATCCGTGCGACGGCATCCACGGGCGACCGGAGATACGCTTGGGACCGATGACCACCACCGACCCCGAGCGCCATCTCGTCCTTGCCGGCACCCGCAACGTCCGCGATGTCGGTGGCTACCGGACCGCGAACGGACAGCGCACCCGATGGCGGACCCTGCTCCGATCGGACGAGCTGACGCGTATCCCGCGGGTGACCCGCCGGGCGCTCGAGGGGCTCGGGCTCCGCCAGGTGATCGACCTGCGCTGGCCGGAGGAGCTCGTCACCTCGCCGAACACGTTCCGCGACTCGCCGTCCGTCCGCTACACGAGCATCCCGCTGCTTGCCGACGACCCGACGCCGCACGCAGGCCTGGCCGGCATGTACCGGCACGTGCTCGACGCCCGGGGCACGCAGCTTGCCGAGGTTGCGCGGGCGCTGCTGGCCGACGGCGGGCTGCCGGCCGTGATCGGCTGCGCGGCGGGCAAGGACCGCACGGGTGTGACCATCGCACTGCTGCTCGACCTCGTCGGCGTCCCGCGCGACGTCATCGTCGAGGACTACGCGGTCTCGGCGCAGCATTTCGCCTCGGCCGTCGCGCACATCGAGCTTGACGACTGGCGGAGCGGCAGCCTCGTGGTGGACAGCCCACCCGAGTTCATCGAGAGCGCGCTCCGCCACCTCGACGAGCGCCACGGCGGCGCGCGATCGCTCCTGCGGCGCCACGGCCTCACCGACGTGGAGCTGGAGCGGCTGGTGGATCAGCTCACAGAGCCGGTCCCCGCCTGAGCCGCTGCCGCCGAGCCCCTGGTCCGCCGTTGCGCTCCGGCGGAGGCCACGTAGCATGGTGGCGTGAGCCGAGTCACCGCCGCCGTCGATCTCCCGTACCCCGCCGACCTCGTGTTCCGGGTCGCGACGCGCGTGCCGGCGCTCCCGCGTTGGCTGCCCGAGGTCGTGGCTGCGGAGCTGCTGGACCCGGCGCTGGCCCTGGGGTCTCGGGTCCGGCTGACACTGGGGCCCGGGACGGGGAACGCGGAGATCACCGGCGTGGTGCAGGAGCTCCGGGCACCCGAGCTGCTCGAGATCGCCGGCAGCGGCGGTCCGCTGACGGTGGCGGTCCGGACGCGGCTCGAGTCTGGGGGTCCCTCAGCCACGCGCGTGACCCTGGAGCTGGACCTCGACACGCCGCCGTTCCTGGGGTTCATCGCCAGGGAGGCGGAGCGGCGGATCGGGGCGGAGTTGCCGATGGCGCTGGAGCGGTTCCGGGCGCTGCTGGACGAGGAGCCCGTGTAGGGACTTGGCGGGCGGGGTAGGTTCCCGGCGACGCCCGACCCGATCCCCGTCGTCCCGACCCGGTCCCAAGACCCTAAGCGCTCCGGATATCGCCGCTGCTGATCATCTGCGGGTTTCCGTTGCGGGGCGCGGCGCCAGGGACCGATTCGGCACGCGGATCTCGGCGAAACCGCGCGGCAGATCACTGCCGCTGATCACCTTCCCGAGATCGGGTCCATTCGTCCCGTCGACCACATGGCGATGGGCCTTACAACCCGCGGCTATCAGCCGAACATCGTGCATTGATCACCACTGCTGATCACGAGGTGGCCCTGGGCGCCCGTGCGACCATCTGCGCATGGCGGTGGGCGTCAAGACGCAAGGCCCAAGCACAGGGCGGGCACCGCGGCTCAGCCCGGGTAGCCGGGAACCGTGACCACGATCAGCGGGCTGTGCTCCATCATCACGTCGAGGTCACTGTGACCCCAGTTCCGCGCCACGCCTTCCAGGAGCGTGCGACGCTCGCCCGGGTCGGTGATCACCCGCGCAATCCCGTCGACATCGCCGGCCGCGTCCGGACCCTTGTAGTGGAGCGTGACCTCGGGGTTGTCCGCCACGTTGCGGAGCCAGGCCCGGGTCCGCCCGGGGGCGGGCATCCCGCTGATCACCAGCCGGCCGTCAAGGTTGTGGATAAAGATCTCGATCCGTCGCGCCTCGCCCGACCGTCGGCCGGTCGTGGTGAGGTCGATGACCTGGCTCCGGTCGAGAGCGGCGCGCAGCGTGGCTTCCAATGGGGTCCTCCGGACGGCCGGCTCGGCTTGGCAGGATAGTTGCAGCCGCAACAATAGCTCCCACGGCTCTTCAGGGCAAGCGGGCACGGCCGGCGGCCGATCGTTTGCCGTCGATGCACCGGACGCGGCCTACACTGGGGCCTGCCATGCTGCGGACCGTCACCGCCACCCGCTACGTCACGCCGCTACGGGAGGGCGGCTCCGTGCCCGCGCTGGTCGAGGCGGACGACGACGGCCTGTACGTGGTCAAGCTCCTGGGCGCCGGGCATGGCCGCAAGGCGCTCGTGGCCGAGCTGCTCGCAGGTGAGCTTGGTCGCCACCTCGGGCTCCCCGTCCCGGATCTCGTGCTCGTGGAGCTGGACGCCGCACTCGCCAAGGCCGAGCCCGACGGGGAGATCCAGGGCCTGCTGGAGCGGTCGGCAGGGACGAATGTCGGGCTCGACTTCCTGCCCGGGGCGCTCGCGTTCGCACCCGCGATCGGGCCACGCCCGGAGCCGGAGCTCGCCGCCGCGGTCGTCTGGCTGGATGCGTTCACCACCAACGTGGACCGCACGGCGCGCAATCCGAACCTCATCGTCTGGCATCGGCGGCTCCACCTCATCGACCATGGGTCCGCGCTCTACATCCACCACAGCTGGAAGGCGCCCGCCGCCCACGCCAGTCGCCCCTTCGAGCAGATCCGCGACCATGTGCTGCTGCCGTTCGCTGGCTCCATCACCGAGGCCGACGCTCGCCTGGCGCCGCTCGTGGACCGAGTGCTCCTCGAGCGGCTGACCGCCGCGATCCCCGACGACTGGCTCCAGCCCGAGGCCGGGCTGCCGGACGCCGACACGCATCGCCGCGCCTATGTCGACTACCTCGCCGCGCGGCTGCGGGCCCGCGACGCGTTCGTGGAGGAGGCGGAACGTGCCCGCGCGGCCTGAGGCGAAGGCGCGCAAGCCGTTCGAGTACGCGATCATCCGCGTTGTCCCGCGGGTGGAGCGGGGCGAGGCGTTCAACGCCGGCATCGTGCTGATGTGCCGCTCCAGGCGGTTCCTGGGAGCCGTCACCGAGCTCGACGAGGCGCTCCTGGTCGCGATGCGCCCCGACTGCGACCTGGCGATCGTCCGCGCGCACCTCCACGCCATCGAGGCGGTGGCGGCGGGCGCCCCGCACGGCGGTCCGATCGCCGCGCTGCCGATGCCCGAGCGGTTCCACTGGCTGGTGTCGCCGTCGTCCACGATCATCCAGCCGTCCGAGGTCCACACCGGCCTCACGGCGGATCCGGCAGCAACCCTGGACCACCTGTTCCGGACACTGGTCCGTCGCTGAGCTCCCGGGGGCTCAGTCCCACGCCTCACCGCGGGCGTTGAACGCCCCCGTCCCGGCGTCCACGCACCACGCCACCCAGTGGTCCTCCGATCGGTGCGTCGCGCAGTAGCTGAGCCTCAGCTTCGGGAAGATGTGGCCGGTCGGCGGATCGTACGCTCGGACCCACAGGAGGCCCGGCTCGTACGTGACGAGCGTGGCGCGTGACACCTTGGCCACCTTGGCGAGGCGCCGGTCGAGGGTGGCGCGATCGAGGATCGTCGGCACGCGCCGGTGATCCAGCCGGATCGCATAGAGCTCGCGGAGCGTGCCGTCGGCACGCAGCTCCAGATAGGCCTTGTCACCGTCCAGCCCCCAGGCCATCGGCCAGTTGGCGACGGGGTAGCCGGCGATCGTGCGATCGAATGTCAGGTACCAACTGCTGCGAGGAATGTGAGCAGCCACATGCAGCGTCCCGCTGCCAGGATCGACACCGACCTGTCGCAAGGCGCGACGAGCCGCACGGAACACTTCGGCACGGGAGACCGCGGGGCCTGACTGCGAGTCCCAGCCACCTTCCACCACTCGAACCGAGCGATCGTCGTCGATGTAGATCCTCAGCCGCGCTCCCTGAGTGTGCGCGAGCCGCAGCGAGACGCGGTGCAGGGGCAGCCAGTAGAAGGCGGGCTCCTCGTCCCTGACCTTGGACCGTGGGTCGGATGCGAGGTCGAATCCGGCCTTCCGTGCGTAGGCGACCGCCGCCTTGACCAGTGCGGGGTCCGGCGTCGGCGTGGGGCTGGCGGTCGACGCGGGCGTCGCGGACGGGGCCGGCGTTGGGGAGGGCGTGGCGTTGGGTCCCGGCGTGGACAGCGCGGGCGGGGCTGGCGTCGGGGAGGGCGTCGGGGAGGACGTGGCCGCCGGAATCGGGCTCGGCGATGGCATCACCGGTGACGGCCGCGCGGACCCCGACTGCGCGGCACTCGTCTGAACGGGGCCTGACGTCGCCGGGCTTGACGTCGCCGGGCTCGACGTCACCGGGTCGGCTCCGCACGCGGCAACCATCGCTGCTGACAACAGGAGCGAGACCACCCGCATGCGCTTCCTCTGGCTGACCGGCGTGCCGTAGCCGACCGCCCATGGCGGCGTTGGCGGTCGACCAGACGATCGTGGGTCGTGCGTCGTTGCGGCGTCGATCCCGCTCGTGGACGGTCGGCGCCAGCGCATCGTGATGATCGCACGCTGCCGGACTGCACCCCGCACGAATTCACCTCGGACTGGCGCTGCCGACCAGCGATCGGAGCTCGTCGCTCGCGCACGCGGGGCCGCGTGACGAGCTCCTCGTGGCGGTCTGCCGATACAGCCAGAGGTGACTCGGCGGAGTGGGCCGAGGCGGGACCGAAGGTGGGGGCCGGCGCT
>CAVQSY010000063.1:0-3677 GCA_963716025.1 uncultured Chloroflexia bacterium
GAGCGACACCACTTCGACCCGCGCAAGAGGCCCTGAGGTCACTCGGGGCCTCTTCGGTTCGCTCCAACCCGGCACGCCGCCGCCCGCCGGAGCTCCGCCAGATAGCGGCCTGGCCCGCCCAGTCGGGCGGGGGTTGGCCGGTCCCGTACGGGGCCGGTTCCTCGCGTGCGGCCGGGCGTGGACGAGGCGTTGCGCGCAGGCCCGCCGCACGGGCGAGCCGCGCGTCGAGGGTCAGCAGGCGCATGTCGGCGGCCTCCGCGAGCGCGAGATGCGCGGCGTCATACGCACTGAGGCCGTGGGTCACGGCCAGGTCCAGCGCGGCGAGCACCATCGGCCGGTCCGGGCTGACGGTCTCGATCCCGAGCTCGTCCAGGTCCCGGACCGCCTCCACCACGGCGTCCGCATCCCAGCCATGCCGGCGCGCCAGGACGTTGACGACCTCGAGCCAGAACAGGTCGAGCACCAGGATCGGCCCGCCTTCGGCTGCCAGTAGTCGCTCGCGCACGGTCCCCGCCTCGGGCTCGGCGAGCAGGATCGCAAGCGCGGCCGAGGTGTCGAGGACGAGCCCGTCAGCCATCGTCGCGGTCCCGCTCCTGGCGCACCGCATCGACCGCGGAGGGTCCGCCGGGGTGGCGAGCCCGCTGCGCCCGACCCAACGCCTCGAGCCGGTCCAGCGCCGCCACCGTGCGCCGCCGGCGCTCCTCGGGGTCGCCGTCGAGCCGCCGGCCGTCCTCTACGGAGACGAGCATGGCGACGGGCCGGTGATCCCGCTCGACGAGGAACCGCTCCCCCGCTGACGCTTCGTCCAGGATGGCGCCGAGCGAGCGACGGAGGTCGAGCGGGCTAATCGTTCTCATAGCACTTCATGATATCTCGCCATCAGGCCATGCGCCGGCACGCTCGTGGGCGGCCACCACTCGGCCTTTCCATCATGGGTCTTCCGGCCTTGCCCGGCGGGTCGACCTGTCGCACCCTGCAGCAGGTCGTCTCGCGAGACGTCCCGCCAAGCCAACGCTCGTACCAATGGGGGCAGGCCGTGTTTCGTGGGTTGACTCGTTCGTCTCGACTCGCTGTCGCGACGGCCATCGCGGTTGTCGGACTGACCATGCAGACCGCCGCGCCGCAGGCGTTCGCCGACGGAGGCCTGGAGCAGGTCGTCGCGGAAACGGAGTTCGACCCGAACCTGGCCACACCCGGCGGCTCATCCCGCCGGCCGGCGCTGACCAGCCCGCTGGCCGCGTTGCATCACGGCAGCGCCGACGTCTCCAGCGGCGGAGGCGCGCCCGTGGCGCGTCCCTCGCTGGCGCTCGAGATGCTCGACCCCGCGGCGGGGGCGAGCGCGATCACGTATGACAACGCGGGGTCCGTCGACCAGTACGGGCCCCAGGCCACCAGCGCCATCGTCGGCTCGCACATGGTGGCCGCCAAGCGGGGCGCCATCCTCTTTTACACGTTCCCGGACATGGAGATGACCGACTATCACCCGCCCGTCGACGGCTACGGGTGGGGCTTCTTCGGCATCCCGGCCACGGAAGGGTTCTGGGGTCCGACAGTGGTCGGCTCGGTCTACCGGGGCCGGTTCATCGTGGCCGTCCCCAGCTACCAGGGCAAGGCCAAGAACTGCGCCAAGGGCTACCTCAACGTCGCCGTGTCCAAGACTTCGAACCCTGACGGCAAGTGGTACCGCTTCCGAATCCCGATGAACGATGCCTGGACCGACTCGATCTCCATCGGGGTTTCCGATGACAAGGTTGTCCTGTCCACGAACGAGTTCGACCTGCGACCCGCCAGCGCCGACTGTCTGGGGTCGGCATGGGAAGGTG
This sequence comes from uncultured Chloroflexia bacterium, assembly GCA_963716025.1. GTDB lineage: Bacteria > Chloroflexota > Limnocylindria > Limnocylindrales > CSP1-4 > CAIXZV01. The sequence goes on from CAVQSY010000063.1 coordinate 1,824, forward strand.
CGCGGCTGCGCGTGATGGACTGGGCGGATCTCCTTGACGGCGGTTCGGTCACCGTCCGGGACGTCAGCCCGACACCGCGCACGAACTACTGGTCGTGGGTCCCGGTGGCGGCGACGCCCGGCACCGGCTCCAAGTCGACCGGCAAGACGATCCGGCTGGTCGGGGATCGCAAGGTGACCTACTGGGGCCACCTCGCCTACGCGACGATCAAGGGCAGTGCGAAGGCCGGCACGGCCAGGCTCGTGGGCAACGTGGACCTGACAGCCAAGCGGTCGGTTCGCACCCTGGCCGGACCGCCCGAGACGATCCTCGCGATGGCGGAGGGCAATGGCTGGCTCGACGAGCGTGTCATGAGCGCCACCTCCCGTGGCAGCCGGGTGTACCTCACCACGCACGACCAGTGCAAGACCGCGGAAGACACCGACTACCGTTCGTGCGCGCGGGTCATTGAGCTGGACACCTCGACGACACCCCCGAAGCTTGTCGAGGACGTTGACTACGTCGAGACGGAGCAGGACACGTTCCTGCCGTTCGTCGGGACGGCCCGAGACGGCACCGTCTTCCTCGAGATGAGCCGATCGAGCGCTGTCGACGCCCTGCCGACCGACCACTACGTGGCATACCACAACCCGGGCGAGACGTTCCTGGCCGGCGGTATGGAGGTGTTGTTCCTGCAGGGCGCGGAGCGGCCCACCGCCAGCACCGGGAGCGCGGGCTCGTTCGTGCCCGACCCGTCCAACCCCCACCGCGCGTGGGCCCAGTTCGCCGCCTCTCGTGCGAACGGCCAGTCAAGTGTCCTCACCGGGTTCGTGGGCAACCTCGCCGCCGATCCGGGTGGATCCGTGGTCGTCGGACGCGGCACCGGGTGGGCGAACAGCTACAGCGTTGAGGTCGTCCTGGAGCCGCAGTCGAGCAGCCCGATCACGTGGGTCCGGTGGTCTGCCTCACCGGACACCACGGACACGGCTGGCGGTCCGATGCTCACGCACGCGGCGCAGAGGGAGTCGGTGGTGCGCGTCCGTGACGACTTCTCAAGCGCGGCGCTGGGTGGAAGCCGTTCCGACCAGTACACCGTATACGTGCAGTGGCAGACCGGCGACAGCCGGTGGTCCGACCCGGTCGCCACCCCGGTCCAGATGGATACCAGACGTCCGGTGGTCCAGGCGCCCGCGGCGCGATTCGCGACCGGCAAGGTGACCCTCACGGTGCCGCTCCAGGTCGATTGGCCGGCAGCCACCGACGACGAGGCGGGCGTCGCGACGATCGAGATCAGGCGCCAGGACGACTCCAGCGCGGCCGTGAGGAGGGTGCCAGGGGACGTCACTTCATGCGTCATCCCGGCCCATTCCGGCAAGGCGACGACGCTCACGTTGAGCGCCTTCGACCGCGCGGGTAACCAGGCCAGCGTGACCACGCCCCAGTTCACCGTCCGGGCGATCGAGGACACCTCGTCCGCCATCTCGTACTGGTCCGGCTGGACGACCATCCGGGACCAAAAGGCCTCCCGGGGCACCCTCCACTACGCGACCCGCGCGGGCAAGAAGGCCACGTACTCGTTCACCGGTCGCGCGGTGGGCTTCGTCACCACCATGGGCCCCAACCGAGGCAAGGCCGAGGTCTGGGTCGACGGCGTCCTGGCGACGACCCTGGACCTGTACCGGAAGTCCTCCTCGTACCGTCGGCTCGTCTGGCAGACCTCCTGGGATGTCGCAGGGCCGCACACCGTGGTCATCAAGGTGCTCGGGACGAACCACCGGCCGCGGGTGGACATCGACCAGTTCGTGCGAATTTGATCGTCGCCGCGAGGCGTTGCCGCCAGCTCAGTCGCGAGCCACCTCAGCGACGCCAACGGCA
>CAVQSY010000064.1:0-4602 GCA_963716025.1 uncultured Chloroflexia bacterium
CGATCGCCCACGCGTGCGGGGTGAGGTGCGCGATCGTCGCCATCGTCGGCGGGAAGACCTCGAGCGGGACCATCGCACCGCCGAGCGCCGCGAGCACCAGGCCGAGGAACACGCCGAGCGCGCCGGCCTGCTGCGCGTTCTGCAGCACCGAGCCCATCAGCATCGCGACCCCGGTCGCGCACGCGGCGAACACCGCCACGATCACCGACGTGGTGAACGCGTTGCCCCAGTCGACCCGGAACAGCAGCAGCGACCCGGTGACGATCACCACGCCCTGCACCAGCGCGATCAGGTAGCGGCCGAGCGCCTCACCGACCAGGATCGTTCGCACCGGGGTCGGCGAGGCGAGCATCCTTCTCGACACCCCCAGCCGGCGGGATTCGATCAGCATCGCGGAGGCGGACAGCGAGGTGAGGAACACGAACAGCACCAGCTCCTGCGCCGCGCCGGCATCGAGCCCGTAGGCGACCGCCTCGCCGGTCGCCGCCTCGCGTTGCACGACCCGGATCTGCGGGATCGTCGTGGCCGTGAGTCGTGCCCGCGCCAAGCCATCGTCGAAGGATCCGACCGCGCCCGTATCAACCGCGAGACGCGCCGCCCGGACCTCGGTGCTCTGCGCGTCGACCGCCGCGACGACCGTTAGACGAAGGTCCGCGCCCGCGCCGGTGGGGCGGGCGAGGTAGGCGAGCGGCACGGTATCCGAACGCCGCACGGCGTCTTCGTAGCCCGCGGGGATGACCAGCCCGCCCTCCACCTCGCCTCGCTCGACCGCACGGCGGAGCGCTGCGAGATCCGCGAAAGCGACCGTCTCCAGGCCCTGCTGCTCGTCCAGGATCTCGACGAGGTCGTTCCCCATGGCGTCGGAGCCTGACGACACCACCCCGAGCCTTGGCGTCGCGCCCTGCCCGAAGGCGGCCCCGAGGGCCAGGATGATCAGGAACGGGAAGACGAACACGAAGAAGGCCGCGGTCTTGTCGCGCACGAGCCGACCCAGGTTCATGGCCGCGATCGCCCAGATCTTCCGCATCCCACTCACCTCGCCACGAGCTTCGAGGCGCGCGACCACGCGATGGTCGCGCACGCGATCCCGATCGCCAGCGTGCCGGCTATCGCCGGAAGGGCGCGCCGACCGCGCCTCCGGAGGCGAGCTTCTCGAACCCGGCCATCAACCAGCCCTGAGGCGACAGGAACCGCAGGTATGCGAGTGCCCCAGCTCGGGATACCGGGAAGAACGTGCCGCCCAGCAGGCCTCCGACCACCGCCACGATCGAGACGTACGCGCCGGCCTGGGCGGGTGTCTTCGCCAGGGTCGTGGCGAGGGCGGTGACCGCCACGGCCGTGGATGCGCCGGCCAGGACCAGCAGGCTCACGCCGATCGGCTCGCCCCAGGTGGCGTCGAGCAACAACGTGCTGGCGATCACCAGGAGCGTCGTGGCCGCCAGGCCGACCGCGAAGCTGGCCATCGCTTTGCCCGCCAGGATCGCGGACGGTGCGATGGGCGCCACCAGGAGCCGGGCGAGCGTCCCTTCCTCACTTTCCTCCAAGAGGCCCCGCACGCCGAACTCGACGGTGAAGAACAGGAAGAACACCGCCATGCCGATCGCGAAGAACGTGGAGGCCGAGTACACGTGCGCTCTCCGCCGGCGCTCCTCGACGATGGCCGCGGCGCGATCTCCTGCGCGGCCGCCACCAGCGTTGCGACTTCCGCGGCCGAGGCGCCCGGCGCCGCGGCCGTCGCCACCGAGACGCCGTACCGCGTCGAGTTGCGCGGCGTACGAGCGCGCGAGCGAAACCGCGACCAGGGCTCCGATGTCGGCGCCGGGCGCGGCCAGGACGTCGATCGTGATCGGCCGGTTCGCTGCGAGGTCCGCGGCCATGACCGGCCGGGGAGCACGAAGGCCGCGTCGACCTCGCCGTCGGCGGCGAGCCCTCCGCCCGTCGCTCGATCGCTTCGCACTCGCGCAGCGTCACGAAGTCGAGGCCCGTCGAGACGTGGTCGGAACGTGCCCCGTCAGCGTCGAGCGGTCGAGGTCGGCCACCGCGTACGTCGCGGCGAAGGCCGCCTGTCGGCGCCCGGCCAACGTGAGGCAGAAGATGCCGGCCAGCCCGAACGGCAGGATCAGGCCGACCAGTATCGCGCGTGCGGTCGCGCAGGCGCCGGACCAGGTCCTTGCCGGCGATCGCGAGGGCGGAGCCCGCGTCGCCATCGTCCTCACCCCTCGTCGCGGAGCGCCTTGCCGGTCAGATGCAGGAAGACCGCCTCCAGGTTCGGTTCGTGGACCTCCACGGAACTCGATCTCCGACGCCCCCGTCGACCGCGCGTCTGGACCAGGTCTCGCGAGCGCCGCACGGGCATCGGCGACCAGCAGGTCGATCTCACCGTCGGAGTCGCCGTGGCCTCGAACACGGCCGGCAGTGCAATCGCAGCCGGGCGATCGCGCGACGAAGGTCACCGCGCGTGCCCAGATCCGACGCGGTCGTGCTCACCCACGAGCGAAACGAGCTCGCGGCGCGTGCCCTCGGCCTTCAAGAGGCCCTCGTCGATGATGCCCACACGGTCGCAGAGGCGCTCGGCCTCCTCCATGTAGTGGGTGGTGTAGAGGATCGCCATCCCCTGGTCGGAGAAGCGCTCCACGGACTCGAGGATCGCGTTGCGGCTCTGCGGATCCACGCCCGACGGTGGGCTCGTCGAGCGACCAGTAGTCGCGGGCCGGTTCAAGAGTCCAAGCGCGATGTTGAGACGGCGCTTCATCCCGCCCGAGAAGCCCGCCGTGCTTCTCCCCGGCACGATCGGCCAGACCGACCGTTTCGAGTGCCTCGGTCACGCGTGGCGCCGAGCTCGTTCCCATCGATCCCGTAGAGCTTCGCGAAGAACCGGAGGTTCTCGGTCGCGGTGAGGTCGGGGTAGATCGCGATCTCCTGGGGCACGTAGCCGATCGAGGGCCTTCACGTCGACCGTCGTTCGTGTCGAGCGGACGCCCCTCGAGCGATCACCTCGCCGGCGTCGCGCGCGAGCAGTCCACAGATCATCGAGATCGTCGTGGTCTTACCGGCGCCGTTCGGCCCGAGTAGGCCGTACGTCTCGCCCCGATCGATCGTGAACCCCACGCCGTCGACGGCCACCCGGTCGCCGAACGTCTTGCGCAGGCCACGGCACTCAAGTACGACGTCGCTCACCCGGATCCCCGTCGCTCCGTAGCGTCGCCGACAGGATATCGCGTCCGGGCCGAGGTCGAGACCGTCCGATGGACCCGCTCCGGTAGGGCGGGGCGGGCATGGCCGGCGGGCCGGCACGCTGCGCTCGGGTGTGAGTAGCCTCACGCGTGTGAGTCGAACAGCCATCGATCTCCCAGAGCGGCGCGCCCGCTTGGCGGTGCGCCATCACCTCAACTCGCCGACCACCTCGGTGGAGGAGGCCGCAGCAGACCTGGTCGGACTGCACTCGAGCGATCCATCCACCGTCTACCTCTCCGCGCGAGCAAGGGTTGCCGGGTTCGCGCCGTCGCTCCTCGAGGACGCGCTCTACGACCGTCGTTCTCTCGTGCGGATGCTCGGCATGAGACGGACGTTGTTCGTGGTTCCCGTCGATCTGGCGGCGGTCATGGACGAGGCGTGTACCAAAGCCCTCGCGCCGGGCGAGCGAACCAGGCTCGCAAGGATGCTGGAGGAGCAAGGCGTCGCTCGGATCGGTCGGGGGGAGCGGTGGATCGACAAGGTCGCCACGGATACGCTCGACGCACTTTCCCGCCGCGGACAAGCGACCGTGCGGGAACTTACGACTGACGTGCCGGAGCTCGGCCAGAAGCTCACCTTCGGTGAGGGCAAGACCTGGGCCGGCACGATGGGCGTGTCGACCCGCGTGCTCTTCCTTCTCGCGACCGACGGGCTGGTCGTCCGGGCTCGCCCGCTCGGCACGTGGATCTCAGGTCAGTACCGCTGGGCCCGCACGGAGGACTGGCTGGGCGGTCCCCTTCCCTCGATCGACAACGCCCAGGCGTGCGCCGATCTCCTGCATCGATGGCTGAGTGCTTTCGGACCGGCGACCCTGACCGACATCCGGTGGTGGACGGGGTGGACCGCGAAGCTCGCGAAGGCGACCATCGAGGCCGTCGAAGCGGTGGAGGTGTCGCTGGAGGGCGGCACGGGTTACGTGTTGCCAGACGACCTCGAGCCCCTGGGAGATGTCGGGTCCTGGGTCGCGCTGCTCCCCGGGCTGGATCCCACGACCATGGGTTGGAAGGACCGCGCCTGGTACCTGGGTGATCACGCCGATACCCTGTTCGATCGCAACGGCAACGCGGGGCCCACGGTCTGGGCGAACGGCCGCGTCGTCGGCGGCTGGGCCCAGACCGAACACGGCGACGTCGTCATGAAGCTCCTGGAGCGGCCGGACGCCGCCACCAACCGGCTGATCGAGGCCGAGCGCGACCGGCTGCAGGACTGGCTGGGCGATGTGCGGATCCGGCCACGGTTCCAGTCACCGCTGGTGCGGGCGCTGCGGAACGCCGGCGACGCCCACCAGTGATGCGATGATGACGCGCCAACCGAGAGAGGTCAGTGCCGTACGCCAAGAACGCTCTTGACTTGAGCCGTGTGTATTTC
>CAVQSY010000065.1:0-10810 GCA_963716025.1 uncultured Chloroflexia bacterium
GGGACTAGGGTGCAGGCGTCGGCGAGGTGGTCGCCGCCGGACTGACTGCCGGGCTCGCCGAGGGACCCGCCGACGGGTTCGCGCTCGGGTCCCAGACGGGCTCGCCCCGGGCAGCGCCGTCTGCCATTGTGGCTGCGGGCCGCGGTCGGCGCTCTGCGCTGCAAGCGTCGCGAGCTCCGCCGTGTCGCGCGTGGCCAGGAAGACGCGTCCCACCCGACGGCGGCACGCGGCGTCGGCAGGTCGTCGAAACGGGTGACCGCGACCGACGTCGTGGGCGGGAAACGGCACATCGTGCTCCTCGCTTGCCGGCGTCTCGGAGTCAAGCACCGTCGCGCAGGCGTGGGCCGGCGCCGCCGAACCCGGGAACACGAAGGTGCCCCCGACCACGGCGCCTGCCGCCACGACGACCCCGATGAGCCCGCCGCGGAACCGCCCCGACTCGCGGCCGAGTCGCGGCGGCCGAGGCGCGCGCCATGTGGCCACAGCCGCCGGAGCCGCCGGAGGCGGACCCGCCGCGGCCGGAACCGCTCCACGTGGAGTCGCCACCCACCGAGGCAGAGCCGGCCCCCGAGGAGGCGCCACCACCCCGGGCGTTCGGGGGAGCGGATGCCGTCGAGCTGGCGGGCCGCGATGCGCGGGAGCGCTTGGACGCTGGTGGGTGGTTCTCGCTGGGTGCCGGGGTGACGCCGAGGCGAAGGGGTAGCGGAGGTCCGAGGATCGGCTGGTGGACCCGGCTCGGCGGCTTCGCATCCGGCGGCCGGGGGTGCGAGCGTAGGGGTCGCCTCGGGCCATTGACAGCGGTCCGACACGGCGCTACGGTCGCACTAAACCGGTTTGCTAAACCGGTGGGTAGGCACCGTCGCCGATGCGAATCTCCCCGGCGCCGATGCCACGGAGGGTGTTGCCGAGGGTGGAACGCCAGCGCGGCCGATCGAGGAGCGCCGACGTGGCCCGGGAAGCCGGTGTCTCCAAGACGGCGGTTTCCTTCGCCTTCAATAGCCCCGAGCGGCTGAGCCTGGATACCGCGACGAGGATCCGCGAGGTAGCTGACACGCTCGGGTACCGGCCGCATCCGGTGGCTCGGATGTTGACCCAGCGGAGGACCCGGACCCTTGGGATCCTGACCCCGCAGGCTCTCTCGGTCGTCTTCGCCAACCCGTTCTTCGCGGCGTTCAGCGAGGGCGTGGCAGCGGTCGCCGAGGATGCCGGGTACGGGCTCCTGTTCGTCTCACCCGTCTACGGCTCGCTGGCCCGCGCGGTCGGCCGGGCGACGGTGGATGGGTTCGTAGCGATCGGTCTCTCAGAGGAGCACCCGGAGGTCGGGCAGATCCGCACGGCGGACCTGCCGATCGTGCTCGTTGACTCGGCGACGTTCCCCGAGCACGCGGCCGTGGGCATCGACGACGAGGGCAGCGCCCGCGTCGCAGCCGAGCACCTGCTCGGCCTCGGCCACCGCGACTTCCTCGTCATCGGTGTCGAGCCGCCCCTGCCCGGAGCCCATTCCGACTACGGTGGGGTGATGGGCCGTCGCATCGCCGGCTACCGCGTGGCGCTCGCCGCAGCGGGCCTCGAGCTCTCTGACGATCGCATCGTCGCCGGCCCGGCAACCGTCGATGGCGGGGCCGCCTGTTTCACGCGGGCCTGGGAGGACGGCCTCCGTCCGACCGCGGTTCTCGCCATGGGCGACGTCATGGCGGTCGGGGCGATCGGCGCGGCAGGTCGGCTCGGCCTTCGGGTGCCGGACGACCTCAGCGTCGTCGGGTTCGACGACATCGAGCTCGCCCGCCACATCCAGCCCCCCCTCACGACCGTGCGCCAGCCGGTGCGCCGCAAGGGCGAGGAGGCCTGCCGCCTCCTCCTCGCGGCGATCGAGCGGCTGGAGGTCGCGCGGCCGGTCCACCGCCTTCTCGAGACCCGGCTGATCGTCCGGGGCTCGAGCGGCCCGGCGCCTCGGGGGCGCGAGGAGGTGGATCGGGGCGACTGACCGACCGGGGGAGCGGATCACCGCGACGCGGCGATCCGGCCGGAATCGCCCGCTCGAGCGGGCGGACCAACCAGCCGTCGCCGACGCCGACCGGGCGCCGGCACTAGGAGGAACAGCAAGCAGATGCAGCGAACGACCAAGCTGGTGACCGCGCTCGGCGCGCTCGCCATCGTCGTGGGCGCGTGCGGCGGCGGGGCAACCCCGTCGCCGGCCGAATCCGCGGCGCCCTCCACGCCGGCCGAGCCGACCGAGGCCGCCTACCCGGCGGGCGACTTCAGCCTCCTTCTCTGGACGAAGGAAGGCGAAGCGGACGGCAGCTTCCAGTACGTGAAGTCCATCACGGACGCGTACACCGCGCTCCACCCGAACGTGACCTTCGAGGTCGTCAACAAGGACGTGGAGGCCCTCCGGGAGGACTTCCAGACGTCGAGCCTCGCGGGCGACTCCCCCGAGATCCTCTGGACCGTGGCGGACCACGTCGGTCCCTTCACCGCCGCCGACCTGATCCTGCCGCTCGACGACATGGTCGACAAGGCGAGCTTCGTGCCCGCAGCTGCCGACATCGTGACCGTCGATGGCACGCTCTGGGGCGCCCCCGTCTCCTTCGGCAACCAGCTGATGCTCTACTGGAACAAGGCCCTCGCCGGCGACACGGCCCCGGCCGACAGTGACGCCTGGGTGGCCAAGGCCAAGGAGCTCACCAGCGGCGACACCTACGGGATCGTCTTCAATCAGACCGAGTCGTTCTGGCTCGTCCCGTTCCTGGGCGGCTTCGGCGGCAGCGTCTTCGCCGAGGACGGCGTCACGCCGACGCTCGACACGGACGCGATGAAGAACGCCCTTCAGTTCATGTATGACCTCAAGTACACCGACAAGGTGATGCCGGCCGAGGCCGACTACAACGTCGCGGACGGCGTGTTCAAGAACGGCAAGGCCGCCTTCATCATCAACGGCGACTGGACGCTCGGCGCCTACGCCGCCGCGCCCGACGCCGAGGCTCCGGGCCTCGGCGACAACCTGGGTGTCGGCCCGCTGCCGATGCTCACCGGCTTCGACTACCCGAAGCCCTACGTGGCCGGCACGTTCCTCATGGCCAGCAAGGCCGTGGGCGACGACCCGGACCTCAAGACGGTCGTCTCGGACTTCTACACGTTCGCGACCAACCTTGAGAACCAGGTCACGATGGTTGAGACCCTCAAGCGCCTCCCCGGCAACGCCGAGGCGATCGCCGATCCCATCGTGACCGGCGACGCGCTCCTCGCGGGCGCAGCCGAAGCCGCCCAGAAGGGCGTGCCCCAGCCGACGAACCTCGAGATGCGCTGCGTGTTCGACTCCATGACCGCTGCCGTCCGTGACATGTACACGGGCAACAGCGATATCGCGGGGATCACCGCGACCATGCAGTCCTCCGCGGAGACCTGCATCTCGCAGCAGTAGCACCAAGCGCCGCGTGGCCCCGGGCAACCCGGGGCCCGCGGCGCCTTCCGATCCCTTCCGATCCCTTGCGACCCCGCCCGCCCAGCCCGTCAGCAGAGGGAGGATCCGTTGACCCCGGACGCGGTGATCGCCGCGCTGAGCCAGGTCTCGCTGACGCTTGTCGTCATCGCCCTCGTGGTCGTGGCGCTCGAGGGTCTCCTGTACCTGCTCCTCGTGCGGGTGATCAGGACGAAGTACGCCATCCCGATCATGCTCGTGGCGCCAGCAGCCCTGGGCCTGGCCATGCTGATCGGGTACCCCCTCCTGTGGGAGCTGAACGTCTCGTTCACGAGCATGAGCCTGCGGAACTTCAGGAACCCGGGCTTCCTCGGCATCGGCGAGGGCATGTTCGTCGGGCCCGAAAACTACATCCAGGTCTTCACCGAGCCGGTCCTCAAGCTGACGACGTTCTGGCAGCTCTTCGCCCAGACCGTCCTCTGGACCTCGATCAACATCTTCTTCCACGTGTCGCTGGGGATGGCGCTGGCTCTCCTCCTCCATCGCCGCATGCGCGGCAAGGGCATCTACCGGGCCCTCATCATCCTGCCGTGGGCGATCCCCCAGGTCATCGCCCTCCTGGTCTGGCGCACCGAATACAACTTCCAGTACGGCGCGGTCAACCAGCTCCTCGGGCTCGTCGGCCTCGGCCCCTATCCGTGGCTGTCGGATCCGGTCTGGAACTTCGCCGCCATGGTCATCACGAACGTCTGGCTCGGCGTGCCGTTCATGATGGTGATCATCCTGGGCGGCCTCCAGAGCATCTCGAGCGACTACTACGAGGCAGCCGAGATCGACGGCGCGAGCAGCCGTCAGTCCTTCCGCGCGATCACCCTCCCGCTCCTGCGGCCCGTCCTGACGCCGGCGATCATCCTGGGCACCGTCTGGACCTTCAACAACATCAACGTTCCGTACTTCATCAACCAGAACGAGCTGGAGACCAGCGACATTCTCGTCACTGCCCTGTTCCGGCAGGCCTTCCAGTACAACCGGTACGGTGACGCGGCCGCCTTCGCCTTCGTGATCTTCCTGCTCCTGCTCGCGTTCGCCGTCGTGTACATCCGCAGGACCGGCAGCCTGAAGGGGGCCTACGAATGAGCGGCTCGACCGTCGTTCCGACCACCGTTCGCCCGGCCAACAGCGTCTCCGTATCCGGCGGGAGCAGCCGCGACGACAAGCCGCTGAAGCGCCTTGTCATCCACCTGGCGCTCATGCTCGCCGCGCTCGTGGCGTTCTTCCCGGTCCTGCGCGTGTTCAGCGTCGCGATCAGGCCCGGCAACCGGCTCCTGGATTCGAACTTCACGATCATCCCGGAGAATGCGACCTTCGAGTCGTTCCGGCACGTGATCTTCCAGACCGATCTGATGCTGTGGATCTTCAACAGCCTGGTCGTGACCACCGGGACGGCGATCATCGGCGTCATCATCGCGGCCACCTCGGCATACGCCTTCAGCCGCTACAAGTTCCCCGGTCGTGGCGTCGGGCTGACGACGCTCCTCGCCACGCAGATGATCCCGGCGGCGATGCTCCTGGTCCCGATCTACATCCTCGCCGTCCAGCTGAAGCTGACCAACTCCTACGTCGGCCTCCTGGTCGGCCTGTCCGTCACCGCGGTGCCCTTCAGCATCTGGATCCTCAAGGGGTACTACGACACCGTCCCGATCGAGCTCGAGGAGGCCGCCCGGATCGACGGCTGCTCGCAGCTGGGGGCGTTTTACCGGGTGCTGCTGCCCCTCTCCACGCCGGCGCTCGCGATCGTCTTCCTGTTCAACTTCCTGGCTGCATGGAACGACTTCTTCCTGGCCCGGATCCTGATCTCGAAGGAGCAGCTCCTGACGTGGCCGCTGGGTCTCCAGCGGTTCCAGCAGCAGTTCCAGACCCAGTGGAACGACCTGTCCGCGTCGTCGATCCTGATCTCGATCCCGGTCGTGCTGCTTTTCCTCTACTCGTCGAAGTGGCTCGTCTCCGGCATCACCGCCGGCGGCGCCAAGGGCTGAGCCCGGGTGCGCCGGGCCGAACCGCCGTCGGCGAGGGGCCGGCGCGTGGCCCGCCAGCTGCGCATGACCTCGCGCCACGTTCCGGCCGCGACCCGAGCACCTCGTGGCCGGCCGACTCGCCACCGGGCCCCGCCCGAACCAGCCTGAGGACGACCCTGTGCCCATCGTAAACCCGGATTGGGTCCGCGACGCGATCTTCTACCAGATCTTCCCCGATCGGTTCGCGTCGAGTGAGCGCGTCCACAAGCCCGGGACGCTGGCCCCGTGGGAGACGCCGCCGACGGCCACCTGCTTCAAGGGCGGTGACCTCCTGGGGGTGGTGGAGCACCTGGACCACCTTCAGGCGCTGGGCGTGACGGCGATCTACCTCAACCCGATTTTCCAGTCGGCGTCGAACCACCGGTACCACACCTACGACTACCTGAAGGTCGACCCGCTGCTCGGCGGGGACGCCGCCCTGCGCGAGCTCATCGACGCGTGCCATGCCCGCGGGATGCGCATCGTCCTCGACGGCGTGTTCAACCACGCCAGCCGCGGGTTCTGGCCCTTCAACCACGTAATGGAGACCGGCTGGGACTCCCCGTACCGCGACTGGTTCCACTTCGACGAGGAGGCGCTCAAGGCGGGTCGCCAGATCCGGGCGTTCCCCGACGTCCGGACCGACATCCTGGACCTGACGGAGACCCCGCGAGAACGCATGGAGGAGGTGCGCTCCCCGCGCGAGTTCGGCTACCGGGCCTGGTGGGACCTGCCGGCCTTGCCGAAGCTGAACACCGACAACCCGGAGGTCCGCGAGTACCTCTTCGGGGTGGCCGAGCACTGGCTCCGCTTCGGCATCGACGGCTGGCGTCTCGACGTCCCCCAGGAGATTCGAGATGCGGACTTCTGGCGCGAGTTCCGGCGCCGTGTCAAGGCCGTCAACCCGGAGGCCTACATCGTGGCCGAGATCTGGGAGGAGAGTCCGGAGACGGTTCGCGGCGACCAGTACGACGCGCTCATGAACTACCCGTTCATGACCACTGTGCTCTCCTTCGTCGGCGCCGACCATCACGACGACGCGGTGATCGGCACGCAATTCACGATCCGCCGGCACGTCTGCCGAGACGATGCGCCGGCGTTCGCCCGCAGGCTCGAGCACATCCTCACGATGTATGACCCGGCCGTTGTCGCCGTCCAGCTGAACCTCCTCGATACCCACGACACCCCGCGCTTCCTCACGATGGCGAGCGGCGACGTGGCGTCGCTCCGCATGGCCACCCTCGTGCAGATGACGGTGCCCGGAGCACCATCGATCTACTACGGCGACGAGATCGCGATGGCCGGCGGCTCTGACCCGGACTGCCGGCGGACCTTCCCATGGCAGGCCCCGGAGACATGGGACCGTGAGCTCCTCGCGTATGTCACGGCGACGGCGGCCCTGCGCCACGCGAACCCGGTCCTGCGCGGGGGAGCCTTCCGGGCCCTCGGCGCAGAGGGGATGGCGATGGCCTACCTGCGGGCGTCCGACGAGGCCGCGTTCGTCGTGGCCCTCAACGCCGGTCGCGAGCCGGCCCGGCTCACGCTGCACGTCCCCGAGGTCACCGGGAAGCGGCTTGTGCCTGTGCCGCTGCCCGGCGACACGGCTGGCGGCGCCCCCGAGCTTGTCGAGGGCCGGGTCGAGGTTGAGATCCCGAGGCGCACCGGGCGCGTGCTGAAGGTGGAGGCGTAGCCGGTAGTGATGGCTGGTCCCTTTGGCGTTGAACGGCCGGCCAACCGGCGGTCCGTCGCCAACCGGCGGTCCGTCGCGCGGCCGCGGCCGCATTCCGGCGCCCGCGTCCTGACGGCGTTCGTCGTGGCCGTCGTCCTGGGCGGCGTGGTCGCGTGCGGCCCGTCTCCGATTCAGACCCCGACGCCGCCCGCGCCCCCGGTCGCGGTCGCCGACCTGCCGCCACTTGCCCTTGACGGGGCGATCGACGAGGCGGGCCTCGCGCACGACAGCCGCAGCGACCGGTACCGGACTCCATTCGGCGCCGTCCCGGCCGGCACGACGGTCATCCTGCGGCTGCGTGCCACGGCGGGCGACCTCACGGGCGCGACGCTGCGCGTGTGGGACGAGGTGCAGCAGCTGCAGGCACTCATCCCAATGCGCGTCGTGGCCAGCGATCGGACGCAGGGCGAGCATGGCTACGACTACTGGCAGGCCACACTCCGGACGTCGGCTCGGCCGACGATCCTGTGGTACCGCTTCATCGTGCGCGACGGACCGACGACGCGGTACGTGGAGGACGACCCGCCCGACGAGGGCGGCGCGGTTGCCGAGGGCAGCGACGGGGGCTCCGGCCGGGTCTACTCGACGAGCATCGACGCGTCCTGGCAGATCACCGTCCACGAGCCCGGGTTCACGACGCCGGCGTGGGCACAGGGTGCCTTCGTGTACCAGGTCTTCCCGGACCGCTTCTTCGACGGCGATCCGTCCAACAACCCCACGCCCGACGCAGTGCAGGGGACCGAGGGCGCAGCCCGCTACCGCTACGGTGACGTCTACGGCAACCCGATCCTCATGAAGGGGTGGGACGAGCTCCCCGAGGGCTACTGCCGGGCCTACCAGGGCGTGCCCTGTGACGAGAGTCCCCTCGGCCGTGACTTCTTCGGCGGCGATCTCGCCGGGATCACGGCGAAGCTCGACGATCTCGCGGACCTCGGCGTGACTGTCCTGTACTTCAACCCGATCTTCGCGGCCCCCTCGAACCACCGCTACGACACGAGCAGCTACGAGGTGATCGACCCGGACCTCGGTACGCAGGCTGACTTCGAGGCGCTCGTCGCGGCGGCCCGCGAACGGGGGATCCGGGTGCTCCTCGACGGCGTTTTCAACCATGTGTCGTCCGACTCGCCCTGGTTCGACCGCTCCCAGCGGTTCACCGAGACCGGCGCCTGCGAGGCGGCCACCTCACCGTACCGGGCCTGGTTCACGTTCCGGGCCCCGGGGCCGAACGAGCCGTCGCCGTGCGCCCCGTCGACCACGGACGGCGACGACACCTACTACGTCGGCTGGTTCGGCTTCGACACGATCCCCGAGGTCGTCGAGCAGGGGGCGGTCTACGATCTGTTCACGGGGCCCGACGGCGTCGTGCAGCGCTGGATCGACGCGGGTGCGGCCGGCTGGCGCCTCGACGTCATGGACAACATGAGCGATGGCTTCCTGCGTCGCATCCGCGAGGCGGCCAAGGCGGCCGATCCCGAAGCCCTCATCCTCGGCGAGCAGTGGCTCGACACGTCCGCCTGGCTCCTCGGCGACGAGGCGGACACCACGATGAACTACCGGTTCCGGCGCGCCGTCATCGGCCTCGTCAACGGCGACACCCCCGACCTCGACGGCGCGATCGTGGGCCTCCAGCCCACCGCGTTCGTCGAGCGGATGCGCAGCGTGCAGGAGGACTACCCGGCCGCGGCCTTCGCGACCCTGCTCAACCTTGTCGATGGCCACGACACGACCCGGATCCTCTGGACCCTGGCCCCGGGTCGGGACGACCCCGCGGTCAAGGAGTCGGCGGAGGGGCTCGCCGAGGCCAAGCGGAAGCTGCGCCTCGTCGCGGCGCTCCAGCTGACTTGGCCGGGGATGGCGTCGGTCTACTACGGCACGGAAGCTGGCCTGACCGGCCACGACGACCCCGACGACCGGCGGCCGTACCCCTGGGACGCCGTCGACTCGGCGGTTCGCAACTGGTACCGGTCCCTGGGGCAGCTGCGCCTGCAGCATCCCTCACTGCGCACCGGCGACCTCGAGTTCGTGCACGCCGACGACGTCGCGGACACCCTCGCCTACGTCCGTCGCGGCGACGACGAAGCGGCCCTGGTCGTCTTCAACCTCTCGACCGAGGACCGCGACGTCGCGGTGAACCTCGAGGGCCGGATCCCGGCCGGGACGGAGCTCACCGATGCGCTCTCCGCGACGGCGCTGACCGTCGGCGACGGGCCGCTCGCGGTGCGCCTGCCACCCCGCGGCACCGCGGTCCTCCTCACGGTACCCGGCACCGACCTCGAACCTCCCGGCTCGCCCACCGGCCTGACCGCCAGCGCGGCGCCCGGCCAGGTCGACCTTGCCTGGCAGCCCGTGGCCGGCGCCGCCCGCTACGAGGTCTGGCGCTCCATCCTGACAGGTGGCGGGTACGAAGTGGTCGGCTCCGCCAGCGGGACCTCGCTCACCGACACCGGGGTTCGGAATGGCACGCGCGCGTTCTACGTCGTGGTCGCGGTGGACGAGGCCGGCAACGTGGGCGACCACTCGAACGAGGCCGAGGCCCTGCCGCAGCTCGTTGTCGCAGACGCGCGCCTCGAGGGCCCCGCTGAGGTCAGCCAGCCATTGTCGGCCGTCGCCGAGGGGGCGCCGATCCGCGCGGTCGTGCGGGTCGACGGCGTGACAGGCGCCGCTGGCCCAACGGTCGGGATCCGGGCTCAGCTCGGGGTCGGGTCTGCCGGCGAGGCCGACCCGGCGACCGGCTACGCCTGGCGCGAGATGACGTTCGCCGGCGACGCCGACGGCGCCGACCGGCTCGTGGGACGGGTGCGCCCCGAGGCGCTCGGGTCCTTCTACGTGGTCCTGCGGGTCTCCACCGACGACGGGGCCACCTGGACGTACGCGGACCGCGGTGGTGTCGTGCCGACCGGCCCCGTCAGCTGGGAGCTCCGACCCGACCGGGCGGTCACGCTGCGCGCCGTCCAGGGTGAGGACGCAGTGGCCCCGCCGGCCCCGGCTGCGCCGCGTGCCACGAGCGTGACCGGGTCGTCTGTGACGCTGGCCTGGGATCCCGTGGCGGCCGAGGACCTGTTCCGCTACGAGATCCTTCGTGGGGCTGCCCCGGGTGGGCCGTACGAGACCGTGGGGACGGCGGCCGAGCCAAGCTTCACCGACGACACGGTCGCGACCGGAACCACGTATCTCTACGCGATCGTTGCTGTGGACACGAGCTACAACCGCTCGCGAGCTTCCGGCGATGCGGCGGTGGAGGCCCAGACGCGCGACGTCGCGGTGACCTTCGTCGTGACGTTGCCGGCCAACACACCGGCCGGCGACACGGTCTTCATCGCAGGTGACTTCCAGGGCTGGGACCCGGGTGGGACACCGATGACCCGCATCGACGACCGCACCTGGACGATCACGATGCCCTTCACCGAGGGCGACGCCCCGCAGTACAAGTACACCCGTGGGTCGTGGGAGGCCGTCGAAAAGGACGGCGCGTGCGGGGAGATCCCGAACAGGACGATCCCGGTCACGTACGGCCCGGACGGGACGTGGGAGGTGACGGACACCGTCGGGAAATGGCGCGACATCGACCAGTGCGGCTGAGCCCAACTCGACGCGCTGGCCGTAGCCGTG
>CAVQSY010000066.1:0-21539 GCA_963716025.1 uncultured Chloroflexia bacterium
TTGTAGGCATGGCCTCGACTACGTACGTATTGCTTCGCGAAGATCGTCTACACGCTCGTCGGCGCGTCGGCGGTCTACCAGGTCCTCGGTCTTCGCTCGATCCAGCACCGCTGGTCCATGGCGCCGGCCACGGCCTGAGCCCCGCGCGAAGATGGTTCCAACGGGGCCGAGGGAGCCCCGTCGGACCGCCTGCAACGTCCCTCGCGGGCCGGGCAGTCGCTGCCCGGCCCCGGCTATTCGGAGGCCCGCCGGAGGGCGCCGATGTGGGTCCTGGGGTCGGTGTCGCAGCTGCCGTGCTGAGCCCGATCTTGACCTTCACCCAATCCCACCCCTTCTGGAGGTGGCGTCCTGTGGAGGCCCCAGGCCGCCAATCCGAGGACCACGAGCACGAGGAGGACCTTCGGCCAGACGGGCTCTTCTTCGGCGCGAAGGGATCGACGAGCGAGCGCTCGGAGCCCCGGGCAGGATCGCCACGTCGGCGAGAGCGCGCCGAGGGGGATGTTCACCTTCGTGCGGGCGTTCACCGCCCAGCCGTTGGCGTCGAGGATCGGGCCGAGGTTGCGCTGGCGCAGCTTCAGCCAGGCGATGAGCATCGACGGACCGGAGATCGCAGCAGATCAGGCCGACGACGCCGAGCGGCATCCACGGAGCCGAGGCCGAAGAAGACCGCCAGCAGGGCGCCCAGGGCCGCGGTGATGCCGCCGACGGCGACGCCGAGGGCGGCGACGACGCCGATGTCGATCTTCGTTCGGCGGCGGCTGCGCCGGCTTCGCCGATCGTCGGCCGTGGCCACGGCGCCGCCGCAGCCTGGCTCGGAGCCGGCGTCGGCCGCGGCGGCGCGCTTGGCGACCTGCTCCTCGATCCAGCGCAGGACCTTCTTGTACGGCGACCAGAACGCCTGGCGGATGCTGATCGGGTTCTCGACGATCTTGGTGATCGTCGCGTCCCAGTCCCGCCCTTGCGGTCGTAGAAGATGCCGTTGCGGCCGACGATGAGGTTGTCCGAGTCGCGCCGGCCGTGAAGGCCGCGCGATGGTCATCTTCTCGCCGGCGGGCCGGGTGAGTCGCAGTAGGCGAGGTAGGTCTTCGCAAGGCCGGCCAGGGCCGCGTGCTGCCCGCGTCGTCCACGCGGACGCACAGGTCGCAGCTCCGGCCGTCGAGGTAGAGCGTGCCGCCTGGAAGATGGCCTTGCGCCGGCGCGCGTAGAAGTCGGCGAAGGAGACGAAGTTGATGAGGAGCTGGTGGAGGTCGCGGTGGAGGCGGGCGCCTTCTCGACGGCCGCGATGGCGGCGACCTCGGGCTCGACGGCCATGTCGGCGGCCACGAGCTCACGATCGCGTCCCGTGCGCCGCTCGTCAGGAGCTCGCGGACGGCGCGATCCCGAGCTTCTCGACGGAGGCGCCGGCCCTTGCCGGCTGCCAGGCCTCGTAGGCGGCCATCCGGCTGCAGATCTCGGTCCACTCGCCCTCCGCGAGGGACGTCCGGTCCTTCCCGAGCAGGGGGCGCACGACGGCATCCGGAGCGCCGCGACGGCCCGCTCCAGGCGGGATTCACCGTGCCGTCGAGGGACAGGCGCCTTCCGGCCTCGACGAGCGCGAGCGGGAAGCCGCGATCTCCTTCGCGTCGATCGAGAGGTCCTTCGCCGCGATCTCGAGCCAGGACTTCTCTTCGCGGTTCAGGGCCTCCGGGCGCGCGGGTCGAACGCCGCGAGGCGGCAGCGGGCGAAGTAGTCGTCGATCTTGGCGCGGACGGCCGCGAGGGCGGCGAAGCCAGCGGCGGTCGTCGCCGAGCGGGAGAATGGCCTTCGCGTCCGCCTCGGCCTTCTTCCACCAGTCGGCGAAGGCCGAGGCCTCGGCGAAGAACGGCTCGACCTTCGCCTCGGTCACGCCCGGCTTGCCGCTGCGGTCAGCGTCGCCGCCGAGGCAGGCGATGATGTCCGCCGCCGATCGCCGCTCGCCGCGTCGTCCTCGGCGGACTCCGGCGGCACGATGCCGTCGCCGTTGAACTTCGTCTCGGCGAAGATACGGCGGTCTCCATCGTGTCCGCGACCGTGATGCGCCGGCGTCCTTCTTGCCGAGGTCCTCGAGGATGTGCCGCGCCGACGCGAGCAGCCGCTTGCCCTCGGGCTTGGCGGTGTCGATCGCCCTGAGCGGCAGGCCGTCCTCGCCGTCGACCAGGTGGTCGGGGTTCTTCAGGACCGCCCCCGGACCCAGTCGATGGCGGCGAGGATCTCGGCACGCGGACGCGGCCGTCCCCGTCGCTGTCGAGCAGCGCGAGCGTCCGCTCGTCGAACTCGAGCCCCTTCGACGGGCAGGCCAGGGCGACCCAGAGCTTCTGGTCGAGCTCGTGGAGGCGGCGATGTCCTCGCCGCTGTCGATCCGGACCTGATCGACACCCCCGGCGCCGGAAGAACCTCCACCGATGCCGCGCCTTGGCGCTCTTCGTACCCATGCCTCTCTGCTGCTGGCAGAAACCGTCGCGCTCCACCGGCGCGCCGAGGCGCTCGTCCGGGACTTCTCACGGTTCAGGAACGGCCCAGTGTCGACCCTTCCACGCCGCCTTCCAAGCCTTCCCGGCGGCCGACGTCCCGCAGGCCCCCATGCGTCCCTTCGCAGCCCCGAGCCTTGTCGTCAAAGCACTTTGAAGACGGCGCAACGCCGCGGGACCGCCGCGAGATCCCCGCGCAGGATCTCGTGGCCTTGAACGCCGGAAGCTCCGGGGCCATAATGTAAACGTCCACTTACCACATGCCCCCGTTCCGGACGACGGCCCACCGATGCCACGAAGAGACTCGAGGACGCGAAGCGGCGCGACTTCATCCCGATCGTCGCGCGGTGTTTCGCCGAAGTCGGGTATCGCCGGGCGACGACGGCGGTTCTCGCGAAGCGGTGCGGCGTGCGCGAGAACATCCTCTACCGCCTCTGGCCCGGCAAGAAGGCCATGTTCATCGCGGCCATCGCGCACGTCTACGAAACGTTCGGCCGATGCCTGGTCGCGCCTCGCGGCCAGGGGTAGCGGGACGCGCAGCGCCGCCGACCGGATCCTCGAGTACGAGGCCCGGCACCTCGGCGAATTCGGTCTTGCCCGGCTCGTCTTCGCGGGGCTCACGGAGGCCGACGACCCGGACATCCGTGCGGCGCTCGGCCGGATGTACGACCGCTATCAGGATCACCTCCGCGAGCGCATCGCCGCCCATCGGGCGAAGGATCCGGCCGGCCGTCGGCCCGATCCCTCCCTCGCCGCGTGGGCCGTCATCGGGCTCGGCACCGCGGCGCTGATCGGCCGGGAGCTCGGACTCCTCGACGGCGCGCAGCGCCAGCGGCTCCTCTCGGGGGCAGGCCGGCTCATGCTCGATGGAGCGCACCCGTGATTCCTCTTTTTTTCTCCAATATGTAAGCAGTCACATACAGTTCTTCCCGAAGGAGGTCCCATGAGTCGCAGATCCCGCGTTCTCCCCCGCTCGGCCAGGGCCGCGGCACTCGTGCTCTGCGTCGCTGGCGCGTGTTCCGCCCAGGAGTCCCGACCGGAGTCCGCACCCGCCGGCGCGGCCGCAAGGTTCCTCGCTGCCGGTCCCGGCGCGTCCCTGACGGTGCTCCCGGCCCGCCTCGGCGATCGGAGCCGCGTCGAGGTGGGCGAAGCTCTCGCCGTCACTCTCGAACGAGCCGGCATGGCGCACCTCGAAGTCGGCGTCGCCGCCTTCGAGGCGCCGGCGGGCGCCGACGCGGCGGCGGTGGCAAGTTCCTTCGGCGACTTCGTTCGACGGAATCCGCCCGCCACGGACTGGGTCCTCTTCGCCGAGATCCTCGGACAGCCGGCCCGTGGCATCGAGGAGGTCCGCGCCACCGTCGCGGCGCGCGATGGAACCATCGTCTGGACGGATCGGGTGACGGCGGCGAACCGCACGCCGGAGGAGCCGCTCCCCGCGAACCCCCTCGAAGCCTGCGTCTTCATCGCCGGGCGGCTGCGGCCGATCCTCGGACTCGCGGATCCCCTGAGGGAGGACGCTCCCTCCGGAACGATGGCGGAGCGGATGCGCCGGAAGGTCGGAGCACCCGACGACGCCGAGCGCTCAGCCATGGCGGAGCGAACGGCGATCCTCCGGAAGGCGATCGCCCGCGCGACGCTCCTCGTCCTTCCCGTCCTCACGGGAGCCACACCGGACGCCGAAGGCGCGACACGCCTCGCCGGGCGGCTCGACGGCGTCGGTTTTCGCCGCGTCGACGCCGGAAGGGATGCGCCGTCCCTCACCATCCGTCGCGGCATGAACGAGCAGGTTGCGCTCTGGGACATGGCGCGGGGAGTGGCCGCTCACGTGGCAAACCGCGAACTTGAGGCCGACTACGTCCTTCACGCGCACTACGTCATGAGCGACGCAGCCGTAGGCGCGGTCCACCTCGTCCTGGTCGATCGGAAAGGACAGCTCGTCCTCGTCGACTACCAGAACGACCACCACGACGACTTCCGCGCCGTCGCGCCAGCAGGCCGCGAGGACTGCGACCGCCTCGTCCTGCGGCGACTCCGGCGCGCACTCGAGTAGGATCGCTCGGTCGGGCGCCGGCCTCTCCGGCCGGCGTCACGGCCCGGCGATCGTGACCTCGGCCCACCGGGTCAGGACCGCCGGGGTCCCCAGGGGATCGCCGATCAGGATCCACTGGAGATAGACGGTCAGGCCGGCCCAACCGGGGCTCGTCGGGATCGCCGAGCGGCAGCGCCACCGGCGGTCCGTTCCAGACCATGAGGTCAAGGGACACGCCGAGGACGCAGCCGGGAAGTCCGAAGCTCCCGAGGTTCAGAGGAAGCGCGTAGCCGGCCCAGGCAGTGTCCGACACTCCAGCGTAGAGGACCGCCGTGGGCGCGGCCGTGTTCTGCACCGCGATGGTCACGGTGCGCCCGACGCCAGGGATCCCGGAGACAGCCATCACCGGAAGCCCGAGCCAGCCCTGGCATGCCGTCCCGTGATAGGTGACCGGCGCGTAGCGGTAGATCGAGTCCTGGGCCGAGGCCACGTTTCCGCGCGACGTCGCGGACCTCGATCACGACGGTCCGCGTGCCGAGGGCCGTGGAACCGCCGGAGGCGCCGAGGTTCCAGGCGCGGAGCGTCGCGAAGGGCTCCCAGGGAGAAGGCGCCGAGGTCGTTCGCTGAAGCGCATCATCTGGAGACCGGATGCGCCGTCGGCGGCGGCGATGGACAGGGTCACGTCGGCGCTTCCGGTTTCGGCGGCCCCGCCGTTGATGACGAGGGAGACCCCTTCGGGCGGTACCGTATCGACGAAGTAGGGACCGGTTACGGCGTAGGCGGCGCTCCAGTTCCCCGCCTGATCGACGCTGTTCACGCTCAGGTACCGGCCGTAGGGCGATGTCGGAAGCGTCAGGGTCGTTCCGGTCGCCGTGGATGGGAGGACCACGGTGTGCGGCGGGTCCGACGGAGCCTCCGCCACGGCCGTGCCGTATCCGGCGATCCCCGACCGATCATCCCGACGCCGGGCTGAACGAGAAGGCGACGGCCGGATCGTTGGACCAGCCCCAGGGGGTGTGGCTCGTGGATGCGAGGTTCGATGGCGGAAGGGGGAGCACGGTGTCGATGCCGTAGGGTCCCGCGACGACCTCGGACGTCCAGTTCCCCGGACTGATCGACGGCTCGCAGGCCGTACCAGAGCGTCGTGTAGTCGGCCCCGACCGTCATCGTGCTCGTCGTCACCGGCGGGAGCACGAGCACCGGCGGAACTCCGACCGGAAGCGATCCGCTCCTCCCGTCGCAGTACCCCGCAAGTCCCGAGAGGTTGTCGGGGGCCTGCGACCAGGCGAAGCCCAGCGTCCGGCTGTTCGACCAGCCGCCGAGAGGGTGGGTCGTCGAATGGAGACCCCAGGGGTTCGGAGGCGGCGTGCCGTCCACGACGATGGTGGCCTGCGTGAAGCGGATGCCGGAGTTGTCCGAACGGGCCTGATGGTGGATCGTCCGCACGGCATCTCCGGGCCCGGCGCCGTAGGTGTAGCTCATGGAGCGGTAGTCGCCCGCGATGATGTCCCCGAACGTGTAGTGCCCCTCCGGCGTGTGCCGGTTCGTGAGGACCTGGCCGTCCTTCAGCGTGGTCTCCGTGCCGAGGAGCGTCATGCCGTCATGGGCGTCCTGGCCGAGAAAGACGTTGGTCGCCAGGGTCGCGTCGCTGGAGGCGGCCACCGAGACGGTCACCGAGTCGTTCGGCCGGACGAAGCTCGCGCGTCACCGAGGACGTCAGAGTGCCGCCCGGCGTCGTATCTCCGAGGGTATCTGGACCGCCATGGCCCCCCATCGGACGGGCTGGGGATTGAGTACGGGTACACCTTCACCCGGTAGTTCCCGGCCGGCGGGTTGTCGAGAACGATGTGTTCGACGGTCTGCAGCGCGGAGCTCGACCAGTAGTCCGCCACGTTGCCCTGGGGACTATAGGGTTCGAGAGATCGAGGAAGAGGTCGATGTCGCTCACCCGGGCGGGGTCGGCCCCCGGGGCGGCCTGCGGATCATCCCAGGTGAGCACGACGACGAGCCGCGACGCTCCGGGGCTCACGGTGATGTCGGAGGTAGTCTCTCGCCGCGAGGCTGTCCGACGCCCAGTTCCGGTACCAGGGGTTCGTGCCGCCGCCCCAGTGAGCCTTGAGGGAGGAGATCCGGCCCATGCCGAGGGTGTTGAGGTGGTTGGGCAGGCAGGGGTCCGCCGACCCAGATCGAGGACGTGTCCTGCCACGTCACCGCCGTGGCCATGGCCCAGGCGCGGGCCAGCGGCGCGCTGTTCCGGAAGCCCCGTAGATCTCCGCGACGCTCGACAGGCGCCGGCCGCGGCCGCCGTCGACGCGGAGGTCCCGCATCCCCCGGCGTAGCCGCTCGTCGTGCCTCCGAGCGTCGAGGTGATGAGGCACCCCGGAGCCGAGACGTTGGGCTTCCAGCGCCCGTCCCCGCACGGCCCGGCGCTGCCCCAGTCCACGAGAGAGCCAGCCTCTTCGCCGGTCGTGACGTTCCTGCCCGATCGCGTCATCCCGACAGTGAGAACGTTCTTCGCCACGGCGGGGATGCCGATGGTCCCCGGCACGCTTGGCTGGCCTCCGAGCCCCCCTCGTTTCCGGCCGCGAAGATGTAGAGCTGGTTCTGCGTGAAGACCTCGTCGTCGGCGACCCGGGCATCGGCCTCGGATCCGATCCAGTTCGCCGCCACGGTGCACGCCGCTCAGGCATCCGTCGAAGCCCCAGGAATTGCTGACGATGACGGGCCGCGGCGTGGTGCTGCCCCATGGGTCGGTGTACGCCGACCGCATGTGGACGAACGCCGCCGTCGTGTATCCCTTGACCAGGAAGAGGCGGTGGTCGGCCCCGAGCTCCCCGAGCCACGGGGATGTGCCGCGGAGGGCGTTGTTGACGGTGCCGGTGCCGCAGATGGTCCCGACATGGACGTCCCGTGGTAGCTGGTCGAGGGCTCGTCGCAGAAGACGGAGCCGCACGCGCCGGGCCAGAGATCCCAGCCCACGGCCTGCTTGTCGAGATCGAGGTGGCCGTTGTAGCCGCCGTTGGCCAGGTGGAATCCCGAGTCCACGACGCCCACCGTCACTGTCGAGGCCGGGATGGACTCGCGAACGTAGTCGTGCCCCATCACGGGGACCAGTCGGTCATGGAAACCGTGCATGGGCGTGCGCCACTCGACGAAGGCGATCTCATCCCTCTCGATGAGGGCCATGATCGACGCGGTGTCGGCGATGGCCTCGTAAGCGCGGATCTCCTCGCGATAGCCGATGATCGCCGCGCCGCAGCGCTCGATGACGGCGGCGACGGCGCCGTGAGTCTCCCACGCCCACGTGCCGTCGGCGGGATCCCCCTCGCGCACGGTGCCGTCCGGAGACGTGACCACGGGAGGTCGTCCCGGGATCTTCCCTGCTCCGCGGCCCGAGGTCGCTCTGGAAGAGGTTCACCCAGACCGGGATGGCCCCGTGGAGCCAGCCCTCCTCGATGCCGCGAAGCAGATTGGGGTGGACCTTCTGTTCCGGACGCGCGTAGCCGACCCAGTGGACGGACGGAAGAAGCGATAGCGCGTGGATCGCGCCCACCGGGATGCGGGCGGCGAAGCAGTTGTTCGGATGGTAGAAGAGCAGGTCGGCGCCCAGGGCGGACACCTCGGCCTTCCTCTCCCCGGTGATGCGCCCCTCGAACATGACGTAGCCGAAAGTGACGTCTTCGGCAGCGGCGTCCCCGGAACGGACGCTCTGTCGCACGGCCATCCGCGGATCGAGCTTCGTGCCCCTGGGCGGCCGGAAGGCGCCCGCGGCGAAGCCGAGCGCGTACGGGTCCGGCGAGAGACCTGCCGGGAGGCGATCCTCGGCAAAGCCCTTGTCGAGCCGGGGAGGCTCGTCGGGCGACACGCATTCGCCCGGGATCTCGACCACCGGGACGAATCCATCCCGCGGGACGAGTGGCCGGGAGCCCGAAGCATCAAGTCCCGACTGGCCTCGTGCGTCCAGGGCCGCAAGCAGGATGCCCGCGATGCCGGACAGGGTTTCGAGTGACCGGTTCGATCGGGTCATGATTCCACTCCTCCGGGAGCCGGCGGCGATCGCGGCGCAGGAGTCCGCGGGGCGGCATCGCACCGGGCCATCGCGCCCTACGCAAGGCCCGTTCCGAACTCCGCCCGTCCCCGCGGAGGCGAATCATGACGGGGGTCACGCCGCCATGGCTGACCGGGCCCGGTCAGTCGGGGCTTTTCCCCACCGCCCGTGGCACCGCACCCCTCAGGCACGGCCGCGTTCTCGTGCCCGGTGGGCGTGGTCCTTGACAGGTCCGGGCTACCGGGAGGACAAGACTGAAATCTGCCTGTCCCCGAAGTCCGCGAACGGCGCTCATGGGGACGGCGCCCGGCCCCGGAGGAGCAGACCTCCGCGGATCATCCCGGGCCGAAAGGAGACAAAGTCATGAAGCCCCATGCGTCGCTGATCGTTCCTCTCGTTCTGCTGGTCCTGGCCACGGCCGGGCTCACCGCCCAGAACCCCAACGGCCCACTCGGGTCGCTCACCGTGAACGGCATCGACGGACCGCCGTTCCCCATCGTGGCGCCCCTGACCTCGCCGGGATCGCTCAGCCTCACTCTCGGCGGCCTCCCCTTCTCCCCGTATCTCGTCGCCCACAATCCCCTCGCTCCGGGCACCGCCGTCGTGCCGGGTGCCGGAGGCCCCGGCTTCGTCGACATCGCCCTCGACCCCATGCCAACGATCCTCTTCAACGGCTTCGGCGGCGGGCTGGCATCCCTCTTCGCGATCGGAGCTGGCGGCATGTCGACCATCGTGCTCTCCATTCCCCCCGGTCTCACCGGGACCCTCGGCGCCATCCAGGCCGCGGTCGCAGCCCCGACGCCGGCCGGTGTCGCCCTCACGGCCGCGACGGAGCTCGTGGTCGGCCCGACCGGCGGCACCCTGCCCATCGGTCCCGGCGGATCGGCGGAACTCGTGCTCCCCTGCCCCTTCACGTTCTACGGCGTCCCCTACGCCTCCGTATGGGTGAACGCCAACGGAAACCTGACCTTCGGCACGCCGGACCCGATCCTCTTCGGAACGGCCGCCCTGAACCTCGCGGGACCGCCCCGCATCTCGCCCTTCTGGCACGCCTTCGATCCCACGTATTCCGTGGGCGGGTCGACGCCGTCCATCACGTGGTCGACGACGGGAGCGGCCACCACGATCACCTGGACCGACGTGGTCGAGATCACGCCACCGACCTACGTCGGACCCTGCATCAGCGCCGGTGGCCTCGGTTGCGCCACGTCCCACCGTCACACCTTCAGCGTCACTCTCGCCTGCGACGGGACCATCACGTTCGACTACACGAGCAACCGGCAGAAGTCCAACATCGCGGTCGTGGGCATCTCGCCGGGATCCGGCATCTCGCCGGTGGGATCCATGAATCTCTCCCTCGCCATGCCCATGACGGGCGCCTTGCTCGACGCGATCCACGAGCAGTTCCTCGGCCGCATCGCCGGCGGAATCCCCGGGTCGATTCGACCTCCACGGACGGACGCTCACCTTCACGCCATCGGGCCCCCCCGGCTCGCCCACGTCCGCCTACACCCTCGCATCGTCTCCCGTGACCCCGCGGATCGACTACGTTCCGCCCCTGGCGATCGACGGCTCGATCAAGACGCTCCACGGCGCCGGGTTCGTTCCGGGAGCCACCGTCCAGTACCGTCTTTCCGCCATCGGAGGCTATTGGAGCGCGATGGCCTCGAGCTTCTACATTTCGAGCGAGGAGCTCTGGTTCACGCACCCGACGCTTCTTCCCAACACCGTCATCGACGTCCGCGTCTTCCAGCCCGGTGCCTCGCCGGAGTGGATCCGGGCCATGGAAACCGGCGCCTCCGGGGGGACAGCATTCGGACCTGTGCTCTTCGGCACCGGCGGAGCCAACTCCGAGAACGCCGGCATCGGCATCCCCGGACCGGCGCCCGTCATCTACGGAACCGCCTACTCAAACGTCCCCGCACCCACGATCTTCGTGAACAAGAACGGCTACGTCACGTTCGGCGCGCAGACGACGGTGCAGGCGGGCTCGGCCGCCGCGATGGCCGCGCCACCGGTCAAGGCGGCCGTCCTCTGGACCGATCTCAACGTCCCGTCCCTCCAGACGTCGCTCGCGGATCCTATCGTCACATACATGACGAGCACCTACGCCCTCGATCCCACTGCGCGCCACAAGGTCTTCTGGCGCTGCGCCCCGGAGTATCCGGACTCGGGGTCCAACACCTTCTCGGTCGAGATCCGCGGGGCCGGAACCTCCAACGGGATCATCGCCGCGCAGTATCGGCCGGGATCATCACGGCGGAGAGCGCGGGCACCGGGATCTCCGCGGGCGCCGGCGGCCTCGCAGGGGACCTCTCGGCCCTGGCCAACGCCTACACCACGGGCGCCTACCGGCCTCTGGGAAGTCTTCGCGCCCGGAGGTCCGGCCTTCGACCTCCTCGGGCTCACGCTCCGGTGGGTGCCCGCGAACTACCCGACGAAGCACGACCTGGGCCTCCTGTCGCCGTGAGCGGGATCGGCGCCGGGGCTCGGCTCAGACTGCCCCCCGCCTCGGCTTCGACTGCAAATACCTTGACGGCAAACACTTGCCGTCCGAATGACCGAGCGGGCGCAACAGCGTGCGCCCCCGGTCCGGCCAGGGTCGTCTCGCCTCTCGCCGGTTCCCGCGAAACGATTCCCTCTTTGCGGACGCGAAACCATCGTGTAGGCTCCTCGACACGGCGGTGGTTCCAGCGCCGTCGAGCCGTTTCGCAGTTCGTCCCTTTCCTTCGCCTCACCCGCCAACCGCAAGGAGTCCAGTCCATGCCGGTCCGTTCTCTCGCCTGCCTCGTCGTCGTTCTTCTCGCCGTCGCCGCTCAGCCTGCCG
The DNA here is from genome assembly GCA_963716025.1 of uncultured Chloroflexia bacterium. GTDB lineage: Bacteria > Chloroflexota > Limnocylindria > Limnocylindrales > CSP1-4 > CAIXZV01. Next base: position 11,391 of record CAVQSY010000066.1, read on the forward strand.
TCGCTCAGTTGAGCGGCGCCTACACCGTCGACAACTCGACGCCGACGGGCGGCACCAACTACAACACTCTCGCCGAGGCCGCCACGGCCCTGGTCGCGGGTGTTTCGGGCCCCGTCGTCTTCAACATCATCGACGGGCACCGGACCCTACACGGGCTTCGGCATCACCGGCCCCATCGCCGGCGCCAGCGCCGTGAACACGATCGTCTTCACGCCGGGCGCCGGTCAGACGCCGGTCATCAGCGGTCCCGCCGCCGGAAACGTCCAGACGATCAAGCTCGGCACGGCCAACACAGTCGGCACCGGACCGAGCTACATCCAGCTCGTCGGCCTCACGGTCACGGGCGCGCCCTCGGGCGCCGGCATCATCGCCGCCGGCTGCTCCAACGTCGCGTGCAGTACTGCACGGTCTTCAGCTGCGGAAGCGGGATCTACCTCGCCTCGACGGCAAGCTCCGCCGTCGAGAACTGCGAGGTCTACGCCGTCGCCAACACCTGCGGCACGCCGGGCAGCTCGAGCTACTCGGGCGGCATAGCCCTCTACTACACGTGCAGCAACTGCACCGTCCAGCGGAACAACGTGCATGACTGCACGGGCGCCGGCATCTTCGTGGGCTCGGGTAGCTCCGCGTCGGTCCCGACGGGCACTGTCGTCATCAACAACTTCATCTCCAACACGCCCGGCACGACCACCTATCTCGCGGGCGGCCTCTGCCTCCGCCGGGCCGACACGTGCACCATCGCCAACAACTCCGTGAACATGCCGGCCGGCTCGGCCAACGCGGGCATCTACACGAGCGGAACACCGAACATTCCGACCAACATCTCGAACAACATCGTCGGCCACGCCGGCACCGGCCCCTGCTTCCGCTTCGAGGCCACGACGACCCCCGTCCCGACCTACTTCGACGACAACGTCTATGACAACGTCGGAGGGGGTCCCGTCGGCATGGTCGCCACGACGCCCTACGCCACCCTGGCCCTCTGGCAGGCCGTCACCGCGCCGAGCCTCGCGGGCAAGGAGATCAACACCGTCGTCGGCGGCGCCGGCTTCGTCAGCGCCACGGACCTCCACATCACGGGCGTCTCCGCCGGGTTCCTGAACGGCACGGTCGTGGCCGTCGTCGTGGACGACATCGATGGCCAGCTCCGCACTGCGACGCGCTGCCGGGGCGCCGATCGAGACGACGGGCGTCGGGATCTTCGCCAACTTCACGGCGTCCCCGACCACCGGCCCCGCCGCACTCCTGGTGACCTTCACGGACGCGACGTACACCAGCGATCCGGGCGGCCTCACGGGCTGGCTCTGGGACTTCGAGAACGACGGCATCGTCGACTCCGTCCTCCAGAACCCGACCCACACCTACGTCGTTCCCGGCACCTACACGGTGACGCTCACGGCCACGGACGTCCTGAACGGCTCTTCGACGAAGACCCGGACGAACTACATCACCGTGACGCCCTACCTCCTCGACGTCCAGACGACGCCCGGTGCCGGCGACCTCACGATCAACGGCGTGCCGAGCGTGGGCGTCCCGACGGCCACGACGGGCTACCTGTTCTTCAGCTTCACGCCCGCGGCGACGGTGGGTGGCGGGCCGGCCTTCGGCCTCATCCCGGACACCTACTTCTGGGCCATCGCCATGATGCCGGCCTCCGTCGGCAGCGTTCTCCACTGGATCGTCACGCCCGGGCTCTTCCCGAACGTGCCGCTCGTGGTCCCGCCGGGAGCCCTGCTGTCCCTCGTCGGCCTCACGGCGGACTTCGTCCAGGTGGACCTCACGGCATCGCTGACCATCGCCAACATCTCGAATGTGGATCGCGTCACCTTCTGACCCGGTCCGCCCTCGCCCGCGCCCGGGCCGCCCACCGGCGGCCCGGGCGCCGTGCTTTCCGGACGTCGTGAGGATCCGCCCGATCCGGTCCCCCACCGAGATCCTCCCACCCCGCCGGCCCGTGGACGATGTGGCGTCAGTCGCAGTTCGAGATCGAGATCCGCACGCCGGGACGCGGCTTCACCGAGGTCACCGAAGAGGTGTCCGGTTGTGTCGCGGCCTCCGGGATCCTGACGGGGCTCTGCGTCGTCTTCTGCCCCCACACGTCCTGCGGCCTCCTCATCCAGGAGAACGCCGACCCCGCGGTCCTGCGAGACCTCGCCATGTGGCTCTCGACACTCGCGCCCGATGGCGGGTCCTGGACCCACCGCTCCGAAGGTCCCGACGACATGGCGGCCCACCTCCGGACGGCCCTTTCCCGAACGTCGATCACGATTCCTGTCCGCCGCGGCGCCCTTGCTCTCGGTCGATGGCAGGGGCTCTGGCTCGCGGAGCACCGGACGACGGGCCGTCCGAGGGCTCTCCTCGTCCACGTCACGGGCGCGGACGGTGACTGAGATCCCGAACCGGAGAGTCACGATGAGACACGCCTGGCTTCCCGCTCTCGTCCTGGCAGCCCTCGCGCCGGCCGCCCTCGGGCAGTCCCGTGATCCCGCCGTCGACGCCATGCTCCGGGATATCTCGCCAGAGGTCATCGACCGCATCGTTCGGAAGCTGGCCGGTTTCCATACGCGACACACGTTCTCGCCCCGGGACGATCCCGACCGCGGCATCGGCGCCGCCGCGCGCTTCATCGAGGCGGAGTTCCGGCGGATCTCCGAAGCGACCGGGGGGCGCCTCCAGGTGGAGGTTCGGAGCTTCCTCCAGCCGAAGACGTCCCGGACGCCCCGGCGCCGTCGTGATCGACAACATCGTGGCCACCCTGCCCGGCGCGTCGCACGACCGGCACCTCCTCGTCAGCGCACACTACGACTCCCGCGCCTCCCGACCGACGACGCCGTCTCCGGCGCTCCGGGGGCCAATGACGACGCCAGCGGCGTGGCCGCCGTCCTCGAACTCGCCCGCGTCCTGTCCGCCCACGCCTTCGAGGCGACGATCCACTTCGCGGCGTTCTCGGGGGAGGAGCAGGGGCTCCTCGGAAGCACGCGCTTCGCCGCCGAGGCCGCGACCGCCGGCCTCGACATCGAGGCCATGATCACGAACGACATCATCGGCAACACGGAGGGGAGCAACGGACGTCGCGAAACGCACCGTCTCCGCGTCTTCTCGGAGGGCGTCCCCGGACGCCGCGCCCGGCGCGACGGCACCGAGGAGTCCCGGCCGGCTTCCCGGCCCGTCCTGGCCCCCCGCGCGCCGCGGACGATCTCGGGAAGCGACGCGGACTCCCCGTCGCGGCAGCTCGCGCGGTACATCCGGGAGACCGCGACCACCTACGTCCCCGACATGACCGTGACCCTCGTCTTCCGCGCCGATCGGTTCCTCCGGGGCGGCGACCACTCGCCCTTCCACGACCTCGGGTATGCCGCCGTGCGGTTCACCGAACCCAACGAGAACTACGACCGCCAGCACCAGGACGTGCGCGAGGAGGATGGCCGCCGTTTCGGCGACGTCCCCGAGGCCGTCGACGTCGACTTCGTCGCCCGCGTGGCTCGCGTCAACGGCGCCGCGCTGGCCTCGCTGGCCCTGGCGCCGGCACCACCCCGGGACGTCGCCATCCTGACGCGGGCGCTCACGCCGCACACGACGCTGCGCTGGTCGAAAGGCAGAGAGTCCGATCTCCGCGGCTACAACGTTCTCGTGCGGGAGACGACAGCCCCTCTCTTCGAACGGCGCATCCCCGTGGGGGACGCCACCGAGGTCACCCTCGAGGGAGTCTCGAAGGACGACCACGTCTTCGCCATCGAGGCCGAGGACAAGGACGGCCACCGGAGCCTCGCGGTCTATCCTGCCGTCGTGCGCTGAAGCGCACGCGGGCCGGAGGGCGCCGCGACCCCGTGTTACGAAGCGGCATGACGACCGGTCCGGCCAGGATCGCCCGCCTCGCCCGCAACGTCGGGCTCATCATCGTGCTCGTCGCGACGGGATCCTGGATCCTCGCGATGCTCTTCGCCGATCGCATCATTTTCCGGCCCATGATGCACCCGGACGGCGACTGGGACGCCGTCCGCCGCCTCGATGTGCCGGTCATCGACGCACGCATTCGCACGGCGGACGGGGTCACGCTCCACGGGTGGTACGCCGAGCCCGCCGCACCTCCCCGCGCCGCCCTGCTCATCCTCCACGGCAACGCCGGAAACGTCACGCACCGCCTGCACCTGCTCCGCACCGCACTGGAGCTTCGCGGAGCGGTGCTCCTCGTCGACTGGCGCGGCTACGGAAAGAGCGAGGGCCGACCGGACGAGGCGGGCCTCTACCGCGATGCCGAAGCCGCCCACGCCTGGCTTTGCGAGAGGGGCCATCCGGCATCGCGGATCGTCGTCTACGGCGAGTCGCTCGGGGCCGCCGTGGCGGTGGAGCTTGCCCGGCGTGTCCCGACCGCCGGCATCATCCTCCAGTCGGCGTTCATGTCCATCGGCGACATGGCCCGCACGATCCTTCCCGTGCCCGGTATCGGCCTCCTCATCCGAACGCGGATGGCCACCGTCGACAAGATCGCGGCACTCCGGGTCCCGAAGCTCCACTTCCACGGCGGGCGCGACGATGTCGTCCCCATCGCCCAGGGCCTCCGCCTCTTTCAGGCTGCCGCGGAGCCCAAGTCCTGGGTCGCCTTCCCGGACGTATCGCACAACGACTGGCCCGGCGGGCGCCGAGCCGAGTGGATCGCGGCCATGGATCGCTTCCTCGGCGAGATCCTCCGGTGACGCGCCGCCGGCGGAGCGACGAGCGTCCATCACGGCAAGGTCCGGGCGACTCCTTCGAGGGCGCGAATCGCCTCCGAAAACCCTTCGACCTCCCGGATGGGATCGATCTCGCCGTCGTTCTCGATATCTCGAATGAAGCGCCGAACGTCCCGACCGAGGGCCTTCCGGAATCGGTCCCGGTCGATGCCACGCGGTGGGCGGGAAGCGGACTCCTCCACGCCCGCTGCCATGTCCCGGAGGCATGAGAGAGCCCCGGCTCCATCGCCTCTCGCCGCGAGGCAGAGGGCGAGCCGCCGGCGCCGGAGGAGATCCACGCGGTCGAAACGGAGCCAGGGCAGTTCCTCCGCGATCTCGCGCGCAAGGCGCGTTGCCTCATCAGCCTCGGACTCCATGCGTGGCGCCGGGCCGGCCGCCTCGGCCTTGGCCTCCGCATCGCCCCGGAACGCGCCGATTTCGGAGTCGGGAGCGCCGCCGCGCTCGGCAAGGCGCGCCGCCAGGGCGGCGGCGCGCGCCGCCTGATCCTGCTCGCCGCGGCCTTCGCGGGCCTCCGACAGCCAGAACCAGGCCCAGGGCAGGCTCCGATCCATGGCGAGGGCTCCTTCCGCCGCGGCCAGGGCTTCGTCGAAGCGGGAGAGCCTGCACCGCACCGCGGCCAGAAGCACGAGGACGTCGTCCTGCTCCATGTCGGGCTTGCCGACCGCCGCTTCGACGTCGGCAAGAGCCTCCTCCGGGCCGCCCCCCGCGAAAGCGGAGCTGGCCGCGCTTGTAGAGTGACCGCCCCGATTCCGGATTGAGCTCGAGGACCTTCGTGAAGGCAGCCTCGGCCTCGTCGGTGCGACCAAGATCCTCGAGGACGTCGGCCCGGAACTTGGCCGCCTGCCAGAAGGCGGGATCCCGGAGGAGGGCCTGGTCGAGGTCGGCGAGGGCCTCCTCGAGCGCCCCACCGGCGATCTGCACGACGCCGCGCAGGTAGAGGGCCCGGCGCGGTCCCGCGCCGCCGCCACGGCGCCGCGGGCCGGTCGCCAGGGCCGCCGCCACGTTGCCGAGATCGATGTAGCACTGGGTCTTCATCCAGAGCGCCGGCCAGTTCGTCGGGTCGCGATCGAGCGCCTGGTTGAAGAACTCGATGGCTCGGGCCGGCCGCCGGAGCCCGTACAGGAGAGTCCCCGCCACCGCCATGGCCTCCGGCGACTCGGGGGCATGGCGGCGAGCGAGGTCGAGGAGGGATCGGACGAGCGCGTCCTCCTCCGGACCCGTCGCCTTCGACGGGAACACCGTCCTCACGACGCCCCGATCAGGGCTCGTCGCCAGCATCCGCAGGGCGAGGAGCCGGGCTCTGCCGAGGAGCTCCGGTGGAATGGCGATTCCCCGGGACGCGGCCGCCGCAATGGCGAGACGCTCGGCCTCGGGGATCCTCCGGAGTCGGAAGGCCGCCATGGCCCGGAGCATGAGCGGGTCGAAGGCCGCCCGGCCGTCCAGGACCCCGAGAGCCTCCACGACGCCCCGGTCCGCCTTCGCGATCTCGTCCGCGGAGCTTCGATGGTCGAACACGACGGCCCGGGCCTGGTCCACGCGGCGCTCGGCGGAGAGCAGCATCCGGCGTGCGGAGAGACGCGCCTCGAGGGCCGGATCGGCCGCGCCGGCGGCCCGAAGCCGACGGAGCCGTGCGGCGGCGTCGCCGGGATCGCCCCGTTCGACGAGGACGTCGATGCCGTCCCTCAGCCCGGCGATCTCCCGCGACCGCTCCACGTCGCGCACGACGAGGAGAAGGCTCACGGCGGCCGCTCCGAGGAGGAGCATCGCGGCTGCGGCGGCGACGGCCGGCCGCCGGCGGGCGATTCTGCGGAGCCGGATCCAGGGGCCGGGCCGCCGGGCCAGCACGGGCTCCCCCGCGAGGAGGCGCCGGAGATCGTCCCTGAGGAACGCGGCCTCCGCGTAGCGGCGGGCCGGGTCGGGATCCATGGCCTTGAGGAGAATCGTGCCGAGGTCCCGCGGAAGCCTCCGCATGCCCTGTGCAACCGCACCGACACCGCCGGCCAGGGCCGTCGAGATCGCGGCTCCGGAAGACTCGAGAAGCGTGAGCCCGAGCGCGAAGATGTCCGTGCGGCGGTCCACGGGCCCGATGGACGGATCGAAGTGGTCGGGCGCCATGTAGAGAGGAGTGCCGACGTAATGCCCCGAGGCCGTGAGGCGGCTCCCCGCCAGGTCCCGCGCCAGGCCGAAGTCCACGAGCCAGGCGCGTCCCTCCGCGTCCATGAGGACGTTCCCGGGCTTCACATCCCGGTGGACGAGCCCGAGTCCGTGGGCATGGGCAAGGGCGTCGGCGAGGTGGCCCCGAGCCTCGCGATCGCGCCGCTCGGCAGGTCGGTCGCGCCGCGGCCGCGCCTCCGGATGACGGCGTCGAGGCTCTCCCCTTCGACGAACATCATGGCGATCCACGCGAGCCCCTCGTCCTCTCCGGCCGCGAAGACCGGCACGATGTGCGGATGCGCAGCGCGCCGTGATGGCGGCCTCGCGCCGGAAACGCTCCCGCGCGCCGGGATCCGAGAGCAGCGCCGGGTGGAGGATCTTGAGCGCCACGCGCCGATCGAGGGTTCGTCCCTCGCCGCGGTAGACGGCCCCGGATCCTCCCCTTCCAGCAGGGTCTCCATTCGGAACCCGCCGACAGAAGTGCCGAGGAGAGGGTCCGGAGCATCGGGACCGGCGTCTTCCTCCCCGGGCTCTGCCATCTGGCCGCCTCGAGATCCCCGAGCAGTGCCTCGAGCCGCAGGGCCGCATTCAGCGCCTCGACGACCTCGCCGGAGGCTCCTCCCTCCTCCGCGAGGAATCGCTCGATGCCGACGTCCGGCTCGCTCTCCCGGCGCCGCAGAAACCGTTCGACGATGCGACTCGTGGCGCGTACTGTCGTCATGGTTCGTGCCGCCCCTTCCCGCAGGCGTCCGTCCCGCGCTATCCTACCAGCCCGCCCGCTCGGGGCGTCGCCGGAGACACACCCGGACCGCTCGCCCGCCCATGAACCCACCGGCTCCGGAATCCGATCGCGATCTCCTCGACCGCGCCTCGCGGACCGGGGACTCCCGGGCCCTTGCCGCCCTCTACGTCCGCCACCGGGAGCGCCTCACGCTGCTCATCCGCCAGCGTCTCGGCAGGGCTCTCCGCGCGCGGCTCGACTCCGAGGACATCCTCCAGAGCGCCTTCGTGGACGCCGTCCGGGACTGGCCCCGGGCGCCGCGGGCCGATGAGGCATTCCTGCCCTGGGCGGCAAGGGTCATCGAGACGACCATCCGGGACCGCGCCCGGCGTCTGGCGCGCGGCAAGCGGGACCCCGCCCGCGAGACCCCCTCCGAAGGCGGACTCTCCACGGCGGCCGGTCGCGGCCCCACTCCGAGCTCCGCGGCGGGCCGGGCCGAGGACCTTCGCGCCCTCGAACTCGCCCTCACGCGCCTCTCCGCTCGCGACCGCGAGCTGGTCCTGCTTGCGAAGATCGAAGGTCGGTCCGCCGAGGAGGTCGCCGCCCGACTGGGCCTCTCCCGCGAGGCCTGCAAGCGCGCCATCACCCGCGCCGTCGCACGCCTCGCCGCCATCATGGCCCGCGGGAGCGCCCCGCGTTCGGGGCCAGACCTGCATCGGGGCCTACTGCACCGTGATCGAGAGCCCGTTCGAGGTCGTGAACTGGCCGTTCACTCCTCCGGGATCCGCCACGACCCACTGGCAGTGCACCGTCAGCCCCGTGAGCGCCGGGCACGTCCGGATCGGCAGAAGGCGCACACGGTAGCCCTTCCCAGGGGCCATGAACGCCCCCCCGAGTTGTTCCATCGGAGACAGCCAGTACACGGGCTGGCCCAGGTCCAGGTACACCGGACAACCCAGCACCGATGTCCCCAGGGGGTCGACACCGACCCCGGAGAAAAGCCACGCGCCCACGCCCCCGAGCCCCCCAGATACGGCAAGCCCGAACCGCCCATTCCCGGCGACTGCCGTGCCCCCGAACGTCGCCGCCCTCGGCCGGTGTCCGCCGGCCTCCCCGAGGCCCCTTCCCCCACCGCCGCGCATCCCGGTCCGAGGCCCAGGAGCGTCACGATGGAGTACTCCCAGGCCACCTGGCCCAGCAGAGGTTGGAGGCCCATGTAGTGCGGGCAGCCGTCCCAATTTCACGTCGCCAAGGTGGAACCACGGATACGGCGAGGGCCCTCCCCACGAAACGAACCGCGCAAGTTCTGCTCCCGTAGCGCTCGAATGCACCGCCATGACCGACGGGCCCGCCCACGCAACATCATAGTCGTACCATACCCAGATATCCCGCAGGCCATCGCCATCGATGTCCCCATGGTCTACGACGTTTCTTCCGACGTTTTGGGACTGCTGGGTTCCCTCCCACACGAAGATGTCTGCCCCCGTCGCTCCGGACTCCGACTACCAGCCGCCCGGACTCGAACACGCCTCCAGGCGACGCGCCCGGGGCCCCGATGGCGAAGTCGGGTATGGCGTCGCCATCCAGGTCGCCAAGGCAGGCGAAATGATGGCCGAATGCATCGAGGGGAGCGGTCCCGGTCCAGGACGTCAGACGCCCCGGTCGCTCCCGAGTAGATCCGGACGACTCCTCGCCCGTACACGCCCGGCGAGAGCGCGGGAGTCGCCTCCGCGAGCCCGATGTCGTTCACGCCGTCCCCGTCGAAGTCGCCCGCCACGACGATATCGTAGAAGGCGTGGTCATAGAAATCGCTGGCGGTCCAGGTGTGGAGAACGGTCCCATCCGCCCCGGACCGTACCGTCACGATCGTCGTATTGCCGCCCGGCTGAACAGATTGGATGGCAACGTCCCCCCGACCGTCGCCGTTCAGATCACCCACGCCCTGCACGCGCCGCCCCAGCTCTTGATACGGGACTCCGACCCAGGTGAAGAGCACAGCACCCGTGAGCCCGGACGCAATGGTCACGATTCCATACTCCACAATCGTGCTCGTGGGCCTGTAGGTGCTGTCTGCGATAGCCACGTCACAATGTCCATCGCCATGGACGTCCCCGACGCCCAGCGATTCGATTCCGAAGACGTCGCCGAGGTAGGGAGTCGGTTTCGACCAGATGTGGCGGACGGACATGTCGACGCCGGAGTACAGTATCACGGCGTCACCGCTCGCTCGCCAGACGATATCGTCGTATCCGTCGCCGTTCGTATCTCCGGCTTGGCGCCGGAGAACCCCGTCAGACGTCGATGCGGGCATGGGCCACAGGACGTGGGTCTGCGATCGCAGCCCGCTGCACAGACCTGCCAGGGTTCCCATGACTGCGAGAGTGGCCAGGCATTGGCCGCGGCGGGGCACGCTACGGGTCGCAGAGCTTGACGCACGACACTCCTCATTCCTGTGCATCATGGTTCGCTCCTACGACGATGGCGGGACAATGGCGGCCGGTCCGAAAGAGGCTGAATCCATACGGCGACGAGGGTCCTGAATGC
>CAVQSY010000067.1:0-5211 GCA_963716025.1 uncultured Chloroflexia bacterium
GGTGCGCCGGTCGTTGAAGCGCGCGACTTCCGCTTTTCGTACGGCGCCACCGAAGTACTCAAGGGAATTTCCCTCGGCGTGGAACGGCATGCGGTCACCGCCATCATCGGCCCGTCGGGGTGCGGCAAGTCCACCTTTCTCCGGGCCATCAACCGGATGCACGACCTCCTCCCCGACGTCAGCCACGAGGGCGAGCTGCTGCTCGACGGCCAGTCGATCTACGCGCCCGGCCGGGACCTGGTCGACCTGCGGCGCCATGTGGGCATGGTGTTTCAGCGCCCAAACCCGTTCCCCAAGTCGATCTTCGACAACGTCGCCTACGGCCCGTCGGTCAACCGGATGACGCTGAAGCGGGACCTCCCGGAGCTGGTCGAGCGCTGCCTCCGGCAGGCGGCACTCTGGGATGAGGTGAAGGACCGCCTCCACGAACCGGGCACTGGTCTCTCGGGAGGGCAGCAGCAGCGGCTCTGCATCGCCCGCGCGCTGGCCAACGCCCCCGAGGTCCTGCTGATGGACGAGCCGTGCTCGGCGCTGGACCCGATCGCGACGCAGAAGGTCGAAGAGCTCATCTTTGAACTGAAGCAGCACTACACGATCGCCATCGTGACCCACAACATGCAGCAGGCCGCCCGCGTGTCCGACTTCACCGGCTTTCTTCGACCGCGGCGAATTGATCGAGTTTGGCGACACCGAGCAGCTGTTCACCGCACCGGTGCAGGAACGCACCGAGGCGTACATCACGGGGAGATTCGGATGACCGAGGCCCACCGGCACTTTCATGACGACCTGAGCCAGGTCAAGATTCGCCTCCTGACGATGTCCGGCGAGGCGGAAGCCGCACTTGGCCTGGCCGTGGACGCGCTGCTCGAACGCGATACTGCCAAGGCCGAGGCCGTGGTCGCCGGCGACCGGGTTATCGACCAGATGGAGGTCGAGCTTGAGGAGATGTGCATCAACCTCCTGGCGCTCCAGCAACCGATGGCACGCGACCTCCGCATGCTCACGTCGGCGCTCAAGATTGCGAACGACCTCGAACGGGTGGGCGACCACGCGGTGAACATTGCGCAGTCGGCGTTGCGGCTCGCGGACCAGCGCGCCATCGCGCCGGAGCCGGAACTCGTCGAAATGGCGCGCCTCGCGCGCGACATGCTCTCGGACGCGCTCGAGGCCTTTATCCGTGGCGACTCCGCAGGCGGGCCGTGAAGTCTGCCGGCGCGATGACAAGGTAGACGCCCTCCACAAGTCGGTGTTCCGGATCCTCCTTACCCACATGATGGAGGACCCGCACACCATCGGCGCCGGGATGGAACTCTTCCTCGTAAGCCGCAATCTGGAGCGGGTGGCAGACCTCGCCACGAACATCGGCGAGGACGTCGTCTTCCTGGTGGAGGGCAAGTCGATCAAGCACCACGCCGAAGACGTGGGCGACGCCGCGTGGCCGGCGGGAGCCTCGCCGAGGTGACCCGCTCGCGCCCGGCCGCGAAGGCGCGCCTGGCCGCGATTGACGTCGGCTCGAATTCCATCCGGCTGCTCATCGCCACCTATGATCCAACCACGGGGCTGGCGCCGATCGACGAGATCAAGGCCCAGCCTCGGCTGGCGCAGGGGTTGGCCGCCACCGGGAGGCTCGACCCGGAGGCCATCGACCGCGCGCTCACGGCACTCCGGCGGATGGCGGATGTGGCCCGGCGCCGGGGCGCCACACGGATCGCAGCGGTGGCCACCGCCGCCGTGCGCGAGGCGAAGAACGGCTCGGAATTCGTGCGCCGTGTTCGCGAGGAGATCGGCCTCCCCCTGCAGGTCATCAGCACCGAGCACGAAGCCCAGCTCTCCTATCGCTCGGTCCGCCACCACTTCCGACTCGACAACACCAAGGCCCTCATCGCCGATATCGGCGGCGGGAGCCTCGAATTGGTTGGCGCCGTCGACGGCCTCGTCGAACTCAGCCGATCGCTGCCGTATGGCGCCGTGCGGCTGACCGAGCAGTTCATCCCCGGCAAGCGGGCCCAGCATCGCGAGGTCACCGCCCTGCGCAAGCACCTCGGCAAGCGCCTGGCGCGCCAGCTTCCGAAACGAGCCTGGACCGGCGCGCGGATCATCGGCTCGGGGGGAACCTTCACGAACCTTGGCCGGATGGTGGTGGCTCGGCGCGGCGGAGATCCGACCGAACCGGTGCACGGGATCGAGGTCTCGGTTGCGGAGATCGAGCACCTGCTTGAGTGGCTCTCCACACGAACGGCCGCGCAGCGCCGGAGCGTCCCCGGCCTCAACCCGGAGCGCGCCGACATCATCCTGGCGGGACTCACCGTGATCGCCGCATTGCTCGAGCGCCTCGATGCCACCGGCGTGACGGTCAGCGCGTATGGCCTGCGTGAGGGGCTGTTGTGGGAGATGGTCGGTGCGACGGCCACGGCCCCGGCGCCGGTCGATCCGATGCAGCTGGTGCGCGAGTTCGCCGACCGCTGCCGCACGGACCGCCAGCACGTCGAACAGGTCCGCCTGCTGGCCCTCTCGCTCTTTGACCAGATCGGCGAAGCCATCGGCTGCGCGGCAGCGGAGCGCCACATCCTCGAGGCCGCGAGTGTGCTGCACGATGTCGGGCAGCTCGTCAGCTACAAGCGCCATCACCGCCACAGCTACCAGCTGATCATGCATGCCGATCGCATCGGCCTCGGTGCGCGCGAACGTTCACTCGTGGCGCTGGTCAGCCGCTACCACCGGCGGCGTGGACCCAAGAAGTCGGATCTTCCATTTGCGGCGCTGACACCGGACGACCAGGCGCTGGTCCACCGCATTGCCGGTCTGCTCCGCGTCGCGGACGGGCTGGATCGCGGGCATACGGCGGTCGTCGATCAGGTCGTGGCGGAATTGACACGGAAGAAACTCGTGTTGCGGATCACACCGAGGCGTGCCGGCGCCAACATGGCCCTCGAAGACTGGGCGGCGCGCCGGAAGGCGGACGTGCTTCGGAAAGTGCTCGGCCGGAAGATCACGATTACCGCGTCACTCGCCGCGGCTACGAAGCCGCGCAAGCGGACGGCGCAACGCACTACTCGCCGTACGGCACCCAGACGTTCTTGATTTGCGTGGCGTGCCGAAGAAACCGCTCCCCCTCGCCATCCTCGGACACATCCCAGCGGACGCCGCGGCCATGATCCACCCAGGTCTGCTTCAGGTTGCCGACGGACAGACGCTCCACCTCGGCGCCCCCAGCCGCTGAACCCCAATACCACATCGCGTCGACGTCATCGTGCGCCGCCAGCACCGCGGCCAGCTCCTCCCGGGGCCCCGTGACAATGTTGAGCGCACCCCCCGGCAGGTCCGACGTATCGAGCACCTGGTACAGGTTGGTCGCGAGCAGCGGCCACCGCCCGGACGGCACCGCCACCACGGCATTCCCCATCGCGAGTGGCGGGATCGTCGCCGACAGGAATCCGAGGAGCGGCCACTCCTCCGGGCAGACCACCGCCATGACGCCGAGGGGCTCCGGCATCGCGAGCGTGACGTTGCGTATCGGCGTATGGTGGACCCGCCCGTCCCACTTGTCCGCCCACGCGGCGTAGCTGAACAGCCGCGACAGCGAAAGATCGACCTCCGCACGGCCCTGCTTCTTCGTGCGCCCGGTGAGGCCGACGATGCGCGCCGCGAACTCTTCGCGGCGTGCGTCCAGGTTCTCGGCGATGAAGTAGAGCACTTGCGCACGGAGATGCGCCGTCGAACGACCCCAGCCGCGGGCTGCGTGGGCCGCCTCGACAGCATTGCGGATATCCTTCCGGTTACCCTGTCCGACCTCGCCCGCGACCGCTCCTGACGCGTCGTGCACGGGCATGCTGTACCCGGAATCAGGGCGGACCTGCGCCCCGCCGATGTAGAGCTTGGGGGTACGGTCAATTGGCGGGGATGCGGGGACGCGGGGACCCGGGGAGGCCGTACCGTCGCCAGCCCCTGAGTTCGACGCCGACGCCGGTTCGGCAGCATACTTTCCCGCTTCCCCGCGTCCCCGCCGCACGCCTTCTTTCACATACTCCCACAGCCCTTCCTTCCCGCCCTCGCGCCCGAACCCGCTCTCACGGTAACCGCCGAACCCCGCGGCGGCATCGAACACGTTGGTGCAGTTGATCCAGACCGAGCCTGCCTTGACCTTCGGCGCGATGTCGAGCGCGAGGTTGATGTTCTCCGTCCACACGCTCGCGGCCAGACCGTACCGCGTGTTGTTGGCGAGCTCGACCGCCTCCGTAGGCGTCCGGAAGCTCATCATCACGACGACTGGCCCGAAGATCTCGACTTGCGCGACGGTGGCGGAGGGCGCCACGTCTGTGAACAGCGTTGGCGGGTAGAAGTACCCTTCGGTTGGGCAGGACCACGACGGTTGCCACATCCGGGCGCCCTCCTCCTCACCCTTCGCGACCAGTTCGCGGATCTTCTCGAGTTGCACCGGCGCGATGATCGCTCCGATATCGACGGCTTTGTCCAGCGGATCGCCGACCCGCAGCGTCTCCATGCGGGCCTTCAATCGCGCTTCCAGCTTCGGCGCGATGCCCTCCTGCGCCAGGATGCGTGACCCGGCACAGCAGACTTGTCCCTGGTTGAACCAGATCGCGTCGACCACCCCCTCGACCACACTGTCGAGATCGGCGTCGTCGAAGACGATGAAGGGAGACTTTCCACCCAGCTCCAATGAAAGTTTCTTGCCGCTTCCCGCCGTGGCGGCGCGAATGAGACGGCCGACATCGGTGGAGCCAGTGAACGCGATCTTGTCCACCCCGGGGTGGGCCACCAGCGCGGCGCCGGTGCGCCCGTCGCCGGTAATGATGTTGACCACACCGGCGGGGAGCCCCGCCTCCGCACACAGTTCGGCGAAGAGCAGCGCCGTCAAGGAGGTGAACTCGGCCGGCTTCAACACCACCGTGTTTCCCATGGCGAGCGCTGGCGCGATCTTCCACGCGAGCATGAGCATCGGGAAATTCCAGGGGATGATTTGGCCCGCGACGCCCACCGGCTCCATGCCGGGAAGCTCGCGCTCCATCAGCTGTGCCCATCCGGCGTGATGGTAGAAATGCCGCGCGACCAACGGAATGTCGATGTCGCGCGACTCGCGGATCGGTTTCCCGTTGTCGAGCGTCTCGACCACCGACAGCAGGCGGGCATTCCGCTGTACAGTGCGCGCGAGCGCGTACAAATGCCGAGCACGGCCATGCCCGCCGATCGACC
>CAVQSY010000068.1:0-71396 GCA_963716025.1 uncultured Chloroflexia bacterium
CTGTCCGTACCTTCGACGAGTACCGTATTGCTATCCCGGGACCGGAGTCGGAGACGGCGATCCGGAGGTGTCCCTGGCGCGGCTCGACGGCCAGCCGTACGGCGATCGCCGTAGGTGCATGCCGCGCGGCATTGGAGAGCAGGTTGACCAGCACCTGTTCGAGACGCTCGGCATCGACGCGCACGCGCGCCTCGGGCGCCTCGAGGTCGAGCTGAAAGCGCACCCCGTAGCGCGCCTCGAGCCCCGGACCACGTCAATCGACCGGCTGACGATCGGCCCGATCGTGGCCTCCTCGAATCGGAAGGGCATCTCGCCGACCTCGATCCTGTGACTGTCCAGGAGATCGTCGATGAGACGCTGGAGACGCTCGCCGTTTCGGTCGGCGAGCTCGACAAGGTCGAGGGCCTCGTCCGGGGGGCACCACGGCCACGCCGCCCTTGAGCAGGCCCAACGAGCCGCGAATCGATGTCAGCGGCGTGCGCAGCTCGTGGTTGACCACCGACAGGAACTCGTCCTTCAGACGCTCGGCCTGGAGCAACTCGCGCTGGTCCCGGGCGATGCAGACGATCCAGTTCGAGCTCACCGATGTCACGACGCATGACCGAGAACGAAGCCAGCACTGGCACCAATTCTCCGATCCGCGACCGCAATCGGCTCGAGACACCATGCGCCGACTCGCGTCTGGCAAAGGCGGTCGCCAGGGGGTCGGGCTCGTCGCCACCGACCAGCAACTGGGTGAACGCACGCCCTTCGAGCTCGTTCTCGGCGTAGCCGAGCGGAAACAGGTTGCCGGATTGATGCGCCGAATACACCCGTCGGGCTCAATGACCACGATGGCCTCGCCCATGTTTCGCAGCACCTGGCGTAGAGAGTCTCGGGACACGGTGGGTGTTCCCGCGGCCGGTCGAGTCATCTCGTCGAACGCCTCCAGCAGGCTGGCCGACCTCGTCCCGGGCTTCGACCGGGATCGGTGGCGACGTACTCGCCCCCGCTGACGACCCCGATTGCGTCGGATAGTCGAGCCAGGGGCCGGGTGATCGTACGCGCCACGAACGTCGACACCACCACCCCCAGGAAGAGCACGAAGGCGATCCCAGCGAGTGCCGTCCGCCGGGCCAGCAGCGCCCGCTCTCGCGCCAGCGAGACCATCGAGAACACCACCGCCTCACCCCGCCCCGCAGCTCGCCTCCCACCAGCACCGGCCGGGTCAAGAAGCCACGCGTCTTTGCCCATCGCGACCATGGTGTCGCCACCGACCATCGCATGCCCGCACTCGGCCTCGCTCACCTTCTCGTGGCGGCGCAGGTTGTCAAAGGTCCCGTCGGTCAACACCCGACATTCCTCGTCGAACGCCAAAGCATCGATGACGCTGGGTTGCGCCCGCAGCTCGCCAAGCATGCCTCGCAGCTCCTGGATCTCGAGCAGCACGAGGGCGTCCGTGGCATTGGCGGCAGCGACTGCTGTCAGGAGCCGACCACGCTCGACCAGCTCGCTGCGCAGGCGGTCCGACTGGAGTCGAACCGCCAGCAACGCCACGACGACGCCGAAGCCGAGCACGAATACCGCCACCACCGCCAGGATCCGCAGTACAACGAGAGCCGGCGGATCACCGTCGCACCTGCCCGCCCAGATCGTCTTCGACGAAGGGCAGCAGTGCGGAAACCCGAGCCAGGGCCTCCTCGGGATCGACCGGGAACCGATCGAATCGAGCCGTCTCCTCGAACCGCAGCAGCGCCTGACGCCCCTTCTCGTCGCGATGGAGGTCGAGCAGCGCCACCTCGATGGCATCGCGCACCTCCGCCGGCAGGTCGCGGCGGCGGCCGCCGATGTTTCGAGGCACATCTTCGGACTCGAGGAGCACGATCAGCTCGCTTCGCCGTTCTCCGGCCATGTACTCGAAGTAGTCGGCGTTGACCGCTCCTGCCACGATCCGGTGTTTGAGAACCCACATCATCGTGTTCTCCAGTCGTTCGAGAACACGTAGCCGATGACATCGTCCGGGACGTCGGCGGCCGGATCCTCGTAGCGCTCCAGTTGCAGTCCCCGCTCGACGAGGCTCGCCTTTGGCAGCAGAAAGCTGGACGTCGAGAACGGCTCACCGAATGCGATGACATGGCCACGGAGATCCTCGATCGACTGCAGGCCCGAGTCACGACGCGCGAAGAGGACGCTGCGGTACGAGGCTTCACCCTGTTTGAGGCGCCGGAGCAACGGGCGGGCGCCGGTCTCGTGAACCACCCAGCTGACCGGGAAGGGGCTGTCCAGGTAGAGATCGACCTCCCCCTGGCCGAGATGCGTGCCGCGATCGCACCCAGTGAAGACTCGACGACGACCCGAGCCCGACCGATCCCGACCGGGTGCAGACGCGACACCAGCTCCTCGGCGAACGCCATCACCTTGGCGTGCTCGCGGGCCGGCTCGAGCGACACCGAACCGATCGTCAGCACTCCGGTCGGAGCGGCGTCGGCGGTCGGCGCCGACGGATGCCGCGACCGGCTCGCCGCAACCCACGATGGCCGCGAGCGCCACCGCCAGACACAGCTGCCACCACTTCACCGCCGCGACCCACCCGGCGGTTCCACGAGTTCTGGGCGTCATGGCCTGGGCACTCCTCCGTTGAGTCGATCCAGGATCATCATAGTCGGCTTCGAGTCCGTCGCGGCCGGATCATTCGGCCGCTCGACGGCTCTGAGACGCCCCCAGAGCTCTCGGACTCGCTCCGCCAGAGTCAGCGGATCGAAAGGTTTACGAATCACACCGATCGACCCGACGGTGAGCAGGTGCTGGACATCCTCCTCAAGCGCTCGAGCCGTCAGAAAAACGACCGGCAGCTCGCGATCGCTGTCGAGGTTTCGGATCGCCGCCGCCACCGACGGCCCGTCCATGCCCGGCATCATCACGTCGAGTCTATCACAGATGGGAGCGATCATCCGGAGTTTCTCGAGCGCCTCGGTGCCGCTGCCGCGTGAACCTGGAGAGCCCCAGACGCTCCAAGGCGAGCCAGAGCACATCCCGGATGTCCGGATCATCCTCCGCCACCAGTATCCGCTGAAGCGGTCGAGGCTCGGCCATTCAGAACCTACGGCAACACGCGGGTCCAGGTCGAGCTGCGGCCGAGCAGCGACACTCCGATGTACCCGCGCACGCGCAACTCGCCGTGGTCACCGAGGCGCACCTCTTGCACTTGTAGGTCTTGCCATTGTCCGGGTCGTAGATCGTGCCCTTGTGCCAGAGGTCGTCCCCGTCAAAGACGAAACCCTCCATGACGAGCAGCCCCGATGAGCGGGCGCGCCTGCAGGCCCTCGTCCGAATTCTCGCGATCGATCTTGGTCTGCCCCATCCCCTGATCGTCGTCGGCGGCGTACTCGGGCTTCTCCAACCACACGAGGCGGCCGTAGTACTTGCCATCCTGCTTGAAGATCTCGACGTGACCGTTGCCGTCCTCGGCGTCGGGCTCGGTCGCCCGCAGACCGAGAATGGCATCGCCGTCGGCGGCCACAGCCCCTGGGCGGCCGCTGAAGCACAGCAGCATCAGCACCGCCATCGAAGTACGCATCCATCACCTCCGTCGCCACATCTGCGCAGCACCATGATACCCGGGCGAAGGGGTCAGGGGTCAGGGGTCAGGGGTCGGTTCGCGTTGAGCTGAGGTCAAGGCCCTCGTACCAGCTTTCTGGGACGGCTGCCGGGCGAGTGACCCCCTGCTACCCGGACAGGTGCCCTTCGCCCGGGCATCCGGTATGCTACGCGGCCATGATCGCGGTCACCGGTCTCGGCAAGTCGTACGGCGCGCGCACGCTCTTCGAGCACGTCTCGCTCCAGCTCAACGCTGGCTGCCGCTATGGGCTGGTCGGCGCCAACGGCTCCGGCAAGTCGACCCTGCTGAAGATCCTGACCGGGAGCGAGCCGGCGAGCGAAGGCGACGCGAAGTTCGCCAAGAGCGCTCGCATCGGGGTCTTGCGGCAAGATCGTTTCGAGAGCGACGAACAGATGATTCTGGACGTGGCGATGATGGGCGACGAGCTCGTGCACCGCGCCCTGGTCGAACAGGACACTCTCTCCCACCAGAGCGACCCTGATCCGCACCGCATCGCCGAGATCGACGAGATCTTGTCGTGCGCATCGACGGCTACACGCTCGAGGCGCGCGCGGCGCGGTGCTCGAGGGCCTCGGCATCCCCGTCGCGTCGCACCGCCAGCCGCTCGCGACGCTCTCCGGCGGCTTCAAGCTGCGCGTGCTGCTGGCGCAGGTGCTGCTCGGCGGCCCGGACGTCCTGCTGCTCGACGAGCCGACCAACCACCTCGACATCCTCTCGATCCGCTGGCTCGAGAAGTTCCTCGCAGGCTACCAGGGCTGCGCGGTCGTGATCTCGCCACGACCAGCGCTTCCTCGACAACATCGCGACGCACATCCTCGACGTCGACTACGGGACGCGTCATCGATCTACCCCGGCAATTACGCCGCGTTCCGGACGCGAGAAGGCGGCACGCGCGAGCGCAAGGAGGCCGAGATCGCGCGCGCCGAGAAGATCATCGCGGAGAAGCGGCGTTCGTCGAGCGCTTCCGCGCGAAGGCGACGAAGGCGCGGCAGGCGCAGAGCCGCCTGAAGCAGATCGAGAAGATCGAGGTCGAGGAGCGTCAGGCGACTCGTCGCGCCGCGCGCCGAGCTTCCGCTTCGAGCCCGAGCGCCCGAGCGGCCGCGAGCTCGTGCTCGAGGTCCGGGTGTCGAAGGCCTACGGCGACACGAGGTGCTCGTCGACGTCTCGCTCGCGGTGCGCCGCGGCGAGCGCGTCGCGGTCATCGGGCCGAACGGTCTCGGCAAGTCGACGCTGCTGAAGATCGTGACCGGCAATCTCGAGCGCCGACGCGGGCCGGGTCAAGTGGGGCCACGAGACGCGCGTCGGTTACTTCGCGCAGGATCACCACGAGCTGCTCGACGGATCCCGAAGGACACGCGCTCGACGTTCATCTGGAACGCGTTGCCCAAGGCGCGAGACGGCCTACGTGCGCGGCGCTGCTCGGTCGCGTGCTCTTCTCCGGCGACGACGTCGACAAGCAGGTCGGCACGCTCTCCGGCGGCGAGGCCGCGCGCCTGGTGTTCTGCCGGCTCATGGTCGAGAAGCCCAACGTGCTCGTGCTCGACGAGCCGACGAACCACCTCGACATGGAGTCGATCGAGGCGCTCGTGGAGGCGCTGCGAGCGGTACGAGGGCACGCTCGTCTTCGTCTCGCACGATCGCTCGTTCGTCTCGGCGCTCGCGACGCGCATCCTCGAGATCACGCCCGACGGCTTCCGCGATTTCCCGGCACGTACGAGGAGTACCTCGAGCGCTGCGGCGACGATCACCTCGACGCCGACGCGGTCCTGCGGGCTCGCCGCGAAAAGCGCGACACTCGAGGCGACCGGCGGCCTCCTCCGGTCGCCGCCATCCCGAAAGCCGACCCGAAGCGCCGGCGCGAGCTGGAGCTGCGGCGGGACGTGCTGACCGGCTCCATCGAGGAGGTGGAGGCGCGTATCTCGGGCATCGACGCACGTTTCTGCGAGCAGGGTTTCTTCGAGCGGACGGCCGACCGCGAGGTGCGCCGGCTGCAGGACGAGCAGCGGGATCTCAGGGCGAAGGTCGCCACCCTCCTCGCCGACTGGGAAAAGGTCGAGGAGCAGCTCGCCGCCCTCGGCGAGGGCTGACGCCCCTCTGACGGGCTCAGCGCCTCAGCGGTTGGTGCTGATGTCCTGATTCCTGAGCCCTCGCAACACGCAACCTCCATCACATCCCGCCGCAGGGCGTGGATGGTGAAGCCGTCGGCCTCCGGGCGGGGCAGGATGCGGACGCCGCCGGCCGCGGTGGGACGCGCCGGGCAGCACGGGGGCAGCAGGGGCAGCAGGTCGACCGACTCGAAGCCCGTGGGGATCGGATCGAAGAGGCACTCGTTCTCCTCGGGCTCGACCGAGCAGGTCGCGTAGACGAGCACGCCACCGGCCCGCACGACCTCACGGGCCGACGCGAGGAGGCGCGCCTGGACGCCCGCCATCTCGGCGATACCGTTCGGCGACAACCGCCAGCGCAGCTCGGGGTGGCGGCGCAGGGTGCCGCTGCCGGAGCATGGCGCGTCGAGAAGCACGAGGTCGATCGAACGGGCGGCGAGAGGCGGCGCGGTGGCATCGGCCGCTGCCACGACCCCCGGCAGCAGACCCGCGACGAGACGGCTCCGGCCGAGATGCCGGTCGAGCGCCAGCAGACGCGTGCCGGGCCGACGGGCGGCCATCAGCGCGGCCTTGCCGCCAGGCGCTGCACAGAGGTCGACGATCGTCGCGGCATCGGGAGCGGCGGCCAGCGCGACCAGGGCCACGAGCTGCGAGCTCGGGTCCTGGGCATAGGCGCGACCGTCGGCAACCCGGTCGATCAGACGACCGACCGGGCCCTCGGAGCGCCACGCCCCGGGGCACCACGGGTGGGGTTCAGAGGCACTCGTCCGGCGGCGCGCCGTGCGTCGATCCGGCGGCCGGGGTGCGCCACAGACCCACAGATCGGCCGGCCGCTGATCGGCCTCGAAAGCCGCCGTCGCCGCCTCGGTCCCGAAGTGCTCCGGCCGCGCCAGGCCGTTCCGGGTGTGGACGAGCGCTCTGCGGGAGATCCGTGAAACAGCAGACGATCGAGCTCGGGACCGGCGCGGCGCAGCACGGCGTTGACCAGGCCGGCCGCGCGCGGCGCCGTCGCCTTGGCGACCTTTTCCACGGCCTCGGAGACCGCGATCTGAACCGGGGGGTGCCTCATGCGCGACGCCTCGTAGAGACCGGCGTGCAGCACGGCTCGCTCACCGCCGGGTCGAGTCGGGCCCCCAGCCGCCTGGCGCACGTGCGGGCGCCAGCAGATGGTCGAGCGTGAGCTGCCAGCGCAGCGCGCCGAGGACGATCTCGCGCGTTCGCCGGGCGCGGCGTTCGCCCAGGAGCCGGGCGGCGTGGGCACCCGCGGCGTCGACCCTGGCGAGCACCGCCGCCGCCCGCCGCCGCGGGTCAGCGGGAAGTGCTCGCCTGGCGCAACCCGTTCTCCGAGAATGAAGGCGTCGGCGGGCAGCCGGCGGCGGCCCTCGCGCTGCAGCTCCGTGAGCACCGCGATCTTCGATCCCTCGCCGCAGCGCACCGCGATGCCGGCGCCGGGTCTATGCCGATTCACCCCGTGCCCGGAGCCTCGTCGCCGGGGAGGAGTCGCGCGATCTCCCCAGGCCGTGCACCTTCGAGCCGGCCGCCGCGAAAGCTGCAGTCAGAGCCCCGGCCACGGGATCGAGCGCGCGGCTCCGACGCTGCCAGCTCCAGCGCGGGCGGGCTGCGACCAGTCGATTGTGGCGGCCGTGGCGGCGGTCGAGCTTCTCCGTCACCTTGCGCTGCAGGCGGCGCTGCTCTGTCTGGGCGACGGCGGCGGAAGTACAGGCAGCCAGACCGGCGATCGTCTCGGCGAGCAGCTCGGCGCCGAGCCACGGCGAGCCGCTCGGCGAGCAGCTCCGCGGTGTCGCGCGCATCGATCGGAACCCGCCGCTGAAGCAGGATCGGCCCCGTGTCCATCCCCTCGTCGAGCAGCATGGTGGTCACCCCGGTCGGCCGGTCGCCGCGCACCAGATCGCCCCCTCGATCGGTGATGGACCCCGATGCCGGGGCAGCAGGCAGGGGTGGACGTTCACGAAACCGAAGCGCGGCACCCCGAGGAGCTCGGAGGGGATCAGCTTCCCGTAGGCGACCACCACCGCCACGTCGGCGCCAACCTCGGCGAGCTCGGCCGCGAATCTCTCGTTCTTCAGTCCCTTGGGCTGGCTTACCGCGAGGCCGTGGCGGTGCGCAACCTCGACTGCGGGCGGCGCCGTCAGCACCTGATGGCGCCCGATCGGCTGATCCGGCTTCGACACCACCAGCGCCACCTGGTGCCGACTCGCCACCAGGCGCTCGAGCGTCGGCAGAGCGAACTCTGGCGTACCGAAGAAGACCGTCTTCATCACGCGGGAGTCTAACATCCGTGCCACCACCCAGATTCTTTGCCCAGTAAGGCGAGGAATCTGGCTATCATGACCGTTTCAGGAGGCCGAGGGCCTCCCCTTGAGACGCTGTATACTTTCCCCCGGAGGGGCCGATGACGGAGACCACGCCCGCCGCGATCCGTGCGGCGCTCGACGACATCCTGCCCGGGGTCCAGAAGCCGTCGCGCTACCTCGGGCTCGAGCGGAATCTGGTGCCGCAAGGCGCTGGGACGAGGTCGCGGTGCGGGTGGCCCTCGCCTTCCCCGACGCCTACGAGATCGGGATGAGCCACCGGGACGAAGATCCTCTACGAGATCGTCAACCGCCGGGAGGGCCTCGCCGAGCGCAGCTACGCGCCGTGGGTCGACCTGGAGGAGGTGATGCGCGCACGCGACGTCCCGCTCTTCTCCATCGAGTCGTGCGCCCCGGTGCGCGACTTCGACGTCGTCGGCTTCTCCCTCCAGAGCGAGCTGAACTACACGAACGTGCCCGAACATGCTCGACCTCGCGGGGATCCCGCTTCGCCGCCGAGCGCGGCGACGGCCGACCCGGTCGTCATCGGCGGCGGGCCCTGCGTCGCGAACCCCGAGCCGGTCGCCGACTTCTTCGACGTCTTCCTGATCGGCGACGCCGAGGAGGCGCTCGACGTCTTCCTCGACGCCGTCCGCGACGGCCGCGCCGCCGGGGCGCCGCGCCGCGACGGCTCCTCGCCGCTCGCCGGCGATCCCGGCATCTACGTCCCGTCCTCTACGACGTGGACCTACGGCGCGGCGGACGGCGCCGGCGGATCGCGTACGCGCTCGACGACGACGCCCCGCTTCCCGGAGGCGAGCGGGTCTGGGTCGAGAAGCTCGACCCCGGCCGACCCCGGAAGCCCGATGGTCCCGTCCGTCGACATCGTCCAGGACCGCCTCGGCCTCGAGATCATGCGCGGCTGCACGCAGGGCTGCCGCTTCTGCCAGGCGGGCTACTGGTACCGCCCGGTGCGCGAGCTCGACCCCGCGGACGTCGCCCGGATGACGAAGGCTTCATCGACGAGACGGGCTGGTCGGAGGTCGGCCTCCTCTCCCTCTCCTCGGCCGACTACTCGCAGATCGAGCCGCTCGTGGTGTCCTCGCCGCCGAGCTCGCCGACGACGAAGGTCTCCATCTCGCTGCCGTCGCTGCGCGCCGAGGCCTTCTCGGTCGCCCTCGCCGACGCCGTCTCGGAGGTGCGGAAGTCGGGCTTCACGTTCGCGCCCGAGACCGGCTCCGACCGCCTCCGCCGCGTCATCAACAAGACCTTCACGAACGACGACATGGTGAAGGCCGCGCGCGTCGCCTTCGAGCGCGGCTGGGACCTGATCAAGGTCTACACGATGATCGGCCTCCCCACCGAGACGACGCCGACCTCGACGAGCTCGTGCACGCTCGTCGCGAACATCCTCGCCGAGGGCCGCCAGAAGCGCGGTGACGGCCGTCGGTCAACGTCTCCGTCGGCTCCTTCGTCCCGAAGAGCTTCACGCCGTTCCAGTGGTCCGCCGTTCGACGGCGTCGAGCTGCGAACGGAGAGATCCGCGTTCTCAAGGAGAAGCTTCCGCCGCATCCGCGGCGCCAAGCTGAAGTGGCACGACCCGAGCGAGGCCGAGATCGAGGCGCTGCTCTCGCGCGGCGACCGGCGGATGTCGCAGGCCCTCCTGGCGCCCACGACCGCGGCGCGCGGTTCGACGGCTGGTCGGAGCACTTCTCCTCGGCGCTGGCGGAGGCGCTCGCCGACGCGGGCGTCGAATCGCCGAGGAGCTGGCACCGCGCAGAAGGACCTCGGGGAGACGCTCCCCTGGGACGTCGTCGACGCCTCGTCCGCAAGCCCTTCCTCGTGGTCGAGTGGAAGAAGGGCGCAGCGCGAGATCGCAGACCGAGGACTGCAAGTGGGGCCACTGCTACCGCTGCGGCGTCCCCGGCAACGGCGAGGACACCCAGCTCGCGTCGTCTCGAGCCTGCCGGTGCTCGGCGAGCTGCTGCCAGAGGACGAGCGCCCAAGGCCGCCGCGTACCGCCGGCGACCTGCGCCTCGCGTCGCCCGCCGCGGCACCGAGCCCGCCCAGCCGCGGTCCATGATCCGCTATCGCTTGACGTGGCGAAGACCGGGGACGCCCGCTTCCTCTCGCACCGCCAGGTCATGGACACCCTCGAACGGGTGCTGCGGCAGCGAGGCTGCCGGTGCGCTACACCGAGGGCTTCAACCCTCACATCCGGCTGTCGATGGGGCCGGCACTGCGGGGTCGGTCACGCCGGTCTCGCTGAGATCTTCGACGTCGACTGCACCGCCCCGATCCGCGCGCCCCACCTCACCGCCGCGACCGCGCTCCTTCCGGCAGGGCTCGATGTGATCGACGCGCGGCCATTGCTCGCCGGCGCCCCGTCTCTCGGCAAGATGGTCGCCGCGGCACGCTATCGCGTCGCGGCCCCGCCGGCCGGGGAGTGGCCCGACACCCCCGACTCCCTGCCTGGAGAGATTCGCGCCGGCATTCTGTCGTGGGACCGGCGTGAGGACGGGGCTCTCCGACTCGAGCTCAATCTTCGCCAGGAGGACGGGCCGATCGTGAGCGTCAAGTCCATCGCCGCCGCCCACGGGCTGGACGCCGCAACCGTCGTACGCCTTCGCGCCATCCGCGAGCGGCTCGTGCTCCGCCCACGAGCCGGCGCCGGCACCGCTGCCGGCACCGTGGAGGTCGCGACGACATGAGCCGCTGGGTCGTCCACTCCGAGACCGAGTTCGACGCCGTGCACGCCCTGACGACCTATCTCGGCGCGCCGGAAGTGCCGCATACGCACCGCTGGCGGGTGGCGATCCGGGTCGGCACCGACCACCTTCACCCCGAGGGCTATGCGATCGACTTCCATGGCGTTCACCACCTTCTGGCAGAGGTCGTGGCGCCGCTCGACGGCGCCGACCTCAATCGCGAACCAGAGATTGGTGTACCGTCGCCGACCGCCGAGCGGCTCGCCGAGGTTGTCGCCAGTCGCCTGAGCCCACACTGTCACGCCATCGAGGCGCGGCTGCTCTCCGTCAGCGTCTGGGAAGGGCCCGGTAACCGGGTCGACCTCGAGCTCGACTCGCGCTGACCGGCCAGTGCGGCCCGCAGGTCAGGCGAACCCGAAACCGGTCGGACCGACGGCCGAGGAGACGGCCTCGACGAGCTGAGCACCCGATCAAGGGTGCTCAGCTCGTCGAGGCCGTCTCCTCGGCCGTCGGTTCCGACCCGGTTTCGGGTTCCGCCTGACCTGCGGGCCGCACTGGCCGGTCAGCGCGAGTCGAGCTCGAGGTCGACCCGGCTACCGGGCCCTTCCCCAGACGCTGACGGAGAGCAGCCGCGCCTCGAGGGCGTGACATGGCGACTGGCGACAACCTCGGCGAGCCGCTCGGCGGTCGGCGACGGTACACCATCTGGTTGGCGACGTCGGCGCCGTGAGCGCGTCTGCAAGGTGGTGGATCGCCAGATGGAAGTCGATCGCATAGCCCTGGTGAAGGTGGTCGGTGCCGAGCCGGATCGCCACCCGCGGCGGGTTTCGGTATGCGGCGCTTCCCGGCGCGCCGAGATAGGTCGTCAGGGCGCGCGGCGTCGACTCGGTCTCGGAGTGGACGACCCAGCGGCTCATGTCGTCGCGACCTCCACGGTGCGGCGGTGCCGGCGCCGGCTCGTGGGCGGAGCACGAGCCGCACGCGGATGGCGCGAAGGCGTACGACGGTTGCGGCGTCCCAGCGGGCGGCGGCGATGGACTTGACGCTCACGATCGGCCCGTCCTCCTGGCGAAGATTGAGCTCGAGTCGGAGCCCCGTCCTCACGCCGGTCCACGACAGAATGCCGGCGCGAATCTCTCCAGGCAGGGAGTCGGGGGTGTCGGGCCGCCCCGCCGGCGGGGCCGCGACGCGATAGCGTGCACCGGCCGCCGTTGTTTGCCCGAGAGATGGTGTCCGGGGAGGAGTAGCACATCAAGCAGATCGAGGCGGTCCCAGAAGGAGGGCGCTCGGCGGCTGCGACCTGGCGCACGGCCGACCCCGGGGCGGTGCAGTGCGACGAAGATCTCGGCCCAGACCCTCGTGGCCGAGCGGCAGTGCCGGACCCATCGACAGCCGGATGTGAGGGTTGAACCCCTCGGTGTAGTGCACCGGCAGCTTCGCTGCCCGCAACACCCGTTCAAGGGCGTCCATGACCTGACGGCGAGAGGAAGCGGGCGTCCGCCGGTTCTTCGCCATCGTGAAGCGATAGCGGCGATGGACCTCGGCTTGACGGACCGGTGGAGCAGCGGCGGGCGGAACGCGAGGCGCAGGTCGCCGCCGAATAGGCAGCGACCTTCGGGTCCTGGTGCTGCTCCTGGCAGGAGCTCGCCGAGCACCGGCGGGGTGGCCGACGCGAAAGTAGTATCCTGCCGTCGCCGGGGATGCCGCAGTGGTAGCAGTGGCCCCACTTGCAGTCCTCGGTTGCAAGCTCGCGCTGCGCCCGTCGCCACTCGGCCCCGCCGGTAGCTCTTTCGGACGCCGGCGTCGATCACGTCCCAGGGCAACGGAGCTGCGTTCGTCGCGGGCGCCGAGCTCGGCGCCGAGATCGACGCCCGTGTCGGCGATCGCGCTCCGCCATGCGCCGAGGTTCAGATGGTCGGACCAACCGTCGAACACGGCGCCGTGATCGTGGGCGAGCGCGATGGTCCGGAACCGCCGATCGCCGCGCGACAGCAGTGTCGAGCGCCGACTCCTCGGGATCGGACCAGGTCAGGCGAGCCCCTTTGATGCGGCGGAAGCGGTCCCTGAGAACCCGGATTCTCCGTTCGAGCTCGGGCACCGGCACCAGACGGCTGCCACTGGAACGGGGTCCATGCCTTGGGCACGAAGCAACCGACGGACACCTTGATCTCGACCCGTCCACCGCGCTCCTGGCGGCCGGCGCGGACCGGGATTCCTCGGCGAGCACCGCGAGCTCCTCGAGGTCGTCGTCGCTCTCGGTGGGGAGCCCGACCATCGCGTAGACCTTGATCAGGTTCCAGCCGCTGGCGAAGGCGGCGCGCGCTGCCTGGATCATGTCGGCATTGGAAAAGGTCTTGTTGATCACCCTCCGGAGGCGATCGGAGCCGTCTCGGCGCGAAGCGGGAAGCCTTTGCGGACCCGGGACAGCTGCCTCGGCGAGGCCGACCGAGAGCATCGGCGCGAAGGCTCGGCAGAACTGACGGAGACCCGCCGGTCAGCCAGGCGTTCGGCGAGCGAGTACACCAGCGGCTCGACCTGCGAGTAGTCGGCGGACGACAGGCTGAGCAGACCGACCTCCTCGAAGCCGCGCGCACCTGGGCGAGCATGCGGATTGGCGAACCACCTCGGGGTCGTGCTCCCGTACCGGCCGGTTCCAGTAGCCGGCCTGGCAGAAGCGGCATCCGGTACGCCGCGCATGATCTCCATGCCGACCCGGTCCTGGATGACCTCGGCGAACGGGACGATCGGAACCTCCGGCTGGTCGGCCGGGTCGAGATTCGCGACCCAGACCCGATGGACCGGAAGCGGAGCGTCGTCGTCGAGCGTGACCCATCCGCCGGTCGGCCGGAGCCGGGGTTCCAGGCGTAGAAGGACGGCACGTAGACGCCGTCGATCGCGGCGAGCCGGCGCAGCACCGTCCGCCGCAGCTCCCCGGCGGCGAGGCCGTCGCGGATGGCGTCGAGCATCGCATCGAGGGAGGCCTCGCCGTCGCCGATCAGGATGGCGTCAAAGAAGTCGGCGACCGGTTCGGGATTCGCCGTGCAAGGACCGCCGCCGAGCACGAAGGGCATGCCGTCGGCGCGCTCGGCGGCGACTGGGAATGCCGGCCAGGTCGAGTAGGTAGGGCACGTTGACGTAGTTGAGCTCGGACTGCAGCGAAATGCCGACCGCGTCGAACTCGCGCACGGGGTGGTAGGACTCGAGGGTGTACAGCGGGACGTGAGCGGCGCGCATCGCGGCGGCCATGTCCGCATCGGAGCGTAACAGCGCTCGGCGAGGCGCGTCCGGTCGGCGGTTGACGAGGTGGTAGAGGATCCGCGCATCCCTGGTGGGACATGCCGATCTCGTAGGCGTCGGGGAAGGCGAGGGCCACCCGCACCGCCACCTCGTCCCAGCCCTTGCGGGTCAGGTTCCGCTCCAGCCCCAGGTAGCGCGACGGCTTCTGGACCCCGGGCAGAATGTCATCGAGCGCCGCACGTATCGCGGCGGGCGTGGTCTCCGTCATCGGCCCCTCCGGGGGAAAGTATACAGCGTCTCAAGGGGAGGCCCTCGGCCTCCTGAAACGGTCATGATAGCCAGATTCCTCGCCTTACTGGGCAAAGAATCTGGGTGGTGGCACGGATGTTAGACTCCCGCGTGATGAAGACGGTCTTCTTCGGTACGCCAGAGTTCGCTCTGCCGACGCTCGAGCGCCTGGTGGCGAGTCGGCACCAGGTGGCGCTGGGGTGTCGAAGCCGGATCAGCCGATCGGGCGCCATCAGGTGCTGACGGCGCCGCCCGCAGTCGAGGTTGCGCACCGCCACGGCCTCGCGGTAAGCCAGCCCAAGGGACTGAAGAACGAGAGATTCGCGGCCGAGCTCGCCGAGGTTGGCGCCGACGTGGCGGTGGTGGTCGCCTACGGGAAGCTGATCCCCTCCGAGTTCCTCGGGGTGCCGCGCTTCGGTTTCGTCAACCTCCACCCGAGCCTGCTGCCCCGGCACCGGGGACCATCGCCGATCCAGTGGGCTCTGGTGTGCGGCGACCGGTCGACCGGCGTGACCACCATGCAGCTCGACGAGGGAATGGACACGGGGCCGATCCTGCTTCAGCGCCGGGTTCCGATCGATCCTCGCGACACCGCGGAGCTGCTCGCCCCGCGGCTCGCCGAGCTCGGCGCCGAGCTGATCATCGAGACCCTCGACGGGCTCGAGGCCGGCACCCTCGAACCGACTCCTCAGCCGAGCGACGGCGCCACCGTCAGCCCGATGCTCAGGCGGAACTTCGCCAAGGTCGACTGGACGATGCCGGCCCGCACCCTGGTCAATCGACTGCGAGGGCTGACGCCGTGGCCTGGGATCTACTGCAAGCTGCGCGGCGGGCGCGTCAAGCTCTTCGGGCTCGAGGAGGTGGTGCCGCCACCGGCCGGCGACGAGGAGCCTGGAGGGGTGGTCGCCGTGGAAAACGATGGCATCCTGGTTCGTTGCGGCCGAGGCACCGCGGTTCGAGTCACCGAGCTGCAGCGCGAGGGGCGTCGCGGATGCCGGTACGTGGCTGATCGGTGAGCAGGTCACCCGCGGTGAGCACTTCAGCTGACCGCCTGACGGCGGCCCGGCTGTTGCTGCGGGTCGAGGCCGGCGCCTACTCGACGCGGCTGCTGGGCGGCGCGGCACATCCGGGTGTTCGCGTCCGGGTGCTCGGCGTGCTGCGCTGGCAGCTCTCTCTGGACCGGGCCCTCGAGGGTCGCGTCCGACGACCCGTTCCCGATCTCGACCCGGAGGTCCGCGTGACGTTGCGTCTCGAACTTCACGACGGCGCCATCCTCGGCGTCCCCTGGCCGGTGGCGGTTGACGCCGCCGTGCGCCTGGTGCGCCGGCTCGGGCGGTCGTCGGCATCGGGGATGGTCAACGCCGTGCTGCGCCGCGCCGGTCCCGAGCTCGATCGTCTGCTGTTTCACGGATCTCCCGCAGAGCGCTCGTCACACCCGGAACGGCGGTGGAAAGGCGGCGGAGCATCGGGACCGAGGGCTTCGGCGACGGCGGCTTTCGAGGCCGATCAGCGGCCGGCCGATCTGTGGGTCTGTGGCGCACCCCGGCCGCCGGATCGACGCACGGCGCGCCGCCGGACGAGTGCCTCGAACCCCACCCGTGGCGCCCCTGGGCGCGCGCGTTCCGAGGGCCCGGTCGGTCGTCTGATCGACCGGGTTGCCGACGGTCGCGCCTATGCCCAGGACCCGAGCTCGCAGCTCGTGGCCCTGGTCGCGCTGGCCGCCGCTCCCGATGCCGCGACGATCGTCGACCTCTGTGCAGCGCCTGGCGGCAAGGCCGCGCTGATGGCCGCCCGTCGGCCCGGCGCGCGTCTGCTGGCGCTCGACCGGCATCTCGGCCGGAGCCGTCTCGTCGCGGGTCTGCTGCCGGGGGGTCGTGGCACGGCCGATGCCACCGCGCCGCCTCTCGCCGCCCGTTCGGTCGACCTCGTGCTCTGACGCGCCATGCTCCGGGCAGCGGCACCCTGCGCCGCCACCCCGAGCTGCGCTGGCGGTTGTCGCGGAAGGTATCGCCGAGATGGCGGGCGTCCAGGCGCGCCTCCTCGCGTCGGCCCGTGAGGTCGTGCGGGCCGGTGGCGTGCTCGTCTACGCGACCTGCTCGGTCGAACCCGAGGAGAACGAGTGCCTCTTCGATCCGATCCCCACGGGCTTCGAGTCGGTCGACCTGCTGCCCCTGCTGCCCCCGTGCTGCCCGGCGCGTCCCACCGCGGCCGGCGGCGTCCGCATCCTGCCCCGCCCGGAGGCCGACGGCTTCACCATCCACGCCCTGCGGCGGATGTGATGGAGGTTGCGTGTTGCGAGGGCTCAGGAATCAGGACATCAGCACCAACCGCTGAGGCGCTGAGCCCGTCAGAGGGGCGTCAGCCCTCGCCGAGGGCGGCGAGCTGCTCCTCGACCTTTTCCCAGTCGGCGAGGAGGGTGGCGACCTTCGCCCTGAGATCCCGCTGCTCGTCCTGCAGCCGGCGCACCTCGCGGTCGGCCGTCCGCTCGAAGAAACCCTGCTCGCAGAAACGTGCGTCGATGCCCGAGATACGCGCCTCCACCTCCTCGATGGAGCCGGTCAGCACGTCCCGCCGCAGCTCCAGCTCGCGCCGGCGCTTCGGGTCGGCTTTCGGGATGGCGGCGACCGGAGGAGGCTGCCGGTCGCCTCGAGTGTCGCGCTTTTCGCGGCGAGCCCGCAGGGAAACCGCGTCGGCGTCGAGGTGGTCGTCGCCGCAGTCGGCGAGGTAGTCGTCGTAGCGGCCCGGGATAGTCGTTGATGCCGCGCCGGCGTGATCTCGACGATGCGGGTCGCCAGGCGCGAGACGAACCAGCGGTCGTGGGACACGAAGATCGAGGGTGCCGTCGTAGGGCTCGAGGGCCTTCGACCAGCGCCTCGATCGCCTCGAGGTCGAGGTGGTTGGTCGGCTCGTCGAGCACCAGCACGTTGGGCTGCTCGACCGCCAGCCGTGCGAAGACCAGGCGCGCCGCCTCGCCGCCGGAGAGGTTGCGCCGAGCTTCTTGGCACCTCGTCGCCGGTGAACAGCACCCGGCCGAGCTGACCGCGGACGAAGCCGATCGTCTCGCCCGGGCAGGCCTCCCACGAGCCAGCCCTCGACGGTGCTCTCGCGGCCGCTCGAGCAGCTCGCGATGGTCCTGGGCGAAGTAGCCGGGGTGGGTCTCGTAGCCCCACTCGACCTCGCCGGCGTCGGCCTCGAGCTCGCCCATCACGATCTTGAGCAGCGTCGACTTGCCGATGCCGTTGGGCCCGATGATCGCCAGGCGGTCGCCGCGCCGCACCGCGAGCGACACGTCCGTCGAGCACCTGGTTGTCGCCGAAGGCCTTCGAGAGGCCCTCGACCTCGAGCACGTCCTTGCCGCTCGGCCGGCGCTGCCGGAAGCGGAAGCTGCGGGTAGCGGCGCGAGGTCTGCGGGCAGCTGCTCGATGACGATCCGCTCGATCAGCTTGAGCTTCGACTCTGCGCCTGGCGCGCCTTGGTGGCCTTGGCCCGGAAGCGCTCGACGAAGGCCTGGTGGTCGGCGATCTCCTTCTCGCGCTTGGCGATCTCCGCCTCCCTGCGCTCGCGCTCGCCGGCTTGGCCTCGACGAAGGCTCGCGTAGTTGCCCGTGTAGAGCGGTAACCGTCTCGTAGTCGACGTCGAGCGATGTGCGTGCAGACGTTGTCGAGGAAGCGGTGGTCGTGGGAGATGACCACGGCGCAGCCCTGCGTAGTCGGCGAGGAACTTCTCGAGCCAGCGGATCGACAGGATGTCGAGGTGGTTGGTCGGCTCGTCGAGCAGCAGCGCGTCCGGGCTCGGCGGCGAGCACCTGGGCGAGCAGCACGCGCAGCTTGAAGCCGCCGGACAGGGTCGACGAGCGGCTCGCGGTGGACGCTCGGTCGGGATGCCGAGGCCCTCGAGGATCTCGGCGGCGCGCGCCTCGAGGGCGTAGCCGTCGTGGCGCAGGATGACGTCCTCGAGCTCGGCGTAGCGGTCGGCGTCGAACTCGTCGTCGGCGGCCGCGAGCAGCGCCTCCTTCTCGTCCATGGCCTCCCAGAGCTCGGCGTGGCCCCTCATCACCGACGTCGAGGATCGGCACGTCGTCGAGGGAAGTGGTCCTGCCGCAGCACGCCGAGCCGGAGCTCGCTTGGGGATCGACGACGCTGGCCGTCGGTCGGCTCCTCCTCGCCGGCCAGGATGCGCAGCAGCGTCGACTTGCCGGAGCCGTTGGCGCCGACCACGCCGTAGCGCTCGCCCGGGTTGAGCTGGAAGGAGACGTCCTCGAACAGGGTCTGCGCGCCGAACGACTTGCCGAGACCGGAGACCGCGATCATGGCCGCGTAGCATACCGGATGCCCGGGCGAAGGGCACCTGTCCGGGTAGCAGGGGGTCACTCGCCCGGCAGCCGTCCCAGAAAGCTGGTACGAGGGCCTTGACCTCAGCTCAACGCGAACCGACCCCCTGACCCCTGACCCCTGACCCCTTCGCCCGGGTATCATGGTGCTGCGGAGATGCGGCGACGGAGGTGATGGGATGCGTACTTCGATGGCGGTGCTGATGCTGCTGGTGCTCGCGGCGGCCGCCCAGGCCGCGGCCGCCGACGGCGATGCCATTCTCGGTCTGTGGGCGACCGAGCCCGACGCCGAGGACGGCAACGGTCACGTCGAGATCTTCAAGCAGGATGGCAAGTACTACGGCCGCCTCGTGTGGTTGGAGAAGCCCGAGTACGCCGCCGACGACGATCAGGGGATGGGGGGGCAGACCAAGATCGATCGCGAGAATTCGGACGAGGGCCTGCAGGCGCGCCCGCTCATCGGGCTGCTCGTCATGGAGGGTTTCGTCTTTGACGGGGACGACCTCTGGCACAAGGGCACGATCTACGACCCGGACAATGGCAAGACCTACAAGTGCAAGGTGCGCCTCGGTGACCACGGCGAGTTGCGCGTGCGCGGGTACATCGGAGTGTCGCTGCTCGGCCGCAGCTCGACCTGGACCCGCGTGTTGCCGTAGGTTCTGAATGGCCGAGCCTCGACCGCTTCAGCGGATACTGGTGGCGGAGGATGATCCGGACATCCGGGATGTGCTCTGGCTCGCCTTGGAGCGTCTGGGGGGCTTCGAGGTTCACATGTGCGGCAGCGGCACCGAGGCGCTCGAGAAACTCCGGATGATCGCTCCCGATCTGGTGATACTCGACGTGATGATGCCGGGCATGGACGGGCCGTCGGTGGCGGCGGCGATCCGAAACCTCGACAGCGATCGCGAGCTGCCGGTCGTTTTTCTGACGGCTCGAGCGCTTGAGGAGGATGTCCAGCACCTGCTCACCGTCGGGTCGATCGGTGTGATTCGTAAACCTTTCGATCCGCTGACTCTGGCGGAGCGAGTCCGAGAGCTCTGGGGGGCGTCTCAGAGCCGTCGAGCGGCCGAATGATCCGGCCGCGACGGACTCGAAGCCGACTATGATGATCCTGGATCGACTCAACGGAGGAGTGCCCCAGGCCATGACGCCCAGAACTCGTGGAACCGCCGGGTGGGTCGCGGCGGTGAAGTGGTGGCAGCTGTGTCTGGCGGTGGCGCTCGCGGCCATCGCTGGTTGCGGCGAGCCGGTCGCGACCCCGTCGGCGCCGACCGCCGACGCCGCTCCGACCGGAGTGCTGACGATCGGTTCGGTGTCGCTCGAGCCGGCCCGCGAGCACGCCAAGGTGATGGCGTTCGCCGAGGAGCTGGTGTCGCGTCTGCACCCGGTCGGGATCGGTCGGGCTCGGGTCGTCGTCGAGTCTTCACTGGGTGCGATCGCGGCACGCATCGGCCAGGGGGAGGTCGATCTCTACCTGGACAGCCCCTTCCCGGTCAGCTGGGTGGTTCACGAGACCGGCGCCCGCCCGTTGCTCCGGCGCCTCAAACAGGGTGAAGCCTCGTACCGCAGCGTCCTCTTCGCGCGTCGTGACTCGGGCCTGCAGTCGATCGAGGATCTCCGTGGCCATGTCATCGCATTCGGTGAGCCGTTCTCGACGTCCAGCTTTCTGCTGCCAAAGGCGAGCCTCGTCGAGCGGGGACTGCAACTGGAGCGCTACGAGGATCCGGCCGCCGACGTCCCGGACGATGTCATCGGCTACGTGTTCTCGAACGACTCGGAGAACACGATGATGTGGGTTCTCAAACACCGGATCGTGGCAGGAGCGGTCAACGCCGACTACTTCGAGTACATGGCCGGAGAACGGCGAAGCGAGCTGATCGTGCTCCTCGAGTCCGAAGATGTGCCTCGAAACATCGTCTGCTGCCGCCGCGACCTGCCGGCGGAGGTGCGCGATGCCATCGAGGTGGCGCTGCTCGACCTCCATCGCGACGAGAAGGGGCGTCAGGCGCTGCTGCGGTTCGAGGAGACGGCTCGATTCGATCGGTTCCCGGTCGATCCCGAGGAGGCCCTGGCTCGGGTTTCCGCACTGCTGCCATTCGTCGAAGACGATCTGGGCGGGCAGGTGCGACGGTGATCCGCCGGCTCTCGTTGTACTGGCGGATCCTGGCGGTGGTGGCGGTATTCGTGCTCGGCTTCGGCGTCGTCGTGGCGTTGCTGGCGGTTCGACTCCAGTCGGACCGCCTGCGCAGCGAGCTGGTCGAGCGTGGTCGGCTCCTGACAGCAGTCGCTGCCGCCAATGCCACGGACGCCCTCGTGCTGCTCGAGATCCAGGAGCTGCGAGGCATGCTTGGCGAGCTGCGGGCGCAACCCAGCGTCATCGATGCTTTGGCGTTCGACGAGGAATGTCGGGTGTTGACCGACGGGACCTTTGACAACCTGCGCCGCCACGAGAAGGTGAGCGAGGCCGAGTGCGGGCATGCGATGGTCGGTGGCGACACCATGGTCGCGATGGGCAAAGACGCGCTGGTTCTGACCCGGCCGGTGCTGGTGGGAGGCGAGCTGCGGGGCGGGGTGAGGGTGGTGTTCTCGATGGACTCGCTGGCGCGAGAGCGGGCGCTGCTGGCCCGGCGGACGGCACTCGCTGGGATCGCCTTCGTGCTCTTGGGGGTGGTGGTGTCGACGTTCGTGGCGCGTACGATCACCCGGCCCCTGGCTCGACTATCCGACGCAATCGGGGTCGTCAGCGGGGGCGAGACGCCGCCACCGATCCCGGTCGAAGCCCGGGACGAGGTCGGCCAGCTGGTCGAGGCGTTCAACGAGATGACTCGACGGCTGCGGGAGACCACCGTGTCCCGAGACTCTCTACGCCAGGTGCTGCGAAACATGGGCGAGGCCATCGTGGTCATTGAGCCCGACGGGTGTATTCGGCGCATCAATCCGGCAACCTGTTTCCTGCTCGGCTACGCCGAGAACGAGCTCGAAGGGCGTGCGTTCACCCAGTTGCTGGTCGGTGGCGACGAGCCCGACCCCCTGGCGACCGCCTTTGCCAGACGCGAGTCGGCGCATGGTGTCTCGAGCCGATTGCGGTCGCGGATCGGAGAATTGGTGCCAGTGCTGGCTTCGTTCTCGGTCATGCGTCGTGACATCGGTGAGCTCGACGGATTCGTCTGCATCGCCCGGGACCAGCGCGAGTTGCTCCAGGCCGAGCGTCTGAAGGACGAGTTCCTGTCGGTGGTCAACCACGAGCTGCGCACGCCGCTGACATCGATTCGCGGCTCGTTGGGCCTGCTCAAAGGCGGCGTGGCCGGCGCCCTCGGACCGGAGGCCCTCGACCTTGTCGAGCTCGCCGACCGAAACGGCGAGCGTCTCCAGCGTCTCATCGACGATCTCCTGGACAGTCACAGGATCGAGGTCGGCGAGATGCCCTTCCGATTCGAGGAGGCCACGATCGGGCCGATCGTCAGCCGGTCGATTGACGTGGTCCGGGGGCTCGAGGCGCGCTACGGGGTGCGCTTTCAGCTCGACCTCGAGGCGCCCGAGGCGCGCGTGCGCGTCGATGCCGAGCGTCTCGAACAGGTGCTGGTCAACCTGCTCTCCAATGCCGCGCGGCATGCACCTACGGCGACCGCCGTACGGCTGGCCGTCGAGCCGCGCCAGGGACACCTCCGGATCGCCGTCTCCGACTCCGGTCCCGGGATCCCGGTCTCGTTCCGGCCCCGGGTCTTCGAGAAGTTCGCCCAGGCCGAAGGCTCGGATCACCGTCGCGCCGACGGCTCCGGGCTCGGGCTGGCGATCTCCCGTGCCATCGTGAAGCGCCTCGGTGGAGAGATCGGCTTCGACACCGAGGAGGGTCGGGGCACGACGTTCTGGGTAGATCTTCCGGTCATCAGCTGAACGGCGGCCCGCCCGTGACCCGTTTACATTTCCCCCGGGTGTCCGCTACCGTCGTGGGACATGGGAATCGACGGACGTCTCAGCACGATGACCCTGCCGGATCTCCTGCAGTGGCTCGCCTCGAACGGTTCGACGGGGACGCTCGAGCTCTCGAACGGTCGCGTCGAGAAGCGGATCTTTTTCGACCACGGACACATCGTGTCGTCCGCCTCGTCCGATCCTCGGGAGTACCTCGGCCACTTTCTGGTCGGCCATCGATTCATCACCGAGCTCCAGTTGGTCGCAGCGATGCGGCAGCAGGAAGAACGTCACTCGTTGCTCGGCAAGATCCTGGTCGACCAGGGCTCGATCACGTCTGAAGACCTCGATCGCATGCTGATACTCAAGGCCGAGGAGGGGATCTTCGACCTGTTCTCGTGGTCCGACGGGGACTTTCGATTTTTGGACGGGGAGGTCCCCGTTCACCAGATGGTCCCGATCTCCCTCAACGTCACCGGCCTCTTGCTCGAGGGCATGCAACGCCTCGACGAGTGGGGACAGATCCGTGAGGTCGTGCCCAACGCGCACGCTGTCCCGGTGCGGATGACCGGGGATCTCGAGGACAACGGCGCCGCCGGAGATCGGGAGCTCGCGGTCCTCGCGCTCGTCAACGACGACCGCTGCATCGAGGAACTCTGCCTCGAGAGTCACTCGAGCGAGTTCTTCGTCGCCAAGACCATCTTCGAGGCGGCCCAGCGTGGTTCCGTCAAGGTGGTTCGCGCGCGGGCCGTCGAACGTGGGGTGGAAACCCGGGCGCCTGCACATGGAGCCGGCGGGCTGGTGGCAGCAGCCCGCGATCACCTGCAGGCCGGCGAGCTCGAGCTCGCGCTGCGGCACCTGCAAGCGGCGACCAGTCTCGAACCTCACGACCATGAGCTTCGCGGGACGGTGCGTGAGCTTGAGACGGAGCTGCGGAAGAGGATCGTCGAGGCCGGCATCGAGCCAGGTGCGATGCCCGTGTTGGCGCGGCCGCTGGCCGAGCTGGCCGGAACCGGGCTGGCCCCGGAGGAGGGCTTCGTGCTGTCACGAATCGACGGCTCGACTGATCTCGCCTCGATCATCAAGATCTCGCCGTTGCCCGAGATCGAGGCGTTGACGGTTTTCTGGAAGCTCGTCGATGCGGGTCACGTCCGCCTCGGTGCGTCGCCGTGAGCTGGGGAGGAGGAATGCGTTGGGGAGGTTGATGGATCCCGAGCGTCGGCAACGGGCGAAGGAGGAGAGCGCCGAGCGAAAGGAGAGCATGCTCGAGCAGGCTCGACGGTGCTTTCTCGAGCTGCCATTCCCGGAGATCAACCTCGAGCTGATCGCCCGGCGGGCCGGAACCAAGGCCGGTTTCGCGTCGATGTACTTCGACGACCTCCACCACCTCGCGCTCGGATTTCTGCGTGAGGAGCTGGACCGCTGGTTCACCGAGCTGGAGTCGATTCTCTGCTCGGACCGGCTCGGTCGCCGGACCGCCAAGGGCGTTGCGCAGAAGATCGCTCGGGACCTGGCTTCACGCGAGCTGCTGTTGCGTCTGCTGGCGGCGATGCCGGGGCTGCTCGAGTTCGGTCTGTCGCCGACCGAGGTCTTCACGCTTCTCAGCTGGCATCGTGACCGGTTGGGGGCTGCGGGCCGATCCATCGAACGTGCCTTCCCGCATCTCGGCGCCGGGGGCGGTGTGGCGGTCCTGTTCGAGCTCGAGCTGCAGGTCGCCGCGCTGCTTCCTCTCGCCGCACCTCGAGGCGCCCTGGCGGTGGCCCTCGGCGACCCGCAGCATGGATGGCTGCGACGCGAGCTCGCGACCGATCTCGGCGGATGGCTCGCGGCGCGCCTGACCGCGCTATGATCTGATGGTTGAGAACGTCGCCTCGGCGCTGAGGGAGAGCATGGCCGTTCGTTGCTTGGAAGATCTGACGGAACTCCAGGATGCCAGAGTCCTGCTGCGAATCGACCTGGAGCGATTCGGTGCGGTGTCGGCCCCCATCGATGACCCGCGGCTTGTCGGGGTTTTCACGACGGTCGACTGGCTGGCCGAGCGAGGGGCCAGAGTCACGTTGTGCGCTGATCTCGGGGGTGCTTCCGGCGCGACCGTCGCACAGTTTGCAGGATCGCTCGAGGCCGTGCTCGCACGCAGCGTCGAGGCGCTCCCGGGCTGTGCTGGCGACGATGTCGGCTCGAGGGTCGCGGGCCAGTCGCCGGAACGTGTGCTGTTGCTTGGCGATCTCGCGAACGAGGCCGGCGAGTCGACAGGCAACCCCGAGTTCGCGGCGCGACTCGCGGCACCCTTCTCCCACTTCGTGAATGACGCCTTTGCAGCGTCGCACCTCGAGGTGGCCTCGGTGATGGCTGTCGCGGGGCGGTTCCCGGACGGCCGGCGAGCCATCGGACGGGCGATGCAGACAGAGGTCGATGCCCTGGCCTGTCTCATGAGCCGGCCGGATCGCCCCAACGTGGCGGTGCTCGGTGGAGGCGGATCGGCTCGCCGCTTCCGAGCGGCTCG
The DNA here is from genome assembly GCA_963716025.1 of uncultured Chloroflexia bacterium. Classification (GTDB taxonomy): domain Bacteria; phylum Chloroflexota; class Limnocylindria; order Limnocylindrales; family CSP1-4; genus CAIXZV01. Next base: position 24,994 of record CAVQSY010000068.1, read on the forward strand.
AGCACTGGTGGCGCGTGCTGATCGGTTCGGCGCGGTGGGTGGGATCGGCCTGGCACTGCTCGCCGCACGGGGTCACGCCGGCGCCGCCGCGGACGCTCATCCCGACGGGGTCCAGTCCGGGCTCGAGCTGCTCGAGATGGCGGCAGAGCTGCAGGTCGACGTCGTGCTCCCTTCGGACGTGCGGGTCGGGCGGTCGCGGCGGGTGCTGCCGATCGACCGGCTCACGGCCAGGAGCCGCCCGGTCGATGTCGGACCCGAAACGCTTGCCGCGGTCCGCACGCTTTTCCACGGAGCTGAAACCGCATTCTGGTGCGGCGAGACAGCGACCGTCGATGGAGCCGGCGGCAGCCGGGGTGGGGACAAGGCGATGGCGCGGGCTCTCGGTTCTGTCCCCGGGTTCAGCGTCACGGCGGGCCTGGAGACCATCGACCGGGTCGGCGGCCTGGCCCGGATGCAGAGGGTGTCGCACGTCGTCTGCGGCGGCGAGGCTGCTCTCGCCTTCATCGCCGGGGAGCGGCTCCCGGGGCTCGCGGCAATGGAGGACTGAACCCTCTCGGAATGCATGTCGGTCTGCTGTGGTGAGTTGACAGATCGGGCCTCGATCCGTATGATCCGCGGGCCTTCGGACGAAGGGGGTAGGTGATGGCAGGCAAGGGACACCGAGTGATGGTGAAGCTCAAGAGCTCCGAGAGCTCCTACATTTACTACGTCAAGAAGAACAAGCAGAACACTCCCGATCGCCTCGAGCTCAAGAAGTACGATCCGATCGTGCGCAAGCACGTGACGTTCAAGGAAGCTCGTTAGGCCGGGGGGGGGAGCGAACGATGGCACGCTGTTGCGCCCTGACGGGCAAGAAGCCGCTGACCGGGAACCGGGTCTCCCACTCGCACCGCAAGACCAAGCGGCGCCAGCTTCCGAACATCCAGACCAAGCGTATCTTCGTGCCCGAGCTCGGTCGCTCGGTGCGGGTCCGCATCTCGACGCGCGCGCTGCGCACTGTCGATCGCAAGGGTTTGCTCGCCTTTCTCCGAGAGCAGGGCCTGTCGCTGAAAAACGTCACGCGCTGACGGCGCGAGATCGCCGATCTCCCGAGCCGGGGCCTCTGCCCCGGCTCGTTTTCGTTGTGGGACGGAGTGTGTGGTGGCCGAGCCTGCAGCAAAGTCCGTGGAGATCAACCAAGGAAGAGCTCTCAGCCTTGAGCTCACAGCCCGGGGTCGCCGATTCCTGCGAGAAGATCAGCCGGCCGACCATGGGTTCTCCGGCCGGCGTCGGCGCCTCCGCGGCCAGAGGGGTGGAGGAATGTCGAGATCTCGGGCTTCCTCCGGTTAGAATCGGAGAAGGATTCTCGGGTCGATCCTCGAAGAGGTTGCAGGAGCTGCTCCAGCGGCTCCGGGAGTTGAGGTATGGAGGTCCTTCGGGAGTTTCTCGAGTTCATCGAGTCGTCTCGGCCGCAGCCGGTCGAGGAGCTGCTCCGTCGGGTGTTGCTGAAGAGCCGGGAGTTGACCGGCGCCGAGGCTGGCACGGTGTTCCTGGCGCGCGGCGCCGCGGCCCGGCGTCGGCTCGAGGCGGCGAGCGTCCAGAACGACGTGATCGCTCTGGAGACGAGCGACTTCGTCGTCCCGGTGTCGCGGTCGTCCATCGCCGGGTTCACGGCGATCACCGGTGACACCGTGTTCGTCGACGACCTGTATGCGATCGGCGGCGACGTACCCTACTCCTTCGATCCCAGCTTCGACCGCGCCTGCGGCTACCACAGCCGTTCGATGCTGTCGTTCCCGTTGCTCAACTACGCCCGGCGGGTGATCGGAGTGGTGCAGTTGATCAACCGGCGTGTGGACGGCGCGGCGGACCCGCTGCCCTTCGAGGCGAAGCAGGCGGACCTGATCGTTCCCTTCAATCACATCGTGGGCAACGCGGTCGAGCGCGCCGACATGCTCGACCGGATCCGGAGCCAGAACCTCAGGCTGCGCGACCGGAACCGGATCTTGAAGGCGCAGCGGGAACGGATCGCCGCGCTCCAGCTCGAGACGGAGGACGCCTTCCAACTGTCGATCCGGCTGCTCGCCAAGGCGGCCGAGATCCACGACGAGAACACCGCCCATCACGTCGAGCGGGTCAACGAGTACTCGCATCTGCTGGCGCGGGAAGTCGGCATGTCGGCGGCCTTCTGCGACCAGATCCGGTACTCGGCGCAGCTCCACGATGTCGGCAAGATGAGCGTCAACGTCGCCATTCTGCGCAAGAAGGGTCCCCTCGACGACGACGAGCGAGCCGAGATGATGCGCCATCCCCACTACGGTCACGAGATCCTGTCAGCCTCCGACCGCCTCAGCCTGGCCGCTGAAATCGCCCTCAACCACCACGAGAAGTGGGACGGATCGGGCTACCCCAACCGTCGTCGAGGGCACGAGATCCCGATCTCGGCCCGAATCGTGGCGATCGCCGACATCTACGACGCCCTGCGCTCACCGCGGCCCTACAAGCCCGGGTTCACCCACGAGCATGCTCGGCGTGTGATGCTGGATGGTGATCACCGGATGGACCCGTCGAGCCACTTCGACCCGACGCTCCTCGACCTGTTCGACCGCCGACACCGAGGCTTCGCCGAGATCTACGATCGCCTCGCCGGCTGACGACGCAGCGAACTCAGCGTGAGGGAGCCCACAACCCAAGAGCGAGGAGTAGGAGAGAAAGGGATGAGGATCGAGGGGTGACGGGGCTTCTCACCACAGAACCCTAGGCGTCAGCTTCTGCGGGCCTCTCCGCCCTCTGCGATTCAAGACGAAGCTTTTCACCGTAGAGGACGTCGTGGGTGCGCAGCTACGCGCCCTTCGGCCGACGGGGGGCGCGTTTGGGCTTGCCGCCGCCGGCGGCGACCTTGGCGGCGCGGGCCTCGAGCAGCTCGACGGCCCGCTCGACGGTGAGCGTCGCCGGATCCTCCTTCTTGGGGATCGTGGCGTTGAGCGTGCCGTCGGTGACGTAGGGCCCGAAACGGCCGGTCTTCACCTCGAAGCGCCACCCCGCTGCTGGTCGGGTGGGGTCCGAGCTCTCTGATCACCGCCGGCTGGGCGCTGCGGCCGCGGGACTTGGGCTGACGGAGAATCTCGACCGCTTCCTCGAGCGTCACCGTCGCCAGGCGATCCTGGCTGCCCAGGCTGCGGGTCTCCTCGCCCATCTTGAGGTAGGGTCCGAAGCGGCCGTCCTGCGCGATGATCATCTCGCCGGTGTCGGGGTGGCGGCCGAGGTCCTTGGGAAACGAGAGCAGCAGGAGTGCCGTCTCGAGATCCAGCTCGGCGGGCTCCATCCCCTTCCACAGGCTCGCCATCCTGGGTTTGGTGCCTTTCTTGAGGGCGCCACCGTTGTTGCGCTCGGCGTCGCCGAGCTGGACGTAGGGACCGAAGCGGCCGTCCTTGAGGTAGACCGGCTTGCCCGTGGCGGGGTCCTGGCCGAGCTCTCGGGCGCCCTGGCCGGAGCGCTCGACGAGGGTCAGCGCGGCGGCGACCGTGAGCTCGTCGGGGACGGTGTCGTCCGGAACCGTCGCGCGGCGATCGCTGTCACCGATCTGCACGTAGGCGCCGTAGCGGCCGATCCGGACCGAGACCTCGTCGCCGCCCTCGGTCTCGCCGATCCGGATCCGCGAGATGTCCTGCGGAGCGATGTCACGGCTGGAGGTCTCGATCTGTCGTTGCAGCCCGATCCGGAGCAGGGCCCGTCCGCCATCAGCAGCCTCGCCGCCGAAGTAGAACTCGCGAAGCCAGGGCACGGGCTCCCGCTCGCCGCGGGCAATCGTGTCGAGCTCGTCCTCCATCGCGGCCGTGAAGTCGTAGTCGACGAGGTCGGGCAGAGCAGTGCTCGAGCAGCCGCGTCGACCGCGAAGGCGATGAAGGTCGGGACGAGCGCCGGACCCTTGTGGAACACGTAGCCGCGGTCCTGGATGGTCTGGATGATCGTGGCGTAGGTCGAGGGCCGGCCGATGCCGCGCGCCTCGAGCTCCTTGACCAGGCTCGCCTCGGTGTAGCGCGGCGGCGGCTGGGTCGTGTGGTGAGTCGTCTCGAGGTCCCTGCGAGGTTCAGTGCCTGGCCCTGCCGCAGCGGCGGCAGGACCCGCTCCTGGTCGGCGAGCTCGGCCTGGGGATCGTCCGAGCCCTCGACGTAGGCGCGCAGGAAGCCCGGGAAGGTGATCACCTTGCCCGACGCGGTGAATACCGCCAGCCCGTCGCTCGCCGCCATCGGCCTCGATCCGGACGGTGGTGCGCCGGCCAGCGGCGTCCTTCATCTGCGAGGCGAGGGTGCGCTTCCAGATCAGCTCGTAGAGCTTGAACTGGTCGGCCGTCGAGCATCCCGCGCAGGCTCTGCGGGTGTCCGGAAGCGCGTCGCCGGCGGGCCGGATCGCCTCGTGCGCCTCCTGCGCGTTCTTTCGACTTCGAGCGTGTAGATGCCGCGGCCGCTCCGGCAGGTAGTGACCGCCGTACAGCTCCTCGACCTGGCGCCGCGCGGCGTCGATGGCCTCGCTCCGACAGCTGCACGCGAATCGGTTCGCATGTAGGTGATGTAGCCGTTCTCGTACAGGCTCTGGGCCACCCGCATCGTGCGCTGGGCGTTGAAGCGGAGCTTGCGTCCCGCCTCCTGCTGCAGGGTGGAGGTCATGAACGGCGGATACGGGCGAGTCGTGAACGGCTTCTCGCGTCGACCTCGGTGACGCGCGAAGTCGCGCCCGCTCGAGCGCTGCGCCGAGGCGCGTCGGCGCCGGTCTCGTCGAGCACCACGGACGTCGGCCCCCTTGAGCTCGCCGCGTTTCCGCGTCGAAGTCCTTGCCGATGGCGACGCGGCGGCCGTCGAGCTCGGCGAGCCGCGCCGTGACAGCTCGCCCTTTGCCGGCGTCGCCGGCGAGCTCGCCTCGAGGCCCCAGTAGGCGGCCTCGACGAAATCGCATGCGGGCCGCGCTCGCGCTCGACCACCAGCGCGGGTGGCGACCGACTGCACCCGGCCGGCGGAGAGCCTGGGCTTGACCTTCCTCCACAGCAGCGGCGAGCACCTCGTAGCCGACCAGCCGGTCGAGAATGCGCCGCGCCTCCTGGGCGTCGACGAGGTCGCGGTCGATGTCGCGGGGCTCTTCGAGGGCGCTCGTCGATCGCGGCCTTGGTGATCTCGTGGAAGACCATCCGCCGGACCGGGACACTTCGGCTTCAGCACCTCGACCAGGTGCCAGGCGATCGCCTCGCCCTCGCGGTCCTCGTCTGTCGCGAGGTAGAGCACGTCGGCGGTCTTGAGCTTTTCCTGCAGCTTTGTGACCTGGGCCTTCTTGCCGGGCGGGACGATGTAGAGCGGCTTGAAGTCGGACTCGACGTCGACGCCGAGCCGGGCCCACGGCTCGTTCTTGTCGGCTTGGCGGGGATCTCCGCGGCGGTCGAGGGCAGGTCGCGGATGTGGCCGATCGAGGACTCGACCACGTAGTCGGAGCCGAGGTAGCGCGCGATGGTGCGCGCCTTGGCTGGCGACTCGACGATGATGAGGGTTCTCGCCATAGGTCCCCTAGGAGAGCCGACATGCCGACCCTTGTCAAGCTCGGGGCTTCCGCTCGGCGACCGTCCGCGGGCCCTCCGAAGCAACGGAAGTGTGTCCCGGCGCGGTCGGTTGCCGCCTCGTCCCCGAGCCCCGCTCTGCTATGATCCGTTGCTGTCGCGGCACGCGATCGGAGGCTGGCAGATGGGTCCGTGGTTGGTCGATGTGGCACAACGCAATGAGCTCGATCCCTGGCTCAGGGCACCGACCCGGTTCCCTACCAGCCGGTCGTGCTGATCGTACGCGGTGACGACGACGTCATGCGGGAGCTGCTACCGAACGCCCTCGACGCCGCCAAGATCGCACCGGCGCACCGGGTGGTCTGTGGGTGAAGGACCCGGCGCTGCTCAAGGATGAGGAAGCCGCGACGTTATTCAGCAGCAGCGGCGAGCTCGGAGTGGCGATCGTGCGCCGCGGTGCGTCTCCGACGGAGCCATCCGGGTGAAGACGCCCTGTTGATTGTAGGCGCCGATCGCACTCGGCAGTCGGCGATGCGCTGCGTCGCCGTCGGGAGTCAGGCCACATCCGGTGGGCTGGACACGTCCTGGTGCCGATCCGCTCCCGCGCCTGGCCGTGTGAACTGGAGAGACACGATGACCGAGATTCCGAGATCGATACGATCACCTGCGACGCCGAGCGCCGGTGGCAGCGAGCGCTGGGACGAGTGGCAGCTGCATCGCTGGGATCCGACCCGCCCGAGGGAAGCGCACCTTCGTGGTCGACACCCCGCCGCCGACGGTGTCGGGCTCGCTCCATGTCGGCCACGTCTTCAGCTACACCCACCAGGATCTGCTGGTGCGCTTCCAGCGCATGCAGGGGCAGCAACATCGCCTACCCGATGGGCTGGGACGACAACGGCCTGCCGACCGAGCGCCGCGTTCAGAACCTGCTCGGCATCCGCTGCAACCCCCACCTGCCCTACGACCCGGACTGGCAGCCGGAGAAGGTCGACGGCAAGAGGAAGAAGGACATCCGTCGAGGAGGTCTCACGGCGCAACTTCATCGAGGCCTGCGCGCCGATCACCGAGGAGGACGAGACAGGCCTTCGAGCATCTCTGGCGGCGCCTCGGTCTGTCGCTCGACTGGGCGGAGCAGTACGCGACGATCGACGAGCACTGCCGGCGGATTTCGCAGCTGTCCTTCCTCGACCTGGTGGCCAAGGACCTCGTCTACAACGTCGAGTCGCCGACCATGTGGGACATCGACTTCAAGACCGCGGTGGCTCAGGCCGAGGTCGAGGACCGGCCGCAGCAGGGGCTGTTCCACGACGTCCGTTTCGCGGTCGAGGGCGGCGGCGAGCTGCTCATCGCGACGACCCGGCCCGAGCTGTTGGCGGCCTGCATCGCAGTCGTCGCCCATCCCGACGACGAGCGCTATCAGCCGCTGTTCGGCAAGCTACGCGATCACGCCGCTGTACGGCGCGCGGGTGCCGATCTCGCCGCCGAGCACGCCGATCCCGAGAAGGGGACCGGCATCCTGATGGTCTGCACCTTCGGCGACGCCATGGACGTCGAGTGGTGGAAGCAGTCCGGCCTGGCGGTGCAAGCAGGTCATCGGGCGCGACGGACGGATGATGCCGGTCACTTTCGGCGCGGCGCCCTTCGAGACGCATCGATGCAGTGGCGGCCCAGACCGCGCTTCGACCAGATCGCCGGGCTGACGGCGAAGCAGGCGAAGGCGAAGAGTCGCCGAGCTCTCGGCGGAGGACGGCTGCGTTTCCCGGCGGCGGCGCGGCCCTCGTCGGCGAGCCCCGACCGACCGACCAGATGGTCAAGTTCTACGAGAAGGGCGATCGCCCGCTCGAGTTCGTGCCGACCCGCCAGTGGTTCGTCAAGATCCTCGAGCACCAAGAGGCGCTGCTCGCACAAGGCGAGAAGATCCAGTGGCACCCGGCGCACATGCGTACGCGGTACGACCACTGGGTCGAGGGCTTGAATCAGGACTGGTGCATCTCCCGCCAGCGCTACTTCGGAGTGCCGTTTCCGGTGTGGTACCGGGTCGGGGCGGACGGGGAGCCGCTTTTCGACGAAGCCGATCTACGCCGATGCCGAGAGCCTGCCCGTCGACCCGCTGTACCGACGTACCGCCCGGGTTCGAGGAGGCGCAGCGCGACGTTCCGGGAGGGTTCACCGGCGATCCCGACGTGATGGACACCTGGGCGACCTCGTCCCTGACGCCCGCAGATCCAGTCGCATTGGGGCATCGATCAGCGCCGCCACGAGAGCCTGTTTCCGATGGACGTGCGGCCGCAGTCGCACGAGATCATCCGCACCTGGGCGTTCTACACGATCGTCAAGGCGTGGATGCACTCCGACGACATCCCCTGGCGCCACGTCGTGATTTCTGGCTGGATTCTCGACCCGGACCGAAAGAAGATGTCCAAGTCGAAGGGCAACGTAGTTACGCCAGAGGGCCTGCTCGACGAGTGGACAGCGGACGGCGTGCGCTACTGGGCGGCGCGGGCGCGGTTGGGAACCGACACGGCCTTACGACCCGGGCGTCTTCAAGGTCGGCAAGCGGCTCGTCAACAAGGTCTTCAACGCCAGCCGGTTCGTGCTGATGCAGCTCGACAGGGTCGGCGGCGAAGGGCAGACCCTTCCCGGCGTCGAGCACATCACCGAGCCCCTCGACCTGGCTTTCGTCGAGCGCCTGCGCGACGATCATCGAGCAAAGCGACTGCGGGCGTTCGACGCTTTCGACTACGCCACTGCCCTGCAGGTCGCCGAGGACGATTTCTGGCAGTTTCTGCGACCATTACCTCGAGCTCGTCAAGCTGCGCTCCTACGACGAGGACGACACCCCCGAGCGGCGCTCGGCGCTGGCGGCCCTGCTCTGGGGCCTGCGCACCTTCCTGCGGCTGCTCGCTCCGTTCCTGCCCTTCGTCACCGAAGAGGTGTGGTCGTGGCGGTTCGCCGCCGACGAGGGTCGAGAGCGATCCGTCCACACCGCGCGCGTGGCCGAGCGTCGACGAGGTCGAGGCGGTGGCTCGCGCCGCGCACGAAGACGTCTACGGTTCGCCGTCGAGCTGCTGGCGGCGATCCGCGGCGCCAAGACGGCTGCGCAGAAGAGCCTGCGGTGGCCGGTGGCGACGATCGAGATCGTCGGTCCCGCAGCAGCTCCGCACAGCCCTCGACACCGGTGCTCGACGACGTCCTGCGCGCCGGCAACGTCGTGGAGGGCGCCACCACCATTGTCGACGGTGCGGCCCTCGAAGGGCAGCGTTTCACGATCACCGTCGAGCTCGGCGAAACCGCCGACTGAGCGGGACAGGCCTTCTCACCACAGAGGAACGAAGATCCTGCGCGGGCCCACCCGGAGCCTGGCAGCAGGTGATGAACCACAGGCCCACAAGGGCACGGAGCTGAGGGTCTGGCGGACCCGCAGACGCAGTACGGCGGCATCTCGCCCCGATCGGGAAGCGCCCTCTGCGATCCTCTGCGCCCTCAGCGGTTCAATACGTGGATTCTCACCGCAGAGGACGCAGAGGATCGCAGAGGAGCCGAAGCGGGAGTCTCGGGCGTGCAACCGAGAACCGACAGGCGAGTCGGTTGCGGTGTGCATGGGTGTCCGTTGGTGGTTCTCTGTGACTCTGGGTCTCTGTGGCGAGAGATGCCGCCTCGCAGTGCGTTGACGGTTGCGGAGTGTGGTATGGTGTGCCGTCGTTTGGCTCGCTGCCCTGTCCTCGGGATTTCACACCAGCAGCCCAGGTTCAACTCAATCCACGGCCCCGGTGTGAAGGCGCCTCGATGTCACGGGTCTCACGACCCGAGACCCGACACTACAGGAAGCGATGATGCTCGACTCTCTCTTCGCTGAGGTCCCGGTGGGCCTCGGTCCGGTTCTGGCCGATCGCGGCTTCGACACTCTGACCGACATCCAGCGGGCGGTTCTCGCCCCCGGTCTCGCCGGGCGTGATCTGCGGATCTCCTCGCAGACCGGCTCGGGGAAGACGGTGGCGCTCGGCCTCGTCGTCGCCGCCGAGGTGGCCGAGGCGGTGGCCGCTGGGACATCCGGCCCGGGCCCCGCTCGTCCAGCCGTGCTGCTGGTCGCTCCGACCCGGGAGCTGGCGGTTCAGCTCGCCGGCGAGCTGCGCTGGCTCTTCGCCCCACTCGGTGCCGAGGTTGGCTCGGTCACCGGCGGCACCTCGGTCGAAGGCGACCTGCGTCTGCTTCGCCGCCGTCCCCCGGTGCTGGTCGGAACCCCGGGGCGCCTCGTCGATCACCTGCGTCGCGGATCCCCTCGTCCTCGACGCGGTGACGGCGGTGGCACTCGACGAGGCGGACGAGATGTTGGCCCTCGGCTTCGCCGAGGAGGTTTCGGCGATTCTCGAGGTGACGCCGGCGGACCGCCGGACCCATCTCCTGTCTGCGACGTTCCCGGCAGCGGTGCGGGCGGTGGCCGATCGTGCTCAGCGCGATCCGGTCATGGTCACTGGCGCTGCACCGGGCGAGGCCAATGCCGACATCGACCACCATGCGATGCTGGTCGCCAGGGGCGACCGGCTGGCTGCGCTGGTCAATCTGCTGCTTCTCGATCCCGAGCAGAAGACCCTCGTGTTCGTGCGCACACGAGTTGACGTGGGGGAGCTCACCGAACGGCTGGCCGCGCTCGGGCTCGCCGCCCACGCCCTGTCGGGCGAGCTCAACCAGCGGGAGCGCACCGCCTCGCTCAACGGTTTTCGCGAGGGTGCGGTGCCGGTGCTGGTGGCCACCGACGTGGCCGCACGCGGCCTCGACGTTCAGGACATCGGTCGGGTGGTCCACGTCGACCTTCCGGTCAACGCCGAGGTGCTGACGCACCGCAGCGGCCGCACTGGTCGCGCCGGCCGCAAGGGCACCAGCGTCCTGTTCGTGCCGCCTGGCGCCGGCGGGCGCGTCGATCGCATGCTGCGCGAGGCCGGGATTTCGGCCAGCCGGTGCCCTGTTCCCGGTCCGGAGGAGGTCCGCCGTGCCGCCGACGAGCGTCTGCTGCGCCAGTTGTCGCCCGATCCCGACAGCGAGCGTGTGAACGAGCGGTTCTATCGCCTCGCCGAGGCGCTTCTTGCCGACCGGGACCCGGTGCAGCTGGTCGCGTCCATGCTCGAGGCCGGCCGTCACACGGGACCATGCGAGCCGTACGAGATCCGGCAGCCGGCGCCAGAGCGGCCGGCGCGTCGTGGTCCGGCGCCGGATCGCGGCCACGGGAATCGCGGCTGGGCCAGGTTTCAGGTCAGCTGGGGCAGTCAGCACGGTGCCGATCCACGGCGGCTGCTGGCCGTCGTGTGCCGCCGCGGCGGTATCAGCAGCGGCGAGGTCGGTCTGATCCAGGTCGGCGAGCGCTCATCCATGGTCGAGGTCACCGAGCGGGTGGCCACCACCTTCGCCCAATCGGCGAGTCGGCCCGACCCGCGCGACCCGCACATCAAGATCCGCGAGTGGCGCACCGGCCGGTAGGGCTGAATCCGACCGGAGAGGTCTCACCTCCGAGACGCAGAGATCACAGCAGCGCGGGCGAGCCCACGAGCGAATCGCAGTGCGTGAGCCCTTGTGACCCGGGAGCGGCGCGGGAAAAGCGCGGAGACAGTTCCTCTCTGCGCCTTTTCGATCTGCTCTCCGGGTGGAAGAGGGGGTCCGGACCCTGAAACCGGCCTACGGCAGCAGCTCGACCGGGGCGGTGGTGATGTTCCAGGTGAAGCCGGACAGGCCGTCGGGGTGGGTGTAGAGGGTCTCCCTGACCGGCTGCCCGTCGGTCCATACGTAGCGGTTGACCTGAGCCGCCTGATCGTTCGCGACGTAGAGCTCGTCGGCGCCGTTCCCGTCGAGGTCGGTCAGCAGGGCGGCGTGCTCGAATCCCCCGGAGTCTCGGTCGAACGAGGTCACGCTCCACTCGGCCGCCGGGTCGGTGGGAGGCCGCAGCAGCCAGAGGCCACTCTTGTGCGCGGCGGCGACCATCTCGGTGGTGCCGTCGCCGTCGATGTCGCCGGCGGTCAGGAAGCGGCACAGCTTGTCAGGAAGGTGCGCGATCACCCGGGCCGCGTCGGCCGGGGTGTCGGCGTCGTAGCGCCGAATCTCGACCTCGCCGCCGGCCACCGCCTCGACCACGACGTAGAGCTCGTCCGTGCCATCGCCGTCGACGTCGTCGACGAGGATTTCCTTGGCATGGCGGTCGCCGAGGGCGGCGACCACCGTGCGGGCACCGCCGGGCTCAGTGGGCAGGTAGCGCACCACCTCGCCGGGTTGCGGTGAGCCGTCGAGCTTGTTGGGTGCGCTCGGGGTGGCGTAGATCTCCGGCCGGCCGTCGCCGTCGAGGTCGCCGACCTCGACCTCGTGGACGATGGTGTTCGGTTGCTCGTCGAGCCGGGTGACGGTCCAGGCACCGCCGGCCGGGGACACCCAGGCGACGACGCCCTGGTCGTGGGTCACCACGGCGAGGTCGTCGAGGCCGTCACCATCGAGGTCGGCGATCTCGACGTCGCGCATCCGGCTCCACTTGCCACCGAAATCGGCCTCCCACACCAGCTCTGGGTCCGCGTCGGGGCGTCGCAGCTTGAGGATGGCGCGGCTGCCTCCGGCGGTCAGGATGCCGGCTTCCCCAGGCTTCGGCGAGTACACCAGGGCCTTGTGGAAGACGTTCGAGTCGGGGTCGTCGATGGCCTGGTAGCTCCAGGAGATGCCGTCGGAGGTCAGGATGCCGAGCTCAGCCGGCTGCGGCAGCGGCCGTCCCGAGGCGTCCTTGCCGAGCACCGCCAGGGCGAGGAGCAGACCCTGGGTGGGAGGTGTGGGCGGCGGTGGGGGTGCGGCGCAGGCGCCGATCGTGAGCGAGGTGACCAGGATCGCGATGGCGGAACGGGTGTGAGGCATGAGGGGGACTCTCCGTCGGTGTGGTGTCACGGCCCGCCGGGGCGGGTCACGACATGGTACCCGATCTCAGCGTCGGCCGGCAGCGCGCATGGTAGACTGCGCCCGATTCGGTCGCGGAGGTAAGGTCATGATGCAACGTCCGCACTGCTCGATTCGCTGCGGTCTCGGTTCAATGTCGCTGGGCGCGGTCGCGGCCTGCCTGATCGGTGCGCTGACCGGCTGCGGCGGCGGGACCTCCGACCCGGCTGCGGCGCCCTCCACCGAGCCTGCGGTGATCGTCATCGCGATCGACGCCCTGCGGCCGGACTTCGTCGGCTGCTATGGCGGCACCGAGGCGCGGACGCCGAACCTCGACGCCTTGGCGGCCGAGTCGCTGCGCTTCGACCTGGCGTTCGCCCAGGCGCCAGGCGCGACGCCGTCGGCGGCGAGCATCGCGACCGGCCTGTATCCCACCACTCATGGCGTGATCAGCGGCGAGCTGGCACTGACCGAGGAGGTGACGACGCTGGCCGAGGCGATGGCGGGCGCCGGTTTCGCGACTGCAGCATTCATCGAGCGGGCGACCGGATTCGACGCCGAAGGCCTGTCCCAGGGGTTCACGACCTTCGAGGTCGGCGAAGGGCCGGGCGTCCCGGCTGGCGCCTGGCTGGGAGAGCACCTGAACCAGAAGCTCTTCATGCTCATCGGCGGCTGGGCGCCGCAGGTGTATGCGCTCGAGCGGATCATGGAGGCTGCGGGCCTGCCTCCCGAGGGCTTCGTCGAGCGCCTCGGCCAGGCCCTCGATCCGGCCAACGCCGATGCCGAGTCGCCGCTCACCGATGCCGACCGCGCGTTCCTGCGCACCTCCTACGTGGTGCGGATGCAGCTGACCGACCAGGCGCTCGGCGGGTTCCTGGAGTCATTCCGCAGCATGGGTCTGGACCAGCGAGCCACCTTGGTGGTGGTCGGGACCACCGGCCGTGACCTCGGCGAGCACCGCGATCCTCGAAACCAGTGCGGTTTTCGCCACGGTCACCCGCGTACCGCTCCTGATCCGGCTGCCGGGCGGCGCCAAGGCCCAGGTCGTCGACCGGGTGGTCGAGCTCGTCGATGTGATGCCGACCCTCCTCGAGGTGGCGGGCGTACCGGTACCTGCCGGCGTCCAGGGCGCCAGCGTGATGCCGATCGTCGACGGCACCAGCCAACCCCCGTACCTCGCGTTTTCCGAGACCACCCACCGAGGCCGTCAGCGCGCGGTGGTGATCGCCGGCCTGCAGCTCGTGAAGTCACTGGACGGAGAGGCGATGCCCCAGCTCTTCGATCTCAACCAGGATCCGTTTGGAACCGTCGACGTGTCGGCGTCGATGGAGGACCGCGTGGCGGTTCTCGAGGGTCACCTCGAGGTCTGGGGAAAGATGGTTTCGGCGGCGTCGTACGACCCTGATCTGCGCACCGAAGAGCTCGACGACGCGACCGCTGGAGCAGCTCAAGAGCCTCGGCTACATCCAGTAGCGTCGTGCTGCCTCGAGAGCTGATCACACGTCGAAAACCGACGTGCCCACCATCTGCTCGGGCTTGGGCGATGCCGAAGCAGTCGAGGATGGTGACCGGCAGGTCGAGGATCGTCGGGTGCGGCCCGGGTGACCGGCCGGCTCGGCACAGGAGCGTGCCCGGGACCAGGTCGCGGGCCATCGAGTGGTCGCCGCTCCAGGCCCAGGGGTTGAGGTCGATCGATCGCGCTGCCCGGTCGCGCCCAGCACCGACGGCGACGAGCTGCGGTAGCCCGGCGTGTAGCCGACCAGCAGCTCGGGCATGCTCGGGGTCGCCTCGCCCGTGTACATGCTCGTCCCGTCGGTAGACCTTGGCGACCGGGCGCTTGTCCGGTCTCGGGGTCGACGACCGCCTCGAGCTCGCGGCGTGAGTCGGGCGAGCGAGCTCGGCTCGGCCTTCGTCGGGGCTCGACGATGCCCCTGCCCTCGCGGCCCTCGAGGTTGAGGTAGAGGCCGTTGAAGCCGATGCCGTAGGCCGCGGTGCGGCTCCAGTCGACGTCGGTGATCGCCGTCTCCTCCTTCTTCTCCGCGCCGGGTCTTCAGCGTCAGGTAGCCGTTGTCGCGCAGCCAGGTGTTGAGGTGGAACTGGCGGCCGAACTGGGCGAAGCCGTGGTCGGAGCAGATCGAGCAGCAGCGTCTCGTCGTCGACCGCCGGCAGGACCTTGCCCACCAGCTCGTCCATCCGCTCGTAGAGGTGGTGGAGATAGCCCGAGAAGCGCAGGTCCGACTCGCGCGTGCATCGGGTGGGTCTTGTCCATGTTGCGCCACAGCATGTGGGCGTCCTGGTCGGTGGACGAGACGTAGAAGTAGAAGAGCCCGTCCTCGAACCGCGACCACTGGTGGTCGAACAGCGCCATCCGCTCCTCCAGGATCAGCTCCGCCTGCTTGACGTACTCCTCGTCGTTGAGGATGCCGTAGTCGAAGGCCTTGGTGTCGCAGGGCAGGCCCTTGGTCCAGAACGGAGCCGATGTCGCGCGCGATCTCGGCGCCGAAGCTCCGTCGGGTAGGTGACCGGCATCGCCTGGTTCGCGGGGTCGATGTTGATCGGCGTGACGTAGAGCTGGAAGTGCGGGTCGCACCTGCTTGAGGAGGAAGCGGGCGATGCCCGGACACGGAGCCGATCAGGGGCAGCAGGTCGAAGTCGACCTTGACCCAGTCGCGAGTACTCGCCCGGTCTCGAGGACCACGGTCTGCCCCTGGATGTCGATGCGGACGGCGTCGCGGTCGGGTCGAGGTAGACGGTGAACGGGATCTTGGCGTGGTTGACGACTCGGTCCCGGCGGTCGTCCTTCGGCGGCGTGACAGCGAGTTGACCGGGCCGAGCAGCTCGGCCTCGACCGCGGTTGTTCGCGACCTCGACGTAGTGGACGGTGCCGCCCGAGATGTCGCGGGTAGTGCTCGAACGCGTCGGAGGTGTAGTAGCTGAACGATGCCGTAGGAGTCGATCAGGTCGGGCGTGCCCATGCCGCGATCGCGCGGGTGGCGGTCTCGTCGACCGGGAAGTTGGTCGGGATCTTCGAGATCCAGGCCGGGATGCCCGCTCGGTCAGGTAGGACCAGAAGGGCTTGCCCTGTGCGCAGGTTGACCGGGCCGCCGCCCGAGAGCGGCAGGTGCACGTCGCCGAAGTCGACGACGCGGTCCGGCGTCGCGGTTCTCGTAGATCGAGAAGACGGGCATGTAGGTCTCCGGGTCGCGGGCGATGAAGTCGGCGATGCCGTGGCCGCCCGGAGTCATGCCGGTGATGAAGCTCGACCAGGCCACCGGGCTGAGGGCCGGCATGGTGGTGGCGAGCGGCCGAACGACCCCATCTCGGCCAGCTTCTTGAAGTTCGGGGCGCGGCCGAGGTCGATCAGGCCTTGACGATCATCGGGTCGAGGCCGTCGAGGCCGAGCACGATGACCTTCCGGCCGGTCGGCGCCCTTGCGGCCACAGCCGAGAGCCGGCAGGCCGAGGCCGCCGGCCGCGGCGCTGGCCCCGAGCAGGGACAGGAAGCGCGCGGCGATCGAGACCGGAAAGATCGATCGGGGCCGATCGGCGACTCTGATGGCTTGGCACTGCGGGGACCTCCGTGCCTCGGCGGGCCCCACGTCGGGCCACGGTCTGGCATCAAGATCTAGGACACACTTGAGACCGAATCTATTCCAGCTCCGGTCCCGACCGCCGAGAATACCCAGTCGGGGGTCAGGGGTCAGGGGTCAGGGGTCAGGCCCGAGCCCGATCCCGGATGAGTTTCGCGACCCGAGCCGGGAATCCGGGACCGGGCGGCAGGCCGCGGGGCGCCGGACCTGGACCCCGGGGTCCCGGTCCAGCCGCCCGCTGCCCGCCGCCCGATCCCGGATGAGTTCCGCGATTCGAGCCGGAGAATCCGGGACCAGGCAGGCAGGCCGCGGGGCGCGGGTGCGGGGGCGACCGGGAGGCTCCGGGATCCGGGATGCGGCAACAGGGGCGCGGGTTCCGGGTATGGGGCGTCCGTGCCAGCTCGGTCTGGGCGGGGGTGTGTGCTGGCTCAGGCGTGGGGTAGGCGGTCGGCGGCCGGTCGTCAAGGGCAGGCTCGCTTCGTTCGCGGCCTTCGGCCACCCTGGACGACCGACCCCCGACCGCCTGGTGGGGCGGCATGAGCCAGCACACCCCCCCGCCCAGACACGCCGTCGCCGAGACCAACCGCTCTCCCCCGGGGCCGGGCCGGCCTCGTCGCCCTCGAGCTCGCGCTGCAGCTCGCGGCCGAGGTGGTGGGCCATCCGCATCCCTCGCGGGGTCTCCCACCTCCGGGATCACCTGGTGAGGGCGGCCGACAACACCGCGCTGCGGCTGTCAGAAGCCAGCGGCCGGACCCTCGGCAACCGGTACCAGCACCTGGAAGCCGCCTACGCCGAGAATCAGGAGGTCGCAGAGCGACCTCGCGCTGCTCCAGGGTCGGGGGATCCAGGTCCCGGCAGCCAGCGATGAACCTCGCGGATACGCCGTTGGCGGCCTGGTCTACGGGCTCCTCCGGTCGGAGCTGGCGGGCGTGGAACGGCTGACCGGAGCCCTTCCCTCATCCCGGTCTCGCGGACGGGCCCCGCAGGATCATGAGTCGTGTGCCCGGACACCTTTCCTTCCAGCCGCTCGCCGCCCGATCCCGGATCCGGGCCGGGGATCCGGGACGAGGCGACCAGGTCGCGGGGCGCTGGACCCCGATCCGGGCGCCCGGTCCCGGCCGCCCGCTGCCCGCCGCCCGATCCCGGATGAGTTCCGCGATTGAGCCGGGAATCCGGGATGAGGCGGGCAGGCCGCGGCGCGCTCGGTGCGGGTTCGGGGCCCGGCAACGGGGCGCAGGTTCCATGAGGGCCAGAGGCGACGCCGCTGCGATGGTCCCCTCACCCCTCCGCTCACGCCTCACCCCTCACCCCTCACCCTTCACTCCTCACCCCTCACTCCTTACCTCACTCCTCACCGCATCCTCCGCGGTGTAGATTGCGCGGACTCGGCCGGGGGCCGGGGACGCGGGAGGGCGCAGTGCAACATGAGTGCGGCGAAGAAGACGACCGCTACCGCGACACGCTGCAGCTTCCCCGCACCAGTTCTGCGATGCGCGCCGGGCTGCTGGACGAAGGAACCGCAGCTGCAGGCACGCTGGCAGGCAGATCGGGCTCTACGATCGCATTCAGGGCGCGCCCACCCGGCGGGGCCCGTTCGTCTTCCACGACGGGCCGCCCTACGCCAACGGCTCGATCCACCTGGGGCACCTGCTCAACAAGGTGCTGAAGGACCTCGTCGTGCGCGCCGCGACCATGGCCGGGCCACGACGTCGCCCTTCGTCCCGGGCTGGGACTGCCACGGCCTGCCGATCGAGCACAAGGTGATGAAGGAGCTGGGCGACCGAGCCGCGCCGAGCCTCGACCCGCATCGAGATCCGCGACGCGCTGCCAGCGACGTACGCCGCGAAGTACATGAAGCTCCAGGCGCGAGCAGATGCAGCGGCTGCGGCACGCTCGCCGACTACGAGCATCCCTACCTCACGATGGACCCGGCCTACGAGGGCGCGGTGCTCGAGGTCTTCGCGCGCGCTGGTCGGGCAGGGGCTCGTCTACCGCGACCTGCAAGCCCGGTGCACTGGTCGATCGAGAACCAGACCGCGCTCGCCGAGGCCGAGCTGGAGTACTACGACCGCGAGGACGCGAGCGTCTACGTCGCTCTTCGAGGTCGCGGACCCGGCGGCGCTGCCGGCGGCGCTCGGCGCTGCCGACGGGCGACGCGGTCGCAGCCTGATGATCTGGACCACGACGCCCTGGACGCTGCCGGCGAACCTGGCGGTCGCGGTCGCGCCGAGCGGCCGACTACGGCCTCTACCGGCTCGAGCAGGACGGCCGCGAGCGGCTGCGTCGTCGTCGCCGACGAGCTGGCCGCGACGGTGCTGCGGCGCCGGCGGCGGACGCCGAGCGTGCTCGGCCGCTGTCGACGGCGCGCGAGCTCGTCGCGGCCGGCGTCGCGCTACCGCCACCCGTTCATCGACCGCGACGAGCGCCGGTCGTCGCGGCGGACTACGTCACGCTCGAGGACGGCACCGGCCTCGTGCACACCGCCCCGGGCCACGGCGCCGAGGACTACCAGACCGGCCTCGCGCGAGGGGCTCGAGATCTACTGCCCGGTGCGCGAGCGACGGCACCTTCGACGACACCGTGCCCGAGTGGCTGCGCGGGCGTCGACGTCTGGGAGGCGAACGACGCTGGTCATCGAGCACCTGCGCGAGGTCGGGCCACCTGTTCCACGACGAGCACGTTCACCCACAGCTATCCCGCACGACTGGCGCGGCAAGACGCCGATGATCTTCCGCGCCACCGAGCAGTGGTTCGTCGCGCGTCGACCGCACGTTCGGCGAGCCAGGGCAAGTCGCTGCGCGAGCTGGCCCTCGACGCCGACCGAGACCGACGATCGAGTTCGTCCCCGAGTGGGGCCGCAACCGGATGCGCGGCATGCTCGAGTCGCGACCCGACTGGTGCATCTCGCCGCCAGCGATCCTGGGGCCTGCCGATCCCCGCGTTCCGGACGCCGCGACGGCGAGCTGCTGCTGACCGCGGCGTCGGTGCGCGCCGTCGCGCGGCTACGTGCGCGAGCACGGCTCCGACGCGTGGTTCGCGCTCGACGCCGGCCGAGCTGCTGGCGGGCTACGACCCGGCGCCGGACCCGGACGCGCCGGACTGCGGTCCGGCGGCCGGCGGCGCTCGACGACGCTCGACGAAGGGCCACGACATCTTCGACGTCTGGTTCGAGTCCGGCTCGTCCTGGAACGCGCGTGCATGCGCCAGCGCGGTCTCGGCTATCCCGGTCGACCTCTACCTCGAGGGCTCGCGACCAGCACCGCGGCTGGTTCCAGCTGTCGCTGCTGCCGGCGCTCGGCGTCGACCGGGCAGCTCGCCGTTCCAGACCGTGCTGACCCACGGCTTCATCGTCGACAGGCACGGGCGAGAAGATGAGCAAGAGCCTGGGCAACACGCATCGACGTCGACGACCTGCTGAAGGAGCACGGCGCCGACGTCTGCCGCTGGTGGGTCTGCATCGCTCAACTACGAGAACGACATCAAGGTCGACTGGGAGTTCTTCGAGCGTCGCCGGCGAGGAGTACCGCAAGGTCCGCAACACGATCCGGTTCCTGCTCGGCAACCTCGGCGACTTCGACGCCGGACAGGACCGCCGCGAGCTGACGGACGCCGATCGCCGCGACCCTCGACGGCTGGGCGATGGAGCGACTCGCCGAGCTCGTCGAGACGGTCCGCGACGGCTACGACGAGCTACCAGTTCAAGCGGGTCGCACGAGGCGCTGTTCAACTTCTGCAACGACACGCTGAGCGCCGGTCTACCTGGCGGCGGTCAAGGACCGGCTCTACTGCGACGCGCGCGGACGGCCGCGCGCCGCCGGCGCACGCAGACCGTGCTCCACGACATCGCCGACGGCCTGATCCGGCTGCTCGCGCCGGTCCTGGTCCACACCGCGGACGAGGCCTGGCTGGCGCTGCACGGGCGAGGACCGGACGACGTACGGTCGCTGCGTCCACCTCGAGCCGCTGCCGGAGCCGTACCGACTGGCGCGTCGGCGCCGACGGTGGGAGCGGGTCGATGGCGCTCCGCGACGAGGCGCTGCAAGGGCTCGAGCGCGCCAAGGAGGGCCGGGGATCACGAACCCGCTCGACGCCGGCGTCGTGGCGCGTGCTGACGACCGCGAGGCCGAGGCGGCTCGACGCCGTTCGCTGCCGGAGCTGGCCGACCTGTGCGGCGTCAGCCGCTTCGCGCCTGAGCGCGGCGGCAGAGTCGGCGATCGCGGATCGACGACCTGCGCGACGAGCCGCGCTGCGAGCGCTCGTGGAAGCGGGACGGCACGGTGCGCGAGCGGTCGGACGGCGGCATGCTGTCCGACCGCGACGCCGAGGTGCTCGGGCTGGTATGACCCGGTTGTGGCGGCTGGTGGCGTTGCCGATCCGTGGCTACAAGCGGTTCATCTCGCCCTGGATGCCGCCGGCCTGCCGGTTCGAGCCCACCTGCTCGGTGTACGCCGCCGAGGCCATCGAGACCCACGGTCTGTACGGCATGTGGCTCGACGATCGGCGCATCCTCAAGTGCCAGCCGTTCCACCCGGGTGGCCACGACCCGGTGCCGCCTCGACGGGTGAAGGGCTCGAGTTCCGGGGTCGACGGCTGAGGGCGGTGGATGACCCTTCACCCACCGCTGGAGTGGCCCAACGGCGGCTCTGGCACAATGCGTTCCGTGACGACGCTCGCCGCGATCCGGGCCGCAGTCGAGGGATACCGAGGGCGGCGCCTGCCCGAGGACAGGAATCGCCGCTGGGCGGCGGTGGCGGCGGTGTTGCGGGACGCCGCGGCGGGCGCCGAGGTGCTGCTGATCCGCCGCGCCGAGGACCCGCGCGACCCGTGGTCCGGGCACATGGCTTTCCCGGGCGGCCGCGTCGACCCGTGCGACGGCGATCACCTGCGAGGCCGCGATGCGAGAAACCCTCGAGGAGGTCGGTCTCGACCTCGGTCTCGACGGCCGGCTGCTCGGGCGTCTTTCCGACCTTGCGGCCATCGGCCGAGGTCGGCCGGTGGGCGCTGGTGATCGCACCTTTCGTGTTCGAGATCGAGGCCGAACCGGTGCTGCGTACCGAACTACGAGGTCGCCGAGGCGGTGTGGGTGCCGTTCGACTTCCTGCGCGACCGCACCAATCTCTCGACCATCGAGTGGCGCCACGACGGCGCCGTCATCCCGCTGCCGTGCTATCGATACCGCGGCCGTGTGATCTGGGGCCTCACCTACGCCATGGTCCACGAGCTGGTCTCGGCGATCGGCTGAACCGCAGGTCGTGGCCAGCGGCCTGAAGACTATCGACGATACTCGAGGCTGACCAGCGCCGACTGGCGGTCGCCGAAGCCGCCTTCGAGGATCAGGACGAGGTGTTCGCCGACGCCGACGGTGCCGCCGATCAGGCCACTCCACTGGGTGGCCTCGCCGAGCGCCACGTCGAAGGGGACGCTGCCGAGGAAGGGGATCTCGTAGGTTCCGGTGTGGCGCTCCTCGGTGTCCTGGTACATGGCGCCGATCCAGACCGCACCGCGGTCGACGACCAGGCCGAGCTTCGGCGTCACCACCAAGGCCTCGACCGAGCCGTCGGTGACATCGAGGTCGGCCTTGGTGTAGGTCCCCGACACCGAGGTGAACCAGCCCGTGCCGCCGGCGACGAGGGTCACGCCGCCGCCGTAGACCCAGCCGTCGTTGTCGATCTTGAGGTCGTTGAGGCGGATCGGCAGGCCGAGGTCGAGGTCCCCGAGACGGACGGTGGTCGTCGTGTCGAGCTTGCCGCCGATGGCGTAGAGATTGAGGAACGGCAGCGCCCACCAGTCGGCCTTGAGGTGGAAGCTGTCGGTGCGGTTGTCGACCGGAAGGTTGGTGGCGACGGCGGGGTCGATGCCGGGCAGCGCGAGGGTCAGGCTGTCGACGACATAGTCCTGGGTCTGGTCGTACAGCGTGATCCCGAGACCGAATGGAGCCGGGAGCTGGTGGCCCGAAGCGGCGTCGGCCGGCGTCTGAGCGAGGGCAGGCAGACAGTGGGTCGCGGCGACGAGAACCAGGGTCAGGCGTAGAAGCGATCGCAGCATAAAGTCGTTCTCCCTTTCGAACGAGTGGTGGGCTGAGCCGGTCAGCGGGATACGGTGCGTTCCGCCAGTGGCGCCATGGTACCAGCCGATGGACCCGCTGCGAAGCACGGCGGCCCGCGTATCATCGTCGGATGGGACTGCGCGTCGAACGTTGGATTCGTGGCGCCTGGCGGCGACGAGGCTGGGTCGTCGGGGCGGTGCTCGCTGGAGTCGCCGTCGTCGGCCCAGCAGGTGCGCTCGAGGTCGATCCGTACTATGCGTGGGGGCATTCACCCGCGGACGCCTCCGAGGTGGTCAACGCCAAGTTCGACCTCGAGATCCGGGCGGCGATCGTGCAGGCAGAGGCTCACGGAGAGGGGTTACCGTCGTGCGAGCAGGTCACGCGCGCCGTGTACGACCGGCTCGCCTTCGAGATCTTCCAGCCCATCGACCTCTGGGCGGTGCAGTCCCCTCTGCTGCAGAGGGTTCCGGCGGACGGCGCCGAGACCGCCGAGTATCGCAAGAACAACCTCTACAGCGACGCGGCGCCCTACGACATCGGCATGTGGATGCCGATCACCCCGGTCATCGAGGTCGACGGCGTTCTCATCGGGATCGACAAGCTCTCGCATTTCGTGTCGTCCGGGTGGAGGTACCGCGAAGCCTACCTCGGCGCCCGCCGTGACGGGCTCGATCCGAGCGAGGCGGAACGGCACGCGATCCGCAGGGGAATCCTCGAGGAGCGGACCATCAACGGCAGTCTGTCGACCGGAGTCCTGTCCCGCGGCGACCTCGAGGCCAACCACGGTGGGATGCGTTTCTATCTCGAGGTCTGCAGCGAGGGGGATCCCATTCTCGCCGTCGACGGCGGTCACTGGACCGTGGTGCGGCCCTTCGACATCCGCCGCTACGTCGGTCCGGAGTGGGACGAGGGGTTCGAGCCGTCGGTTTTCTCCGGCTACCGGTGGCGCCGGGTGCAACCACGGCTCGTCCGCTACTGCCCGCGACTCGACGAGCCCGCGGTCCGGGCGATGCTCGACCGCTACCGGGCGGCGGATCGGGAGACGCCGACCGAGGTCGTGTTCCAGGAGATGGTTGACGAGGGAAAGCTGAAGGACCCGAAGGGCTTCGGTCTTCTCGCCAACTGCCCCGGCGGCGAGCAGCCCGACCGGCCCGAACCGCCGGATCCTCCTCTCGCGGCCGCGGAGGGAGACCGTCCGGGAGACGAGCAGCGTCTGGAGGACCTTCGACAGGCCCTGCGTGAGCTGGACCTCGACCGTCCCCTGCGGGTGGTCGGTCTCGTGTCGCTGTCGTTGGACCGTCCCAAGGGTCTGACCGGCTCGATCGGCGCCGTTTTCGCCCATCCACGGCGAAGCGACGACTGTCGCGACGTGTGCCAGCTCACCGGACCCTACGTGCAGGCCGATGTCGGAACGACCGGCGGTCAGCTGAGCCTCGGCTACGGGTCGATCGTCGGGGACACCGGGTCGAGTGATCGATTCGTGACCGCCGCCTACCTCGCGGTCGGCATCGAGGCCGCGCTTCTGCGCACCTGGAGGGATTCGCCGCTCGACCCGGACACCCAGACCCTCGCCGGTCTCGAGGGCCAGCTGTCGGTGGCCCGGGTCGCATTCCGACTCGGCGTGTTCTATCGCCTGTCCGACGACGCCCAAAGCAATCGCTGGGTCGTGACGGGGGGTGTCGGCTGGGGCTTCTGAACGGGTATCCAGTGCTATTCTCGGTTTGATGTGAAGACACGTCTCGCCGTTCTCGCTTCGGTCATGTGGGCGGTCTCGGCGGCAGCCCAGCAGCTCCCGTTCGGGACCTACACCATCGTCGACGGCCTCGTCGACTCGGTGATCTTCACCCTCGAGCAGGACTCCAGAGGCTACCTGTGGATCGGCACCCGCGCCGGCCTGAACCGCTTCGACGGCCTCGAGTTCGTGGAGGTCACGGTCGACGACGGACTGGCCCACAACGTCATCCGTGACGTTCAGGAGACCGCCGACGGCGCTCTGTGGGTCGCGACCGAGCACGGGTTGAGCCGTCTCGTCGATGGGCGCATCAAGAACTGGACGGTCGCAGAAGGGCTACCGCATCACTCGGTGCGCTGCCTCGCGGAGGGTCCCGACGGCGCGTTGTGGCTCGGCACCTATGGTGGCGGCGCCGCGCGGGTCGTCGACGACCGCGTCGAGGTTGTGAGCACCGCCGACGGACTCGTTCACGACAAGGTGCGGGTCATGCTCCGGACAGCGGCGGGCGACCTGTGGTTCGGCACTTCGGGCGGCGGGCTCTCGAGACTCCGCAACGGCCGCTTCCAGAGCTTCGGCGAGAACGACGGTCTCGGCGATCTCGAGATCCGCAGCCTGTTCGAGGATCGCGACCGGGTGCTGTGGGTCGGCACCCGCGGCGGGCTCTACCGGCTCGGGGACGACGATCGCCTGGTGGCGGTGGTCGAGGAGGTGCTCGCGGGCGAGACGGTCAACGTCATCACCCAGGATCGGCGCGGGCGGCTGTGGGTTGGCACCCGCGAAGGGGGTGCATTCGCCCTCGACACCGGGCGGGTTGTCCGCTACCGCAAATCCGACGGGCTCGCCGACGACAGCGTGACGGCGATCCTCGAAGATCGTGAGGGCAGCCTGTGGTTCGGGACCTACGGCGGCGGGCTGTCACGTCTGAGCACGGAGGCGATCCACAACTGGCAGCGGCAGGAGGGATTCGACTACGCCAACGTCTACGCCATCGTCGAGGACTCGTCCGGGGCCTTCTGGTTCGGGACCAACGGCGGCGGCGTCAGCCGCCTCGCCAATGGGCGTTTCGAGCGATTCACCACCGAGGACGAAATCAGCCACGACAAGGTCGTGGCGGCCATGGAGGACCGCGACGGGGCGCTGTGGTTCGGAACGCTCGAGGGTGCCACCCGCTACCGGGGCGGCCGCTTCACGACGCTGGGAGTCGCCGACGGATTGAGCCACGAGTATCGTCTACCACATTGCCCAGGACCGGCGCGGCGACCTCTGGTTCGCCACCTTCGACGGGCTCACGCGCCGGACGGTCGATGGCCGGTTCCTGCACTACGGTCCGGCCGACGGGCTCGCGAGCGAGCGGGTGAACTTCATTCGCGAGGCCGCCGACGGCACCCTGTGGTTCGGCACCGCCAACGGGGTCAGCCGATTCGACGGCGAGAGGTTCACCAGCCTCGGCGTCGAGGACGGGTTGGTCGCCGAGTTCGTCAACCACATCCTCGAGGACTCCTCCGGGGTCCTGTGGATCTCGACCAACCGCGGCCTGTCGCGCTACGACGGCGCCGGCTTCACCAACTACACCGTGGCCGACGGGCTGTCCCACAACAGCTGTGTGGTCGCCCTCGAGGGTCCCGACGGGGCGCTCTGGGTCGGCACCAACCGCGGAGTCAACCGGTTCGACGGGACGGCCTTCTCGGTCGTGACGTCGAAGGAGGGCCTGGTCGCCGACCTCGTCAATCGCGGCGCCGGATACGCTGATCGCCACGGCAGCCTGTGGTTCGGCACGGTCGGTGGGGTGAGCGAGATCGACGCCACCTTCACGCCACCGGTGCTGCCGCCGCCCCCGGTCCATCTCGAACAGGTGCGTGTCCTGGGTGAGCCGCTGCCGCTGGGTGTGCGGGCTGTCCTGCCGCACGATCGCAATCATCTCAGGTTCGACTTCGTGGGCATCTCCTTCCGGCGTCCCCAGGACGTGCTCTACAGGTACCGCCTTGAAGGCCTCGGGCTCGGCTGGCAGGAGTCGAGGGTGCGGTCGGTTCAGTACACGTCCCTCCGTGCCGGCCGGTATGTCTTCGAGGTCACCGCGCGGGGTGCTGACGGTGGTTGGAACCCGGCCCCGGCTCGATTCGAGCTCGAGATCGTGCCACCGGTGTGGCGGCGGCCGTGGTTCGTGGTGCTGGCCGCCCTGGTCCTGGTGGGAGCGGTGGCTCTGGCGGCTGTGGGAGATGAAACGTCAGACGCGGGAGCTCGAACGAAGGGTCCGGGAGCGAACCCGCGAGGTCGAGCAGGCGAATCTGGAGCTGCGCTGGCTCGCGCTCCACGACCGACTCACGAACCTTCGCAACCGCCACTACATGTACGAGATCATGCCGGACGAGATGACGCGTCTCCATCGCCGGACCTGGAGCGGTGACGACGCCAATGGTGGTTTCGGCCTGGCGTTGGTCGACCTCGATCACTTCAAGGAGGTCAACGACCAGTGGGACCACTCGGTCGGCGACCAGGCTCTGCGGGCAGTGGCGGAGGCGTTCCGCGACGCGACGCGGACCGCTGACGTGGTCGCGCGCTGGGGGGGCGAGGAGTTCCTGGTGCTCTTGCGGGACGTCCGGGTCGGTTACCTGCCCGACACGGTGCAACGACTACTCGAGGCGGTGCGGCAGCTGCGTGTGCCGGCGGGTTCGAGCGACGTCCGTCTGACCTGCTCGATCGGCTACACCCACTTCCCGGGCCACGTTCCGGTGGCGACCTACACCTGGGAGGACGTCGTCAGGATCGCGGATGTCGCTCTCTACCTGGCCAAGGCCGAGGGTCGTGATCGGGCGGTCGGCCTCACCTACGACCTGGCGACCCCTCCGGCCGAGCTCATGGCGAGCCTTCGCAGTGACGTCCATCGCGGCGAGGAACGCGGTCTGCTGCGCCGGATCGAACCCGCCAGCGGGTAGACGGCCGCGCGCGGCGGACGAACGTCGTCGCTGCGACCAGGAGCAGGTTTTCTCACCGCGAAGACGGGACGGACCGCGAAGATGCTGCTCGAAGAACGTCACGTGAGGCCCTCTTCTTCGCGGGTTCCTTCTGGCGCTTCGCGGTTCAGGAACCCCGCCGGCGGTCGTCAGTGCGCCTCGTCCCAGTTGCGGCCGCGTGCCGACGTCGACGACCAGGGGCACCGCGAGCTCGATGGCGGTGGTCATCTCGTGGCGCACCATCGTCGGCGACGGCGTCGGCCCGGTCCTCGTCGACCTCGAGCAGCAGCTCGTCGTGGACCTGCAGCAGCAGGCAGCTGGCCGGGGTGCTCGTGCAGCCAGGCGGCGGTCGACGCGCGATCATCGCCCGCTTGATGAGGTCGGCGGCCGATGCCCTGGACCGGGGTGTTGATGGCGATGCGCTCGGCCGCCGGCGCGTGCGGCGAAGTTGCCGCTGCCGAGGTCCGGCACCGGCCGGCGGCGGCCGAGCAGGGTCTCGACGTAGCCGTTGTCGCGGGCCGCCTCGAGGGTGCGCTGCCGGTACTCCTCGATCTCCGGGAAAGCGCTCCTTGTAGCGCTCGATGTACTCGCCGCGCCTCGCCGCTGGAGATCCGCTGCGTCTGGGCCAGGCCGAAGGCGCTCTGGCCGTAGACGATGCCGAAGTTGACCGCCTTGGCGATGCGCGCGCATCGCGCGGGTGACCTCCTCCGGGGGCACGCCGAAGCAGCCCGGCGGCGGTCTCGGCGTGGATGTCGGCGCCGGCGGCGAAGGCGTCGGCGAAGCCGCCTCGGCCGCCGCACAGGTGGGCGAGGATGCGCAGCTCGATCTGCGAGTAGTCGGCCGACAGGAGCACGCCGGCCCGGGGGCGCGACGAAGGCCTGGCGGATCCGGCGGCCCTCCTCGGTGCGGACCGGGATGTTCTGCAGGTTGGGGTCGGTGGAGGCGAGGCGCCCGGTGGCGGCGGTGGTCTGCGAGAAGTTGGTGTGGATGCGGCCGGTCTTCGGGGTTGACCAGCCGGCAGCGGGTCGACGTAGGTGTTCTTGAGCTTGACCAGCGACCGGTAGTCGAGGATGCGCCTCGGGCAGCGGGTGCTGCAGGGCGAGCTCGCTCGAGCACCGACTCGTCGGTCGACGGCCCGGTCTTGGTGCGTCTTGATGACCGGCAGCCCGAGCGTCGTCGAAGAGGATCTCGCGCAGCTGCTTGACCGAGCCGATGTTGAACTCGCGGCCGGCGAGCCTCGTGGCAGCGCGCGCTCGGCCTCGGCGATGCGCCCGGTCGAGCTCGACCGACAGCGCCGCGAACAGCCTCGCGGTCGACGCGCGATGCCGTGTCGCTCCATGCGGGCGAGCACCGGCGATCAGCGGCACCTCGAGCTCGCGGTAGAGCACGACCAGCGCCGTTCTCGTCGAGCAGCGGCGCCGAGCTGCTGGTCGAGCAGCCAGGTGACGTGGGCGTCCTCGGCGGCGTAGTCCCGGGCCGTCCTCGAGCGGCACCGCGGCGAAGGTGCGCGCCGTCCGCCGACGGCCTCGGCGAACGAGATCATCCGGTGCTCGAGGTGGACCAGCGCCAGGTCGTCGAGCTTGTGCGAGCGGCGGTCCGGGGTCAGCAGGTAGTCGGCGAGCAGGGTGTCGCCGTCGATGCCCGGCGACCTCGACGCCGTGACCGGCCAGCACCTTGAGGTCGTACTTGAGGTTCTGGCCGGTCTTGCCGCTGCGACGGGTCCTCGAGCAGCGGGCCGAGCACCTCGCGCACCCGCGGCCAGGCGCAGCTGCCGGCGCCGTCGAGGCTGCGTGTGGCCGACCGGGCACGTACCACGCCACGTCGTCGTCGCAGCAGAAGGACAGGCCCGACCAGGTCGGCCTCCAGCGGGTCGAGGGAGGTGGTCTCGGTGTCGAAGGCGAAGCGCGGCGCCGCGGCGAGCGCGGCGCGCAGCTCCGCCGAGCTCCTCCTCGGTGGTCACCAGCCGGTAGCTCGCAGCGGTCGACGGCCGCCATCTCGCCGCCGAACTCCTTGAGCAGGCCGCGGAACTCGAGCTCGCTGAACAGCTCGCGCGGCCGCGTCCGGCGGGCGGCGGGAAGTCGAGGCGCGAGGTCGTCGAGCGTGACCTCGACCGGGACGTCGGTGCGGATCGTGGCGAGCTCGCGCGACAGGTAGGCCTGGTCGCGGTCGGCCTCGAGCTTGGCGCGGACGCCCGGCCGGCGCCACCTCGTCGAGGTGGGCGTAGATGTCGTCGAGACCGCGCCAGCTCGGCCGAGCAGCTTCTTCGCGCCCTTCTCGCCGATGCCCTTGACGCCGGGGATGTTGTCCGAGGTGTCGCCCCAGATGCCGAGGGCGTCGGGGACGAGCTCGGGCGGGCAGCCGAACTTCTCCGTCGACCTCGCCGAAGCGAGATCCTGCGCGTCCTTCATCGAGTCGAACAGGCTGACGTGGTCGCGCGACGAGCTGCATCAGGTCCTTGTCCGAGCTGACCAGCACCACGTCGAGCTCGCCCTCGTGGCGCCTGGCCAGGGTGCCCATGACGTCGTCGGCCTCGAAGCCGTCGATGCACCAGGAACGGGAACGCCGAAGGCCTCGGCGACCCGCGGGAAGAGCGGCATCTGCGCGCGCAGCGCGTCGGGCATGTCGGGTCGCGTGCCCTTGTACTCGCGGGAAGAGCTCGTCGCGGAAGGTGCCGCCCTCGGGTCCCAGGTGATCGCCAGGTAGTCGGGCTGCTCGTCCCGGATCAGCTTGAGCAGCATGTTGATGAAGCCGAACAGCGCGTTGGTCGGCTGCCCCTTCGAGCTCGCCATGCCGCCGATCGCGAAGAAGGCCCGGAACGCCATGTTCGGGCCGTCGACCAGATACAGCGTGGGTCGTCGTGGGGTGTCGCTCATCGGGGGATCTTCCCACAGACGGCCAAGCCTGTGCAGCGCGACGTCCGTGACCTCGCCCGGATCCGCTCCCTCGAGGTCCTGGATCGAGACGGCGGCGAGGTGGACCTGGTGCTCGAGCGGGGCGGCCACGAGCTGGCAGGGCTGGAGGTCAAGGCCTCGGCCACCGTCGTCGAGGCCGACTTCCGCGCCCTGCGCAGGCTCCGTGACGCGGTCGGCGACCGGTTCCGGGCCGGTGTCGTGCTCTACGACGGCGAGACCACCGTCCCCTTCGGCGACCGCCTGTGGGCGGTGCCCGTGCGGAGGCTCTGGGAGGGGTAGGGGAGATCCGGCTGGAGAGGGCCTCAGCGAGCAGGGACAGCGACAGGGGCAGTGTTCAGGGACAGCGACAGCGGCAGCGAGCAGGAACAGGACCGGCGATCATCGCCAGCGACGGGGTCGGCGACAGGGCTCGCGATGGCGTCGCCCAGGGGGGGTAGCCGGCAACCTGGGCGGTGTCGAAGGTCGCTTCGCGACCGGCCTGCGGCGGCGATCCGTCGGGACGCCCGGCTCGAGCTGTTCTCCGGGGGGATGGGCGGACGTCGACTTCGTCTGGCCGTGCCGGTCGTCGATCGCGAGGGGAACGCCCGTTCGCCAGGGTGCATGGCGCCACGGGCACACTCCTGCAGACCTGGGCTGGGCCCGTGCCATGGGACGGCGACGAGGGACAGAAAGTGAGTGGAGTCATCGGGACGACGCCGAAGACGATTGTCGGGCCTTCGTGCTACCCGACGCCGATCCCCGCAGCGGTCACCGCCACGTCAAGGAGCTGCGCCCAGAGAGACGGGGCGCTTCGCCCCGACGGTCTCGCGGTGAGCACCTCCCCGGTTCTCTCGGCGTCCTACGGGCAGGGCGTCACGCACCAGGCGATGACGAGCAATGGCGGCCCATCCAGAGATCCGCGTGTTCTCGGGATGGGCATCCAATCCCGGGGAGGCACAATGTAATCTGGCTGGGCGGACGCGGGACCTTCGCTTGGTCCCGGTGATGTCCGTCGGCGGAGTCCCTCAGTTTGAAGACCTGCGAGACATCGATGACACGGTCGATATCGCCGGCAGAGCGGCGGGGGACGCTCTCTTCCACGCGAGAAGCGCTCTTTCCGTGCTTGCGGGACTCGGCTGGGCTGGGTTCGACGCACTGGACCTCGTCGTGCAATCCTGGTTCTGCACGGATGGTGCGCAGTACTCAGCCGGGGCCGAGTACCAGCACAACCAGTACCTGACAGGGCGAAATGCCGTTCACTTCTGCCGGCATCTCGACGAATGTCGCCAATGACGACCAGTTTGACCCGCTCTTCATGAGCCCCACGAACCTGATGTTCTCAGCCGCCCAGGACGTGGTGGCGCACGAGATCGGGCACGGGATACATGTTCGGCCTGACCCCCTGGGTACGAGATGCAGGTGACGGCGAGGTGACCTGGGAAGACGTGCTGCACGAGGGGTGGGCCGACATCATTGGTTTGATTGTGGAGTGGGCAGCAGAGGGTTCGCAGGGAGATGGGATGTCCCTGGATCCAGATGAGTTCGACCGCGTCGAGCACGCTGACTGGTTCGCCGGCGAGGACGTGCTCCGGGCGCCTCTCATCAGCAACGAGGACGCGGATCGCCGATGGGACGATTATGACGACGGGGCGAACGTTGGGTACTCGCTGCATGGCCTGGACGAGGTGGGACCGCCGCCCGAAGGACTGGCGGAGTACGCCTACTTTGAATCGAACCGCCTCCCGCTGGCCTTCCGTCTGTCGGTGACCGGCGGCCGGAATCCGGTGTGCAATCGGAACGTAGATGTCCGGCGTTATTGGACAGGGTGTGAGGTGGGGTTGTTTTCGCCGCAGTTCTGTGCCGAGAATCCCTACTTCTGTCCACCGGAGCCAGGAGCACCTCCAGGCTCCGTGGGCTCAGACTTCAGTGTGGTCGGAAGGCCGGTCGAAGAGATGAGCAACGCGTTCTTCCGAGCGCTTCGCTTGTACTGGATGCACATGGACAGCGATCTCGGCGATGTGGCCGACTTCGTCAAGGTGGCGGCTCACGACCTGTATTACATGGACGGCACCAGCTGGCCGCCGGTGTGCACGGACGGTTTCGACCAGCAGATCGCGGTCGCCGGAGCCTTCCGGTCGGTCGGATACGAGGGCACCGGCGGCTGGGTCTGCACCTGTTCCTCACCGTGCAGCCCGCCGGTCGTGTGGTAGGAGGACGACCATGCCGAGACGGCAAGCAGCGAGAGTCTCTTTCGTGACGGCTGCCGTCGCGGCGGCGCTCTCGGCGGGGCTGGTCTCCGCCGAGGCGCCTTCCCGGGATGAGGTGGCGCAACGGCCGCTGCTCACGAGAGGGGCAGGCTTCGGAACGGCTCGTTTCAACGGCATCTGGGATCTCGACCTGGCGACCGGCGGTCTGGGCCGCCTCCGGCCGCTGGTGCTCACCTATCAGTATCCCTACAGCACCGGCTCGTTCTTCAACGGTGGCGAGGGGGCTCTGTCCGCCCAGGGCGACACGCTGTCATACCGGACGTGGCCGGGAGTGCTCGAGTTCGACCTGTTCTCATGGCGATTGGTGAGGCGGCCTGCCGAGCACGACTCGGCTGGGGATGTAGGCTGGGTGTCTGCGGCCCGACTTGGGAGGGGAAGACGCAGCGATCGGGAGCTTGGAGCCTGGGTCGTATGGGTTTCCGATCTGCGTGCGGTCTATCTTCACAGCTGTCTACAACACCGGCACCCCGGGACTGCCCTGCGAACCAGAAAGCCCGCCGTTTTTCCCGGCAGGCACGCCCTACTACTCCTCGATCCTATTCCAGCCTCCGCTGACCGAGCCAGGAGCGGTCCAGGTGGTGGGCGAGCTTCCGGACGTGGGCTGGCGGGTGACTCTGCCGTCGACTCGACTGCTGTCACCGGATGCGCGGCGGGGCGGGTTCTGGCGGCCGACGCCGCGGGGCTACCAGTTCATCAGGCTCCCTGCCGGTGGTGGGGTCGAGGTCGACCCGGTGCAGGACTTCCACGGCGAGCTGCTCGAGCTCGAGAACACCGAGGTCCGGACGCTGGTCTACCACGAGCTCAGCGACTCGCTGATCGGCAGCGTGTACGACATTCCCTGGACTGGCGGCTCGCAGGGCTACTGGATCTTCGCCGCCGATCCGGAGTCCGGCGAGATGCGGACGCTGACCCACATCGACTACGACCTGGAGGGGTACCCCTATACCTGGGCCTCGATCGGGCGGCCGCCGCGGGAGCACGTGCAGACCGTGCCGATCGTCGGCGGCGGACCTGGGGCGCGGGGGACCGACTGGAGCACCGAGCTCTGGCTCTACAACCCGTCGGCCCGGCCGCAGACGGCGACCCTGCGACGGGTCACGCGCCCGGAGGAGAGCCGGACGCTGGAGGTCCCGGGGCACGGCTCCGTGCGGGTCGACGACACCCTGACCTGGCTCGGGGCCGGCCCCTCGGGCGACGGCGTGCGCCACGAGGCGGTGGTGGTGAGCGCCGAGTCCCGCTGGGCCGAGCAGCTGGTCGCGCAGGGCCGGATCTCCACCGCCGACCCGGCGACCGGGGGCCGCTTCGGGCACGCCGTGCCGGCGGTGCCGGGCCGGGTCGGCTACTCCAACCACCTCGCCTGGGTCTACGGCGTCGACGAGGAGCTCGACCGGGTGTTCGTGCCGACCATGAACGCCGCCTTTCTCGATCTCGACAACCTCGAGGCAGGCCGCTTCCGGGCCAACCTCGGGGTGGTCAACGACCTCGACGAGCCGGTGACGATCACCCTGGTCTGGACCCACTCCTACACCATCGGGCACTTTCGGCTACGGCCCCCGGAGACCATCCAGCACCTGACGGTGCCGGCCCACGGCGTGGTGCTGCGCCCTCTGGAAGACCTCTTCCCGGCGGAGATCGTGGCCGCCTTCCCGCCGCGGATCGCCGTGGCGGGGGACCGCCCGGCCATCGTCTGGCTGTCCCTGGTCGACAACCTGACCGGCGACGCCACCTTCATCCCCTACACCACCTACCAGCTGTTCAACGACGACCCCGACGACCGGCTGGTGATCCCGGCGGTGGCGAGCACGGGTGGCCGCAACGGCACCTCGTGGCGGACCGACCTCCTGGGCGTGGCGTCGTACGACTACCCGTTCGACGGGATCCTCGCCACCTATCGCCCGGAGGACCCGGCGTCGGACTGTGGCGGCGCGGCACTCGAGGGACCCATCGAGGACTGGGTGCTGGGCGACCTCGGGGCGCCGGTCGAGCCCTGGGTGGCGATCCTCGAGGAGCTCTACGACCGCGAGTACTCGGACACTCAGGCGACCTTCAGCCTCAACACCGTCTACCGGGACGTGGTGCGCCGCTTCGCGCCGTGCGCCGAGGAGGTCTCGACCAAGGGCGCCCTCGAGGTCGCCACGGCGAGCTGGACGGCCGGTTGGTCGCGGACCTACACGACTCGACCCGACGGCGGGACCTACGGCGGCATGCTGCCCTTCTACCCACCGGGGGGCTGGCCGGTGCAGCACTTCGCCGGGCTCGAGGTGAACCCGGAGCAGCGGATCAACGTCGGGCTCTACAACGGCATCGCCGAGCACCCGGTGACCCACCGGCTGCTGCTCTACGCCGCCGATGGCACCCTGGCCGCGGCGCGCGAGGTCGACGCTCGCACCCCACGAGCACCGCCAGGAGCCGCTGGCGAGGCTCCTCGCGGTGCCGGTGGAGATCCTGCCCGACGGCCTCTACGGCCTCACCGTGATCCCCCTCGACGACCCCGAGACCGGCCTCGAGGGCCGCTCCTGGGCCTACGTCTCGCTGGTCGACAACCGCACCAACGACCCGGTGAATCTGTGGTGATAGAGAAGCGGTAGTGGTTGCCAGATTCGCGAAGCGAATCTCGTAGCCACTGACGTCCTCGGACGTGGTAGCTCATTCGCGATCGGCCGTGTCATCGGTGTGTGGCCGGTTGGACGGGCCGGGAGTGTCACGGGAAAAGTCAGCCCTCCTCCATTGGGGTTCGACAGCAGCGCCCAGCACGATCTCCTCTTGCGATCAGCCGAAGGTTGAACTTTCAATCAGCGATCGTAGAGCTTGCAATCAGCCGAGATGGACGATCCGGTGCTGTACCCGCGATTCGTCGCTGATCGGCTGCTCGAGGCGCTGGACGACACGCCGGTGGTGCTGATCCACGGACCGCGCCAGTGCGGCAAGACGACGCTGGCGCGGCGGGTCGGCGGAGCCGAGAGGCTACGCCTACTTCAGCTTCGACGACGACGTCGACCTCGCGGCGCCGAGCGCCGACCCGGTCGGCTTCGTCGCGGACCTGCCGGAGCGGACGATCCTCGACGAGGTGCAGCGGGTGCCCGGGCTGTTCACCGCCCTCAAGACCGCCGTGGATCGGACGGCGCACTCCGGGGCGGTTCCTGCTCACCGGCTCGGCCAACGTGCTGCTGGTGCCCACAGCTCGCCGACTCGCTGGCGGGACGCATGGAGATCCTGCGCCTGCACCCGCTGGCGCAGGCGAGCTGGCCGGGCGTCGCCGGGCTTCCTCGACGCGCTGTTCGGCGAGGGCTTCAAGGCGCGCGAGCGGGCGCGACTCGGCGGCGGAGCTCGCCGAGCGCATCGTCGCCGGCGGCTACCCGGCGGCGCTCGCGCGAGCCACACCGGCGCCGGCGCGCGCCTGGTACCGCGACTACATCGAGACCCTCGTGCAGCGCGACGTGCGCGACCTGGCCCGCATCAGCTCGCTCGACGCCCTGCCCGCGGCTGCTCGCGCTGGCCGCCGCGCAGACGGCGCGCCTGCTCAACGTGAGCGACCTGGCGGCACCGTTCCAGCTCAGCCGACCGACGATCCGCGACTACGTGACGCTGCTCGAGCGGGTGTTCCTGCTCGAGACGCTGCCGCCGTGGCACAGCAATCGGCTGAGCCGGCTCGTCAAGACGCCGAAGCTGCACCTCGGCGACACGGGACTGGCCTGCGCCCTGCTCGGCGTCGACGCGCCGCTCTGGCCGCGGACCGGACCACGCTGCGGCCAGCTGCTCGAGACCTTCGTGTACCAGGAGCTGCGCCGACAGGCGAGCTGGGCACGAGGACGCCGATCCCGTTCCACCACTTCCGCGACAAGGACGGCGCCGAGGTGGACATCGTGCTCGAGCGCGGCGGCCGCGAGCTGGCCGGCGTCGAGGTCAAGGCCGCGGCGACGGTCGTCGACGGCGGACTTCCGCGGCCTGCGCAAGCTCGGACGCCGCCGGCGAAGCGCTTCGCGGCGGCGTCGTGCTCTACGACGGCGAGACCACCGTCAGCTTCGGCGACCGCCTGTGCGCGGTGCCCGTGCGGAGGCTCTGGGAGGGGTAGGGGAGATCCGGCTGGAGAGGGCCTCAGCGAGCAGGAACAGCGACAGGGGCAGTGTTCAGGGACAGCGACAGCGGCAGCGAGCAGGAACAGCGGCTTCGCCAGTGTACGGGGTCGGCGACAGGGCTCGCGATGGCGTCGCCCAGGGGGGCGGCGCCTGGTCACCTCCGGGTCTTTCACGGGGTGAGGGGGGGTTAGCCGGCAACCTGGGCGGTGTCGAAGGTCGCTTCGCGACCGGCCTGCGGCCGGCGACCACCTGCGATTGCTGGCCTCGGCGGGGGCCGTCGATCGTCGGCCTGCCGAGGTGGCGCTCGATCGGTCCGACGAGGTCCGGGCGATGACCTTGCGGCTGCTCCATCCATGAGAGGTCTTGATGAAGAGCTTGACAGCCCCCTTCCCAGGACGCTGTGTTCACGATCGACACGGAGGGCGCCCTCCGCACGAGCACGCGGAGGAATCACATGCGATCTTGGACGCGCGGGTAGTGGTGTACGTTGGTGGCGATGTGTCTGATGACGACGGTGGCGGGGACGTTCAGGTTGGGCGATGCCGAGGGAACCGGAGGTTGGGTCTGCACGTGTCAGAGCCCGTGCAGCCCACCGATTGGGTGGTAGGAGGACGACCATGCCGAGACGGCAAGCAGCGAGAGTCTCTTTCGTGACCGCTGCCGCCGCGGCGGCGCTCTCGGCGGGCTGGTCTCCGCCGAGGCGCCTTCCCGGGAGCAGGTGGCAGACGGGCCGTACCTGACGCGGGCCGCGGGTTTTGGAACGGCCCGCTACAACGGCATCTGGAAGCTGAACCTGGAGTCCGGGGAGCTGTCGATAGCCTGCCCGCTGGTGTCTCACGTGGCAGCACGCGTACCTGATCGAGAAGTTCTTCATAGGTGGAGAAGCCGCGCCTGCCGCCCACGGCGACACATGTCCTACCGCACCTGGCCTGGGATCCTCGAGTTCGACCTGTTCTCCTGGCGCCTGCTGCGCAGGCTGCCCAGCGTGACGCGCCCGGGCGATGTCGGCTGGAGACTCCTGGACCGACGCTGGCGGCGGACGGATACCGAGGCGACTGGGATCGGGCCGGGACCTACGGGTTTCCAATCTGCCGGAGGAGCTTCTTGACGTGGAGAGGTCCCCAGTTCCCCGAAACGACTACCTCGGCTGCGGCCCGTCGAGCCCGAGTTCGCTCCGAGAACGTTCCCTACTTCACGACGTGGGTCCACCAGTCGGACTTCGACGCGGGAGGGAATCTGATGATCCTGGCATCGCTTCCGGAGGTAGACTGGCGAGCTCTACCTTCGTCGGCCGACGTGCTCCTTCGACGCCTCTCGCGGCGGATTCTGGCGGCCGACTTCGCGAGGCTACCAGCTGTCCGGTCGTCGTCGGACGGCGGGCATCGAGGTCGAGGTCGGCGCACGAACTTCGACGGCGAGGTCCTCGATCTCGAGGACGCCGGCGTGCGCTCGCGGCGTTCCACGAGCCGTCGGGCACCTGGTCGGCAGCGTCGCGCACATCCCGTTCTCCGGGCCGGCTCAGGGCTACTGGATCTTCTCCGCCGACCCCGCGACCGGCGAGATGCGGACGCTGGCCCATTTCGACTACGACCGCGAGGGATATCCCTATATGTGGGCGCTCGGTGGGCGGCCGCCGCGGGAGCACGTGCAGACCGTGCCGATCGTCGGCGGCGGACCTGGGGCGCGGGGGACCGACTGGAGCACCGAGCTCTGGCTCTACAACCCGTCGGCCCGGCCGCAGACGGCGACCCTGCGACGGGTCACGCGCCCGGAGGAGAGCCGGACGCTGGAGGTCCCGGGGCACGGCTCCGTGCGGGTCGACGACACCCTGACCTGGCTCGGGGCCGGCCCCTCGGGCGACGGCGTGCGCCACGAGGCGGTGGTGGTGAGCGCCGAGTCCCGCTGGGCCGAGGAGCTGGTCGCGCAGGGCCGGATCTCCACTGCCGACCCGGCGACCGGGGGCCGCTTCGGGCACGCCGTGCCCGCGGTGCCCGGCCGGGTCGGCTACTCCAACCACCTCGCCTGGGTCTACGGCGTCGACGAGGAGCTCGACCGGGTGTTCGTGCCGACCATGAACGCCGCCGTTCTCGATCTCGACAACCTCGAGGCAGGCCGCTTCCGGCGCATAACCTCGGGGTGGTCAACGACCTCGACGAGCCGGTGACGATGACCCTGGTCTGGACGCACTCCTACACCATCGGGCAGTTTCGGCTACGGCCCCCGGAGACCATACAGCACCTGACGGTGCCGGCCCACGGGGTGGTGTGCGCCCTCGAAGACCTCTTCCGGCGGAGATCGTCGCCGCCTTCCCGCCGCGGATCGCCGTGGCCGGGGACCGCCCGGCCATCGTCTGGCTGTCCCTGGTCGACAACCTGACCGGCGACGCCACCTTCGTCCCCTACACCACCTACCAGCTGTTCAACGACGACCCCGACGACCGGCTGGTGATCCCGGCGTGGCGAGCACGGGTGGCCGCAACGGCACCTCTGGCGGACCGACCTCCTCGGCGTGGCATCGACGAAGACCCGTTCGACGGGTCCTCCACCTATCGCCCGGAGGACTCCGGCGTCGGACTGCGGCGGCGCGGCACTCGAGGGACCCATCGAGGACTCGGTGCTGGGCGACCTCGGGGCGCCGGTCGAGCCCGGGTGGGACTCGAGGAGCTCTACGACCGCGTGTACTCGGACACTGAGGCGACCTTCAGCCTGGAAGACCGTCTACCGGGACGCCGTGCGCCGCTTCGCGCGTGCGCCGAGGAGGTCGACTCAAGGGCGCGCTCGAGGTCGCGACGGCGAGCTGGACCGCCGTGGTCGCGGACCTACACCACTCGCCCCGACGGCGGCACCTACGGCGGCATGCTGCCGTTCTACCCGCCGGGGCTGGCCGGTGCAGCACTTCGCCGGCATCGAGGTGGACCCGGAGCAGCGGATCAACCTCGGCCTCTACAACGGCAACCACGAGCACCCGGTCACCCACCGGCGCACGCTCTACGCCGCCGACGGCACCCTGGCCGCGGCGCGGGAGGTCGTCCTGCAACCCCACGAGCACCGCCAGGAGCCGCTGGCGAGGCTCCTCGCGGTGCCGGTGGAGCTCCTGCCCGACGGCCTCTACGGCCTCACCGTGATCCCCCTCGACGACCCGGAGACCGGCCTCGAGGGCCGCTCCTGGGCCTACGTCTCGATCGTCGACAACCTAACCAACGATCCGGTGAATCTCTGGTGAGGGAGGGGCGAGAGTGATCCCAAGATTCGCGTCGTAGATCTGGGAGCCACGAACGTTTCGGGGTCACCGTGCCGTCACCTCGAAGCGGCTGATCTCGCGGGCGGTGTCGTCGAGGGCGGCGGCGAAGGCGTCCTCGGTTCCGACCCGGTGTGGAGTCATGAGGTCGGTGAGGATCTCGCGGACCTCGCTGCGGGAGGTGTTGAGCCGGACGAGATCGTCGTCGATGTGGAGCGAGGCCTCTTCGACGATGCGGGTGGCCGCCTCGGACCAGGGGGCGCCGGGCGAGACGACGGTGCCGAGACGCTCGCGGAGCTCGGCCTCGACCTCGGCGTTGAGGGCCTTCTTGACCCGGTTGGCGGTCGCCTCGAGCTCGAGGTGGAGGGGCTCCATCTCGGCGTGCATGGACTCCATGGCCTCGTGCATCGGCTCCATGCGCTCATGGATCCGGGCCATCGCCTCGTGGTGGGGCGCCATCTCAAGGTGCACCTCGGCGAGGTGTTCATGGAGCGGCTCGAGCTCGCGGTGCAGCGCCTCGAGCTGCTCGTGCATCGGCTCGAGGTCGACGTGGAGCTGCTCGAGGTTGGCGAGATGTGACTTCAGCTGCTCCTCGATCTGGCGGTGGATGTCCTTGATGGTGCCACGCTCGATGTCGAGCTCGATCGACTCGACCACACGGCTCGCCGCCTCGATCTGCTCCAGATAGGGTTCCATGTCGATCTCGATCTCGGCGATCCGGTCGAGGTAGGGCTCCATCCGGCGCTCGATTTCCAGCATCGCCGCCTCATCGACGTGCGCGGCGGCCTCGATCCCCTCGGCCTCGAGCTCGATCTCGGCCGCCGCCTCCTCGAGGCGCTCGTGGTAGGGCTCGAGGCGCGCCTCGACCTCGCGCAGGTCGGCGAGCGCCTGGGCGAGCTCGGTGCCGGCCTGGCGGGTTTCGGGCTGGACGGCAGCGACGACGG
This sequence comes from uncultured Chloroflexia bacterium, assembly GCA_963716025.1. GTDB lineage: Bacteria > Chloroflexota > Limnocylindria > Limnocylindrales > CSP1-4 > CAIXZV01. The sequence continues at coordinate 65,145 of CAVQSY010000068.1, forward strand.
GAACGAGGGCAGCGATCGCGAGGACCGCGGCGGTCAGGGCGGTGCGGGTGGCGGGGTGGATGCGGGGGCGGTCCAGCATGGCCATGATGCGTTCCTCCACTTCGTGACGGCGAGCCATCCCGGCGACCGGAATGGTGCAGATGGGGCGTCGTCCTGCCAGGCGGGCGATGCCGAGCAGGTGGCTGGCGTAGTCGGTGGCGCGCTCGCCGAGGGCGAGCACCGTCTCGTCACAGGCGAGCTCCTGCTCGAGCTCGAGGCGCCGGACGGCCCACCAGACGAGGGGGTTGAACCAGTACACGGCGACGGTGATCCGCGCCAGGGAGCGCAGCGCCCAGTCACCGCGCGTGACGTGGACGAGCTCGTGGAGCAGCACGGCGTCGCGGCGATCGGCGAGCCACTGCCCGCAGTGCTCCGGCAGCACGATGACGGGGGCGATCACACCGAGGGTCGCCGGCACGCCGAGCTCGGCGCTGGCGAGCAGCCGGACGGGTCGCCGGCATCCGGTGCGGCGCCCGGCGCGGTCGAAGGCGGCGCGCCACTCGAGGTCGTCGAGGAGATGGCCGCGGCGCACCGCGCCGAAGGCGCGCCACCAGCCGACCGTCTGTCGCGCGAGCACGGCGAGGGCGCCGGCGAGCCACAGGACGATCGCCACCAGCGACCACGGTACGGCCCCCGTCTCGACCGCAGACGGCGCTGGCACTCCGCTCGCGACCCCGGTCGGGTGTGCTGCCGCCGCTGCCGTGCTCTCCGGGCTCGGCGCCCGGCCGGACTCCGCCGCCGGGGCGAGGGGCGATCGGATGGTGACGGCCGGCAGCGCGATCTCCAGGGAGGGCCCGACGACGGCGAGAGCCGGCACCAGCAGGCTGCCGCAGATCGCGGTCGCCCACACCAGGGAGCGCAGACGGGCGCTGGCGCGACGCAGGGCCAGCGCTGCCACCGCCGCAACGACGAGCAGTAGTCCGGTCTTGGCGGCCGCGAGGGCCAGGGTCACGAGGAGGTTCATGGGGTCTCGTCCTTTCGGGCCTGCTCGATACGCTCGGCGAGGCGATCGAGGGCCTCCGGGTCGAGGTCGCCGCGGCCGAGGTCGAGCAGTGCGGCCATCGCCCCTTCGGCCGAGCCGCCGAAGAACGTCGTGACCAGCCGCTCGAGGGCGGAAGCGCGAGCGGTCTCGCGCGGAACGGTTGGCAGGTAGACGTAGCGAGGACCATCGCTCTCGTGGCGCAGGTGTCCCTTGTCCTCGAGCACCTTGAGCAGGGCCCGCACCGCCGAGTAGCTCGGCGGGTCGGGAATCCGCTCGAGGATCTCGGCCGCGGTCGCCTTCCCGAAGGCGTACACCGCCTCCATGATCTGAGTCTCGCGCCGGCTGAGGTGGGTAGGGTCGGTCACCGCGTCGCCTCCGTGGGCTGTCGATGCTAAGAAATTAGCATCATGCTAAAAATTTAGCACTAGAAGTCTGAATGTCAAGCCCACCCCCCGGGATTCCTACGCTTCCGGTGGCCGGGGGTTCTCCTGAAACCTCGTGTGAGCGTCTTGAAGACTCGTGGCGAAGGGCCAGGCATGAGCCGTCAGCATCGCATCCGCCTCGAGCCTGTCGGCCTTGACAACCAGTGTTGACCGTGTGACAGTTCTGAGAAAGCATCGCAGAAGATTGGGAGTGCAGCTGCGGCTAAGCCGCTCGAAGGAGGAAGCATGGCACTGGTTTCGATGTTGTCGGGTGTGGCATTGGCGGTCCAGGACTATGGTGGCTACGAGGGAGGGAGCGGCGGTGGGATCGTCGCCCTGGTGATGATGTTGATCTGGCTCGCGATTGCGGTCCTGATCATCGTCGCATTCTGGAAGGTGTTCACGAAGGCGGGTGAGCCGGGATGGGCGGCGATCGTTCCGATCTACAACCTGATCGTGCTGCTCAAGATCGCCGGCAAGCCGCTGTGGTGGATCGTGCTCTGCATCATTCCGCTGGTCAATCTCATTCCCGGGATCATGGTGCCGATCGCGATCGCCGAGAAGTTCGGCAAGGGAATCGGCTTCGCGATCGGCCTGATCCTGCTGCCATTCATCTTCTATCCGATTCTCGGCTTCGGCGACGCCCGCTATCGGGGCTGAGCCGGATCGCCTCGTGTCCTGGGCAGGAAGTCCCATGTGCTCGTTGGGGAGCGATCGTGGTTCCCTACAAGGCGCGGCGACCTCGTCGTAGCTCTGCTATTTCGAGGAGTCGCAACGCTGCCAGGGGCCGCGCCGGCTCGCGAAGAGGGCACCGGGATCTTTCGAACGGGACACGAGCTCGGGCTACCCTCAGGCGGTCGTTTCGGCGACCGCCTGGGGTGCGTCGTCCATCGGTTCGATCTCCTGACGCGGCTCGGGCGCGGCGATCCGTCGCCGTCGCTGGAAGGGGCGGCACCAATCTGGCGCCCCGAGAACGTCGTGTGCCTCCACTGCCGACCCCCACAGCCACAGACGGATGCCGGACCGGCCGAGCATGACGAGCTGTTGGGCTGCGAGGAGGAGGGCGATCTGGAGGCCGGTGGACGGCGTCCACGGTGAGCGCAGCAGCCCGTAGGTCAGGTGCACGGCCACCGGCAGCAGGAGAGCGGTCGCGGCCAGGGGCATCAGGACCAGGGGCCGCCTGACGACGTCGCCCAGGGCGCGCAGCAGGCCGAAAGTCATGCTGCGCCGGTCGTGTCGAACCGCCGACACCCGGGCGAGGTCGTAGGCCAGGTCCCAGGGCGCCCAGAGCAGAAACCCGACGAGCGCCGCGGCGGCCACACCTGCCAGGTCGAGGCGGCCGTCCCGTTGTTCGCCGGCGAGGTGGAACAGGCCCTTCGCCGTGGCTCCGGCGAGGATCGCGATCGGAACCAGTCCGGCGAGATACACGAGCGCCGCCCGCAGAAATCGGCCGCAGATTGTGGCGCACCCCGAGCAGGAAGGGGTGCTGGCTCTCCCGCTCCACCAGGGTCCCGACGACCCCGGCCGCCACCGCCACCTGGGCGAGCGCGACGCACGCCAACAGGAGCAGGATGATGGGGCCGAAGAGGGCGTTGGTGGCGCCTGGACGGGAGGCGGTGAAGTCGACCCACACCGGGAACCAGTCGCCGGTGAGCACGCCGCCGGCGAATGGACTGGAGTCGAAGGTCGTTCCGAAGATGCCCTTGGCGATGGCGGCCAGCACCAGTGCCGCGAACGCGGCGGGCAGGTAGAGCACGAGCGCCAGACGAATGTGGCGCAACGCGCGCCGGAATCCGAGGCTCAGGATTCGAAGTGCGGTCATCACATCACCCCACGATCGCCGTCAGCTCGAGCAGGTTCTGAAACCAGAAGAGAACGTGGACCAGCATTTTCGATGACACCCGCCGGTCGGGCTCGAGTCGTCGGCCGTTGTTGAGGCGGTTGACGTCGAGGGCGAGCAGATGGTCAGGGTCGACCTCGGCGGAGACCAGCTTGGCGGGCCGCGTCTCGACGATCTTCGTCCAGCGGTTCTGGCCGTCCCACTCGTGACGGATGACCTCACCGTCGTCGAACTCGAGCGCCACCGTGACCGGGTGGCGGAACCCGCCCTTCCGTTCCACCACCACCACGGTCCGGTACTCCTTGGGCTCGTCGTCTTCTTCGCCTTCCTCGTCACCCTCGTCAGCGTCGTCAACGTCGTCTCGATCTTCGGCGCTGGTCCCGTCGTCGACCTGGTCCCCTTCAGTGGCGTCGTCCGTCGCCGTCTTCGCCGTCGGTGCCACGGAGAACTCGCGTCCCCTCCTCCCAGAACCACCCCTTCTCGTCCCGTACAGAGCGGCTGGTCGCGGAGCGGATCGCGTAGTCGAGGTGCTCGGTCGAGTGCAGCGCCTGCTCGAGAAACCAGTCGATGTCGGTCCCCGCCTCCTCGCGCATCACGCGTTCGAAGTCGGCCGTCGACGGATGGCGGAACTGCCACTGCTGGAAGAACTTGCGCATGGCGCGGTGGAAGGTCTCCGGCCCGAGCAGGTTCTCGAGGTGGCGCAGGGTGACCGCAGGCCGGCCGTAGCTGTTCTGACCGTAGCTGGTGCCGGAGCGATAGCTCCAGGAGGGCTGGACGACGGCGTCCGTGAAGCGGCCCCCGGCCACCGAGTTGTGCTGCGACTCGAAGGGCGTCATCCTCAGGCCGAGCAGCTCGATCTGGGCGCCGTAGGTCTCCTCCATCACCACCATTTCGTAGTAGGAGGTCATGCCCTCGTCGATCCAGGCCTCCTCGAACTCGTTCGAGGCGATCATGCCCTGGAAGAAGTTGTGGCCGAACTCGTGCACGGCGACCATGTCCTGCATGCGGACGCGCTGGAACGGCGGCAGGGCCAGCAGTGGGTGGGTGCCGAGGGTGATGAAGGTGGGGTACTCCATGCCACCCGAGCCCAGGGCACCCCGGGCAGGATCAACCAGGGTCAAGGTCTCGTAGGGGTAGGCGCCGAGCCGCAGGCCGAAGCCGCGAAGTGCGGCCTTGGCGGCGTCGAGGTAGCGTTGGGCCTGGCTGCGGTGCTCGGGCTGCAGCATGAGCCGGATCGTCACCGGTTTGAGGGCGAGCTCCTCCGGCGCGACACCGAGCAGCGTGGCGATCCGCTCGACCTGTTCGGGCGGCACGTCCGCGACCGGGTCGAAAATCTCCTCGATGACGAGGTACTGGGGGTCGGCGGTCCAGGCGACGTCGTGCACCCCGCGCTGGGCGAAGCGCGCCGTGACCAGGTCGCCGTCGACGCGCTCCTCGAGGAGGCGGCCGGTGCCGCCGATGCGCCCCTGGTAGCGTGCGGGTAGGGTGAGCTCGAGGTCCCAGTCGCCGAAGTCGGCGAAGAACTCGCTGTTGGCGTGGTACTGGTGGACGTTCCAGCCGGCCTCGGCGCGGCCGTGGCTGCCGGCGTCCTCGAAGACCCCGATCTTTGGGAACCACTGGCCGCCGAGGACGTAGTCGCCGTGGACGCCGGCGCGAGCGAAGATGTCCGGCATCTGGGTCGAGAACTCGATCTCGAGCTCGACCCAGTCGCCCGGCGCGAGCGGTCGTGGCAGAGGATAGCGGACGACGGTCCGGTCCTCGGAATTGCCATCGTCCGGCTGCACGAACTCCTCGACCTCCTTGAGGTCGGGCAGGGCGCCGAGGCGGATGGCGGTCGGTTCTCCCCATTCCGTCGGCGGCCAGGGTGTCGGAAGGCATCGGTCCCGGCGTCCGTCGCCTCGGCGGCGAGCTGGTCGGAGTAGGCGGCTGCAGCGCGTCGACCTCGATCCACCCCCAGCCCTTCTGGTCCATCTCGACGGTGCGCAGCTGGCGGCCCGGACTCGGGCATGAAGTCGTGCGATTGGAGGTGAACGCGTTCAGGTAGAGATGGAACTGGAGCTCGGTGACCTCGACCGAGGTGGTGTTGCGCCAGCGGATCCGCTCGACGCCCCGCACCTGCCCGGTCTCCGGGTCGAAGCTCGCCGCGATCCGGGTCTGGTGCACCGGATCGGGCAGATCCGCCGCGGCCACGCGCCCCGGGCGACGTAAGGGCGAGAACCGCCAGGAGCAGGAGCGTAGCGGCCGCCGAGGTCGTGTGTCGTCTCATGAACCCCTCCGCCTAGAAAGACCGATCATGGAGGCTCGAGGTTAGCAGTTCCAGGCGGGCTTTCACCGGTCGAGACGCCGCACGATCGGTGGGGTGGCGCAGGTCACTCGCGAATGATCTTCGGGCTGGCGGCGCCGCCGCGTGCGGAGGTCGGCGGTGTCGTGTCCCTGGTGGTGCCCTGGCGCCGGTAGACCATGCGCACCGCTGGCGTCCACGGAACCCGGTCGGCAGCGCCGGCCTGGACAACGAGGCTCTCGTCGGCGTTCCACCAGGTCACGACGAAGCGGTCGGGACCGAGCTCCTCGAAACCACGATCCGGGTCTTCTGACGCCCGCCGTCGCTGCCGAGGGGGTTGGCGGTGCCGGTCTCGAGATTGGTCAGACGAGCTCGGACTCGCTCAACCCCCCTTCGAGGATCTCGGCCAGCCCCTGCACCGAATCGACGACCACCACCCGGTAGGTCGCGACGGAAGCGGTCGTAGGTCCACATGGTGGCGTACTCCCGTCGGGCGAGGCCATCGGTGCCGGTGGCGCCGTCCTCGAACGGGAAGCCATGGCACTGCTCCTCGAGGACAGCGCCGCCGAGCATCGCCGTCATCGTGCTGTGGCTCGTGCTCCAGGGCCGCCAGACGAGTCGTCCCTCGCCGTCGGCCGCCGGCAGTCCGAGTTCGATCTCCCACTCGCCTTCGAACCCGGCGAGACGG
>CAVQSY010000069.1:0-3062 GCA_963716025.1 uncultured Chloroflexia bacterium
CTGCGCAATCTACACGACCACCAGATCGCTGGCAACGACCTGACCTGGCCCTGTGGCCTTCAGTGGCCGACCTTCGTCACGGTCACGTCCCACGTCGAGTCGACGCCGCTGATCCCGCCAGGCCCCGACAAGGCCTCCTTGGACAGTCGATTGTCCCAGTAGTACACGGTGCTCTCGCTTTGGGGCAGGCCGATCGTGTACCCGACATTCGGATCCGTCCAGCGCGAATTGTTGAACCACCGATAAGTCAGGTCGAAGCGATCCAACGGCCCGCCGCCGCGGGAGAAGATCGGCTGGACGCATTCGCCCGCGCTATCGATGGGCGGCCCGGCGGGATAGAACGTCATGTGGGCGTCCTCCGGCCCGAACACACCAGACGCCACGGGGAACGACATCGGATCGCGCCGACTGCCCGGTCGCACCTCGACATAGACGTCGAGGCTCTGCCGGGAGGTGATGGTCTCGCGGACCTGGGCATCCAGGAAGGAGCAGGTGACGGTCGCCTCGCCTGAGGAGATGAGCGTGCCACGATAGATGTCCTCATCGCGCCGTGGCAGGAACCCGAAGATCGAGTCCGCTCCATTCGCGGTGGCGTCGCCGACCCCGATGACCCCCCTGAGCCCGAGCTTGACATCGAAGTGGTTGGTCATGGCGACCTGGATCCCCTGATCGGTGTGCCACTGCATGCCGACGGGTAGCGGTTGCGAGGCGATGTCGCCGGGAAGCAGTGCGTTCAGCGTCGCGCGGTCGATCGGGAGGTCGTACACGCTCGTGACGGCGTCGGCGGCCTTGGCCGAGGCCCAGATGTCCACGAGATCGATGACGACGTCCCCGCGACCGTCTGCCTCTTCCTGCTTTGGGTGGAACATGGACCGCGTGACGGCCGTGACCTGACGCGGACGATCGAATCCGAAGTCCAACGACCCGTGCGACTGCCAGAGTGACGGGACCGAAGTCCTGAGCGTCAGATCGAATGGGACGACCCCACCCATGCGGACATATGGCGCGAGCACTTGCGGGATGGGCCCCCCGCCGAGCAGGCCGGCGATGATCTCCTGGGTGCGCCCGGGCCTGCCGTGGCCCTCGTGGATGGTTGGCACCGGGAAGACCCCGAGCCCCAGCGCGAACCCGGCCGTTCGAAGTCCGAGCAGGATCGCCGCGAGGTCAGCAGGGTGTAGCCCAGGCGGTGGCGTCAGGCCGGTCGCGATGGTCGCCGCGGTGCCCCAATTCCCCGTCCTCGCGGTGCGCGGGTCGAACCCGTCACCGAGCGAGGCCGTTCGCGGTCCCGTCGGGATGACGAACCCGTCGGCGAACAGGAGCCAGAGATGGACCCGGGTGAGCGGCGTATCGACCTCGATCGGCTGGCCGAGCATCACCTGCGGAACGAGGTCGTCGGGGCGGCGCTCATAGGCGTCGGCGAACTCGTCCGCGAGATCGCCGGCCGTGACGCCCGGCAGGAACGGGGCGAGTCCCCTGTGCAGGTCGCTGAACGTGTACGGGATCTCGCCGTCGGGGTCCGCGGTGAGGTCAGCTCTGCCCATCGAGATGAGCCCCCAGACCTCCGGCTCGGTCAGCCGGACGAAGGCGTCCGCGTGCTCGGTATCCGGGCGCAGGGGTCCGCCGTCGACGTCGTCGATCCCTACGCCCATCAGGTCGAGCAGCGAAACGACGCCCTGTTCGATCTGCGTGGGGTCATAGAGCGCGGCCCCGACCGTGAATGGATCGACCAGGACTGGCTCGGGCAGCGGTCGCACAGCGTCGATCGGAGGGTCCGGGATGGGTCCGAGGCTCGGCGCCGATGCCGGGCTCGCGGTAGGGATCACTGCCGTGGATCCGCTCGCGGCCGCGGCCGATGGCGGTGGGTCGGTCACACTCGGCTCCGGAGGATCCGACGGCGGCCGGCTGTCGCAGGCGGTGACGACGAGGCAGATGGTGACGACGACCGTCCGGAGCCGCCCCCGCGCCGGCATCACATCCTGCCCGCCGCGATCGCGCCCGTTCGCGCGGTCCGTCGCCGGATGGCGATCACATCCGTCCCGCGATGAAGGCGCCGACCTGCTTGGCGACATCCTCGACGTCCTCGGGCGGCACGTTCGCCTCGCTCGGGATGACGATGGTCACCATGAGGTCGTCCTTGACGATCATCAGGCCGAAGCCCTCGGCGTACGCCGCCCGATCTCCCAGTCCATCGACCCGGGGCGAGCCGCCGCTCAGGGCGTCGAACATCATCTGGCCGTCGCCCGTCGTGGTCCAGTGGACCATGGTCCGGTCCTCGGCCGTCTTGACGAAGCACGTGTTCGGGGCGTTTGTGTCGTACAGCGTCGTGGCCTCCACGCCGAACACCCCACTCACCTCCTCGCTCGTCGCGAGGTCACACACGGCGGCGCCCAGAGCGCCCCCGCCGCCACCGCCCCCGCCCCCGCCGCCGGCCTCGGACGCCGCAGGTGCGCCGCTCTCGGCCGGATCGTCGGTCGTCGCCGGTGTTTCGGCGGACGCGCTCGCACCGCCAGCACCTCCGCCACCCGTGCCGTCCCCATCGTCTGGCGATGCTGCTGCTCCGCCCCCGCAGGCCGCGATGAGCAACGCGAGGAGGAGGATGGCCGGTCCGGCCGTCATTCGCTGCATGGGTGTCACCTTCGCTCGGCAGCGGGCCCACCGACGTCAGTGGGCCTCGCCACCGATGCAAGGCTCGCGCGGGTCGCGCGCGGCGTCATCGTCCAGTTGCGCCACGATCATCGTGGCGGGGCGACCTGGCAGTCATCGAGCGGCCGTCGCGCTCCCGCGGCGCGTGGAACGCTGGGCGTCCCCATCGGACGCCCTCGACGGGCAGTGCGCAGCCGATGGCGGCCGCCGCCGGTCGAATGGGGACGGCTCCCGTGCCGATCGACCGAAGAAGCCCCGTTTCGTTTGACACCGCGGATGCCGCGGGGCCTCCGCGGGGGCCTCCGCCGGTCGGACGGGGACGCGGTGCGTTTCACCGCCCTGCCCGCCCGATTTTCGTCACGCGGCAGCGAGAGGATGTGGCCGCAACCTTTTCGCAACGTGGTAGCATCCGGCCAACG
>CAVQSY010000070.1:0-9183 GCA_963716025.1 uncultured Chloroflexia bacterium
TCGTGGCGCAGGCCGATCTGGCCCTCTACGAATTCAAGGCCGCCGGCCGGGACCGCCTCATCGTCGCCTGACCCGGACGGGAGCCTGGCTCAGTCCTCGCCGCGGCGGGCGCGCCGGATCTGGTCGGCGTGCTCGTGGCTGTGCTCGGCGTAGATCGCCAGCCAGCGATCCACGGAGTAGGCACCCGACTCGCTGTGCGTTCCCGCCCGCGCCCATTCCGCCGGCGTCATGGCCGTGAGCAGCTGGTGGCTGGCGGCCCGGACCGCAGTCAACACCGCAAGCGAGGGCTCGGTCGGCCGGTCGTAGTGAAGCCGGCGTGCCCACTCGGGCTCGTCGTAGCCGTCGATGACCGGGGCATCCTCCGCAACGAGGCGACGGAGACGGATGTAGGCCATCGACTCGCTGTCGGCCAGGTGGTGGACGATCTCGCGGGCCGTCCACGCGCCCGACGGCGGCCGGCGGTCGAGCTCGCCCGGGGTGATCGCCGACAGGGCGTCGACGACGTCCGCGGCGCCGGTCGCGTAACGGTCCAGCTGGGCGGCGCGATCGATCAGGCTCATCCGCAGAATGTACCGCGTTCGAGGCGGACACGAAGGATCCGGGCCATCCCCGGCGCGTCGGTGCCCTTCCGCACCGGTTTCGGCAGGTCGAAGGTGTGGTCCAGTGCGGTACGGTGCGGTCCGGTACGGTCCGGCACCCCCCATTCGTACTGGACCGCGGGAGGACCTGCTCGCATGCTGGTCGCAGCGGGCGGAGGTCGCCCGGGATCGGGGATCCAGCGGGGATCGAACGCTCGTGTCGAGATCGTCCCGGCGCCAGGTTCGCCGGGACCCAGGCCGGCCGTGCGACCGGGTCAGGTCGGCGGCCGGTCCACCCCGTTCCTTCGCCTCCACCGTTCGGCGCCGTTTCCCCGAGCGGCGCCGGTGGACCGGGGTGCTCGCCGGCAACGGTGGGTGCCCCGGTCTCTTCATGCGCGCCCGAGGGCGCGTTGACGGCCGGCCGGGTCGGCCATAGACTCCATATCCGACGAAATCACTCGGATATCGAGGCCACGACCCTGACGACCCTGACGCCGCCGCCGACCCTCCCGCGACCCGCCTACCACGGCACGGGTGCGCTGGCCTTCTCCACGAAGGGCGAGTACGGCGTGCGGCTCATGGTCCAGCTTGCCCGCCACTATGGGACCGGGCCGGCCAGCCTCGCCGGGATCGCCGCCGAGGAAGACCTCCCGCGAGCCTATCTGGAGCAGCTCGTCGTCAGCCTGCGCGACGTGGGCCTCGTCGTCAGCACGCGCGGCGCTCATGGCGGCTACGAGCTGGGACGGCCGCCCGAGGAGATCCCGATGAGCGAAGTCCTTCGGGCCCTGGAAGGTCCCATCGCTCCGATGATCTGCGCCAGCGATGATCCCGAGCACGGCACCACCTGCGACCGATCCGCCCGCTGCACGGTCAACGTGCTCTGGGTGCGCGTCCGTGACGCGATCACGTCCGCCCTCGATTCCATGACCCTCGCCGATCTGGTGCCGCAGCGCCTCGTCGGCCTCGATGACCGCCAAGGAGCCCTGACCCACCCGTGAGCGAGAACAAGACCGCCCCCCACTCCGAGCAGCAGCTCGTCATCCGCGGCCTTCGCGTCGCGCCCATCGCGAACCCCGACCACGAGATCCTCCAGGGGATCGAGCTGACCGTCGGCCAGGGCGAGGTCCACGCGATCATGGGCCCCAACGGCTCGGGCAAGACGACGCTCGCCTACGCCCTCATGGGTCACCCCGCCTACAAGGTCACCGGCGGCGAGGTCCTCTGGAAGGGCCGCGACATCCTCGCCCTCTCGCCCGACAAGCGCTCGCGCCTGGGCATGTTCCTCGCCTTCCAGTACCCCACCGCCATCCCGGGCCTCAGCGTCGCCTCCTTCATCCGGAGCGCGCTCAACGCCCGGCTGCAGGGCATCGACAAGAACCCCGAGATCGACCCGACCGACCCGGTCAAGGGCGGCGTCTCCATGCGCGACTTCCGCAACAAGATGCGCGAGAAGATGTCCCTCCTCCGGATGGACGAGGGCTTCGCGTCGCGCTACGTCAACGAGGGCTTCTCGGGCGGCGAGAAGAAGCGCCTCGAGATGCTCCAGATGGCGGTCCTGGAGCCCGAGATGGCGATCCTCGACGAGACCGATTCGGGCCTCGACATCGATGCTCTGCGGATTGTGGCCGAGGGCGTCAACGCGATGCTCAACCCGAACCTCGGTGTGCTGCTGATCACCCACTACCAGCGGCTGCTCAACTACATCACGCCCGACTATGTCCACGTACTGGCCCAGGGCCGTATCGTCAAGAGCGGCGGCAAGGACCTCGCCCTCCGGCTGGAGGATGAGGGCTACGGCCCGATCCTCCGCGAGGCCGGCCTGGAGACCAACGTCTCCGATGAGGCGCTGCTGGTGCCCAAGGGTCCCGAGCTGGAGCTCGAGCCCGTCGAAGCCGCCCGCTGACCCGGGCGAAGGAGTCGATCGCGCGATGGCCATCGAGACGACCGGTGCCCGGACCCTGGATCCCGTCGCGCTGCGCGCCGACTTCCCGATCCTTGACCGGCAGATCCATGGCCATCGGCTGACGTACCTCGACTCGGCCTCGACCAGCCAGAAGCCGCGCGTGGTGATCGATGCCGTCGACGACTACTACCGCCGCTATAACGCCAACGTCCACCGCGGCATCTACGAGATCGGCGAGCAGGCGACCGCGGCGTACGAGGCGGCCCGGGCCCAGGTAGCGCGGTTCATCAACGCCCCGCACAGCCGCGAGGTCGTGTTCGCGCGCAACGCGACGGAGGCGATCAACCTGGTCGCCTACAGCTGGGGGCGCCGCAACGTGGGCCGCGGCGACCAGATCGTCCTGACCGAGATGGAGCATCACGCCAACCTCGTCCCGTGGCAGATCCTGGTTCAGGAGGTGGATGGCGACCTGGAGTTCATCCCGATCACGGACGACGGCATCCTGCGCCTGGACGTGTTCGAGGTGCTGCTCCGGCTCAAGCCGAAGCTGGTCGCGTTCACCCACGTGTCGAACACCCTCGGGACGATCAACCCGGTCCGCGAGATGGTGGAGATGGCGCATGCCGCCGGCGCGCTCGTGCTCGTGGACGGGGCCCAGGCGGTCCCGCACCTGCCGGTCGACGTCCAGGACCTCGGCGCCGATTTCTACGTGTTCAGCGGCCACAAGATGCTTGCCCCGATGGGCTCCGGCGCGCTGTGGGCTCGGGCCGAGCTGCTGGAGGCGATGCCGCCGTTCCTGACCGGTGGCGAGATGATCCGCGAGGTCCACCTGCGACGGAGCGAGTTCAACGAGATCCCCTGGAAGTTCGAGGCGGGGACGCCGGCAGTCGGCGACGCGATCGGTCTCGGTGTCGCGGCGGACTACCTCCGCGGGATCGGGATGGATGCGGTCCGAGTCCACGAGCGCGACCTCGTCGCCTACGCGCTGGAGGTCCTCCCGCGCGGGGTCCCGGGGATCGAGCTGTACGGACCGGCGGACCCGGACCTCCGAGGTGGCGTCGTGCCGTTCAATCTGCCGGGCATCCATCCCCATGATGTCGCCCAGGTGCTGGACCGGTCAGGCATCGCCGTTCGCGCCGGTCACCACTGCACGATGCCGCTGCACGAGCGCCTGGACCTCTCGGCCACGGCCCGCGCCTCGTTCAGCGTCTTCACGACGAAGGACGACATCGACGCCCTCGCCGCCGGACTCCGCGAGGTCCAGCGGGTCTTCAACGGCTGACACGTCCTCGGACTGCCCACGCTCGCGCCACGAGCGCGATCGAGCCGTCGGCCGCGATCGGCAGCCCCGCCCGGATCTGGTCGCGCAGGGCGTCGCGCCGATCCTCGGAGAGCGACGCGACGTAGGTCGGGGCCGGGCCCTGGCCGCCCAGGAATGGCTGCCAGTAGTCGTCGAAGTCGACGAACCGCGTCTCGACATCGATCGCGCGGGTCTCGACATCACGCAGGCCCGCACCCGCGAAGAGGTCCGCCAGCGCCGCCGGGTCGCACAACGGGAACCGGCGACTCTCGTCGAGGGTATGGGCCGCCCGGTCAAGTGTGACCGCCGCGTCCCAGAAGCGGCGAAGCAGCTCCATCCGGCCAGCGTAATCCCAGACGTACGCGGCAACCCACCCGTCGGCCCGGACCGCCCGGGTCATCTCGACGACCGCCTGCCGAGCGGGATCGACGAAGTTGAGCACGAGTGCCGCGACGGCCACGTCGAACGCGGCGTCGTTGACGGGCAGGGCGCGGGCATCGCCGACGGCGAATGTCGCCCGCGGGTCGGCGATGCGGGTCCGGGCATGCCCGATGAACCCGGCCGACGGATCGATGCCGTGGACGGCGACCGGGTCCACGCGTTTCGCGATCGCCTCGCTCAGCGCCCCCGTCCCGCAGCCCACGTCCAGCCAGCTCCGGCCGGGCTGGACCGCGAGCCAGTCGAGGAATCCGTCGGCGACCCGCCGGCTCCAGCGGCCGATGAACGGCTCGTAATGGTCGCCGATGGCCCAGGTGTCATGCGGTGGCGGCTCCGCCGGAAGCATCGGGGGATGATAGCCGGCGAAGAGGTCGCTGAACGGCGACGCCGTCCTCGCCTGGGCTCAGCCCGGGTTGAGCGCCCGCCAGGTATCGACCGCCCACTGCCAGTCGACCGGGTCGTCGAACTGGATCCTGATGGCGGCGCCGGAGCCGCGGACGGCCGCGTAGCCTTCGAGGACGCCGACTTCCACGCCGGAGCTCGAATCGGTCGTCAGGCGAGCTCGCCCGACCAGCTCTCCGACGCGGTGGTGGAGGGCGTCAGGCCCCACGTTCGCGTACTGCGCGATGAACGATTCGGCCGGCATCGCGGAACCGTCCGGCAGGCCGGTGCGCGTCGCTGCCAGGGTGATGCCGCGGCCGGCGCCACCGGCCCACCACTCCTCGGACGTCCGGCGCTCTGCGTACGACCCCGGGATCTCCAGGCTCCAGCCCTCATGGTGAACGCGGACCGGCTCGCGACGATACCCGACCGCCCACTTCGGCTCGGCCTCCTTGAGGGAGCGGCTGGTGGCCTGTCGGGCCATCGCGTCGCGATGCCCTCGCAATGCGCAGAGCTCTGCCCAGGCGGACCACGGGTAGGTGAGTGACGGCTCGTCCGGGAAGGCGCGACTGAGGAGTCGGTGGACTTCGTCCAACAGGTCGGCCTCGCCTTCTATGGCGGGTGTGCGCCAGCGAACCTGGAGCCACATCAGGACAAGTGCGCGGTTGAGGTAGTACCGCCCGTCGGTCGCATCGGACCACCACGGCGTGCTGTCCAGCGCGACCCGTGGGTCGGCGATCGCCGCGTCGAGCCAGGCCTCGTCTCGCGGACCGAGGACGGTGATCAGGGCCGCATCGGTCGTGTAGCGGGTCTCGCCGGGCAGCCCGAGGTGGATGCCACGCCCGCCGCGCCGGATGGCCTCCCGCGCACCGGCCAGCTGTGGGCCGAGCCACGCCAGGTAGCCCCGTTCCGCCAGGGCACGATCCGCGAACGTGAGCGCGCCGTCGCCGTCGGTCCACTCGATCCCGATCTCCGCGCCTAGGCGCTCCAGGACGCGCCCGACGAAGCGGTGGTAGCCGGGCCCCGTCAGCGCTGTCTCGCCGGAGACCGCGACGCGCCCGGCGTCGGAAGCCGTGATCACCAGCGGCGGGGCCGCCGGGTGGAGGTCGATCGCCAGCTCCGCCTCGCCGGTCGCCAGCGTTCGGCGTCGGGTGGACCGCACGGCGTCGGCGTATTGGGCAGCCAGCCAGACCGCGGCATCGTCGAGCAGGCGATCGGCGGGTGGCATACGCGGGATGAGCCCGCGCTTCTGCGCGAGCCCGCCGACCTTCGTCTCGAGCCGATCTACAAGCATCGTTGCCACTGCGTTCGACTCTAGGGCCGGGCGGCCCGCCGGCGGCCGGTCGCATCGTACCGACGGGCCGCACGAACAAGTCCGGTGCAGGTTCGCACCGCCCCATCAGATGCAAGAGCGTTCGGGCGGCACGCCCGGCCGGGCCGCGGCACACGCCCGATTCCAATCCCGACCCCGCTGGTCGGGATTGAGTGAACGCGATATAGTCCGAGGTCGAATGGACGACCTGTATCGCGACTACATCCTTGAGCACTACCGGCGACCCCACAACTTCGGGGTCGTCGAGGACGCCGACGCCAGCTTCGAGGGCGCCAACCCGCTGTGCGGCGACCGGATCACGCTGATGGTCGGGGTCAAGGACGGCGTCGTGGATCGAGTCGGATTCACCGGCCGCGGATGCGCCATCAGCCAGGCCAGCGCGAGCCTCCTCACGGACGAGATCAAGGGCAAGCCGCTCGCCGAAGTCGCCGCCATCCGCGCCGACGACCTGCTGGACCTCCTCGGCATCGACATCAGCCCGGCCCGCCTCAAGTGCGCGATGCTCAGTCATGACTCGCTCCAGCACGTCCTGGACGGATCTCGGCGTCGCCGCGGCGGACCCGGCCGCCGTGACGCCGACCCCCGAGCCCGCGGAGAGGCCGTCCTGATGGGCCGCTGCAGGTGTCAAGGGCCGGCCTGACCGCCGGCACATCGAGCGCCCCCGGTCCACGAGCCTCCTCCGGGAGGACGGTCCCTGGGGCATCGTCCTCATCCGCCCTGGCCGCAACACGCGAGCCAGCCCGTCGACCATCCGGAGCCGATCAGCCCCATGCCGAAGTCATACGCGGACCTCCTGCGCGAGGCGCGCGCCAAGTCCGGGAAGTCTCCCCGCAGGAGGTGGATGCCCTCCCACCGGGCAGCGCCGTCCTCATAGACGTCCGCGAGGACAGTCGAGTGGGAGCAGGGATACATCCCCGGCGCCGACCACGTGTCCAAGAGCTACATCGAGTCGATGATCGAGTCGTTCGTGCCCGATCGCGACCAGCCGGTGATCCTCTACTGCGCCGGTGGCATCCGCTCGCTGTTCGCAGGCGAGACCCTCCAGGAGATGGGCTACACCAACGTCGCGTCGATGTCCCAGGGCTTCCACGGCTGGAAGGGCGCCGGACTCCCGTTCGACAAGCCCGTCGTACCTCAGCCATGACCAGCAGCCTTCGCTACAGCCGTCACCTGCTCATCCCCGAGGTCGGGTCGGACGGTCAGGCGAAGCTGCTCGGCAGCAAGGCCTTGCTCATCGGAGCGGGCGGGCTCGGCAGTCCGGCTGCGCTCTACCTCGCCGCCGCCGGCGTCGGGACGATCGGTATCGTCGACTTCGACATCGTCGACCTCTCCAACCTCCAGCGCCAGATCGTCCACACGACCGACCGGATCGGCGAGCGCAAGGTCGAGTCCGCGAGGATCGCGATCAACGCGCTCAACCCGGACGTCAACGTCGTCGCCCACGAGGAGATGCTGGTTGCCGCCAACGTGGAACAGCTGATCGCCGGCTACGACGTGATCCTGGACGGGACGGACACGTTCGAAACGCGGTACATCCTCAACGATGCGGCGGTCGCTGCCGGGATCCCGGTCATCCATGCCAGCGTTTTCCGGTTCGAGGGCCAGCTGACCACCTTCGTGCCGTACGAGGGACCGTGCTACCGGTGCCTGTACCCGACGCCGCCGCCGCCGGAGCTCGCCCCCGGCTGCTCCGTGGCCGGCGTGCTTGGCGTGGTGCCGGGCATCCTGGGCCTGCTCCAGACGAACGAGGCGCTCAAGGTCCTGCTCGGCATCGGCAATACGCTGGCAGGTCGGCTGGTGCTGTTCGACGCACTCGAGACGGAGTTCACCGAACTCCAGCTCCGCCGCGACCCGAACTGCCCGGTCTGCTCCGACGAAGCCGTCGCCGCACGACGGGACGGTCGTCCGCTGACGACGACCTCGCTCGGAGTCGATGCGCCGTTCCTCATGACCACGACCGGCCTGGCCGGCACGGTCTCCCCGGAGGCGCGCGCGTGAGCACGGTGTTCATCCCGTCTGTGCTGCGCGCCAACGTGGGCGGCGTGAAGTCGCTCGACATCGACGGCGATTCCATCCGGACCGTCGTCGCGGGGCTGGTCGAGCGACACCCGTCGCTGGGCGGCCAGCTGCTGACCGAGGACGGCGATCTCAATCGATTCGTCAACGTCTACGTCAACGGCCAGGACGTCCGCTACCTCGCCGGACTCGACACGCCGGTCGCGCCGGCCGACGAGGTTCGACTGCTCCCGGCCATGGCGGGCGGCTGAGGCCCGATGGCGATGCCGGCGCTGCGGGCGGTCGGTCCGGTCGACCCGACGATCACGGGCACGGCCACGGTCCAGACCCGACCGACGACCACCCGCACTTCCACGACCACGATGAGCTGCCTCGTCACGGCGGGCGCTTCGGCGACATCCTGGAGGCGATCGGGCACACGCCGATCGTCGAGATCCCGCTGATGTCGCCCGAACCCGGACGTCCGCATCTTCGCGAAGCTGGAGATGATAAATCCGACCGGCTCCGTCAAGGACCGCGTCGCGAAGTACCTGATCGAGGACCTGGAAGCCCGCGGCCGCCTTCACGAGGGCTCGATCATCCTGGAGCCGACATCGGGCAACACGGGGATCGCCCTCGCGATGATCGGCCGGCGGAAGGGATATCGCGTCGCCCTGGTCATGCCGGACAACGTCACCAACGAACGGCGGCAGATGGCCGCCCTGTTCGGCGCGGAGGTCATCGACTCGCCCGGCGCCCAGGGTTCCAACGGTGCGATCGCGCTGGCCAAGCATCTCGTCGCCAAGGACGAGCGGTTCGTCATGCCCTACCAGTACGGCAACCAGGCGAACCCGCAGGCCCACTACGAGACGACCGGGCCGGAGATCCTGGCCGACTGCCCGGAGATCGACGTATTCGTCGCCGGGCTCGGGACGAGCGGGACCCTGATGGGCGTGTCGCGCTACCTGCGCGAGCACAAGCCGGGGGTCCGGATCGTGGCGGTCGAACCCCTGCCCGGCGAGCTGGTCCAGGGCCTGCGTTCCCTGGACGAGGGGTTCATCCCGGAGATCCTGGATCCCGCCCTCATCGACGCGAAGTACCTGGTCTCCAACCGCGACGCCATCTCGGCACTGCGAGAACTGGTCTTCCGGGAGGGGATCTTCGCCGGGCCATCGTGCGGGGCGGTGCTGGTCGCGGCGGCCCGCGAGGCCAGGGCGATGACCTCCGGAACGATCGTTGCGCTGCTCCCCGACGG
>CAVQSY010000071.1:0-130378 GCA_963716025.1 uncultured Chloroflexia bacterium
CACCCCTTGGGGCCATTCCCTGATCGGCTTCGAGCGCTGAGCGTCACGGACTTGGCTGGCAGCGCGCAGGGCGGAGGCTGTCGCGTCGGCCACGATGCGACGCCTTCCTTGGGCATGATTCGAGCTCGCGAGCGCCTGCCGTGTTGAACATCGGGAAGCTCGGCCCGGGGGCGGCGGAGTACTACATCGGTGAGGTCGCCACCGCGGCCGAGGACTACTACACGGGTCGTGGCGAGGCGAAGGGTCGTTGGGTCGGGTCGCTCCGCGAGACGCTCGGACTCAGTGGTGAGGTCGACCCCGAGGATCTTCGTCGCGTGCTCAATGGCGAGCACCCTCAGTCGGGGGAGCGACTCGTGTCGGCGCAGGGCTCGGCGGGCCGTGCCGCGGCGCGTCGGAGCGAACCGGTCCCGAGAGACCATCGAGGAGGTCGTCGACTCGGCCCGTGCGGCAGCCTTCCTCGGACGTGTCCCACCAGTACGTACGGACGGCTCCTGAAAGCGGGTGCCGACTACGAGTCGGCTCTCGACAACGCGGGTGCCGACGATGTGGTCCAGGAGCCGCGCCGGTATCTCAAGGGTGAGCTGGTTCCGGCGGCGGGCAAGACCGGTGGCGACGCGTGGCGGATCCGAGCGGCAGGAGGTCGAGCGTCTCGCTGCGGAGCGGACTCCGGGCAAGCCTCGGCCGGGGTATGACGTGACGTTGCGGCCGCCGAAGAGCGTGAGCGTGCTCTGGGCACTTGCGGAGCCTGGTGTACGGGCTGAGTTTCGTCGTGCGCACACGGAGTCGGTGGACGAGGTGGTCCGGTATCTCGAGGATCGGTCGGTGCGGGCCCGTCTCTCTGGTGAGGAGGGCCGCTACCTGGCGGAGACCGATGGGGTGATTGCGGCGGCGTTTGATCATCGGACGAGCCGGGCGGGCGATCCGTTGCTGCACACCCATGTCGTGGTGGCGAACATGACCCGGGTCGACAGCAAGGAAGGGCCGGTGTGGCGGGCCATCGCCGGGTATGGCCTGTTCGAGCACGCCAAGGCAGCGGGCCATCTCTATCAGGCCCATCTCCGTCATCTGCTGACCGCCCGCATGGGTGTCGAGTGGGGACCGATCACCAACGGCTACGCAGACATCGACGGCGTGCCGGCCGAGGTGCTGGAGGTCTTCTCGAAGCGGCGTACTGAGATCGCCGAAGTGCTGGCCGAGTCGGGCAACACCTCGGCCCGAGCAGCGCAGATCGCCACCTTGGAGACCCGCAAGCCCAAGGACTATCAGGTCGACCCCGACACCTTGTTCGACCTGTGGCGAGCCGAGGCCGATACCGCCGGGTTCGACCCGGCGAAGGCAGCTCGATGCCTGCACCAGACCACGGCCGAACGGCCCACACCCGAACATCTCGCCGGAGTGTTCGACGAGCTGGCGGGCCCGGCCGGCTTGACCGAGCGGGCGTCGGTGTTCTGCCGAAGCGATGTGATCGAAGCGCTCGCCTCTCGGATGGGTGCAGCATGCCCGGCGGTCGAGATCGAGGTCCTGGCCGACCGGTTCTTGGCTTCCGATGCCTGCGTCGTCGTTGACCGGACTGCACCACGGCCTGCACCGGACTCGCAGGGCGCTGCACCGCCGACTGCACCTCGACGGCGAGGATCCACGCAGACGACCTACACCACAGCCGACCTGGCCGACATCGAGACCGAGCTCCTCGCCTGGGACGCCGACACTGCACACGCCGCGAACAGGCGAGATCAACGAGGCCCTCGTCGACGAGGTCCTGGCGGCCCGGCCGGAGCTGTCGGCGGAGCAGCTGACGATGGTGCAGGCCGTCTGCGCGCACGGCGAACCGGTGATGCCGGTATCGGGCCGTCCCGGTGCCGGGAAGACGTATGCGGCCGAGGCGATCGTGGCCGCCCACGTCACCGCTGGAGTGCCGGTCGTGGGGTGTGCCGTGTCGGCGACGGCGGCGGCCGAGTTGGAGAGTGCGGCGGGGTTCGGTCGCAGCACGATGCCGGCGCCGACGGTGGCGAAGCTGTTGATGGATCTGGACCGCTGGGGCGGACTGGCGCCTGGGTCGGTGGTGGTGGTCGACGAGGCATCGATGCTTGCCACCCGGGATCTGCATCGCCTGGTTGCTCATGCTCGGCGGGCGGCGGGTTCGGTGGTGTTGGTCGGTGACCCCGACCAACACGGCTCGGTCGAGGTGGGCGGGGTGTTCCAGCGACTCTGTCGCGACCGAGGCGAGGGGCTGGTGCGGTTGGTGGAGAACAACCGGCAGACCGATCACACCGACCGGCTCGCCATCAGCGACTACCGCGACGGCCACGTCGCCGATGCCCTCGCTCGCATGGACAACGCCGGGCGGGTGGTCCGGTCGGCGACGGCGGGGGAGTCCTTCGACGCCATGGTCGCCGACTGGTACGCAGCGCATCTCGAGGGCGGCGCGGATCCGATGATCGCCGGTCCGAACTCCACCCGCCGTGCCCTCAACGATCGGGCCCGTGCGATCTTGAAGGCCGACGGCGGGCTGACCGGTGATCCGGTCACGGTCGGCGGAAGGGAGTACCTGGTCGGCGATCTGGTCGTCGCCCGCCGCAACGACCGTCGCCTGCGAGCCGACCGCGATGGGCAGTTCGTGAAGAACGGCTCGGTCGGCGTCGTCACCGCCGTCCATCCCGAGGACCGCGAGGTGACGGTGGCGTTCGAGCGGGAAGGCACGATCCGGGTCCCACGGCCGTATCTGGCGGCGGGACGCCTCGAGTACGGCTACGCCCGCACCAGCTACGGCGTCCAGGGAGCAACCCACGGCACCGCCCGCTACCACCCGACCGACCTGTCCGGGTTCGAAGAGGGATACGTCGCCATCACCCGGGGACGTGACGCCAACCGGCTCTACATCGTGGACGGCACCATCGCCGATGCCGACGACGAAGCCCATCAAACCCCCGAAGCGCAGCGGTTCGACCTCGACGACATCAGCGACGCTCTGGCCCGTCGCCGGACCGGGACCATGGCCGCCGATGCCGCCGACCGCCTACCCGCCGTGCACCGGCTCGCCACCAGTCACACCCTCGCCGAGCTCACCGCAGCCCGCCGACGGCTCGAAACGATCCTGGCCGACGCCCCGGCCGACCCGACCAGAGCGATCGAAACCGCGACCGTCGAACTCGACGGGCTCCGGACCCGCCGCAACCTTCACGCCGAGACACCCGCCGGGGCCGGTCGGGTCAAGCACCTCGACCGGGCCGTCGCCAGGGTCGGACGACGCCTGGCCGCGGCACAACGTCAGCAGGCCGAGCGCATGACCTGGCTCGATGAACACGCCGAGGTCGTTGACCGCTACGACCTGGTCAGCCGCGCCGAGCAGCATCGCCGGGCTCGCATCAGCGACAACCCCACGCACTACCTACCCGTCGACGTCGCCCAGCAAGCCGGCCCCGAACCCCAGCGCCAAGGCGAGCGTCGAGCCTGGCGGGCGCAACTCGTCGACCAAGCGCTACGCCATGACCTCGACGCCCGACAACCCCCGACGGCGGCAACCGACCCTGAGGTTCCCGAGGTGGGATGACGCAGGGCTATGCCTTCTTGGCGAACCGGTGATGGGCCGACTGGGCACTGATCCCGAACTCGTCGCCGACCTGCTCCCAGGTCAGTTCGTCCTGATCCCGGGCCAAGGCAACCTCGCTGGCCGCGAGGACTTCGAGGGCTTCCTGGGTTTCGAGCGCGAGAACGGCCAGAGCGATCGGCTTGGGTCGGCTGCGAGACCTCCCGGTGGTCGGATCGACGTAGCGGCCGGTCGGAAGGCCGAGATCCTTGCCCAGTCGAAGGAGAGCTCGGTGCGTCGCTTCGAGGAGCTCGGGGTCAATCGATCGAGGACGGGGCGGACGCCCCACACCACGTGCCATGAATGCCAGCTTAGGACCCAACGATCAGATTGAAGCTGATCCCATGTCCAACTCGACCCCAGCATCAACCTCCGGTGGTCGGGAGGCGGCATTGACCGCTGTGGCCGGCATCCGAGGATGTCGCATCCCGGCCCGCAGTCCCGAACGGATCGTCATCGTCGCCTCCCGGGCTCCGAGACCGGCGCCGAGCGCTGCGTGATGCAGGTGATCGGTGACCGCTTCGCCATCGAGCAGGCCGGTCGCCACGATCTGACCCAGGCTGAACGCGGCCCGATTCAGCCGATGATTGCGGCCGCCCGCCGCCGCGGAGCGAACCTCGTGAGCCTCGTCCTCGAGCGCCCGAGCCGCCCACGCCGAAAGTGCTCGATCGATTCTCAGCGGCTCCGACAGGCGCGCCGGTGGCCGTTCGGGCGGACGCAGTCGTTCCAGAAGATGGTCGGGGAGATCCGGAAGCGTCCACGATCCCGACCATCGGTACTCGCCACCGCTGACGTGGCGACTGGGCGGGGCGATCACGTATCCGCCATCGCCTCGCACGTCGACCCCCGGCCCCAGCGCCGTGCCGGCTGAATTCCGGACGATGCCACCCGGATGGTTGAAGTAGAGGTGCCACCCACCGGATCCGGTGCGGACCCGCAGGCCTTGGGGAATCGATGCCTCGTTGCTGAGCTGACGCATCGTCTCGAGGCCGCCATGCGCCGGGTCGACGTCGATCACGACCAACCCGGACGCCGTGCCGGTCCGAACGCCCAGATTCGCGGTGGGCCATTCCCGCCACCACGAGCGCACCACCGCTGGGTCACTGGCCGCATCGTGAAGACCACGGCGAGTTCGGGGATGCTTGCCCGGCGACGAACAGTCCGGCACACGACACGAACACCCGCCCGGCACCGGGGGAGTGGCACGGCAGAACGTCCCATCCGGAACGGGCCAGTCGCAATGCCGTGTTGAGTGTCGCCGTCACGGCAGATCCAACTCGATGACCTCGGCATCCGGCCGCAGATCACCAAGTGGCGGCGCCGCTGGTTCCGGCCGGGCCGGCAGCGAGTCGAGGCTGCTGGGCATGGCATAGCCGTAGGCCAGATGGCGGCCGGCATCCTCGCTCGCAATCTTGTAGCGGCCGGCGATCGGGAAGTCGACCGTGAGCGAACCCCTGGCCGGCATCAACTGCGACCACCTGGCCCAGGACGCCAACCTCGGGTAGATCGACGTCCGCTGCGGAACCATCGGAGGAGGTCCTGACGACGACTTGGTCACCAGCCGCCAAGAGGAGATTCCCGGCCGCGAGGTCTGGCCCGTCGAGGTGCCCCTGAAGTCGGCGAAACGCCCGAGCGAGCGTGTTGAGGCGCGTCGTATCGGACTCGTCGGCTGATGGCAGCGACTCGTCAAGCGACTCGCCGTGCTGGTTCACCCATGCGGCGACTCGGGCGACAGCACGGACTCCGTCGTCGGTGCCCAGGGCTCGACGGATGATCTGAGCTGCCGACTCCGCCGAATCATGGCTCGGGACCGACGGTTCGGCACCGAGCGGTCGAAGATGCACGACACCACTACGGCTTGATGTCTGCGTCAGTTGAACGTCGGCCTGCGGCGCAGCGAACTCGGACCCGCACACGCCGCAGAACACCGGCCCCTGGGACGCCACCGACGGAGCCATCCGCATCCGCCGCCCGCATCCACAGACCAGGGGCGACGCCTTCGGTCGCTGTCCGGCCGAAGAACCCTTGCCCAGCTCCGTCCTGCCCGCGCCCGTCGGCGCTCGGCTGCCGTTCGAGACTCCAGTCGGCGTGCGATCCGGATGGCATCTCGAAGCGAGGCGATCTCACCGGCGTATCGCTCGGCCGCCGCCGACGTCAGCGTCGTTCGCGCCCATCCGTATGGCGGGTGCTGTTCGACATCGAGCCCCACCTCGACCGCCGTCGCCTTGAATCGAGCGTTGTGATAGCGGCCCCCGCGAGAGGCGTCCTTGACGCCCCGGACGGCGTTCAGACCATGAGCTGCCTCATGTAGCAGGACCTCGAACACGTCCTCGACCGGCAGATGGAGAGCCTCCCCAGCGAGAAGAACCTCGCCGCGCAGCTCCCCTTCAACCTCCCAACGGCCGCCCCACCAGTGGCCAAGCTTGACGAGCCGACCTCGGTCGACCCCCGACCCCAGGATGATGACGGTGTCGGGCAGGTCCGGGTGGTGCGACTGGATACTTCGCCACGCCATCTCGCACGCGGCGACGACCTCGCTGGCGGTTCCGGTTGATCCTCGCCGGTTGGTACTCACACCACGGAAAGGCGGTCAAAGCTCGTCGAACGCGACAGACGCAGTCGGTGAATCCCGATTGCCGGCCTCCGGTCACGGCAACGTGCACAGCCAGAGCCAACGTGCCCGGCCCTCGCCGAGCCACGTATGCAGCACCGCGAGCCGCCCCAACGCTCTCGTCGCCAAACGGTCTGCCGGACGCTGATAGGTCCGAACCGAACGCTGCCTCATCACACCCGTTGCCGGCCGCGAGGTGTTGGCCGGGACCGGCGAAAGAAGCTCCATGCGTCAGAGAGGGTCCGTCGGGGGCGATCTAGAGTCGCACCGTGGCGTTGATCGAGAGCGAGCGGGCAGTAGCTGTACCTGAGCAAGGCAACCTCGTTCGCGTCCGCGATCGCTACTGGGTCGTCGAGTCTGTCCGCGCCTCCTCCCTGCCGCTCGACGCGACGAGCTCGGCTGGCTCGATCCAGCACCACCGCGTCCACCTCGTCCCGATCGACGACAAGGGCAGCCCAGACCCGCTCACCGTCTTCTGGGAGACCGAGCCCGGCACCGAGGTGCGCCCGCAGGCCGAGCTGCCGGACCCGTCGGCAGGGGTCGACGACGCCGATACGTTCGCTGCCTTCCTCGACGCCGCGCGGTGGGGAGCGATCGCCTCGGCCGACCCGAGCGCCTTCCAGTCGCCCTTCCGGGCTGGCATCGACATCGAGGACTACCAGCTCGCTCCCGCTCGTCGAAGCCCTGCGCATGCCGCGGGTCAGCCTGCTGATCGCCGACGACGTCGGCCTCGGCAAGACCGTCGAGGCCGGGCTCATCGCCCAGGAGCTCGTGCTCCGGAACCAGGCGCACGAAGATCCTCATCGTCACTCCTCCGAGCCTCTGCCGGAAGTGGCAGCGGGAGATGCGAGAGACAGTTCGGTCTCCGCTTCGAGGTGGTCGACACTGAGTACGTCCACCGCCTCCGCCGCGAACGCGGCGTCGGCGTCAACCCCTTCCGATCGCATCCCCGGCTCATCGTCTCGATGGAGTGGGTCAAGTTCGAGTCGCAGATGCGGTGGTTCGACGAGTTCTTGCCGCCCGACCGCCAACACCTACCCCCGCGCCTTCGATCTTCTGATCGTCGACGAGGCCCACCAGATCGCACCGTCGGCGGTCGGCCGTTACGCGAAGGACATCCCTGCGCACGAAGGCGATGCGACGGCTGGCACCGCACTTCGAACACCGGCTGTTCCTCACCGCCACACCGCACAACGGCTACCCCGAGTCGTTCCAGGCACTCCTCGAGATGCTCGACCCGAACCGGTTCACCAAGGGCGTCCAGCCGAGCGACCGGGAGCGCGACGCCGTGATGGTGCGGCGGCTGAAGTCGCACCTGCGGACGATGCTGCCCGACGGCGATGAGCGCTTCCCGCAGCGCAAGATCGGGGCCATCGAGGTCGACTTCCCGCCCGAGGAGCGGGAGCTGTTCGACCTTCTCGACCAGTACGTCGCACTGCGGATGAGCGGGGCGAGCACGCCGGCCGAGCGGGCCGCTTCTCGGTTCGTCACCCTGTTGCTGAAGAAGCGGCTGCTGTCGTCGCCGGCGGCGTTCAAGCACACGCTCGATCAGCACATCCACACGCTCAACACCTCGTCCCACCGCAAGGCGACCGAGCGGGCAATGCTCGAGGCCGAGGCGGCGCTCGAAGATGAGGCCGACGACTCCGAGAGCGTGTCTGAGCAGGAGCAGGAAGCGCTCGCGCTTGCGGCCGCTTCCCTTCCGGAGGTTGACCAGGCAGAGGAAGAGACACTGCTGGCGCGGATGCGAACCCGAACACTGAACGTGGATCCCGCCAAGCCCATCCTCGACCAGATGCGGGTACGAGCCGACGACCGTTGGCGCCGGGCCGACGCGAAGACCGAGCGGCTCATGGAGTGGATCGGGGAGGTCTGTTACCCGGACGGTGAGTGGAACGACGAGCGGGTGATCGTGTTCACCGAGTACCGGGCCACGCTCAACTACCTCGATGAGATCCTGACCGCACCCCACCCTGATCGGCCCTCGATGGACGGTCGGGTGGAGGTCTTCCACGGAAGCCTCGACAGCGACGAGCGCGAGCGGATCATCCGCGAGTTCAACTACAACCCGCGCAAGACCAAGGTGCGGGTACTGCTCGCCACCGACGCCGCCTCGGAGGGCATCGACCTCCACCGCGCCTGCCACCGCCTCGTCCACGTCGAGGTGCCGTGCAACCCCAATCGGATGGAGCAGCGCAACGGGCGTATCGACCGCCACGGCCAGAAGTCGACACCGTCGACATCTTCCACTTCGCATCGGCGTCCGACGACGAGGACGATGCCCTCGGCTACGACCATTCCTTCCTGCTCCGGCTGGCGGAGAAGGTCGACGACATCCGCGACGATCTCGGGTCGGTGTCTTCAGTGCTTGCGGAGCGAATCGAAGCCCGCATGCTCCGGGTAGGGCGACCACAGCCTCGATATCGACGCGCTGATCGCCGCTCGTCGCGATCAGGCCCGAGTCGACCTCGAGCAGCTCAAGCAGCGGTTCTCGGCCGACATCGCTCGGGTGCGGGACCAGTACCGCACGAGCGTGGAAGAGCTCGACCTCACCCCCGAGAGCGTGCAGCGAGCAGTCCAGGTGGCACTGCGGATCGAGAGTCAGCCGCAGCCTGCGGGAAGCGGTGCTCGAACGGGCCGAGGGTGACGGTGCCGGTCTTGGAGGTCGACGACCTGAGCGGCACATGGGGCGAGACCCTGGTCGGCCTCCACAACGAGGTCGAGGATTTCCGACTCCCGGTCACGTTTGATCCCGAGGTCGCCCACGGTCACCAAGACGTCGCCTACCTCCATGTGGGTCACCCGTTCGTCGCCCGGTGCCTTCGAACGCTGCGGGCCCAGGTCTGGGGCGCTGCGGTCGACCGCAAGATCAACCGAGTCACCGTTCGCTACGCCGACGTCGACGAGCCCGTTGCCGTCGCCCATGCCCGGGTCGTGGTGAACGGTGCCGACGGCTCGACCCTCGACGAAGTCATCGAACCCGCTGCGGTCCGGGTCGGTGGTCGTCACGGCCGACTCAACGTCGGCGAGACCCGCGCAGCAGTCGCTTCCGCCACCGCTGACGCGCCACCCGACCACGTTCGCGACCGGTATGTCGATCAGTGGGAGCGATTGCAGCCCTCGCTGGAGGAAGCCCTGCGGGTACGCGCCGAGGAGATGCGTGAACAGCGCAGCCGACGCATGGACGCCAAGCGCGAAGCGGAGGAGAAGCGGCTGCGGGGCACGCTCGCTGATCTTCAGTCGAGCATCCAACGGCGCCTCGACGAACTCCAGGAGTCCGAGAACGTCCAACAGCTTCGATTGGAGTTCGACAGCGACGAGCGCAAGCAGTTCGACGCCGACGCCAAGGCGTTGCAGGAGCGGATCGAGCGAATTGGTGACGACGTCGACAAGGAGGTCGACATCCTCCGTCGTCGATACGCGGTGCGCGACGTCAACTGGTTCCCGGTGGCGGTCGAGCTGCTCGTCCCGCAGGGGGAGAGCGCTAGTGGCGGCCCGACGGCGAGTCGCCGAACAACACGAGGACTGGCTCAACCTCGTCGACGCAGAGGCGCCATGGTTCTCGTTGCCTGTTCTCAAGCGGGTCCTTCCCGAACGGCCTCGATCCCACGCCGTCCGAGGCGCGCGCGAACACAAGGCCCGTTGGTACGGCGACGACGGCCTCGACTCCGCCCGGCTGGCCGACGACCGCAGCGACTACCTCGACTGGCTACTTCGCGATGTGCTCGGCTGGGGCCCCGACTACCGCACCGGCAGCGACCTTCCCGCGGCACTCGCCACTGGGGTCACTCGTCACGACGTGTCCATCACCCCGACCGGCGTCTACCAGCCGCAGATGTCGAAGCCGGTCGGCCTGTTCGATGATCCCGCAGAGGTCGGACACCCGCCGAAGTGCCCGAGGTCGGCCACGAGTTCTCGTCTTCGTCGAACCGGCGGGACCGACCCGCGCGACCGCCCGAGCGGCGACACCTGGCCGGCCACCTGGGTGCAGCGGGCTGCTCTGTCGTGCCGGCACCACCAGGTCCCGCTCGCGCTCGTTACCGACGGCGACTACCTCACCCTGGTCCACGCCCCGGAGGGCGGCGCGACCGGTTGGGGCACATGGCGAGCTTCGGAGTTCGCCACCGAGCCCGTCCTGCTCGACTCGTTCCGTTCGATGCTCCACAGCCGACGGTTCACCGGCACCGCAGGACAAGGACACTCCCGAGGCGCTCCTCGTCGAGTCGGCAACTTCGCAGGCCGAGGTCACCGACCAGCTCGGCACGCAGGTCCGCCGGGCGACCGAGCTGCTCGTCAACGCCATCTCCCGGGCTGATCGTGACCGGGGCGGCTCCCTTCTCGAGGACGTCGAGCCACACGAGGTCTACGAAGCCGCCGTCACCGTGATGATGCGCATGGTGTTCCTCCTCGTCGCCGAGGAGAACGACCTGCTGCCAGTCGACAACGCCCACTACCAAGAGCTGTACGCCGTCCGGACGCTGCGTGAGTCGCTGCAGCAGGAGCGCTTCGAGAACCCCGAGGTCCTCGAGACCCGCACCACCGCCTGGCATCGGCTCCTCGCCACCAGCCGAGCCGTTCACAGCGGCGTTCACCACGACGAGCTCTCGGTACCTGCCTACGGCGGCAATCTCTTCGACCCCGACCGCTTCCCGTTCCTGGAGGGTCGCACCGGCGAAGGCACCTGGCACATCGGCGACCGGTACGCCGATCCCGGTCACCGACCTCGACGTCCTGGCGATCCTCGACGCACTCCTGGTCCTGCGCTTCAGCAGTAGCGGGGGCGTGACCGACACTCGCCGCCTCTCGTACCGCCATGTCGACGTCGAGCAGATCGGCCACATCTACGAGCGGCTGCTCGACCACGACGCCGTCAAGGCTGAGCACGTCGTTCTGGGTCTCAAGGGCAGGACCGGCGAAGAGCCCGAGATCAGCCTTCCCGACCTCGAAGCGAAGAAGATCGACGGTGACAGCCAGCTCGTTGCCTGGCTCAGCAACAAGGACGCCGAGAAGGAGGGACG
Organism: uncultured Chloroflexia bacterium; assembly: GCA_963716025.1. Classification (GTDB taxonomy): domain Bacteria; phylum Chloroflexota; class Limnocylindria; order Limnocylindrales; family CSP1-4; genus CAIXZV01. Next base: position 11,216 of record CAVQSY010000071.1, read on the forward strand.
TCGGGTCGGAACCAAGAACCAGGTCGAGAAGCTCCTGGCCGAGCCCGGTCGACCCGCACCTCCGAGCCGGACTCATCCAGGCCTGCCAGGGCGATCAGGCGCTCGCCGCCCGCATCGAACCGTTCGCCAATCTCCTCCGACTCGATCTCCGCGACCGGCCGCTCGTGTTCCTCGAAGGTGCGGTCTATGTCACCGAGACCGGCTCCCGGCGTGACAGCGGCACGGCATACACCACCAAGGAACTCGCCGACGAGGTCGCCGAACACGCCCTCGCACCCCTGTGCTACTCGCCTGGCCCTCAGGACACCGCCGACACCAATGAGTGGCGCATCAGACCCTCGAGCGAGATCCTCGATCTCAAGGTGTGCGACCCGGCCGTCGGCTCCGGCGCCATCCTCGTCGCCGCCTGCCGCTATCTCGCCGACCGTCTGATCGAGGCCTGGCGCGACGAGGGCGACCCCCGAGCGGCCGAGACTGCGACGGCAGCGGACGACCCAAATCGACTCGACGTGGTCATCGAGGCCCGCCGCCTAGTCGCCGAGCACTGCTGCTACGGCGTCGACCGCAACCCGATGGCGGTCGAGATGGCCAAGCTCTCCATGTGGCTCACGACCGTGGCCAAGGATCGACCCGTTCACCTTCCTCGACCACGCCCTCAAGGCCGGTGACAGCCTCCTCGGCATCTGGGACCTCGATCAGCTTCGCTACCTCCACTACGACGTCGCGGCGGGCCGAGGCCGCGAGACACCGATCCCCGGGTTCTCGGCCGGGGCGACGCAGTCGCCGCTGTCGAGAAGCTGATCGACGAGGCGCTCAAGATGCGGCAGCGAGATGCACGGCATCGAGACGATTCGACCGGCTGACGTCGAGCGGAAGCAGATGCTCCACCACGAGAGCGAGGGCCGGCTTGCGATCCTCGCGACGGTCGCCGACGTGCTGGCCGGCGCGGCCCTTGAGACCGCAAGCGAGACTGACCCGCACAGCGACGTTGGCCGAGCGAGTTGCCGCCGACGCGGAGGTAGTTCTTCGACTTGTCGAGGCCCTCGGGTCGCCATCCGAGTCAGCCGCCCTCGATGCCGCTCACAGACACGCCGGGGCACGCGGCTGAATGCGAGGCGACCGCGCCGGGCGCCACTACGGAAGCCGCTGCACTGGCCAGTCGCGTTTCCTGAGGTGTTTGCGGGGGAGTCCCCGAAACAGAGTGGCTTCCATGCGATGGTCAGCAACCCGCCATACATGGGCAACAAGTACTGGAGGGAGCGCATTTGCGCCCGGAAATCCAACCCTTCTACTCCATGCTGCTTGGGCAACGCCTCGGCAAGCCTGATCTGGTCGTATTGATGATCTGGAGGATGCTCCGCTCTCTACGACACGACGGCTGCATCGGAACGCTGAGCACTCAGAGCATCACAGAGGTTGACTCGAAGAAGCTGATGCAGTCGAGCCGTCTTGGTAGATGCAACCATTTTCCGTGCACGGGCTTCATACCAATGGCCCGGCTCGGAGACTGTGACGATTTTCTCAGCTCTGGTTGAGGAAAGGCCACTTGGCACCCGGATCGCTTCCTTGATGGAGCATATGTTCCGGAGATCGGCGCAGACCTAAGAGAAGGCTTCGGGCCAGAGCCCTCCGAGCTAGCTGGATCTGGTGGGGATGCTGCTGTTCCAGGCGTCGATCGGCAGCCCGATGCCGCGAAACCCGGCAACGAGCGCACTGGCCCCACAGGTCCACCGCCCGGGGACCCGCGTGAATCCGGACTGGCCGTCGTAGGCGCGCCCGTCGAGACAGACGTAGCCCACGACGCCCTCGATCGCGGTGGCGGAAGCGTCCGGCTCGTAGCGGAGCGTCCCGGCGTTGGGGCCGGTGATCTGCACCTCGACGCGTCCCGCAAGGCGGATGCCGCGCTCGACGAGACCCCAGAACGTGTCGGGGGTGGGGCTGTCGGCGCCGGGGCTCGGGGCGGCCGTCCGTGGGGTCCCGGGTGTCGGCCCTGCTGACGGGGGCGCGGTGGCGGACGGCGACGGGGCGGGGGTTGCCGTCGCGCCCGGGTCGGACGACGGCCCAGGCGGCCCCGAGGCGTCGCCGGGAGACGCCGTCGGGGCGGCGGAGCCGGGGGCAGAGGCATCTGGTGCCCCGCTCGACGCGGGACCGGCGGCGCCACCGCACGCAGCGCCAGCGAGCGCGAAGGCCGCCAGCGCGACCGCCATGGATCGGAGGTGTCTCACCCGGCGATCGTACCCCGGCGGCGGCCGCGTGCCACGCCGACGGGACGCCATCCGTGAGGGGCGCGGATGCTTCGCGCCCAGGACCCCCGTTACCCCCGTGGAGCAGGACGCGCCCGCCGGCGACCGCAGACGCCGTGATAGGCTCGGCGCGACTCGATCCGCCCAGATGCCGCGCCCGGAGGGCGCCAGGAGGAGTGACACGATGGTCGTCGAGGCCGTCCGCGATTTCCCGATGTTCATCGACGGCGAGCCGGCGGAGGCGTCGTCGGGCGCCTGGCTCGAGGTCCGCAGCCCCGCCACCCGCGCCGTCGTGGGGCGCGTCCCGGCCGGCACGGAGGCCGACGTCGAGCGGGCCGTTGCCGCCGCCCGGGCTGCCTTCGAGGACGGCCGCTGGAGCCGCCGCTACCTGCCCGAGCGGGTCGCGATCCTCGACCGCCTCGCCGACCTGATGGAGGAGCACGCCGACGAGCTGGCGGCCCTCGAGACGGCGCAGACCGGCTCGGCCTACAAGCTCCGCCGCGAGTCCGACCTGCCCTTCACGATCGACAACCTGCGCTTCTTCGCCGGCGCCGTGCGCCACCTCGAGGGCCGGGCGGCCTACGAGTACTCGGGCAACCACACGAGCTTCGTGCGGCGCGAGCCGCTCGGCGTCGTGGGCCAGGTGAGCCCCTGGAACTACCCGCTCTGGATGGCGATCTGGAAGATCGGGCCGGCGCTCGCCGCCGGCAACTCGGTGGTCCTCAAGCCGGCGTCGGCGACGCCGCTCACGACGATCCGCCTGGCGGCGCTCGCGGCGGAGGCGGGGGTCCCGGCCGGCGTCTTCAATGTCGTCACCGGGCGCGGTGACGTGGTCGGCGCCGCGCTCGCGGCCCACCCCGACATCGACCTCGTCTCCCTCACCGGCGATTCGGACACCGGCCGCGCGATCATGGGCCTCGCCTCGGGGAACCTGAAGCGGGTCCACCTCGAGCTCGGCGGGAAGGCGCCGTTCATCGTCCACGCCGATGCGGACCTGGAGGCGGCCGCCCGGGGAGCGACGGCCGGAGCGCTCATCAACGGCGGCCAGGACTGCACCGCGGCCACCCGCGTCTATGTCCACCGGTCGGTGGCGGAGGCGTTCACGAGACGGCTCGCTGAGCTGTTCGCGTCAGTCCGCGTGGGCGATCCGACGGCACCGGCCACGGACATGGGGACGCTCATCAACGCGGCGCAGGTCGAGCGGGTGGACGGCTTCGTCCAGCGCGCCGTCGCTGCGGGCGCGCGGGTGCTCGTGGGCGGGCGCCGTCCGGAGGTGCCCGGCCTCCCCGACGGCGCGTTCTACCTACCCACGGTCATCGTCGATGCCACGCAGGACAGCGAGATCGTGCAGCAGGAGGTCTTCGGCCCGGTTCTCGTCGTGCTCCCGTTCGACACCGAGGAGGAGGCCCTGGCGAAGGCGAACGACACCGCCTACGGCCTGGCCAGCTCCGTCTGGACGAGCGACCTGCGGGTCGCCATGCGCGCGACGCAGGCCCTCAACTTCGGCCACGTCCTCGTCAACGACCACCTCATGGTCACGAGCGAGATGCCGCACGGCGGCTTCAAGCAGTCGGGCTTCGGCAAGGACATGTCGATGTACTCGTTCGAGGAGTACACGCGGGTGAAGCACGTCATGATCGAGCTCACCGGCGAGGCCGAGAAGCCCTGGCACTACACGATCTTCGGCGACCAGAAGCCAGGGTAGGCGCTGCCGGCCCCGGTGCGCAGTGCGCGACGTCATGGGGCCGCGGCCGAGGAGGGCTGGTCCCGCGTGGCCCTCGCCGCTAGGCTGAGGCGAATCCCCGCACGTGGCACGAAGTCGAACCGGAGGTGGATGCGATGCTAGCCGTTGAGATCGTCAGGCTTGCCCCGCAACCGGCAGTCGTCGTGCGGGGAAGGGTCCCGATGGGAGAGCTGACCGGGTTCTTCGGGCGGGCCTTCGGCGCCACGATGGAGTTCCTGCAGAAGCAGGGCGCGGGGCCGATCGGGCCGCCCTTCGGCTTCTACCCATCGGCGCCCGGCGAGATGGTCGAGGTTCACGCCGGGTTCCCCGTCGCTGCGCCGCTCGAGCCGTCAGGCGATGTCGAGATGATGGAGCTCCCCGGTGGGCGGGCCGTGACCGCGACTCACATCGGCCCGTACGACACCCTCGAGCAGACGTACCACGAGCTCCAGGCATGGATGGCCGACCAGGGCGTCGTTCCGAGAGTGGCGATGTGGGAGAGCTACCTGTCGGACCCGGCTCTCGAGCCCCCAGAGCAGTGGCGCACGGAGATCTTCTGGCCGCTCGTCGAGTAGTGCCGCGCGGGACACGGGTCGCGACTCCCCGATCCCGCGCCCCCGCTTCCGCGGGGACCCGGCGCGCCGCTCGCGTCGGTGCGGCCGCCTGCTAACCGGTGGCCGCCGTCTCCACGCGGCAGCCGGCGACGATCTCGCGGCCCCGGCGCCGCAGGGCGAGGGCTGCCGGATCGCCGCGGGCGATGCCGGCTTCCAGCGCGTCGAGCGCGTCGTAGAACAGGTTCCAGCCGCGCCGCTCGCGCGCGATCGCGTCCCGCAGCCCGTCGCGGTCGGCGGTTCGCCGGATCGCCTCGTCGATCCGGCGCGAGCCGAAGATCGCGAAGTCGCGTCCTGCCGCCGTCTCCCCGGCATCGAAGAAGCGGGCGAGGCGCAGGGCGAAACGGAGGAGCGTCACCGTCACGGGAAGGCGTGACACGAAACAACCGGTGAAGGGATCCAGCAGGTCCTTGATCTCGGCGAGGGCCAGCGACCCCCGCGGGCCGTCGCCGGCCAGCGCGCCAGCGTACGCGCTGAACTCGAGGATCCGCACATAGTCGCCGATCAGCTTGCCGATGTGCGCGGCGGCGATCGCCTCGCCCGCGAAGGCCTCCTTGTCGTGGCGCATCACGAGACCGGCCGCGTGGACGTAGGCCAGGCGCGGGCCCGGCCGGCCCAACGCAGAGAGGACGTAGGCCTGGTCCTCGGCCCGCCCGATGAAGCTCGGCGTGAATGGGCGGTGCCGCCGGAGCGCCTCCACGAGCACCCCGTTCGTGCCCCCGGTGACGTGGATCCGCTCGAGGCAGGCCGTCACGCCGTCGCGATCCGCCGTGGCGTGGCGCTCCTGCATCTCGGCCGCGGTCGAGAGGGCCTGCGGCAGCGGGCTGAAGAAGACGTGCTCATCGGCCGCGGGCTCGCGGGTGGGATACCGCACGTCCGGCGTGAAGAGCCCGCGCCCGATGTCACGCTCGTTGACCAGGGCGCCGGCGAGCATCCCGAGCTCGACGGGCCGGCCGGATGAATCCACGGCCCGCGCGCCCCACGTGGGGGTGGCGAGGTGCTCGAAGGCCGAACGGCCGGTCTCCGCGAGGAGCTCAGCCTGCGGGAAGACCTGGTCGAGATCGATCTTGAACGTGCCTCGGACGCCGGGATCGACGACGACCCGCCAGAAGGCGGCGATTGCCTTGAGGAAGCTGTAGTGGCGGCCGTAGGCGCCGTCGACGCCGAAGACGGCGCGCAGGAGCGCGACGGGGTCTTCGATGCCGGCGTCGGTGCCGCCCGCCGGTCCGGCTGCTCCGGCCGCCGGGGCAAGGACCTCGTCCACCAGGCATGCCGTGTCGGACTCCGTGAAGGCGTGCACGTCGAGATGGCGCAGGCGACCCGAACGCGTGAGCTCCGCCTCCACGTACGGCCGCGCGACGGGGCGAAGCCCGTCGTGCGTGACGGTCACCGAGAGCACGCACGGCACCCGGGCGCTGCCATCCCCGCCGGGGCGGCGGGCGAGCTCGAAGGTGATGGCGTCGTCGAGCCCCCGCAGGCCGTGCAGGAGCTCGTTGCGCGCGGGCTCGACGCCGACCTGGACCGGGTGGTCGAACCACTGCCGCTGCGGCTCCGCGGCCGCGGCCGCGATGTCGCGCACCAGCGCGGGAGGGTAGGGGAGCGCGTCGATGTCGCGGGTCGCCGCCGGGATCGTGAGCAGCACGTTCGAGGTGAAGAGGACCTCCCGTGCCGGGTCGGCGATCGGGTCCGGGTTCAGCTGCTCGATCCGGACGGTCCTCCGATCGCGCAAAGCCGCCTCGCGCGCTTGCTCGTGCCCGAGGATCCCGGTGCCCTCCGGGAAGAAGAGGGTCCAGGCTGCCTCGGCCGTGGCCACTGACCCCTGTCCGGGGCTTTCGAGGCGGCCGGCGGTCGCCGACAGCCTCGCCGCGACGACCGGGTCGCCGGCGGCAGCCCCCGAAACCTCGTCGCGGACGAGCCCGACGGCCTTCCGGAGGAAGTCGACGACGTCGCGCTCCTCGCCGTGAGCCGGTCGCTCAAGGACGGCGAGGGCTTGTCCGTGGGCCGGGTGGCCCGGCCCGGCGAGGGCGACGAGGAAGGCCGCACTGAGCGCGGCGATGCGCTCCTCGGTCTCGAGGAGGGGACCGGGGTCCAGGATCGCGGCGCCGCCCGGCGAGGCGGGCGTGAGCAGGTGGCCCACGATGCGCTCGAAGGTGCCGGTCATCTGCGCACCATACCGCGCGGCCGCGGCCGCGGGTGAGGGATCGGGGCGCATGCCCCGGAACGATCGATGGTCGGGCCGCGCCCAGGCACCGAGACAGGTCCGTTTCGCCCGTTGCGGGGGTCCAGGGGTCGAGGTAAATGGGCCTTATGGCATGGCCGCGACGGGTGCATGGTGGTAGACTTCCGTCAAGTTGGGACGACGCTGGCCGTCGTTCCCGTTTGCGTTTGTTCCTGAGTGACGTGAGCAGCTGTCCTGCCGCTATGGCCGCAGGGACACGCCGGGGTCACGCCGCAGGTTGCCCGTGGAATTGCGGGCGACCTGCAGAGAGCGGCTCCCGCGCCAGATCGACTTGGGCTGCCGCGGTCTAGGCCCCACAGGGGCCGGAAAGGAGCGGGCCACGTGGCCAAGATTGTCAACTGCTGGAACGAGTGGGATCCGCTGAAGCGGGTCATCATCGGCCGGCCGGAGGGGACCAACGTCCCCGCGCCGGAGCCGGCCTGGTGGTACGACCTGCCCAAGGGTGGGTTCCCGCTCGGTTCGTGGGGCCCCTTCCCTGAGGAGCAGGTGGCTGCCGCCAACGAGCAGATGGACTACTTCGTCGCGCAGATCGAGAAGCGCGGCGTGCTCGTCGAGCGGATCGACATCCAGCCGTTCATGTTCAACAAGCCGCTCCACTCGCCGCTTGGCTGGACGCAGCTGAATGCGCACGGCGTGAACAACGTCCGTGACGTCACCACGATCCACGGCAACTACATCGTCGAGGCGACGACCGTCCGGCGCTCGCGCGTCTTCGAGCGGTTCAACCTCCGCCCGATCTTCGAGCGGTACGTCAAGGAGGACCCGGAGGCGGTCCACTTCGGCGCGCCCTTCCCGATGCTGACGGACGAGTCGTACGTCAACATCTCCGGCACCGGCGCCCCGGACTACTACTACTACATGGAGAACGTCTGGACCGACGACGAGAAGCGGGAGCGCCTCTACAACGGCGAGTTCCAGCTCTCGGAGAAGGAAGCCCTCTGGGATTCCGCGGACTCCATGCGGTTCGGCAAGGACATCTTCCATCAGCTGTCGTGCGTCTCGAACAAGAGCGGCGTCGACTGGCTGAAGCGCATGTTCGGCTCGCTCGGCATCCGCGTGCACGAGGTCCAGTTCGACTCCCCGCGCGACAAGGGCAAGCCCGACAACTTCCACCCGTGGCACATCGACGTGAACTTCGTCCCGCTTCGGGAAGGTCTCGTCATGACCAACCCCGACTGGGCGCCGCGGAACCCGGAGCTCTTCGAGCTCTTCAAGATCAATGGCTGGGAGATGATCGAGGCCGCGCGGCCGACGCGCGTCCACAAGAACGACGTCTACCTGACGGGGCTCTACGAGGGCAAGTCGTGGATCTCCATGAACACGTTCTCGATCGACCCCAAGACGGTCTGTGTTGAGGCTGGCGAGACTGCGTACTGCGAGCAGCTCGACAAGCTCGGCTTCGACGTCGTGCCGATCCCGTACGAGAAGGTCATTCCGTTCGGCGGTGCTCTGCACTGCACCACCCTCGACGTCTATCGCGAGGGCGAGCTGAAGGACTACTTCCCGAAGCAGATCAAGGGCTACTAGCCCACGTCCAAGGCGGTTCGTCCTGCCCGGCACCCCGAGGGCGTCGCCGGGTAGGATGGATCCAGAGCACATCAAGGTTCGGGTCGGCGGGTCACGGTTGGCCAGCCGACCCGAACTCCTATGTCATCCGCCACGATGTCGTTCTGCTCCACGGTCGCCTGGCCGTGTTGGCCGCGACCGGGCTGGCGAGCTTCCAGGGAGAACCATCGAACATGGCCGTCAATCTGCGCAACAGGAGCTTCCTCAAGGAGCTCGACTTCACGCCACAGGAGCTTCGCTTCCTGCTCGACCTCTCGCTCGACCTCAAGAAGGCGCGGTACGCAGGGACGGAGCAGCAGCGACTCAAGGGCAAGAACATCGCCCTGATCTTCGAGAAGGACTCGACGCGGACGCGCTGCGCCTTCGAGGTCGCGGCCTACGACCAGGGAGCCCACGTGACCTATCTCGGCCCCACGGGGAGCCAGATGGGCAAGAAGGAGACCATCCGGGACACGGCCCGCGTGCTGGGTCGGTACTACGAGGGGATCGAGTACCGCGGCTACGGGCAGGAGATCGTCGAGGAGCTCGCCAAGTACGCGGGCGTGCCGGTGTGGAACGGCCTCACGAACGAGTTCCACCCCACCCAGCTGCTGGCTGACTTCCTCACCATGATGGAGCACAGCGACAAGCCGCTTCACGCCCTCAAGTTCGCGTACCTGGGCGATGCGCGGTTCAACATGGGCAACTCGTACCTCATCGGCTCGGCCAAGATGGGGCTGGACTTCCGCGTCGTCGCGCCGAGCAGCCTCCACCCGAACGCCGACCTGGTGAAGCAGGCGCGCGAGATCGCGGCGAGCACGGGGGCCAAGATCACCCTCACCGAGGATGTCGACGAGGGCGTCAAGGGCTGCGACTTCATCGCCACCGACGTGTGGGTCTCGATGGGCGAGGCCGCGGAGGTCTGGGAGGAGCGGATCAAGCTGCTCAAGCCCTACCAGGTCAACGCCGATGTCATGCGCAAGACCGGCAACCCCCGGACCAAGTTCCTCCACTGCCTGCCGTCGTTCCACAACACCGGGACGACGATCGGCAAGGAGATCGGGCAGAAGTTCGGCCTCGACGCGATGGAGGTCACCGACGACGTCTTCGAGTCCGATGCGTCCGTCGTGTTCGACGAGGCCGAGAACCGGTCTCACACGATCAAGGCCGTGATGGTGGCCACCCTGGGGAGCTAGCCCCGGGAACACGCGTGGATCCCGGGCCGACCCGGGGCATAGACCGAGCGTCGCGAGTGGGTTCGGCGAGGCTGCCGAGCACCATCGCCGACGAATCGACAGGCGGCGCTGACCGGCGAACATGCACCGAGAGCGGTGGGTAGTCCCGCCGGATATTGACTCGAGCGAGACGTCGGCTCGCAACAACGCAACCAGGAGGTAGCGATCAATGGCGACGAAGGCGCGGAAGAACGTCCTGATCATCGGATCCGGTGGACGTGACTTCCACAACTTCAACACGTACTACCGGGACAACGAGGCGTACAACGTCGTCGGGTTCACGGCAGGGACGCAGATCCCGGGCATCATCGGCCGGAAGTATCCGCCCGAGCTGGCCGGGTCCCTCTATCCGAACGGGATCCCCGTCTACAACGAGGCCGACCTGTCGACGCTCATCCCCGAGCTCAAGATCGACGACGCGGTCTTCTCGTACAGCGACGTGTCGTTCCAGCACGTCCTGACCCTCGGGGCGATCGCCCAGGCGGCGGGCGCGAACTACGTGCTCCTCGGCCCCGGCGACACCCAGATCAAGAGCAACAAGCCGGTCATCGCTGTCGGCGCGGTCCGCACCGGCGCCGGCAAGAGCCAGACCTCCCGCGCGATCATCGAGTTCCTGATGGCCCGCGGCCTGAAGGTCGTGGCTGTCCGGCACCCGATGCCGTACGGCGACCTCAACTCGCAGGTGTCGATGCGCTTCGCCGAGATCTCCGATCTCACGAAGCACAACTGCACCGTCGAGGAGATGGAGGAGTTCGAGCCGCACGTGGCTCGCGGGAACGTCATCTACTGCGGCGTCGACTACGGGAAGATCCTGAACGACGCCGAAAACGATCCGAACGGCTGCGACGTCATCCTCTGGGACGGCGGGAACAACGACTTCGCGTTCTTCAAGCCGGACCTCATGGTGACCGTCGTCGACCCGCTGCGGGCCGGCCATGAGCTCACCTACTGGCCGGGCGCCGTGACCCTCCGGGTCGCCGACGCCGTGGTCATCAACAAGATCGACAGCGCGACCCCCGACGAGATCGCGATTGTCCGCAAGAACATCGAGAAGGTCGCCCCGAAGGCTACCGTCATCGACGCGGCCTCCCCGCTCACCGTGGACGACCCCTCGCTCATCAAGGGCAAGCGCGTCCTCGTGATCGAGGACGGCCCCACGGTCACCCACGGCGACATGACGACCGGTGCGGCGAAGGTCGCAGCCATCAAGTACGGCGCGGCCGAGATCGTCGACCCGCGTCCGTTCCTGAAGGGCAGCCTCGTCGGCATGTTCGAGCTCTACCCGCACGTGACGGACATGCTTCCGGCCGAGGGGTACGGCGGCCCGATGCTGAAGGACATGGAGGACACGGTCAACGCGGTTGACTGTGACGCCGTGATCGTCGGCACGCCGATCGACCTGGCCCGGATCATCAACATCAAGAAGCCGAACACCCGCGTCTACTACGACCTCCAGACGATCGGCACCCCGAATCTCGACGGCGTCCTCGGCGACTTCGTCAAGAAGCACGGGCTGTAGGTCCAGTCAGCACCGATCCAGCACGCGGAGACCATCGGGCACCACCCGGCGGTCTCCGCGGAACAGCGCGGCGGTCAACCGCACGTCGATGATCGCCGGCCGGACGAGACCGTGATCTCGGGGCCCGCGAGGCGGGCTGCGGCCGTGGAGCGCGTCAGCAGCTGATCACGGAAGCACAAGAGAGGCCCTCGGGGTGACCCGAGGGCCTCTCTCCGTGTCCGGGGTTGGGAAGGGCGGGAAAGGGGAGTCACATGTCTCCCACGACGGCCGGGCCGTCAGCTCCACCGCCTCCCGCGGCTCGACCAGCCCGGGGCGCGCGTCGGACCGCGCACGTGAGGGCAGGCTGGACCGTCGAGAGGCGCCCTGGGCCCGAGGGTTGCCCCCCGGCGCGCGGTGGCGCCACGCCCGCGCGGCGCGCGGTCCGCGCTACGCTCATCGGCGCGCTGTCGCCGCCAAGCGGCGCGGTCGCGCTACGCCCATCGGCGCGCGGTCGGCGCCCGATCGCGTGCGGCCGCGCTGGGGCCGTGAGCAAGCGTGGCCTTCACGTCATCCCCGCGCCGTGGACGAGGAACCGACGGTGCGGCGAACCCGACGATGGCCGCCACCCCGGTCCCTCGACCGGGAGATCGACGAAGCGCTTGTCGGGGCCGCGTGGCAGCGCAGCAGGGCCCAGCTGAGCCGAGCCACAGCTCGAGAGACCTCGTGCCCGCTCGGCCCGGAGCATGGTCGCTGCCTCAGGGGATCAGGTGATGATCGGGCAGCGCGGCAGGCACCGGGGACGCCGCAGCCCGGCAGGCACCGGGGACGGCGGTCGCGCGAGTCCTCCTCACCCGGGCCTCGGCGTTGCGCCCGCACGACGTGCTGGGACTTGCCCTCGCGCCACCCGCGCCTCGCGCGTCCCTCCCGCACGTCGCGGCGCGCCTCCGTCCCGCGCAGGGCCGGGGCCACGGGCGGTCCACTCCCGCGCCGGGGGTGCTCGCGGCGTCGATGCGCAGGAACGAGAAGAGCCCGGCGCTCGGCGCCGGGCTCTTCTTCGAGCGTAGAACCGGAGGGAAAGCCCCGCCGGTCCGGGCTTGTGGGTTCTAGGCGAGGCCGCGAGCGACGTTCTCGTCGGTCGCGACTTCCGTGATCACGTGGTGCTTCGGCACGTCCGTCTTGTACGTCGCGGACGAGACCGCCACCATCGCGATGAGCGAGACGACCGGCGGGATCAACGTGTCCAGGCCGGGCTCCAGGGCGGGGATGCCGAGGAAGAACAGGAGGCGCAGGCCGGAGCCAATGATGATGGACGCCAGCGCCCCACTGGTGTTGGCCTTGCTCCAGTAGATGCCCAGCACGAGGGGCACGAGGCACCCCGCAAAGACCACGTCGAACGCGAGGACGAGCATGACTCCCGGCTCGGGCCGAACGATGGCGAGCCACAGGCGACCGGAAGACGGGGATGAGCATGAGCCGGGCGTACGTGAGCAGCCGCTGGTCAAGCATGTGCCAGTCGAGGTTGAGCTCCTCGAGCGTCTTGCCCATCGACGCGGCCTTGCGGCGCTCGTACGGGAAGAATGATGTTCCGGTGGAGGATGTTGCGCCCGAAGACGGCCGACACGGCGAGTGCGCCACCGTTCGCGGTGGACAGACCCTGCGCCGAGGACACCGCCCAGGACGAACAGACCGACGATGAAGGGCAGCTCGTTCGTGGCGATCAGGCCCAGCGCATCCCGCGGGTCGTCGAGGACCGGGAACAGCGCGAAGGTCATGAGGCCGAGGACCGTGGCGCCGAGCCCGGCGATGATCGTGAAGATTGCGCCGTAGTAGCAGGCAGCCTGGGCCGTCTTCTCGTCCTTGGCGGCAAAGACGCGCTCCATGAAGTCAAGGGCGACGATGTCACCCAAGGCGAGCGCGAGAATACCCGCCCAGTTGATGAGGGCTCCGCTCTCGATGCTTGTCAGTCCGCTGAGGTCGGCGTAGCCGGCCGGGATCGCAGCGGCGAAGAAGTCGATGCCGTAGTTCCCGATCAGGATCAACGGCGCGGCGATGAAGGCGATCAGCGCCGGGTACAGCTGGACGATGTCCGTCGCCGCCGACGAGAACAGCCCGCCGCTGAACGTGTACAGCAGGACGAGCCCCGTGACGACGACGAGCGCCGGGACGTACTCGATGCCGAAGACCGTCTTCACGATCCAGCCACAGCCGGCCAGGTTGCCCGCGACCAGGATGATGAAGCTGATCGCCATGATGAAGGTGACCGGGATCTCGACCCTGTTGCTGTAGCGCCGATAGTAGAAGTCGGCCAGGGTGAGCATGTTCATCCGGTTCAGCGGCTTCGCGAACCACGTCCCGGTCACGACCAGGCACAGGGCCAGCCCGAGCGGGAAGGTGAAGCCCGTCCAGAACCCGCCGGCCTGAACGGCGCCCGCGGAACCCACCGTGGAGTTCGCATCGAGCGCCTGGGCGAAGAGCATCGTGCCCACGATGAGCAACGGCAGCCGCTTACCGGCGATGATGAAGCGCTTGCCGCTCTTCTGGACCAGAAAGGCCATCGACACGCCGATGGCGGTGTAGCTCGCCAGGAGTACGGCAATGCCGAGTCCTAGATCATTCACGTACAAGAACCTCCCTGAACCCTCGTTCCCCCTCCTGCCCCTCGATTGGTGGTAGCGGGAGCCCGGTGCCGGGGTCACCGTGGTCGGTCGTTGACATCCCCGGGCTGCATAGGAGGGCAGTCCTCGCGACCGCCTCGGCGGTAGATGTCGAGAGTGGTGAAGTGCTGCACGCGACCAATCGCGATGGCCTTGTCACAGGGATCGGCATGATTTAACGTGGACCGCAGGGCGGCCAGGCCGTTGCGAGACGGCGGGCTACACGCCCCGGTGTGTGTACGGCCTCGGTCACCGATCGCCTGACGCCACCCCCACCGCTGAGGCGATGGACGCGGCCCGGCAACTTGAACGGGATCGACAGCTACCGTCGCTTGTGCTGCTGGCCGGCGAACATGCCTGGCCTGTTCCTCCTTCCCTCCACCCAGCAATCTGCGTCGAAACCGTGTCTCCCTCTTGCCCTTCGACGCAGGCTGAACAAGACGGTGCCTTCCGTCTCGACGGGCAAGTGGGCAGGAGGTTAGTCGCTCGTCGCGGGCCGCGTCAATGGCCGATCCTCACGTCTTTCGGGCGAATGTATCTGCCGCAGAACCCGCCCCAATGGGGCCGTTTGACCCTACCGACCCGCCTCGTGTCGGCTGTCGCCGGCGCGCCGACCGAGGTTCCGGGAGGCGCTGGCGCACACCGGTGCCCTGAACGCCGGAGCCCGACCGACACGCGCTGATCCAGTGAGCCCGCGACAGGCGGGGCAGCCTCCGGGGAGCAGCGGACCGTACAATGGCCCTCCGCCACCACTCCCGAGGAGGGGATCACGTCCGTGCCGCCGATCACCGAGCTGACGAGGATCGAGCCGATCCATCTCCGGCGACTCGAGCGCCAGGGGGTCTTCACCACGGGGCTTCTGCTCGAGGTCTCCGAGACCGTCACGCGCCGCCAGACGCTGGCGGACCAGGTGGCCGCGACGACGAACGACATCCTGGCGTGGCGTGACGAGGCGCTCATGCTGAACCTTGCCGGCTTCGGGCCGGCCGAGCACGACCTCTTCCGCTACGCGGGGTACGACGGTCTACGGTCGCTTCTCACCGTCGACCTGGACACATTTCGCGCGGCGATCGCGCGTGCGGCGCTGCGGCTCCACGTCGAGCCGCCGTCCGACCTCATGATCGAAACCTGGCTGGAGCAGGCCCCCACGCTCCAGGACGAGTGAGCGTGCCGGATCCCGGACCGAGCATCCCCGGGAGGAGCCTCGCGGGCGTCGCGGTCGCGCTCTCGACTGCCCTCGTCGTGGTGGGCGTCGCCGTCGCGGTCTTCTTCAACCCGGTGTGGGTCTCCTTCGCGCAGGCTCGCGCCGACGCGGCGGCCTGGACCGGCTGGGCCGCGGAGGAGGTCGATGGGGTGACCCGCGACGTCGTGCTGGAGGTGTGGCTCGGGCCCGGCACGTTCGAGCAGGCGGTTGCCGGCAAACCGGTGTTCGACGAGCGCGAGCGCTCGCACATGGCCGACGTCCGACGCGTCGTCCTCGCGTTCTACGGCATCGTGCTCCTCGGGGCGGTCGCCCTCCTCGTCGCCGGCACGGCGTCGCGCGGCTCGCGCCGGTTCTGGGGTGCGGTGGCCGGGGGCGCTGCCGGTCTCGCGCTCGGCGCCGTCGCGGTCGGAGGCGCCTTCCTCCTCGTCTTCGACACGGCCTTCAGCCTGTTCCACCAGCTCCTCTTCGCCGAGGGAACGTGGTCGTTCGACCCCGCGCGAGACCGGCTGGTCCAGCTGTTCCCGTACCAGTTCTGGACCGAGACGACGGTCGCGATCGCGGTCGTCGGCCTGGCGCTCACGATCGCGGTGTGGGCGGTGGCGCGCCGGCTCGCCCGACCGCGAGGAGGGCCCTCCGCGCCGGCCGGAGCCGTGACGACCGGTGGCGACGTCTCCTGAGGGACTGCGCCATGAGCCCACCGCGGGACATGGCTGCCGGCGGGCTCGTGGTCGTGCCAGAATCGGCAGGCTCGCTCCGGCCCGGCGAGCCCATCGAGCCGGGGTGGCGCGACCGACCCTGAGTGTCCGGCCGGTTCGCCGGTCCGCCTGGACGACGTGGAGGAGCCATGGACGACCGCTCGCAGCCCCGGGCGGCGCGCCGCCGCCTCAGCCACGTCGACCGTGGCGGCCGGCCCCGCATGGTTGACGTGTCCGGCAAGGCGCCGACCGCACGGCGGGCGATCGCCGAGGGCGAAGTCGCATGCTCGCAGGAGACGCTGACCCTCGTGATCGACGGGGGCGGGCCCAAGGGTGACGTCCTCACCGTGGCCGAGCTGGCGGGCGTCATGGCGGCGAAGCGGACGGCGGAGCTGATCCCGCTCTGCCACCCGCTTCCGCTGACCGATGTCGTGGTCCGGATCACGCCCGACCGGGCGGCCTCGGCCTTCCGCGTTCGTGCCGAGGCGGCCACGACGGGACCGACCGGCGTCGAGATGGAGGCGCTCACGGCGGTGAGCGTGGCCGCGCTGACCATCTATGACATGGTGAAGGGCGTCGAGAGGGGCGTCGTGATCCGCTCCATCCATCTCCTGGCGAAGAGCGGGGGCGCGTCCGGCGACTGGCAGCGCGAGCGCGAGCCGGTCGAGACCGTCGCCCCGCGCGCCCCGCGCTCCAGGCCCGTGGGTGGGCCCGGTCGTGCCGGTGGCATCAGGCGCGCGCCGAAGCGCCAGGGGGGCTGACAGCGTGCCCGGCTCCTCCTCCGCACTCGTCCTCACCGTCTCCACCCGCGGCTTCGCCGGCGAGCGCCCCGACAAATCGGGCGCGGCCGTCGCGGAGCGGCTGGCAGGCCTCGGTCTCGAGGTGGAGCGGGGGATCGTGCCGGACGACCAGCCGCTGATCCAGGCGGCGCTCGTGGAGGCGGCTGGACGCCATGCCCTCGTGGTCACGACCGGCGGGACCGGGCTCACCCCTCACGATGTCACGCCGCAGGCAACGCGAGCAGTGATCGACTACGAGGTCCCCGGGTTCGCCGAGGCGATGCGCGCCGACGGTCGGGCCAGGACGCCGCTGGCGATCCTGTCGCGGGCCGTCGTCGGCGTGCGCGGGCGGACGCTCATCGTGAACCTGCCGGGGAGCCCGCGCGGCGCGACGGAGTCGCTCGACGCCATCGAGCCGGTGCTTGGGCATGCGCTGGAGACCCTCGCCGGCCCCTTCGACCACGCAGGCTGGCCGGGGTCGGGCGCCATGACCCCCACGAAGACGTGACGGGCGCGCGTCTGCGGGCCACGGGGTCGGGCGGACGCGGTGGGGTGACGGGATCGGGAGTCCAGGGATGACCGAGTCGCTTTCCCATGTCCCCGGGTACTTCCTGGTCTTTCCGCTCTTCTACGGCGCGCTCGCGGTCTTCGCCCTCCTCATGGCTCGCCACCTCCGGGTTCTCGGGGCCGTGCGCCCCGCGGCCCGGTTCAGCGACGTGCCGCGCCGTGCGGCCGGCCTCGTGCGCTTCGCGTTCCTGCAGTCCCGGGTGTTCCGCGACCCTGCAGCAGGTCTCATGCACTACGCGATCTTCGCCGCGTTCGTGCTGCTCTCGGTCGGCGTGGCGAGCACCGTCACCGGTGGGCTCGTGGAGGCGGTGCTGGCCGCGCCCGGCGGCGGGGCGGCCTGGGCGGCCGTGCTCCTGCTGCGGAACGTTGCCGCGGTGGGCGCCCTGGCCGGGATCGCCTACTTCGTCGGCCGCCGGCTCGTCGCGCGCCCCGCCCGCCTCACCCTCTCGCGTTCGAGCGTCGCCGTCCTCCTGCTGATCGGCGGGATCGTGGCAGCGGAGCTGGGAGCCCTTGCCTACGAGGCCGCGGTGTGGGGCCCGCTGCCCGGAGCCGTCCTCACGAACGCCGTCGGCGCCCGGATCGCTGGGGTCGACCGGGCGCTGCTCGAGCTCCTGTTCGCGGTCCACTGGTGGGCCCACATCGCCCTGGTCGCGACGTTCCTGGTCTGGCTCCCGCGGACGAAGCACCTCCACGTCGTCACGAGCTTCTTCAATGTCTACCTCCGCAAGCTCGAGCCGCGCGGCGCGCTCCCCGCGATGGATCTCGAGGCGGCGGACGCGACGTATGGCCTGCGGAACCTCTCGGACCTTGCCTGGAAGGACGTCCTGGACGGGCTGACCTGCACCGAGTGCGGGCGCTGCCAGGATGCCTGCCCGGCGCACTTCACCGGCAAGCCCCTCAATCCGAAGGAGCTGGTGATGGGAATCCGCCACGTCTCCGACGATGCCGAGCGCGCGCTCCACCTGGTCGAGGGCCGCATGGGTGTGCAGGCGCGCGGCGGGGACCGCACGGGAGCGCAGGCCCGGGGCGGAGCCCGCGACGGCGCGCCCACTCCGGCTGCCCTCGCGCTCCCGCTGGTGCCCGCGGCGATCAGCGAGGACGCGGTCTGGGACTGCGTGACCTGCGGGGCATGCGTCGAGGCGTGCCCGGTCCTCATCGAGCATGTCGACAAGATCGTCGGGCTCCGCCGCAACCTGGTCCTCGAGGAGAGCCGCTTCCCCGCTGAGCTGATCCCCACGTTCCGGGCGATGGAGTCGGCCCAGAACCCGTGGGGTCAGCCGCGGAGTGCGCGTCTCGACTGGACCAGGGGTCTTCCGTTCGAGGTGCCGCTGGCCGCCGACGTCGCCCGCGACGACGGGCTGGCAGGACTCGAGCTCCTGTACTGGGTCGGTTGCGCCGCCGCGTTCGACGAGCGCAGCCGTCGGGTCGCCCGGGCGTTCGCGACATGTCTCGACGCAGCCGGCGTGTCCTACGCGATCCTGGGCCAGGAGGAGGCGTGCAGCGGCGACCCGGCCCGGCGGATGGGCAACGACTACGTGTTCCAGCTCCTGGCAGCGGCGAACGTCGAGACGCTCAGGCGCTACGGGCCGCCGCGGATCGTCACTGCCTGCCCGCACTGCTTCAACACGCTCGCCCACGAGTACCCGCAGCTGGGCGGCGAGTTCGACGTGGTCCACCACTCCGCGTTCCTGGCGGAGCTCCTCGAGGCGGGCCGCCTGGCGACGCTCGTGGGGACGGACGGGGCGGCCGCCCGGCGGGTGACCTTCCACGACGCGTGCTATCTGGCGCGCTACAACGGGGTGATCGCCGCCCCGCGGGAGGTGCTGGGGGCTGTCCCGGGTCTCCAGCTGGTCGAGATGGATCGCCGGGGGCGGGACAGCTTCTGCTGTGGGGCCGGGGGCGGGCGGATGTGGATGGAGGAGAGCCGCGGGTCCCGGATCAACGCCGAGCGCGCCCGCGAGGCGCTCGCCACGGGTGCCGATGCCGTCGCGGTTGGCTGCCCCTTCTGCGCGACGATGCTCGGGGACGGGCTCGCGGCGGACGCGGGCAACACCGCCGGGGTCACGACCCTCGACCTCGCCGAGATCCTCGCCCCGGTTGCCGTCGCGGGGCCGGCCGCCGGCCGGAGCCAGCGGGAGCTGCCCGTGCTCCAGTAGCGAGCCGCGTCCCGCCGCGTGTGCGAGCCGCGTCCGCCGCGTGTGCGCCCGGCGTCCCGCCGCGTGTGCGCCCGGCGTCCCGCCGCGTGTGCGCCCGGCGTCGATCGCCGCCCGCGGGGCGGCTGCTACCAGCCCTGGGCCTGGGCGTCGGGCAGGTGCTTGCCGCACGCGACACAGCGCGTGTCGGTCCAGAGGTTCTCCGTCGCGCACGACGGGCAGAGCTTCACGCCCTCGGACGACATCGCGATCGGGCTCTCGCGGGTGGCGTCGGCGCGCTCGCCGCGCTCGCGCCCGATCCTGACGAGGAGGGCGACGAGGGCGACGATCGACGCGGCAAGGAGTGCGAGGAGCAGGAACGGCAGATCCATCACACACTCCGGGTTGGCCGCCGGTACGCCGGCCACGGGCGGGTCCCCCACGGCCCGCCGCCTCGAGCGTACACCTCCCGCACGCGTCTGCAACCACCCAGGCTGCCTCGGGATCCGTTCGGTGTGTACACTCGGCAGCGCCGAGCGCGAGAGGGACCTCGCCGGCCCGGGAAGGAGGCGCGCCCCCCGTGCGGATCGTCGTGCTCGCGAAACCGGTTCCCGACGCCACGGGCCAGGAGCGACTCCGCCCGGACGGCCGGCTGGACCGGACCGCCGCGCCCCCGGTGCTCAACGGCAACGACGAGTACACGCTCGAGGCCGCCCTCCAGCTCGTGGAGGCCGTGGGCGGCGAGGTGACCCTCATCGCCATGGCGCCCGACAGCAGTCGCGAGGCGCTGCGCAAGGGGCTCGCGATGGGCGCGGCCCGCGCCGTCCTCGTCACGGACGACACGCTCGAGGGCTGCTGTGCCCTCGGAACGATGCGGGTCCTCGCGGCGGCCCTGCGGGGCCTCGAGTACGACCTGCTGCTCGCCGGTGCCGACAGCGCCGACGGCGGCGGTGGCGTCGTGGGATCGGGGATCGCCGAGCTCCTGGGGCTCCCGCTCATCTCCGGCGCGGCCGCGCTCGAGGCGGCCGGGGAGGGCGCCATCCGCGTCCGGCGCGTGGTCGACGCCGGGGAGGAGACCGTCGAGGCTTCGCTGCCGGCCGTGGTCGTCGGGACCCAGCTCCTGGGCGAGCCGCGCTACCCGACACTCCGGGGGATCATGGGCGCCCGCGTGAAGGAGGTCGCCGTCCGGACCCTGGCCGATCTCGACCTTGATGGAGCCAGCGTCGGGGGCGGTGCCGCGACGACGGTGCTCCTCGAGCAGCGGACGCCCCCATCCCGCCCTGCGACGCGGGTCGTCCGCGAGTCGCCGGACGTCGCCGCCCGGGAGATCGTCGACCTCCTCGCCGAACGGAGGGTCATCTGATGGGCGGCGCGGTCTGGGCGGTCGCGGAGGTGGGGTCCGACGGGCTCCCGACGCGGCTGTCCGCTGGAGACCGCCACGGCCGCCCGCCAGCTCGCGACGGCCGCCGGGTCCGACGCCTTCGGCATCGTCGTCGGCGCCGAGCCGGAGCGGGCCGCGGAGGCGCTCGCCGACTACGTCCCGCGGGTCATCGCCGCGCGGCGGGAGCCGGACGCCTGGCCTCCCGCGGCGCTGGCTGCCGCCCTGGCGGGCCAGGCTGCCGCGGCGGGCACCCCCGGCGTCCTCCTGCTGGGGGCCACTCCCGACGGGCGCGAGGCGGCCGGGGCCCTGGCGGCGCGCCTGGGCCTTGGGGTCCTGGGGAACGCGACATCGCTCACCTGGGGCGACGGGGACGACGGGGCTCCGGCGGGTCCCCGCGTCGAGATGAGCGTTCTCGGGGGACGCGCCCTCACGACGTCGGCGTTCTCGAACGGACGCGGCATCGTCACCCTCCGCCCGAACGCGGTCGCTGCGGCGCCCGCCGCGACCGCGGGCGCGGTGGAGTCGGTCCCGGCTCCCCAGAATGCGGCGCCCGCGGTCCGTGTCGTCAGCCGCGCCGATGCCGCGACGCGCCCGGCAAGCATCGAGGAGGCCCGGATCGTCGTCGCCGGCGGCCGTGGCCTCGGCGGCCCCGAAGGTGTGAGGCTCCTCGAGGAGCTCGCCGCGGCGCTCGGCGGCGCTGTTGCCGCCACGCGCGCGGCGGTGGACGCCGGGTGGCTCCCCTACGCGGTCCAGGTCGGGCAGACCGGCAAGACGATCCGTCCGTCGGTGTACGTCGCCGCCGGCATCTCCGGGGCAATCCAGCACCGTGTCGGCGTGCAGGGTGCGGAGACGATCGTGGCGATCAACCGCGACCCCGACGCCCCGCTCGCCGAGGACGCGGACCTGTACGTCGTCGGCGACCTCTTCGAGGTGATCCCAGCGCTCGTGGCGGCCCTCCGCGCTCGGACGGCCTGAGGGAGCGCCGGTGGAGCAGATCCTCGTCGTCCTCTCGCTCGGCCTCTTCGTCCTCCTGCTCATGGCCTTCCTCGTCGTCCTCCGCCGCGCCTCGCGCGTGGTTGCCGGCACGCGCGAGGAGGACGCATTCCGGCGCGGGGGGGCCGCGGTGGCCGACCATGTGTCGCTCGCGATCACGGACGCCGCCCTGGCAATCGATCAAGTTCGGCGTCGCCACGAATCGCCGGCGTCGCTCGAGCAGGTACTGCCTGCGACGCTGGCGGCTCTCGAGGTGCGGCGCGCGGAGGCGGAGGCGCTCGCCGCGCCGGCCCCGCTGGTGGAGCTCCGCAAGCGCGTCGTCGACGAGATCGAGCGAGCGGGTCGTGCGATCGAGATGGTCCAGCACGGCTGCGCCCTCATGGGCGTGACGGCGGGGCGTCCACGGGAGCAGGAGGGCGAGACGTCGATCAAGCGGGGCTACCTGAACCTGCTGCACGCGCGCGAGGCACTC
Organism: uncultured Chloroflexia bacterium; assembly: GCA_963716025.1. Classification (GTDB taxonomy): domain Bacteria; phylum Chloroflexota; class Limnocylindria; order Limnocylindrales; family CSP1-4; genus CAIXZV01. The sequence continues at coordinate 33,187 of CAVQSY010000071.1, forward strand.
CTGTCGCTCGGCGTCGACCTGCGCTCGGGTCGCGTCGACGCCAGCCGCTGGTTCAGCGATCGCCTGCGCCCGGAGTGACGGCGCCGGCTGCGACGAGCACCCACCTGGATACCGTATGTCGTGGTATCGTCCGGGTCCACCACAACATGTAGTGGTCGCGGAACGCGGGAGGACCGGATGCGCTGTCCGACGTGCGAGGAACGGGACACCCGCGTCATCGACTCCCGCGACCTCGACGAAGCCGCCACCATCCGGCGGCGCCGCGAATGCCAGACCTGCGGGGCGCGGTTCACGACGTACGAGCGGGTCGAGGCGGCCCGGCTGGTCGTGGTCAAGCGTGACGGGTCGCGGCAGGAGTTCGATCGCGACAAGCTCGCCGCGGGGATCCACAAGTCGCTCACCCGACGTCCGGTGCCGGACGGCGCGGCCGACCGGGCCGCCGACGAGATCGAGGCGACGCTGCGGGCGGCCGGTGCCACGGAGGTGGACTCGTCGCGGATCGGCGAGCTCGCGATGGAGCACCTGCGGGCGCTCGACCAGATCGCCTTCATCCGCTTTGCCAGCGTCTACCAGTCGTTCGAGGACCTCGAGACGCTGAAACGGGAGGTCGACTCTCTCTACGCCGAGCGCGGCCCGGCCGTGGTGGAGCCGCGGGCGTGAGCGTCCTCGCCGACCGGGACATCCGGGCTGAGCTGGAGAGCGGTCGCATCCGCATCGAGCCGTACGACGCCGACGACCTCCAGCCGTCGTCGGTCGACCTCCACCTGGACCGGGCGTTCCGGGTCTTCCGCAACAACCGCTACGCGTTCATCGATCCCCGGGAGGCGCAGCCGGACCTGACGGAGCTCCTGGAGATCCGCGACGAGGAGCCGTTCATCCTCCACCCGGGCGAGTTCGTGCTGGGCCAGACTCTCGAGTGGGTCGAGCTGCCGGACGACCTCGTGGCCCGGCTGGAGGGCAAGTCGAGCCTTGGCCGCCTGGGCCTGCTCATCCACTCGACCGCCGGCTATGTCGACCCCGGCTGGAGGGGGACGCTGACCCTCGAGCTCAGCAACGTCGCGAACCTGCCGATCGCGCTCTACGCGGGGATGAGGATCGGGCAGATCAGCTTCTTCCGCATGTCGAGCCCCGTGGAGCGCCCATATGGCAGCGCCGACCTGGGATCGAAGTACCAGGGCCAGAGCCAGCCGACGGCGTCGGCCTTCCACCGCGACTTCGACGCCCGCCGCCGGAAGCCCGGGACACCCTGATCGGGATGGGACTCAAGGACGCGGTCCACTGGTCTGCGGACCTCGGCGGTGGCACCCGGGTCGCGCTCGTCCAGGCGGGCACGTTCCGCTCCGACGCGGGGGCTCTCTTCGGTCCGGCCCCGCGGGTCCTGTGGGACCGCCTCGTGACCGACGAGATCGACGACCAGCACCGCCTCCTGCAGGCGCTGAACTGCCTCATCGTGGAGACGCCGGCCGGGCGGGTCCTCGTCGAGACGGGGATCGGTGAGCGCCTCGACGAGCGGGGACGGGCCTGGCGAGGCCTCGCCGGAGAGCCGATCGTCCCGGCCCTGGCGCGGGCCGGCTGCGACCCTGCGAGCGTCGACGTCGTCGCGATGAGCCACCTCCACTACGACCATGCCGGGGGCCTCCTGCGGGCCGACGGGTCGCGTGCGTTCCCGCGGGCCCGCATCGTCGCCCAGCGGGCAGAGTGGGAGATGGCCCTCTCCGACAACCCGCGCGTCGTCGCCTCCTACGACCAGCCGGAGCTGCGGCTCGTGCGTGCCTGGGGTGCCGAGGGCGCAGTCGACGGCGAGGTGGAGCTGGTCCCCGGCGTCACCGTGCGTGCCGACCGGCGGTCACACGGCCGGCCACCAGGCGATCCTGGTCCGGGCGCCGGGCGCCACGCTCGCGTTCTTCGGCGACATCGCGATGCGGCCGTGGTCGGCGAACCCTCGCTGGATCCCTGCCTTCGACGACTTCCCGCTCGATTCCGTGGCTCTCAAGGCGTCGCTCTTCGCCCGGGCCGCAGAGGAGCGCTGGACCGTGGTCCTGTCCCACGAGCTGCGCAAACCGGTCGGGCGACTCGTTCCCGACCGGGACCGCTTTGCATGGGAGCCGACCGCCTGAGGGACGCCTGACCGGCGCGCCCCGCCGCCGGTTTGACCCGGCTCGACGGCGCAGGTGTAGGTTGACGACAGCTCCGCGCTCGAACCGCCGTCGACGACCGCTGATCGGCCGGGCCGGTCACGCCCAACCCGACGCACTGATCGGTTCGACGCCGCATCTTGGACGGAGGGATCGAATGGTTCGGAGGCTGGCCGGCCTGTTGGTCGCCGGCGCACTTGTTGCTGCGCTGCTCCCGGGCAGCGCGGTGGCGGTCGACCCGTGAAACGGCCGGCGACGCCGCTCCCGGACAACGTCACCCAACTGAAGCTCCGCGCGCCGGTGAGCCTCTCGGGGAAGGCCGCCGCGGCGCTGAAGATCGACCAGCGCCTGAACGCGGCAACCGGAAAGCAGCGCGTCATCGTCCGCCTCTCGGCACCCCCCGCGGTCGAGTACGTCGATCTTGGAGGGGCCGCCCAGGGGGCGGCGTTCAAGACGGCGCGCGCCCAGCAGTCTCGCGTCATCGCGAGGGCCACGCAGCTCGACCCGACAGCCCGCGTGCTCGGGCGGACCGGCAAGGCGTCCAACGTCGTGATGCTGAAGGTTCGTGCCGCGAGCCTCGCGGAGCTTGCCAAGGAGCGGTCGGTCGTCTCGATCGCACCGGTGAAGGACTACACCCTCGACCTCTCGGCCACGGTGCCGTACGTCGGGGGCACGAAGGTCCAGGCCATGGGTTACCGGGGCAAGGGCGTCAAGGTCGCGATCCTCGACTCGGGGATCGACTACACGCACGCTGCGCTCGGTGGCCCGGGCACGCTCGACGCGTTCGAGGCTGCCTATGGCGTCGCCACCGATGATCCGGCCAACACCACGCTCGACGGCCTCTTCCCGACGGCACGCGTCAAGGGAGGCTACGACTTCGTCGGCGAGTCCTGGCCCGACACGGACGAGATGCCCGACCCGGATCCGATCGACTCGCCCGATTTCGGGCACCCCGCTCGGCATCTCGATGGGCACCGACGGGGGGCACGGCACCCACGTGGCCGACATCATCGGCGGGATCCAGGGCATGGCCCCAGAAGCGAGCCTCTATGCGGTGAAGGTTTGCTCGTCCATCTCGACGTCCTGCAGCGGCGTCGCGCTCATGGAGGGCATGGACTGGGCGATGGACCCGAACGCCGACGGGTACCTCGACGACCATGTCGACATCATCAACTTGTCGCTCGGCAGCGACTACGGCACGGCCTACGACGACGACCTCTCGCTTGCTGTCGAGCGCGCCACGCACTATGCGGGGATCCTGACCGTCGCCTCCGCGGGCAATGGCGCCAACAAGCCCTATATCGTCGGGACGCCCTCCGCAGCGCCGAGCGCCCTCTCGGTTGCCCAGACTCAGGTCCCCAGCGCCAGGACGTACCCGCTCGTGGTCACGGCGCCGGCGGCCATCGCCGGCACGTATCCCAACACTGAGACCGTCGACTGGGCGCCGGTCGGCGACGGCTTCACCGGCGATGTCGTCGCGGTCGGCCGGGGCTGCCCCGCCGGCTCGATCGACGACACGAACCCGGACGATGCGTACCTCGCGGACCCGGCCGGCAAGGTCGCCCTTATCGACCGCGGCGCGTGCGCCATCAGCCTGAAGGTCGACCGCGCCGCCAAGGCGGGCGCGACGGCCGTCCTCCTCGGCCTCGTCGCTCCCGGCGACGCGGTGACCTTCTCGTTCGGCGGCGGCGACACGTTCGTCCCGACCGTCGTGATCCAGCAGTCCCTCTCCAGCGCTATCAAGGCCCAGCTCGCCATCCCGGCGACGGTGTCGGTGAGGATCTCGGATGCCACGTATGTGGCGCTGGCTCGCAGCCTGGCCGGCTCGTCATCGCGCGGGCCGTCGTCCGCCAATACGATCAAGCCGGAGATCGGCGCGCCCGGCGCGTCCGTCTCGGCCGTCAGCGGCAGCGGCGACGAGACCCAGGCGTTCGGCGGCACGTCCGGCGCGGCCCCGATGGTGACCGGCGCGGCGGCGCTCCTGAAGGACGCCTTCCCGAAGCGCAGTGCGCTCGAGATCAAGGCCGTGCTCATGAACACGGCCGAGACGACCATCCACACCAACCCGGCGCTCGCACCGGGCGTCGTCGCCCCGATCACCCAGATCGGCGGGGGCGAGCTCCGCGTCAACCGCGCCCTCAAGTCGAAGATCGCGGTCTGGGATGCATCCGCCCAGAGCGCGGCCCTGTCCTTCGGGTTCGTTGACGGCTCGAAGAGCGTGACGATCACCCGCACGCTCACGATCAAGAGCTACGTGAAGAAGGCTTGGACCATCAGGATCAAGCCGAAGTTCCGCTACGCCAACGACAAGTCCAATGGGGCGGTCACCTTCATCGCGCCCGACACCATCCGCCTGAAGGGCAAGGCGACGAAGACCGTCACGATCAAGGCCACGATCGACGCCAGCAAGCTCCGCGACTGGTCGCTCGACGGCGGGGCGAACGGCGTCAATCCCGTCCCGCTCGACCTCCTCGAGTACGACGGGTATGTCGAGTTCAATCGCCTCGGCACGAAGGCCGACAACAAGAACCCCGTCCACGTGCCATGGCAGGTCCTGCCCCGCAAGTCGGGCGACGTCCGCGTCCCCGGCGGCACGGACGTCGCGGTCGGAGACGACGTCGCCCTCCAGAACGTGGGCGTCAACACCGCGGCCGTGGACGTCTACTCGCTCGTCGGCACCAGCCCCGATAAGCCGTCGCCGCGGCGCGGGTCGAACGCGCCCGTGATCGACCTCAAGGCCGTGGGGGTGCAGACGTATCCCGTCGACGCGGGCGACTGCGGACCCGCGAATTCCTTCATCTACCGCATCGCGGTCTCCACGTGGGACCGCCAGACCACGGCGATCGTCCCCGGCGAGATCGACGTCTACCTCGACGTCAACGAGGACGGTGATCCCGACTTCGACATCTTCTCGGCGCCGCTTTCCGCGCCCGGCCTGGGCGATGGCCGCGCCCTGACCTGGGTGTACGACTTCGCAGCGGACACGCTCGATGCGTGGTTCTTCACGGACCACGGCACGAACGACTCCAACACGATCCTCACCTTCTGCGGCGACCAGCTCGGGCTGGACGCCGCGGCCTTCGGCTCGCCCTGGACCATGGACGTGGTGGCCTTCGACTGGTACTACCGCGACTACGCAGTCACCGACGTGATCGAGGGCGTCGAGGTCGCCCCGTATGCCGAGCACTTCGGCGGTGCCATCGACACCATCGACGGCGACATCGCCGGGTCGACCACGGCCGTTCTCCCCATCGAGGACTGGAGCGGCTACCCGTACGACGTGAACCCGTCGGAGACCGGGCTGCTCCTCGTCACCAATGCCGATCGCGGCGACTACCGCGGCGGTGCTCCCAACGGACGCGAATCGATCCTGCTGACCGTCAGCGGGCGCTGACCTCACGTCCCACCGACGCTGCGAAGGCCGGGGCCCACGCCCCGGCCTTCGCGATTCCACGTGCCGGGGCGTCCGGCGCGCCCCGGGCTTCGCGATCCCCCGCCCGGGTCCCGGCGATGTGCCGGTCAGGGAAGGCTGGTCGGGGGCGCCTCGGGCGCATCCAAACCGAGGAGGGCGAGGTTCGCGGCGGCGCTCTCGGGCGTGACCGGTCCCTGGACGATCGCCCGGATCACGCCGTCCCCGTCGAGGAAGTACTGCGTGGGGAGCCCGTAGACGCGGTACCGGCGGAAGACGTCGCCGGTCAGGTCTGCCGCAACCGTATAGGCGAGGGCGTACCGCTCGGCATAGGCGCGGACATCCTCCTCGGTTGCCTCCTGCACGCTGATCCCCACCACCTCCAGGCCCTGCGGCGCGTAGGCTTCCGCGACGTCGCGGAGCGTCGGCGTCTCCGCCTGGCAGGGCGGGCACCAGCTGGCCCAGAAGTTGACCCAAACCGGGCGGCCGCGCAGGTCGGCGAGCCGGACCGGGATCCCGTCGAGGTCCCGGAGGGGCGCCGGCGCGCCGTCCGGCCCGACGATCTCGAGCTCCGGGGCGCGCTCGCCGACGCGGAGGCCCTCGCCGGGGTCCCCGACGACGTACTGGGTCGCGCGCGGGTCGCGTGGCGGCGGCGTCGCGCCGGACGGGACCAGCGGCTGGGTGGCCACCGCGAGGACGAGCGATGCGCCGACGACCGCGACGAGCAGCGCTGCCAGCTGGCGGCCGGTGAACGGGCCGACGAGCCCGCGTCGCGTCTCGGGCGGGTCGGAGTGGGGGAGGGTCATGCGCTAGATCCCGGGGGCCAGGCGCGCAAACCATGTCAGCCAGTCCATCAGCATGAAGACGCCCAGGACCGCCACGAGGACCCCGCCGATGAGGCTGACGGCGCGGCCGTGCCGGACGAGCGGCCGTACGAGAGCGGGAGCACGGTCGTAGACGGCCCCGAGGGCGAGGAAGGGGACGCCGAGGCCCAGCGTATAGGCGACGAGGAGCAGGCCGCCCTGGAGCGTCGTTCCCGACGACGCCGCAACGGTCAGGATCCCGCCGAGGATGATCCCGATGCAGGGCGTCCAGCCGACCGCGAACACGACCCCGAGGCCGAACGAGGCGAGGATGCCGCCCCGCCGGCCGACGATCCGCCCCCCGAGGCGCCGGCCGACATCCCGTCCTCCCTCGGTCCCGGCCGCCGCGAGGGCGACCGTTCCGGACCGTTGCGCGACCGCCCCGGCTGCCCCCGCCTCCAGGGGCCTCCACGTTCGTGCGAGGACGGGGACGGGGAGGATCCCGGCGAGGTTGAGGCCGAGGAAGACGAGGAGGATGCCGCCGGCGATGCGGAGCGCGGGAAGGTGCTCGGCCAGCGGACCGCCCACGAACGTGGCCGTCACCCCAAGGGCCGTGAAGACCGCCCCGAAGCCCACGACGTAGGCGATCGCGTGACGAACCGCCAGCCAACGCGATGGCGTGGCCTGGGTGCGGCCCACCACGGCGACGACCGTGAGCTGGCCGAGGTACGCCGGAACGAGCGGCAGCACGCACGGCGACAGGAAGCTGATGACGCCCGCGCCGAAGGCGAGGAGGAGCGTGAGCTCCGACGAGTCCATCAGGGGTACGCCTCGTCGAGGAAGTCACGGACCGGCCCGAGGCGGAACGCGAGCGGGAGCCTCCGACCTGCGACCTCGAGAACCGGCACCTGCTCGGCGAGCTCCCGGTGCGCGAGGGGGTCGTCGGCGATCCGCCGCACGACGAGCCGCGGGACCGGCTGCCCGGAGGCGGTGCGCTCGGCGAGCAGCTGGTTCACGAGGGCCGCCGTGTCCTCGCACAGGTGGCAGCCGTCGGAGCGCCACAGCACGAGGTCGGGGAGGGGGATCGAGGACCGCTCCATCGATCGATTGTAGGGTGAGTCGTCGCGGGAGCCGCCGGCGTGGGCAACGGAAGCGGGCGGGTGAGCCGTCGCTGCGAGGAGTGCCGGCGCTTGCCGCGTCACCTCGACCGGGTACGATGAGGGCCGCGCCCCCGTAGCTCAGTGGATAGAGCGCAGCCGTCCTAAGGCTGGCGTCGGCGGTTCGAATCCGTCCGGGGGCGCCAGAACGCCGCGCCCGACATCGCGACTTCAGGTGGCGGCGGACCCGTCTCGCCCGGCCGGCTCACGCTCCGCGTATGTAACGCTCTCGAAGGGCCACTCGGCCTCGAGCCAGGCGCTGACGGCGCGCCACAGCGGGACGTCGAGCTCGGCGCGGCTGGCGCGCACCCACGACAGGACCATTGCGCTGCGCGGCGCATCTGGGATGGCGTAGATGTACACGCAGCCGATGACGTCGGCCGTGACCGGATCGAGCACGGTGTAGGTGAACCCGCGCCTGCTCTCGAAGTCATCCGCGTGACGGCGGAGATCGCGCATGTTGTCGGTGGCGGAGCGCCCGTCCGGCCACCGTTCGTCCGCCCATCCCGGCGTACGGTGGATGTGCTCGACCGACGAGGTCCAGGCCGTGTAGTCGGCGTCGTTGTGTTGGGGCCCGAGCGGCTCAAGATGGAAGAGCGGCGTCTCGAGGGACGACGGCGCGACGAAGTCCGGCGGCACGAAGGAGGCGGGATTCACGGCGGGATCATGGCAGCCCGCCGACGATGCCGCAATTCGGCTGAGCGGCTGGTCGTCGGTCGTCCCGGGGGTGCCAGCCCGTGCTCCCGGAGCCGCTCGTCCCGGCGCCCAGCACGGCATGCAGTAGCCTTCAGCGTCGGCTGACAGGCTGAGGGGAACGGACATGCGCGCATCGGTCGCGGTCGAGGACGGCCACGTCCCGGAGCTGCTCGAGGCGTTTCGGCTGGGCAGGACGGGCCGCCTCTCCGACGGCCCGGTGGCAGAGGGTCGCGTCGGATCCATCTGGCGCCTGGACACGGAGCTCGGCAGCTGGGTGGTCAAGCCCGTGGCCGGCGATCTCGGCCCGGAGGGCCAGGCGGCGCTCGAGGAGACCAGCGCGTTCCAGGAGGCCGCCTGGCGCGACGGGGTCCCGACACCCGAGGTCCGCCGGACGCAAGCCGGGGAGGTGGTCGGGGACCTGGGCGACCTCCGGGTGACCGTCCTGTCCTGGGTGGACCTGGCGGGGCCGGATCGAAGCCTGGACCCGGTGGCGCTGGGGAGCCTGCTCGCCCGACTCCACCAGGTCGATTACGCGGGAACGCGCGGGCTCCACCCGTGGTACTCGGATCCGGTGGGCGCGACGACGTGGCATGCGCTCGTCGACGAGCTGCGCCGCCGGGCCGCGCCGTTCGGGGACGAGATCGCGGCCCTGGTGCCGGAGTTGATCGCGATGGAGTCGCTGCTGGGCCGGCCGCCGCGGTCGACGCGGACGTCCCACAGGGACCTGTGGGCCGACAACCTGCGGGCCACGCCGGACGGCGGGCTGTGCCTCATCGACTTCGACGACGCCGGCCTCGCGGACCCGAGCCAGGAGCTCGCCCTCATCCTCGTGGAGTTCGCAGGCGATGACGCCGCTCGGGCCCGTGCGATCCGCGAGGCCTATGCCGAGGCCGGGGGTCCGGGTCGGATCCTGGGGCCGACCGACTTCGCCATGCCGGTCGCCGCCCTGTGCCACATCCTGGAGACGGGCTGCAGCCGGTGGCTGGCTGCGACGACGGACGACGAGCGGGCCGACAACGAGGGCTGGGTGCGGGACTTCCTCGACGAGCCTCTGACCCGGGACGCGATCGAGCGCCTGCTCTGAGGGCATCCCGGGGCCCCAGGGTGGCGTGAGCCGGATCCGGCTCCCAGGCAACGCACCCCCGTCGTCGAGGACGCCTCCGGGCGATTCTGCCGCCGACGGAGAGGGTGGATCGACCGCGGGGCCAGGGAGCCTGCGTCGTCGCCCTGCCGGGCTAGGGCCCGGGAGTGTCGCCGGAGGGGCGGGAGAAGGCCAGGAGCAGGCCGGGGAGGATGGCGCCGGCCATCTCGTTGGGGTCCCCGTCCCCTTCATCGAGAAGGGCCCGGCGGACGCTGTGCCGGGTGATCCCGAGGATCGCGTCGGTCAGGATCGACGGCTCGACGAGGATTTCCCGCCCGTTCCGCCGCATCGCGTGCGTGATGAACGCCGTGACCCGCTGGCGGAGTCGCTCGTTGATCGAGAGGAATCGTCCGGCGAGGTCCGGACGGCGGATGGCATAGATCTCGAGCTCGGCCTGGATGAGCGACAGCTCGCGATCGATGGGCACGGCAAGGAGCACCCGGTCGATGATGGCCTGCAGGACCGTCGCCAGGTCCACCGCGGCCGCGATCTCGGCCTCCACCCCGGCGAACATCGCGTCGAGCCCATCCAGGAGCCGGTTCTGCTCTCGCTCGACGAGCGCGCCGATCACGTCCTCCTTGTCCGCGAAGTTGGAGTAGAACGCCCCCCGCGTGTAGCCGGCGCGCTCGCAGATGTCCTCGACGGTCCCGCCGATCACGCCACGCTCGGCGAACACCTCCCGTGCCGCGTCCAGCACCCGCTGGCGGGTCGCCTCCCGCCGCGGGCTCCGAGCGGCGTCGCCGCCCGCGGGCGCCGGGGTGGCCCCGGACGCCGGGTCGGCCCCGGGCGCCGGGGGCGTCGGCTCCAGCTCCATCGTCGACACCGCCCGGCCGCCGGGATGCTGCTCTCGCCCCATCCGCTCCGGACCTCCGATCCCGATACATGGGCGTATCCGATACGTTGACGTATCGGATACGTGATCGTACCGTACTGGGTGCTGCGGGCTGCCGCAACCCAGCGTCCCATCCGATACCACGCCGGGCCCGCCGCGCGCTCGGCCGGGAGAGGGACCGATGTTCGAGCGCCTGGGATCCGCCACGTACCGCTTCCGCTTCCTGATCGTCGCCGGATGGGTCGCAGGCGGTCTCGCGTGCGCGTTGCTCGCGCCGTCGCTGGCGGGCTCCGGATCCACGGACCAGGCCTCGTTCCTGCCCGCGTCGGCCCCGTCCGTCCAGGCTCGCGACGCGCTGGAGCGGGCGTTCCCCGGCAGCACCTCGGCCTCGTCGGCCACGGTCACCTTCGAGCGGCCCGGCGGGCTCACCGACGCGGACCGCGCGTTCCGGGATGTGTTTGCCGCGTGGACCACGAGCGCAGAGGCCCCGGGCGAGCTCCGGGTTGCCGTCACCGGCACCGAGACGGCGGACTCACGCCCGGAGCTCGTGTCCATGCTCCGCAGCGAGGATGGCCAGCTCGAGCTGCTGGTCGTGAACCTGGATGTCGAGAGCGCGGGAGATGCGGCCGGCATCGTCGTGGAGCAGCTGCGCGAGCAGCTCGCCGCCACCGCGCCGGCGGGCCTCGAGATGCACGTCACCGGAACGGCCGCGATCAGCGCGGACTATCTCGAGGCAGTCCGGGCCGGCACGGACAGCACGACGCTGGTCACGGTCCTCCTCGTCCTGGTCATCCTGCTGGCGATCTACCGCGCCCCGCTCGCGGCGCTGGTCCCGCTCGTCACCATCGGGTCGGCGTTCGTCGTCTCGCGGGGGGTCCTCGGCTTCCTGGCCATGCTCGGCTGGCAGGTCTCGTCGCTCCTCGACACGTTCCTCGTCGTGCTCGTGTTCGGCGTCGGGACGGACTAATCGCCGACGAGATGGCCGGCGAGGACGGCGCGGACGGGTCGGACACCGCCTCGCTGCTCGATGCCTCGGTCTCGGACGGCCTGGACAGTGCCCTGGCCTACGTGGACGGCCTCGGCGTGGCGTTCCCGGACGTGGCCGCCGGCACCCAGATGCGCGAGCTCAAGGCAGGCCTGGCGCACGCGCAGGACATCGTCGAGCGCGCGCGCACCAATGCAGTCCTGTCGACGCAGCTGCGGACGCTCGCCTCGTCGATCACCTCGCCGTCGGCCGCCGCCGGCGGACTGGACGGGGCGGGCGGCTCCTCCGACGCGATGATGACCGACTACCTCGCCGAGCTGGCCGGCGCCTTCCCGGAGGTCCGCGCCCTCGACCCCTGGAAGGACGGCGTCGCGGCGGCCCGTTCGCTCGAGAAAGACGCGTCGATCAGCGCTGCGCTCGATCTCGCCGGCGCGTTCAATGCGCTCGCGGACCACTTCGACGGACGCCCCGATGCCACGCTGTCCCCCGAGAGCCTCGCCGACACCCCGAGCGCCAGGGAGATCAGGCGGGAGGCCCAGGACACGTTCGATGCCCTGCCGGGCCAGTCGAGGGCCCTCGGCGCGGTCTTCGCGACGCGGCCGGACGACATCTGGATCCCCACCACGCTGGCCGGCACGGACGCGGACGACCTGCGCGAGGCGATCGACGCGTTCGTGTCCGCCGGCCAGTCCGCGACCCGCTTCTACGTCACCAGCTCCAATGATCCGTACTCGGGCGGTGCGTTCGCCATCGTGCGTGGCGCCCAGGAGGTGCTGGCCGCCGGCGCCCCGGCGTTCGGCCCGTCGGCATCTGCGACGCTCGGCGGTCCCACCGCGCAGTTCGCCGACGTGCAGGACACGCTCGCGGCGGACTTCGGCCGGGTCGGCATCATCACGGTCGTCGGCATCCTGATGGTGCTGGTGCTCCTGCTGCGCTCCGTGGTTGCGCCGCTCTACCTCGTGGGGACGGTCCGCGTCTCCTACGGCTCCGCCGTCGGCCTCTGCATTCCTGTTCCAGGATGTCCTGGGGCACCCGGGCATCTCGTTCTACCTGCCGCTGATGGTCTTCGTGCTCCTGGTGGCGCTCGGGTCCGACTACAACATCTTCCTGATGAGCCGCGTCCGCGAGGAGAGCGAGCACCGGCCGATCAGGGACGGCATCCGGATCGCCTCGGGCCACACCGGCGCCGTCATCACCTCGGCCGGCCTGATCCTCGCGGGCACCTTCGGCTCCATGGCGACGGCGCCGCTCATCGTCCTGTTCCAGGTTGGCGTCGCGGTGGCGATCGGCGTGCTCATCGACACGTTCATCATCCGCTCGATCCTCGTGCCCGCGATCACGACGCTGGCGGGCGACCGGGCGTGGTGGCCGTCGGGCTCCGCCGGTGTCGGAATGCTCGGGCGGGTTCCGCTCGTGCCCGCAGGCGCTGGAGCGCTGCTGGCGAGCACGGCCGGGGGCGCCAGGGCAGGCGTGTCGCGCAGGCGGCTCGTCGTGGCGCTGGCCCTGGTGGCGCTCGTGCCGCTCACCGTGGCCGGACTCCTCACGTGGTCGGTCGGCGCCTCGCCGGCCAACCTCGGGGCCGTGCGGGCTGCCGTGGTGAACCTCGACCAGGGCGGGACCGTGCCAACGCCTGACGGCGCAGTGGAGACGCTCTCCCTGGGCGCCGACCTGTCGGCGGCGCTGGCGGGCGGCATCGACGACGGGGGCTTCACGTGGGTGGAAGCCGATGCCGCCGGCGCGAAGCTCGCGCTGGATGACGGGCGCTACGCGGCCGTGCTGACGATCCCGGCGGACTTCTCGCGGACCGTGGCTGCCATCCGTGCCGACGCGACCGGCACCGCGCCGCGGGCCACCCTGCGCCTGGTCACGAACGACACCGCGGGATACGCCCTCGGCACCGTCGCGCGGGACGTCGCACGCGCGATCGGGACCGCGACCGGGGACGAGGTCACGGCCTCCTATGTCGACGGCGTGCTGCTTGCGGTGACGCGGGCCCACGACACCCTTGCCACGGCTGCGGACGACGTGGGCTCGGTCGCCACCTCCACCACGAAGCTTGCCGACGACGCGGCCGGAGCCGAGACGTTCGCCGGGCAGCTCGTCGGCGGCCTGCAGGAGTTCATCGACCAGGCCGAGGACGCGGCGAGCGGGACGGACGAGCTGGTGAGCAGCACCCGCGCGCTCGCCGACGGGTCGGTGGAGCTCAAGGCGGGCGCCCGCCAGCTCGCTCGCGGAGTCGGCGCCTCTGCCGATGGGGCGGCGGCGCTGGCCGACGGGGCGTTGGATCTCGCGGATGGGCTGGGAGCCCTCGACCGGCAGGTCGCCGCGCTCCCGTCCCAGGGGGAGTCGCTCGCCTCCGCTGCCGACTGGGTCGCAGCCGGAGCCGCGGACGTTGCCGACGGGGCGACCCGGCTTGCCGATGGCCTGGCCAGCGTGCAGGCGCAGACGACGGGGCTCGGCGCCCAGGGCCAGGCCCTCGCCGACGGGGCGGCCGCGCTGCGCGGGGGGGCGGTCGCGCTCTCGGATGGCGCGCACCAGGCGGACGCCGGTGCGTCGAGCCTCGCCGTGGGCGCCGGGCAGCTCGCGACCGGCGTCGCCGACTACGCGGGCGCCGTCGGGGCGCTCGCTGCCGGCTGTGCCGGGCTGGGGGGCTCGCCCGCCATCTGCGCCGCCCTCGACGACCTCGCCAGCCAGGGGAGCCTGCTCGTGGCCGGCGCCAACGACACGGCCTCGGGGGCGGCCGACCTCGGCGCGGCGATCGCCGGGATCGCCGCGGGCGCCACGGACCTCCGCGCCGGCGCCACCGACCTGCGAGACGGCACCGCGCTGCTCGCCGCCGGGCTGAGCCCGCTCGAGGCGGGGATCGCAGACTCGGCTGCCGGGGCCGCGGATCTCGCCGTCGGCGCGAGCCGGCTCAGCGATGGGACGGACCAGCTCGCTGCCGGCACACGTGCGCTCGCGGACGGCATGCCCGCGCTCGCCCGCGGAGTGGCCAGGTTGGCGGACGGCGGCGCGGGGGTGTCGACAGGAGCAGCGCTCCTCGCATCGGGCCTGGGCGACCTGGCCGACGGCGCCTACGCGCTCGCGGGGGGCGCGAAGCTGTCTGCGCAGGGCGCCCGGGCGCTGGCTGCGGGAACCGCCGACGCGGTTGCCGGCCTGGGCGACCTCACCGGGTCGATGCAGGCGGCCGCCGACGCGGGCTCGCTCGTGGAGGTGCAGGCACGGGGACTGGCCGCCCAGGGCACCGCGCTCGCGGACGAGGCCGACGGACTCGCGTCACGGCTCCGGACCTCGGCCGACGGCACCGCGACGTACTCGGACGAGGCGCGCACGCGGGTCGGGCTCCTGGCCGCGAACCCGGTCGGCGTGGAGGCGACCCGCGTCAACCCGGTCGGTGGTCCCGAGAGCGGCCTCGCACCGTTCCTCATGGCGCTTGCGACCTGGCTCGGGGCCCTTGCGGCGTTCCTCGTCCTGCCGGGCCTGTGGGGCAGCGAAGGCCGGCGCTGGTGGCGCTCAGTGCTCGTCGCGTACGGCGCGGCGGGGGCCGTGGCGGTCGTGGGCGGGCTGCTCATGGTGGTCGGCATGCGGTTCCTGCTGGGCGTGGAGCCGGCCGAGCCCGGGAGCCTGGTCGCGTTCGCCCTGCTCGCGACGCTGGCGTTCACGGCGCTGATCCAGGCGCTGGTCGCGATCATCGGCAGCCGCGGCGTGCTCGTGGGGCTCCTGCTCCTCGTGGTCCAGGTGGCGGCAGCCGGGATCCCCCTCGGCGCGTCCGCCGTGCCCGGGCCGCTCGCCGCGCTGCAGCCGTTCCTCCCCCTGACGTACGCCGCCGACGCCTTCATGGGCGCGATCGCCGGCGGGGGGTCGTCGGCGGCCGTGGACGCCGTGGCGCTCGGGGCGTTCCTCCTCGCCGGCGCGCTCGCCACGCTCGGGTATGCCGCGCGCGCGGGGCGCGGCGCGCGACCGGGCGAAGCGGTGACGGAGGCCGCCTGACGGCCGGGCGCGGGGCGCGACGGCCGGGAGAGCCCCCGTCCGACGATAATGGGTCGCCGCGACCGGCGGGCCGCGTCGACGACGATCCGTGTCCTCGAGCGGGCGCAGGCCCGCGCGTCCGACCAGCCGGCTACGACAGCGCGGAGGCCTCATGACCCAGCCGACGAGCCTCGAGGTGGTGGTGAACGGCGCCGCGCGTCGGCTGGACGCCCCGACCGGGTGGCGGCTGCTGGACCTCCTCCGGGAGGGCCTCGGCCTCACGGGGACGAAGGAGGGATGCGACGACGGCACGTGCGGCACGTGCAGCGTCATGGTCGACGGGAGGCTGGTGCGCGCCTGCCGGATGGCCGCCGGCGAGGCTGCCGGGCGGGAGGTTCGGACCATCGAGGGGCTCGGGAGCCCCGCGAGCCCTCACCCGCTGCAGGTGGCGTTCGCGGCCGCGGACGCGGTCCAGTGCGGGTTCTGCACGCCCGGGATGATCATGGCGGCCGCGGCGCTGTGCGAGCGCAACCCCAGGCCCAGTCGGGACGAGATCTCCCGCTGGCTGGGCAGCAACCTCTGCCGCTGCACGGGATACCAGGGGATCGTTGACGCGATCGAGTGGGTGGTGGACGGGCAGCAGGGGCCCCCGCGCCGCTGGCCGCCCGCGCCTGGTCACGGCGACGTCGTGCCCCCCAGGGCGCACGCAGTGGTGCGCCCGGACGCGCTCGAGAAGGCGACCGGCCGCGCGCTCTACGCGGCCGACCTCGCGACGGACGGGATGCTGCACGCCCGGGCCCTGCGGAGCCCCCACGCCCACGCAGAGATCGTGCGGATCGCCACCGGGCGCGCGTGCCGTCTCCCGGGCGTCGAGGCGGTCCTGACCGCCGCCGACGTCCCCGGCGAGAACACGTACGGGCGCAAGCTCAAAGATCAGCCCGTGCTGGCCGAGAAGGTGGTTCGCCAGGTCGGCGACCCGGTCGCCCTCGTCGTGGCGACCTCGCCCGAGGTGGCAGCCGCGGCGCTCTCGGCGATCGAGGTGGAGTACCGCCTCCTCCCGGCCGTCTTCACGCCCGAGGATGCCCTCGCCGACGATGCGCCGCGCATCCATCCCGGTGGCAACCTGCTGGCGGAGAACTGGCTGCGGTCGGGCGACGTCGCGGAGGCGTTCGCCCGCGCCGACGTGGTGGTCGAGGAGACGTACGCGACCCCGTGGAACGAGCACGCCTACCTGGAGCCCGAGGCAGCGCTGGCCTACCGGGACGGCGAGACGCTGGTCGTGCGGACCGCGACGCAGTACTCCCACTATCACCGGGCCGAGGTCGCGCGGACGCTGGGCCTGCCGGCCGAGCGGGTCCGGGTGGTTCCCACGGTCGTCGGGGGTGCCTTCGGCGGGAAGACGGACATCTCATGCCAGTGCCTGGCGGCGCTCGCGGCGCACCGGACGGGCCGGCCGGTCCGGATCGTGTACAGCCGGGCCGAGTCGTTCGAGTCGACGACGAAGCGGCACCCGTACCGGATCCGGTGCCGGAGCGGCGCGACGCGCGACGGCGACCTCATGGCGCTGCAGGTCGACATTGTTGCCGACACCGGCGCGTACGCCTCGTTCGGGCCCGGGCTCATGGTCAAGACGTTCGCCTCCGCAGGCGGCCCGTACCGCTGGCCGCACCTCGAGCTCCACGGGCGGGTCGTCTTCACGAACAACCCGACGGCCGGCTGCATGCGCGGCCCGGGCACCACGCAGGTTGCCTTCGCGGTCGAGTCGCAGATGGACCTGCTGGCGGCCCGGCTCGGCATGGATCCCCTCGAGCTCCGGATGCGGAACCGCCTCCGGCAGGGCGACCGGCTCCTGTCCGGCGAGGTCCTGGATCGCGACCCGGCCTACCGGGCGACGCTCGAGGCCATCCAGCCGCACTGGCTCGAGGCGCTGGAACGATGCGCGGCGCCCGAAGCTCGGTCGGGCCCACGACGGCGAGGGGTGGGGCTCGCGTCGATCTGGTACGGCATCGGAGGCGGGGGAGGGGGACCCACGCCGGGCCAGGACCCCGCCCTGACGGTCGGCCGGGGACCGGGGCGGGCTGCCGTGGATCTCCGCCCCGACGGGTCCATCACGCTGCGCACCGGGGCGATGGACCTCGGCCAGGGGACCGCGACCGCCATGGGCCTGATCGCCGCCGAGGAGCTCGGCGTGCCATTCGAGCGCATCCTGGTCCAGACCGGCGACACCGGCCTCTGCCCCGATGCCGGCCCCGCGGTGGGCAGCCGGGTGACGTTCTTCGTCGGCAACGCCGTGAGGAACGCGGCGGCCGACCTCCGGGAGGCGATCCTGGGAACGGCCGGAGGCCTCCTGGCCCGGCCGGTCGGCGAGCTCGAGCTCGGTGACGGGGAGGTCCGGGTCCGCGGGGAGCCGCACGATGGGGTCTCGCTGGCCGAGATCGCCCGAATCCGGGCCGCCGGACGCCTGTCCACGACGTTCGACGGATCCTTCGACGCGAGCGTCCCGGCCTACACCGTGGGCACCGAGCGGGGCGAGCCCTACGCGATGTACGTCAGCGGCACGCAGCTGGCGGAAGTGGAGGTCGACACGTCGACCGGGGCGGTGAGAGTCCTGCGCGTCGTCGCCGCCCACGACGTCGGGAAGCCGGTCTTCGTCGAGGGCGTGGTAGGCCAGATCGAGGGCGGCATCGCGATGGGAGTGGGCTTCGCCCTCCACGAGGAATTCGTCCCGGGCGAGACCCGCGGGTTCAAGGCATACCGGATCCCCCGCACCAGGGATGTCCCGGTGATGGTCACCCTCCTCGTTGGCGGAGGCGACGACCCGCCGGAGCTGGAGGCGAAGGGCGTCGCGGAGTGCTCCAACATGGTCGCGGCCCCGGCCATCGCGAACGCCATCGCGCACGCGACGGGGGAGCGGGTCGTTCGGCTCCCGGTGCGGCTGCAGGGTCGCGCCTGAGGCGCCCCGGGCCGCGGTGACGTGCGGTCAGCCGGCCAGCGACGCCGGCGGCGTCCGGATCTCGAAGGCACGCGGCTCCGGCTGATCGGGCAGGCCGCCGTACAGGAGACCGGCCACCTGGACTGCGACCGCGTCGGCGCCCGGGTGGGCCTCCACGTCGAGGGAGATGGCGCCGACGACGCCGGGCGCGATCACCGCGCGACGGCGCAGGCCGCCGAGCCCGACTGCCTCGCCGGTGACGAACCCGACCTCCAGGGGCGGCAGCTCCCGCCAGGCCACCTCGCGGCCGTCCCGTGCGAAGTGGAGGGCGGACCCGCCCGCGCTGAGCTCGAGCTGCACCGGCTCCGTTCCGCCCCCGGTCACCACGAGCGCGACACGAACGCGGTCCGCGCCGCTCGCACCGATGGGCCGCACGGCAAACGTGGCGGTCGCGAGCGGTCGCTCCCGCGCCGCCGCCGCGACGCGCTCGGCGGACTCGACAAGCCGGGTGGCGTCTGCGCCGGCGGGTGCCAGGAGGTCGATGTCCAGGGTCCCGCGGTCCCCGAGGGCCCGCGCGTCGGAGGCATCCACGGCCGCCGCGAAGGCCCCGACGGTCGCGCCACCGTCGCGGGGTCTTGCCACGAGGAGCCGAGCTCTTCCGTCGGCAAAGATGGCCAGCTCCTCGTCTACGGACGTGGGAGCCGGGGTGTGCCAGCGAACCGTGGCGATGCGCTCCATCTAGCGCACCCGCGCCGTGAACACGCGCTCGAAGGTCGTCCGCAGCCGGTCGTTGAACGCCTGCACGAGGGACGCGAACTGGTCGGCGCGGAGGGCCGTGGTCCGGTTCGATCCCATGAGCCCCTGGTAGCTGTACGTCACGTCCTGATCGGGCGCGGTGCCGCCGGCGGCACCGAGTGGATCCCGGCCGGTCCCCCGGGTCGCCGCCTTGGCGGTGTCGAGGCGGCTCTTCATGGCATTGACGACGGCGGCCATGTTGGGGTCGGCCGGAGCTGCGGCCAGAGCGGAGGGTGACGCCGACGTCACGCGTCCGACCTCCGTGGCGATGGAGCCCTGGAGCGCCGTGACGCTCGACGTGAGGGTCGGGGTGATCGTGGACGTCACGAGGTCCGTGGCGACCTGCGTGGACGCCTCCCGTGCTGCGTTCCCGACGAGGTCGCGCGCCAGGACGTACAGGGCCCTGGTCGACGCCGCGCGGTCCGGCGTGGCGCCGGGCGGCAGCGCCGCGGCGGCCGCCGCCCGGGCGGCCCCGGCCCCTTCGAGCGATGCTGCCATCTTCGCCGCGAACGTCGCCGGCGTGACGGCGCTCTCCAGGGTCGAGCCGGCCGCGTCCCACGTCGCCGGCAGGCCGGCGAGCTGGTCGGCCAGGGTGGCCGATGGGGCGACGGCGGGGAGGCCCGGCGCCGCGCCCGTGCCGACCGCGGAGGTCGCGACGGCCGCCGCGTTCCCGGCCGTCGGCGTCCCGGCCCCCGACGCCCCGTAGACCGAGCTGTGTACGTTGATCCCCACGTCGCCCAGGCCCCGCACCGCGACCGTGGGGTCCTGGGCCCCAAGGAGGGCGCTCCAGTACGCGTCGCCGATCCGGTCGCTCAGCGCCCGAGCGGAGAACCCGGCCTCGACCCCGGCGGACGCCAGCGTCCGGTTGCTGAAGTTGGAGGTCGTCTGGAACGCGACCACTGCGGGGATCCTCGGCGCGAGCGCCCCCGCGCTTCCGGCCTCGAGCACGAGCCGCAGCGCATCGCGCACCGCGCCCGACGCGGCACCTCCGCGGGCCGCGATCGCCATCGCGGCCTTGACCTGCGGGCGCTTCGCCCGGATTGCGTTCGTGACCTGGGGCATGGCCGCGCCAAGCTGCGCCGAGAGCGGCCGCGAGAGGGCGGCCAGCGTCATTCGCTCGATCGTCGCCCGGTCGAGCGCCGCCATCGCGCTCGCGGCATTGCCGGGCGCCGCCTCGTGGAGCAGCGCGTTCATCTGCTCGTTGCTCTGCGAGTACTCGTCGGCGATGCCCAGGAGGTGGCCGTATTCGTGGGCGTAGATGATCGCGTCGTTGGCCGGGTAGACCTCGTCGTTCTTGCGCTGGTACCAGTTGCCCGCGTCGATCGGGTGGCCGGTCGATCCGCCGACGGCCGCCGGCGGATGGACGATGACGGTGGCATGAGCTTCGTCGTCTGCGCCGAACCGCGGCTCTGCAACGAAGGTGACGGGCAGCCGCTTGCTCGTGTTCGGGGAGAAGGCGTTCCATTCCTCTCCCACGAGGGTCAGCCTGCCGTTCCAGCTCGTGACGGCGGTGCCGGCCATGCCCGTGGCCCAGCCACGCCGCTCGTCGCCCGCGGGGATCTCGGTCGGCGACCCGATCAGCTGGCCCAGGCGGGGCGTTCCCGCGGGGGCACCCGGCGGCGGAGGGACCGTGTTGCGGGCCTGGCTCAGGAACTTGATCTTCACGGTCGCCGTGACGCCGGTGTCGCCGTTACGGGTGAGATCGTATGTCCGCGTCGAGCCGCCGTAGTGGGCTGCCCCGGCCGTGCCCCCGGCCCCCGCCTGGTTGTAGAGGGTCTCGCCGGTGGCGACGTTGACGGGCACCCGCTGGAGCATGTCCCGCACGGCGGCCGACACGGCCCGGTTCCCGGCCTTCCGCTGGAGGTCGAGGAGGTCGTCCGGCCGAAGCACCGCGGGATCGGCGACGCTGCCGTCGGGAACGAGAATCTGGGCACTCTCGGGTGTTGCCACGGGCGCCGCGCCAACGACGCCGGGGCCCGCGCCGGAGGTGCCCCGCCCCCGGGCACCCTGTGCAGAGCCTGGCGTCCGTGAGCGTGCAGCGACGCGAGCGCGACCTTCGCCCATGCATCGACCGTACCAGATGCTGCTGCAGACACGGATTCCCCTTTGGGCAGATCCGTCGCCCCATCGGGGCGCCTCGACGTCCCCCGACGAGGGTTGCGACGGGCATCCGACCCCGGCGGAGCTACATGTAGTAGTCGAAGTCCTGCTCGGTGCGGATGCGACGGCGGATCGCGAAGACATTGGCCTGGCGCACGTCGGGGTTCAGCTCGACGTAGTTGCGGGGCCCGTGCCACAGGTAGCGGTCATCGGTCAGGAGGTCGTGGACCTGGTAGGGCTGGCGGGCGTCGAGCCTGAGCTCGTCGAGCGGCAGCTCCACGAACCCGGCCTGCACGTGGTGCGGGTCAAGGTTGACCACCACGAGGACCTGGCTGGCCAGGTCGGCCGAGCTCTTGGAGTAGGCGATGAGCTGCTCGTTGTCGACATGGTGGAAGCGCAGGTTCGTGTTCGCGTGAAACGCCGGATGCTCGCGCCGGATCCGGTTCATCCGGCCGATCAGGCCGGCGAGGGTCTTCGTCCGGTCCGGGTTCCACGGCCTGATCTCGAACTTCTCCGAGTCGAGGTACTCCTCCTTGCCGGGTCCCAGGGGAACCCCGACGGCCTGCTCGAAGACGGGCCCGTAGATGCCGTAGCTGGGCCCCAGGGTCGCGGCGAGGATGAGGCGGGTCTCGAACGCGGCGCGCCCGCCGTACTGCAGGTACTCCGGCAGGATGTCCGGGGTGTTCGGCCAGAGGTTCGGCCGGAAGAACTCGCGCACCCGGGACTGCGTGACCTCGCGGAAGAAGTCGGTCAGCTCGGGCTTCGTGTTGCGCCAGGGGAAGTAGTTGTAGGACTGGGTGAAGCCGATCTTCGCCAGGCGATACAGCACGTTCGGACGGGTGAAGGCCTCCGCGAGGAAGATCGCGTCCGGGTGGACGCGCGGTCACCTCCGCGATGAGCCACTCCCAGAACGCGAAGCGGTTTGGTGTGCGGGTTGTCGATCCGGAAGATCCGGATCCCCTCCGCGAGCCAGAAGTCGACGACGCCCTTGAGCGCGTCCCACAGCTCGCGCCACTGGTCGGTCTCGAAGTCGAAGGGGTAGATGTCCTGGTACTTCTTGGGCGGGTTCTCCGCGTACTGGATGGTCCCGTCCGGACGGAGCCGGAACCACTCCGGGTGCTCCGCGGCCCACGGGTGGTCGGGCGAGCACTGGAACGCGATGTCGAGCGCCATCTCGATCCCGTGCTCCCCGGCCCGCCGGACGAGGTGCCGGAAGTCCTCCAGCGTGCCGAGCTCCGGGTGGATGGCGGTGTGCCCGCCCTCCGCGGCGCCGATCGCCCAGGGGCTGCCGGGATCGTCCGGGCCCGCGACCGTGCTGTTGTTGGGGCCCTTGCGAAAGGTCCGTCCGATCGGGTGGATCGGGGGCAGGTAGAGGATGTCGAACCCCATCTCCGCGATGTCCGTGAGCCGTTCCTCCACGTCGCGGAAGGTGCCGTGGCGGCCGGGCTCGGTGGCCGCGGACCGCGGGAAGAGCTCGTACCACGCTCCGAAGCGGGCCAGCGGGCGGTCGACGATGACCGTCAGCTCCGGCACGGTCATGGCGAACGGGCGCTCGGCGTGGCGCGCCATCAGCTCGGCAAGCTCGTCCGACACGGCGGTGCGCGCGGCCCGGGCTCCGCCTGCCCGCAGCTCCGCGGCAATCGCCGCGAGGCGCGCGGCATCGCCCCGCGCGGCAGCAGCATCGCCCCGCGCCGCAGCAGCATCGCTTCCGGCTGCAGCGGAAGCGGACGCGCGGGCTGCGGCGGCCTCCACCAGGCCGGCGCCGATCTGGATGTCGACGGTCACGTCGGTGGCCGCCTCGAGCCGCTTCGCCATGTCATGGGCCCAGGTCCCGAAGCGGTCGATCCAGGCGGAGGCCGTGTAGCGGTAGCGGCCGATCTCGTCGACCGTGAACGACGCCTCCCAGCGGTCGTTGACGTGGTGGCGCATGGGCGTCTCGTGCCACGCCTGCTCGCCCTCGCGGCGGTGGAGGAGCACGCAGCCGAGAACGTCGTGCCCGTCGGCGTAGGCGACGGCCTCGACCACGACGAGATCGCCGGCCACCCGCTTGATCGGCCACTCCCCGGAGTCGACCCGAGGGCCGACGGATTCGATGACGACGCGACTGCGGCCGTCGCTGCTGCTCACGCTGTTCCCTCCAGGCGATGTGCTGGCTCGATCCGGGCGCCGAGCCGCGACGTGCCGCGCCGACGGTCAGGCATCGGCGACGAGCGATCGGTACAGGTCCACGGTCCGGCTCGCGATCGTGGCCCAGCTGAAGTGGTCCTCGACGCGCTGCCTCCCTGCCCGGCCCATCCGATCGCGGAGGGTGGCGTCGAGCGCGACCCGGTCGATGGCCTCCGCCAGGTCGGCGGAGAAGCGCGGCGGATCGACGGGGTCGAACGTTCCCGGCCGGATCGCGAGGTCCACGAGCAGCCCCGTCTCGCCCGGGACGACGACCTCCGGGATCCCCCCGACGGCCGAGGCGACGACCGCGGTCCCGCAGGCCATCGCCTCCAGGTTGATGATCCCGAACGGCTCGTAGACGGACGGGCAGCAGAAGACGGCGGCGTGCGAGTAGAGCTGGATCGCGTGCGGCCGTGGCACCATCTCGCGGATCCAGATGACGTCCGCGCGGTCCGCGGCGACCTCGGCAACCCGCTGGGCCATCTCGTCGCCGATCTCCTTCGTGTCGGGCGCCCCGGCGCAGAGCACCACCTGGAGCGAAGGGTCGATCCGCGGGATCGCGTTGACGAGGTGGATGATCCCCTTCTGGCGGGTGATGCGGCCGACGAAGAGGACATAGGGGCGGTCCGGGTCGACCCCGTACGCGCGCAGGGCATCGACCGCGGGATCGGGTCGGTATTCCTCCAAGTCGATCCCGTTGTGGATCACGTGCACCCGCTCCGGGGCGATGTCGAAGTGGCGCAGCACGTCGCTGCGGGTCTCCTGCGAGACGGCGATGATGGCGTCGGCGTCCTCGATTGCCGTGCGCTCCATCCATGCCGACAGCCCGTACGCGTTCCCCAGCTGCTCGACCTTCCACGGCCGGAGCGGCTCCAGCGAATGGGTCGTGATGACGAGCGGAACGCCCCATAGCTTCTTGGCCAGGAAGCCCCCCATCTGGGTGTACCAGGTGTGGCAGTGCACGACGTCGGCGCGGAGGGTGTCCTTCGCCATGGCCAGGCTTCGCTGGAACGCGTCGAGGGCGCTCCCGAAGCGTGCGTCGGTGTCCTCCCGCGCGGCGGCCCAGGGGCCGTACCCTCGGACCCGCAGGCTCGGCCCGTCCACTTCCTGCTCTCCGAAGCAACGGATCTCGACCGGGACGAGGCGGGCCAGCTCGCGGCTCAGGTACTCGACGTGGACGCCGGCCCCGCCGTACACGTGCGGCGGGTACTCGTTCGTGAACAGGGCCACCCTGCTGAGGCTCGGCATGGAGACGCTCCTCCCTGCGGCGTGGCCGGGGCCGGGTGCGTGGCCCGCGACCGATCCCCCCAAGGCTAGCCGGTTCCGCGCGGTGGCGGGGCGCATCACCGGGGATTGGCCCATCTCAGCATGATGCCCGTGGCAGCATCAGGGGGGCATCAACCGGCCGGGCGGTCCGCGCCCGATGGCTGGTCGACCACGGCCTGCGCGATGCGTGGGGGATGCGGCCAGGGGCATCAGCGCAAGGGGGGGTGACTCCAGCAGAACACCGGGCACCCGGACGGCATGCCAACACGCCGAGGACTCGTGTCCGGGGGTCGGCACGAGCAGCGCGACGCGCTCTGCGCCCGGCTTCGGTACGATCGCGGCCCCGGGCGGACGCATGCACGCACTCACGCAGGAGGACCGGTGACCCTGCCGCCCTTTCGCTCCCCACACGCTGCAGACGTGGGCGAGCTGCCGCGCGCTGCGCGCCTCGCGGACCTGGCCGCTCCGCCGCACCGGGACCGCCTGGCTGCCGTCCTCGGGTCGTGGGCGATGGAGCGGCGCTGGTTCCGCAGCAAGGCACGGCGGCTGCGCGCGGTCGACGTCCGCGACGTCATCCCCCTCGGTGCGGCGGAGCCCGACGTCGTGCTCGTGGTGCTCGAGGCACGCTACGAGGAGGGTGACCCCGAGGAGTACGCGGTGCCCCTGGCGCGCCTCCCCGCGCCGGAGATGGCGCAGCTGGCCGGAATGACCGACGCGCTCGTGGGCCGCCTCGGCTCCGGCGACGAGGTGCTCGTCGATGCCATGCGGGTCCCCGCGACGACGGAGCTGCTCTGCGAGGCCATCGGCGAGGACCGCACCTGGCAGGGAGCATCCGGATGCGTCGTTGCGCGGCCGACCGGCGCATTCGAGACGCTGCGGGGTGACCGGAGCCGACGCCTCGTCGCCACGCCGTCGCACGCCGAGCAGAGCAACACCTCGGTCGTGGCGGGGGAACGGCTGATCTTGAAGCTCTATCGACGTCTCGAATCGGGTCTGAACCCGGAGCTGGAGGTTGGGAGCTTCCTCACCGCGCGGAGATTCCCGCACGTGCCGCGGGTCGCAGGGTCGCTGGACTACGAGCGCCCGGGCGCACCGCCGGCGACGCTCGCCGTGCTGCAGGAGTACCGGGCAAGCCTGGGCGACGCCTGGTCGTACACGCTCGGCGTCCTCGGCGACTACCTGGACGCGGTCCAGGGGGAGCTGCCGCCGGCAGTCGTGGTGTCGACGACGGGCCTTCTCGCCCTGTCGGCCGATCCTGTGTCCGGCGGGGCTCGCGGCGCCATGGGCGGCTACCTCGACCAGGCGCGGCTGCTCGGCGAGCGCACCGCGGCGCTGCATCTCGCTCTCGGCTCGGATCGGGCGGACTCCGCGTTTGCCCCCGAGCCGGCGGACGCGTCGTACCTGCGGTCCGTGCACTCCGGGATCCTGGCGGCGGCCCGGCTGCAGCTCGACCTCCTGGAGAAGCGTGTGGCGACGCTGCCCCACGGTGTGCGGGCCGACGCGGAGGAGGTCCTCCGGCGTCGCTCCCAGGTTGACGCCACGCTGGCCCGGCTTGCGGGGCACCATCTGGATGGTCTCCGGATCCGGGTACATGGCGACTACCACCTGGGCCAGGTGCTCTACACGGGGGGTGACTTCGTCATCATCGACTTCGAGGGCGAGCCCGGGAGACCCTTGCGTGAGCGCCGGCTGAAGGCGTCGCCGCTCGTCGACGTGGCGGGCATGTTGCGTTCCTTCTCATATGCGGCCAGCAGCGCGCTGATCCAGCGCGGAAGCGGACGGACACAGGGGTCGGGTGCCGCATCCCTGGAGCCGTGGGCGCAGGCCTGGACCGCGTGGGCATCAGGCGCATTCCTGGCCGGATATCGCGCGGTCGCGGCCGGCGCCGAGATCCTCCCGGCCGACGATTTCCGCTGGGCGGCGCTCCTCGACGCCTTCATGCTGCAGAAGGCCGTCTACGAGCTCGAGTACGAGCTCAACAATCGTCCCGCCTGGGTCGGCATCCCGCTCAGGGGCATCGTCGGGTTGCTCGAAGCGTAGGGGCCCCTCGCCGGTGGCTCGACGTGCCCCGGGAGCCGGCGCAGCCCGTTGCCCTGGGAGCCGATGCCATACTTGGTGGACCACGGGAACCGCGGGGCCCGCGTCCACCGGCGGCGCGCGCCGACCATCATGGGAGGACGGCGGATGCACGGCCACGAGTCGGCGGTCCGCAACCTCGGTGCCCAGCGCGCCATCGCGATCGCCGCGGCGCCGGGACCGTCTGGACGGCGGACGCCGCACGACTCACGCCGACGCTCGTCCGCGTGGCAGGTCTTGCGGAGTAGGGGGCCGGCCGTCCGGGGCCCGGTCAGGTCGTGAGCGGACCCTCGACGGTCATCATCACCCTCGCGCTCGTCTTCTACTCCATCGGCGTCTGGAGCGAGCGTTTCGCGGGCCGGCTGAAGCCGTGGCACCTCGCCTTCTTCTGGGCCGGGCTGGCCTGCGACACCGTGGGAACCGGGATGATGCTCGACATGGCTGGCGGCCTTACCTTCGACGTCCACGGCCTGACGGGCCTCCTCGCCATCCTGCTGATGCTCATCCACGCTGGCTGGGCGACGGTGGTCCTGGCTCGTCGCGACGAGCGCTGGATCACGCGCTTCCACCGGTTCAGCGTCGTGGTCTGGGGGATCTGGCTGGTCCCGTATTTCAGCCCGATGTTGCTGGCGATCGGACGCTAGTCGCCGGCCGGACGGAAGCCGGTTGGCGTACCGTGAGGCGGCCGGGGAGCGGTACGTGCGTGAACCGGCTGCCGTCGAACGCTCCCGCGCATGGAGGTACGCGTCCCATGATCGATCGGCGCGCGCAGCTACGCGAGCGACTCGGGCGCGTCGGCGTCTGGAGCTTCGCCCTCCAGGCGCACGGGGCCGCTGCGGAGCGCAACGCCGTGGGCAGGTACGAGGCCCTGGGCTACACCTCGACCTGGTTTCCCGAGAGCATCGGGAGCAAGGAGGCCTTCGCCCACGCGGCGGTGCTCCTGGGCGGGAGCTCCCGGATGATCGTCGCCACCGGCATCGCCAGCATCTATGTCCGCGACCCGATGGCGATGATGAACGGGGCGCGGACGCTGGCCGAGGCGTATCCGGGCCGCTTCATCCTGGGGATCGGCGTCAGCCACGCTCCGGCCGTCGCCAGCCGCGGAGCGGTCTACGAGCGGCCGATCGAGCGGATGACCTCCTACCTCGACGCGATGGACGCGGCCGGCTACGCGGCGCCGCCGCCTCCCGAGCCGGTTCCCGTCGTGCTTGCCGCGCTCGGGCCCCGGATGCTGGAGCTCGCCGCCGCGCGGACCGACGGCGCGCACCCGTACTTCGTGCCGGTGGAGCACACCGCCTCCGCGCGCGGGCGGATCGGCCGGGAGCCGCTTCTCGTCGTCGAGCAGGCCGCCGTCCTCGACAGCGACCCGCACCGTGCTCGCGAGACGGCGCGGGCTTTCGCCGCGCGGTACCTCGCCGCGGAGAACTACGCGAACAACCTGCGCCGCATGGGCTGGGCTGACGAGGACCTCGTCCACGGCGGGAGCGACCGGCTCCTCGACGCGGTCGTCGTCCAGGGCGACGCGGCCGCCATTGCCGCCCGGGTCCGCGAGCACCTCGACGCCGGGGCCGATCACGTCTGCGTCCAGCTGCGGGCTCCCGATCCGGCCGACCTGTGCATGTCGGGCTTCGCCGAGCTTCGCCAGGCGCTGGGAGATCTCTGAGAGGTCTGCGCGAGCGCGGATCGACCGGGGACCGGGGGCTCACGACGGCCTCGCCGCGGGCGATCACAACGGGATGGCTGCGCGGACACGCGGGAAGGCTGCCCGGTGACGTAACAATCGGCCGTCTCGGTCGTTGCTGCTCCCGAGCGGGAGGCGACGACGCGCGATCCGAGCCACGGCCGCCTTGATTGCGCTGAGCCACTGGCGAGACCGACCCGCGCCCGACGTGTCAGGAGGCTCCCGGTGCACAGGACCCACCCAATCCCTCGAGGTGTCTTGGCCCTCGCGGTCGCCAGCATCATCGTCGCAGGTCCCTGCGGTCCTCCCCTGGTCGCGGCGGTCGCACCGCGGCCGGAGGCGGTCATCGTGGTGTTCGTCGACAGCATCGCCGACCCGGGCTCGACGACGGCTCAACTGGCCCGGGACCACGGGTTCGTAGCGGATCATGTCTACCGTCACGCGCTCCGGGGGTTCTCGGCAACGCTCCCGGCCCAGACGCGGCTGGCGCTGCTCCACAACCCGCGCGTGGCGTACATCGCGCCCGACACCATGGCGACGCTTGCGGAGACCCAGCCGGATGCCACCTGGGGGCTGGACA
This sequence comes from uncultured Chloroflexia bacterium, assembly GCA_963716025.1. Taxonomy (GTDB): domain Bacteria; phylum Chloroflexota; class Limnocylindria; order Limnocylindrales; family CSP1-4; genus CAIXZV01. The sequence goes on from CAVQSY010000071.1 coordinate 61,910, forward strand.
GGATCGATCAGCGTTCACGCAGCCTGGACGGCATCTATGGCTACACGGCGACCGGCGCTGGCGTCACCGCGTACGTCATCGACACGGGCATCCGCCTCACGCACGTCGAGTTCGATGGCCGGGCCTCCACCGGGTGGAACGCCTTCGCGGAGTTGGGCGACGAGTGCAACGGTCACGGGACGCACGTGGCGGCCACGATCGGCGGGGAGACGTACGGCGTGGCCAAGGACGTCACGCTGGTTTCGGTGCGGGTGTTCCCCTGCGTCGGCGAGACCCCAGACAGCGTGATCATCGAAGGGCTGGACTGGATGATCGAAGACCACGACGAGGGCGACCCGGCGGTTGCCAACATGAGCCTCAGCGGGCCGATCAACGAGGCGCTCGACGATGCCGTGCGAAGCGCCATCGCCGATGGCATCAGTGTCGTCATCGCGGCCGGAAACGGGACCGACAACGACTTCAGGGCGGCTGATGCCTGCAGCTTCTCGCCCGGTCGCGTCGCGGAGGCGATGACCATGGGTGCCACCACGAGCAAGGACCTCAAGGCCTCGTTCTCCAACTACGGCCCCTGTGTGGACTGGTTTGCCCCCGGGGCCTCGATCACGTCGGCGTACGACTGGACCGACACGGCCAGCGCGACCATGAACGGCACGTCCATGGCAACGCCGCACACCGCAGGGGTGGCCGCCCTCTATCTCGAGAGGTATTCGACCGCCGCACCGACTGCTGTGCGCAACGCGCTCTACGCGGCGACCACGAAGGGCATCGTCAAGGCGTCCAGGTCCACCAACAACCACCTCCTCTACAGCCTCGTCGACGCTCCAAGCTGACCCAGGTGGCGAACGAGCGACGCGGACCCACCCGACAGCTCGGGCGTCGGGCGCCCCCTTCTTCGGAGGACGGGACGAGCGGCGGGTGTCCCGGCACCACGCTCAGGCATGCAGCGGCGGGTGTCCCGGCACCACGCTCCGGCATGCAGCCGCGGAGCTCCTACCGCTCGTACGGGCTCAGCAGGTCCTTCGACGGTGCCTGGACGTCGCCATCGTCGGTGGCCCAGCTGATGTCGGCCTCGACCGCCACCACGCCGGGGACCGTACGGATGAAACGCGGCAGCATCGCCGCGGTCGAGCGCCGGTCGACCCGCCCGCGCACCGTGACGATCCCCTCGTTGACGGCGATCTCGAAGGCGCCGGGGTCCACCCACAGGGTGCGGAGGAGGATGTCGCGACGAATGGCCTCGGCGAGGTCCTCGTCCGACCGCAGGAAGGCGCGGACCAGGTCGGCGCGGGTCACGATGCCAACGAGCGCCCCGTCCCGGGTGACAGGGAGACGCTTGACGCGCTTCCCGACCATGAGCGTGGCTGCTGCCTGGAGCGGCGCAGCGGCATCGATGGTGATCGCCGGGGAGCTCATGGCATCGGCCGCCGTCCGAGCCTCCACCCGGGCGAGTGCCTGCTGCGTCTCGCGCGACTCGCCGAACAGACGGGCGAGCGGACGGTGCGGGATGGCCCTGGGGCCGCTCTCCTTGACGAGGAGATCGCCCTCGGAGACTACGCCGAGCACCCTGCCTCCGGCGTCGACGACCGGGAGCCCGCTGATCCTGCGCTCCACGAGCAGCAGCGCGACGTCTCGGATCGGCGTAGTGGGCTCGACGGAGATGACCGGCTGGGTCATCACGTCGCTGACCGTCTGCATGTCGCTCACCTCAGCTGCGGGGACGAGCGGAACATGGTACGACGTGGTGCGAGGCGGGAACAGCCTGAGCCGGCCGCGTGCTCGACGAGGCAGGCCCGCGTCGCGTGCCCGGAGCGCGGCCGCGGCCCGCCCCAGCCGCGCGAGCTGGCGGCCGCCCGGGAGCGGCCTCTCCGACGTAGGATCGTCGCGTGCACGCCGCGACGACCGAGTATGCGCTCCTGGATGCCGGCGCAGGGCGCCGGCTGGAGCGGTTCGGCTCGATCGTCGTCGACCGTCCGGCCCCCGGCGCGGACGAGGTGCCGGGGGCGCCGGCTGGCAGATGGGCGACGGCCACCGCGCGGTACGAGCGGACCTCCGGCGGGGCGGGCGCCTGGCATCCCGGCGGCGCGCTCCCGGCCGCGTGGAACGCCATGTTCGACGATCTCATGCTCGAGCTGCGCCCGACGCCCGCCGGCCAGGTTGGGGTCTTCCCGGAGCACCTGCCGGTCGCCTCGTGGGCCGCCGACCAGGTCCGCGCGCTGGCGACCGAGCTCGGCCGCCCGGCGGTGGTCCTCAACCTCTTTGCCTACACGGGCTTGACCACGCTGGTCCTCGCGCGGGCAGGAGCGGAGGTGGCCCACGTCGACGCCTCGCGCCCCGCGGTTGCCTGGGCGCGTCGAAACGCCGGTCTCTCGGGCCTCGCGCATCTGCCGATCCGGTGGCTCGTGGAGGACGCCTCGCGGTTCGTCGCCCGCGAGGTGCGCCGTGGTCGTCGGTACGATGGCATCGTGCTCGATCCGCCCACCTACGGCCACGGCACGCGGGGCGCGGCCTGGCAGCTCGACGTCGATCTCGCACCCCTTCTCGGGGCGCTGCGATCGCTCCTCGCCCCGGGTCCGTGGTTCCTCGCCTGCACGGCGCACGCGACGGGGCTCGCGCCTGTCGACCTCGGCGCGATCGTCGACGCCGCGCTGCCGGGGGAGGGGACCGCCGGGGTCCGCGCCCTCGTGCTCCGCTCCGAGGAAGGGACGCGCCTCGCGGCTGGCAGCGCCGTCTTCGTGCACCACGCCGCGGACGCCAGGCGGTGATGGGCGCCGGAGGCGCGCGGGACCCGATCACGAGCGCCGCGAACCCGCGCGTCCGGGCGGCGCTCGAGCTGCGCTCGCGGCGGGGGCGCGAGCAGATTGGACGGCTGCTGGTCGACGGCCCTCGCGAGGTGGGACATGCCCTCGATGGCGGCGTAGAGGTCGTCGAGGTGTTCGTCGATGCCGCGGGGCCACGAGACGAGGAGAGCGCGACGGCGCGACGTCGCCTCGCGGCGCTGGGCGTCGAGGCCGTGTCCCTCGCCGGGCCCGCGCTCTCGAGGCTTGCCTACGGTGACCGGGCAAGCGACGTCGTCGCGGTCGTCGCGGCCCCACGCACGGACCTGGCGCGGCTGGACGCCGTGCTGGAAGGATCGCCGGAGCCGCTCGTGATCGTCGTCGAGGACGCCGAGAAGCCCGGAAACCTGGGGGCGATCGCGAGGAGCGCCGACGGGGCCGGCGTCGCCGCCCTCATCGCGGCGACGGGTCGCGGCCCGGCGGCGGACCCCTGGAACCCGAACGCCGTGCGAGCCAGCCTCGGGACCGTTCTCACCCTTCCGATCGCGGTGGCCGCGACCGGCGAGGTGCTGGCCTGGCTGCGGGCACGAAGGCTCCGGCTTGTCGCCGCCCGGGTGCAGGCCGCCCTGCCGCACGATCGGGCGGACCTGTGCGGCCCGGTCGCGATCGTGGTCGGCAGCGAGGCCCGCGGCCTGGGCCCCGACTGGCTTGCGCCCGACGTCGTCGGGGTGCGTCTCCCGATGCTGGGACACGCGGACTCGCTGAACGTGGCGACCGCCGCCGGGATCCTGCTGTACGAGTCCCGCCGCCAACGGGATCTCGAACGCGCCGCCCGGCAGACCTGACGAGGAAGCTGGCCGGGGCCGGCCGCGACCTCGACCTATACTCCGGGGCATGATCCCCCAGGCGCCGCCGCGCTCGCCCTCGCGCAGCCGCCGGGCGGCCACCATCGCGGCGCTCGTCGTGGCCGTCCTGGTCGGTGGCGCGGCCCTCGCGCTGCCCCGGACCGCGGCGGCGGAGCGGGGCGCCCGCATCTTCATGGGCGAGCCGGCGACGCTCGACCCGGCGGCCGCGGGGGATGCCGGCAGTGCCGCGGTCATTGCCCAGCTCTTCGAGGGCCTGGCCGCCATCGACCCGACGCGGACGGCGCGACCGGCCCTCGCCGAGCGCTGGGAGCTCGGGGCCGACGGTCGGTCGATCGTGTTCACCCTGCGTCCCGACCTCGTGTTCTCCGACGGCACGCCGCTCACGGCGGAGGACGTCAGGCGCAGCTGGCTCCGCGTCATCGACCCCGCGACACCGTCGCCGCTCGCCTCGCTCCTCTTCGACGTCGAGGGAGCCCGGGAGTACGTGACCGGCCGGGGGACGGCGGACGGAGTGGCGATCCGCGCCGAGGGGCGGACCCTGGAGGTCAGCCTGTCGCGTCCGGCCGGCGACTTCCCTGCGGTCGTGGCCAGCCCGACGCTGGCGGTCGTCCCGCCGGGCGTGGGGCGGGACGCGGCGGCCCTGGCGCCCGGTGCGGCGTTCGTCGGGTCGGGCGCCTACCTGCTGGCCGCGACGGAGGCGGACGGGCTGCGCCTCGCCGCGAACGACCGCTACTGGGCGGGCACACCGGCGATCGCGGACATCACCCTCGTGTCGGACATCGGCGGGCAGAGCCCGGTCGACGTCTTCTCGGCCGGCGACCTCGACTGGGCGCCGGTGGGCCCGTTCGACGCATCCTGGCTCGCCTTCGACCCGGACCTCGGGGCCAGCCTCCGAGAGTGGGCGGACCTGGCCGTCACCTACTACGGCTTCGAGACGCGGCGAGCGCCGTTCGACGACACTCGCGTGCGACGAGCCTTCGGCGAGGCCGTCGACTGGACGCGGATCGCCGAGCTGGCGGACGGTGCGTCGGCCCTGCCGGCCACGTCGATGGTGCCACCGGGGATCCCAGGTCGAAGCGACGAGCGCTTCCTGCCGACCTTCGACCCCGTGAATGCCCGGCGACTCCTCGCGGATGCCGGGTATGCCGACCCGGCGTCCTTCCCGGTCGTCACCCTCGTGACCGGGGGCAGCGGCTACGACGAAGCCATCATCACCCAGCTCCGTGACAACCTGGGGGTCGACGTCCGTTTCGAGGCGCTCGAGTTCGGCACGCTCTTCGGGCGCCTCGGCACCGAGGATTCGCCCGACATGTGGGCGCTCTCCTGGATCGCCGACTATCCCTCGCCGAACGACTTCCTGGGGATCCTCCTGGGCACCGGGCAGCCCAACAACTACGGCGGCTGGTCGAGCACGGCGTTCGATGCCGCGATCGCGCGGGCCGTGGGCACCGACGATCCCGACGCCGCGAGGGCCGGGTACGACGCGGCCGAGACGATCGTTCGCGACGAGGTCCCCGTCGTGCCGGTGAGCTACGGGACGTCTGCGGCGCTCGCGCGCGACGGCCTCCTGGGGGCGACGACGAACGGCCTCGGGATCCTGCGCCTCGCCGGTCTCGCCTGGGCCGACCAGTGAAGCGCCGAACCGCCGCTGCGCTCCTGGGCCTCCTCGGCCTCCTGCTCCTCCCGGCGCGGGTGGGTGCGGCGGCTCCCACGTTCGAGACCCCATCCGCCGAGGCGACGTTCGGGACCGGGATCGTCTTCAGCCAGGCCTTCACGAGCCCGGTGGCGCTGGCCCGCGTCGAGCTCCTCCTCGAGTACCCCGAGAGCCTGGGCCCCCTCGTCGTGGAGGTCGCCGGCGCCACGCCCGCCGGGCGGCGGGACGTGGTGCATCGGCGCTCGATCGCCGAGGATGGCCACATCGCCCCGAACACGCTGATCACGGCCCGCTGGCGCCTGGTGCCGGCAGACCGGTCGAGCACGCCCTCCGTGGGCCCACCGGTCCGTGTCGTGTACGCGGACACGCGCTTTGCCTGGCGCACGCTGAAGGGCCCGCTCGTGAGGATCCACTGGTACGAAGGGTCGGAAGCCTTCGGGCGGCGGGCGCTGGAGATCGGCGAGCGCGGGGTGCGCGAGGCATCCGACTTCCTGGGCGTGACCGAGACCGACCCCGTCGACTTCTTCGTGTATGCCGACCAGGGGGCCTTCTACGACGCGCTCGGCCCGGGCACCCGGGAGAGCGTGGGCGGCCAGGCCCGGTCGGACATCCGGACGATGTTCGCGCTCATCGGCCCTGGCGACGTCACGGATCCCTGGGTCGGCATCGTCATTCCCCACGAGCTGACACACCTGGTCTTCGACACCGCCGTTCGCAACCCGTACCACTTCCCGCCTCGCTGGCTCAACGAGGGCGTTGCGAGGTACCTCTCCGAGGGGTACACGTCGTCCGACCGGTCGACAGTCGCGGCGGCTGCCGGGGCGGACCGCCTCATGCCTCTGAACGCACTCGGCGGACAGTTCCCGACCACCACGAGTCGCTTCTACCTGGCGTACGCCGAGAGCGCTTCCGCCGTCGACTTCCTCATCCGCGAGAAGGGCGCCGATGCCCTCGTGCGGCTCATCCGCGGGTACGCCGACGGCGTGACCGATGACGAGGCATTCATGGCTGCGATCGGCCTCGACCTCGCGGGCTTGGAGCAGGCTTGGCTCGACGACCTCGGCGCGGCTTCTCCCACGCGGTATGGTCCCCAGCCTGCGCCGGCGGGCGCGCTCCCGCCGAGCTGGGCGGACGGTGCCGGCCCGTCGCCCGCGGCCACGTCCGGCGCCGAGGGCTCTCCCGGGCCGGACGACACCGCGTCGCCGGCCCCTGCCGGGGGCGCCGCGACCGGGTCTCCGATGGGACAGGGCGGCGTCCTCGTGCTGGTGGCGGCGTCCGGGTTGATCCTCGGCGGCGGGATCGCGTACGCGCGACGGCGCCGAAGCGGCGGATCGGCCGCCGGGCCAAGGCCATGAGCACGCTCGGCTCCCGCGTCCGTTCCGTCCCTTCGTGGCAGATCACCCTGTTCCTCGCCCTCGTGGCGCTCGGGTTCCTCATCGCCGCGCAGGTGCGCAGCGAGGCGCCCCGGGTTCGCTACACGACCCAGGAGCGTCAGCCCCTCGTCCAGGCCGTGCTCACGCTCCAGACGCAGCAGGACGTTCTGAAGGAGCAGATCCTGGAGCTCCGCGGGCAGATCACGGCGGCCGAGGAGACAGCGGCCGGGAGCGACCTCCTCGTCCGGCAGCTGAACGACGCCCTCCTCGCCGCGCGCGTGGCGGCCGGGATCGTCGCCCTCGAGGGACCGGGGATCGTCCTGCAGCTCGAGGACTCTCAGGTCCCCGTGCCCCGAGACCAGCCCAGCGCCGAGTATCGCGTGACCGGCCGCGACGTCCGGACCGTCGTCGAGCAGCTCTCGCTCGCGGGAGCGGAGGCCGTGGCCGTCAACGGCGAACGGATCGTCTCGTCGACCGCGATCCTCGACATCGGCGGGACCGTGCTCGTCAACTCGGCGTACCTCGCGCCCCCCTACCAGATCAGTGCGATCGGGCCGTCCGACATGTACGACGTGCTCGCCGCGTCGCCGGGGTTCGTGGAGCTCATCCAGGCCCGCGCCGACCGCTTCGGCATCCGGTTCTCCTTCGCGGAGCCCGAGCGCGTGATCGTGCCCGCATACGCCGGCTCGGTCACGCTCCGCTACGCGCGGCTGCCGGCGCCGAGCCCGGAGCCCTGACGGTGCGCAGCTCGCGGAACCGGATCGCGGTCGGCGCCGTCGCCCTCCTCCTGGGGTTTCTCGGCGTCGTCCAGCTTCGCTCCCAGACGGCCGGCACGGGCCTGGAGCAGCAGTCGTCCCAGGGCCTGACCCAGCTCATCACCAACCTGACCACGCGCAATGACCAGCTGCGCGCCGAGGCGTCGGACCTGCAACGGCAGATCACGTCGCTCGCCGCGGCAAGAGCCCGCGGCGAGACATCGGTCGGGCAGCTCCACGGTGATCTCGAGCGTGTCCGGGTATGGGCCGGGCTCGAGGTCGCGAGCGGCCCCGGGATCCGTGTCGTGATCGTGGGGGGGCCGCCGGCCCGCGGTATCTCGGACCTGCTGAACGAGCTGCGGAACGCCGGCGCCGAGGCGCTCGCCGTGGGCAGTGTGCGCGTCGTGGCCGCGACCGTCGTGGCGGGCTTTCCGGGGAGCCTCTCGGTCGAGAACGTGGCGCTGGGCCCGCGGATCGAGGTCCGTGCGATCGGGAACCCGGCCTCCCTCACGGGGGCGCTCACCCGGGCTGGCGGGCTCGTGGCCCAGCTCGAGGCGAGCTACCCGGAGGTGTCCGTCGAGGTGACCCCGATCGACGCGATGGAGCTGCCGGCGACGGAGCGGACGCTCGTGCCGGCGATGGGTCGGCCGCGGCCGTAGCGGAGGGGGCCCCGGCGCCCGTCCATGGGGTGCTACCCTCGGCGGCGATGCCATGCCGTCTATCCCCATGAGCGGACCTGTCCCGTTTCGGGTAGGCGACCGCGTCGAGCTTCGCCGGCCCCACCCGTGCGGCAGCCGCACCTGGGACGTCGACCGCCTCGGCGCCGACATCGGGCTTCGCTGCGTGGCGTGCGGACGTCACGTGCTCGTCGCACGCCGCGCCCTCGAACGCCGTCTGGTCGCGTTCGTCGAGCGGGGCCCCGCGGAGACGGAGCCATGACGGCACCCCGGGGCACGCTCCCCGCCGACCGCGCCGACGTGGTCGTGGGGGAGGAGGCACGGGCGATCGCCGTCTTCGCGAACCGGCCCTTCCTCCTCCTGTGGCTGTCGCAGGTCGCCACGCAGGTCGGCGGCAACATGGTCCTGTACGGCCTGACGGTGCTCGTCTACGGCGCAACCAGCTCCAACAGCGCCGTCTCGCTCCTGATCCTCACGTTCCTGACGCCCGCGGTCCTGTTCAGCGCCCTGGCCGGCGTCTACGTCGACCGGTTCGACCGCCGGGCCGTCCTCGTCGTCACGAACCTTGCCCGCGCCGGGCTCTTCGTCGCCCTTGCCGTATTCGACGCGAACATCGGGGTCGTCTTCGTCCTCAACGCGATGATCTCGATCGCCACCACGTTCTTCGCGCCCGCCGAGCTCTCGATGATCCCGATCGTCGTGCCGCGCTCGCAGCTCACGGCGGCGAACGGCATCTTCATGCTCACCCTCAACGCGGCCTTCGCCCTCGGCTTCACCGTCCTCGGGCCGCTCGTCGTCACGATCGCGAACCCGACGGTGCTCATCGTCATCGTCGCCGGGCTGTATCTCGTCGCAGCCGCGTTCTGCTGGACCCTGCCGCCCGCCCCTCCGGGGACCCGGCCCCACGACGCCGCGCTGCACGAGGCCGAGGAGGCGGTCGGCTCGTTCGTCCAGCAGTTCCGGGAGGGGATTGCGTACGTCCGGGCGCACCCGATCGTGCGCTGGGGTCTCACGTACCTCGGGATCTCCGCCTCCATCGTCGGCATCCTCGGGGTCCTGGGGCCCGGCTTTGCCGAGAACGTGCTCGGCCTGCGCCCGAAGGACTTCGTCGTGGTGGTCCTGCCGCTCGGCGTCGGCGTCGTGGCCGGGGCGATCCTGGTCAACGCCCTGCAGGGCGTGGTCCGGCGCCGGCGCCTCATCGAGACGGGTCTCCTGGTCCTCGGCGTCAGCCTTGCCCTCATCACGATCGCGGGACCCATCGCCCAGATCCTGCGTGACGTGAACGACGCGGTCCCCGGCCCCGACGTCTCGGCGTTCGTGAGCATCCTGACCGTCGTCATCGTCATCGCCTTCGTCGCGGGGGTCGCGTATGCGGCCATCGCGATCCCCGCCCAGACCGAGCTCCAGGCGGAGATCCCGCAGGCGGTCCGGGGGCGGGTGTTCGGGATCCTCAACATGCTGGTCTCGATCGGGAGCTTCCTCCCGATCATCGTCGTCGGTCCCATCTCGGACGCGATCGGCACGATGCCGGTCCTCCTGGTCGCGGCGAGCGGCATCTTCCTCGTCGGCCTCGTCTCCGTGCGGACGCGGAAATGGCCGGCGCGGGTGCGCCCCGCGAGGATCCCCGAGGAGCCGCTGGAGGCGGCGGCCGACGCGCCCGTCCCCGGCACGGCCGACGTGCCCGTCCCCGGCACGGCCGACGCGCCCGGCGGCACGGCCGACGCGCCCGCCGGCCCATCGCCAGATGAGCCGTGAGCCGGCTCCCGCGAGTGGCGGTCGTCTTCACGGGGGGGACCATCAGCATGACGGTCGACCCGGTCGCCGGGGGTGCGGTGCCCACCCTCGGCGGCGCCGAGCTGCTGGCGTCCGTGCCGGACCTCGCACGCCGCGCGGAGATCGTCCCGATCGACCTCGGGCGAACCCCCGCCAGCCACTTCTCGTTCGCCAACGTGCTCGACATCCGGCGCGTCGTCGACGATGCGCTCGGCGACCCGCGGATCACCGGCGTCGTCGTGGTGCAGGGCACCGACACCCTCGAGGAGACCTCGTTCGCGTGGGACCTCTGCCATGCGGACCCGCGGCCGCTCGTCGTCACGGGGGCGATGCGCAACGCCACCGAAGCCGGCTGGACGGGCCCGCGAACCTGCTCGGCGCGGTGCGCGTGGCCGCGGCGCCGGCGGCGTACGGCGGGGGCGTCCTCGTGAGCCTCGCCGGCCGCGTTCACGCGGCCGATGCGGTGGCGAAGCGCCACGCCTCGGCCCTGGAGGCCTTCGCAACCCGCGAGGGTCGCCCCCTCGGACGGGTGGGCCACGGCGGCGTCCGGCTCCGCGCCCGTGGCGCCCGGCGGCGGCTTCCCGCTGTTCCCGCGGTCGCGGCCCTGCCGATCCCGATCGTGACAGCGGCGCTCGACACGGACGGCGCGCTCGTCCAGGCTGCCGTCCATGCCGGCTCGCGCGGGATCGTCATCGCGGCCACCGGGGCCGGCAACACCCACCCAGACGTGCTGCGGGCCGCCGTCGAGGCGCAGGCTCGCGGCGTCCCGGTCGCCCTCGCGAGCCGGACCGGCGCCGGGTCGGTGGGCCCGTTCTACGCATTCCCCGGGGGCGGGGCCACGTGGCTCGGCGCTGGGATCCTCTCGGCCGGTGCCCTGACGCCGGTGCAGGCGCGCGTGGCTCTCTCGCTCGCCCTGGGGTGCGGCCTCGCGGGCGCGGCGCTCGCGGAGCTCCTGGCGGGCGCGCCGGCAGGCTAGCTCCGAGCACCCGCGCGGTCGGCGCCTTGGCCCGGGGGCGGGGGCCCGTGCCGGGCCCGGCGAGTGGCTATCCTGTGGGTGCCGACTCGCCCCACGGAGGTTCACCCGGATGTCGATGCCCGACGCGGCGCGCAAGAAGGACCTGAACAGGCGCCTCGAGACCGTCGAGCTGGGGCCTCTTCCTGATCATGCTCGGGGGATTCGCCCTCGTGCGGGGCGTCCCGGAGGGCACCTGGCTGATCGGGGCCGGGGTGATCATGCTCGGGCTGAACGCTGCGCGCCTCCTCGCGGGGATCCGCGTGAGCTGGTTCACCCTCATCCTGGGGACGATCGCGCTCCTCTCCGGGCTCAGCAGCGTTCTCGGCGTGAACATCCCGGTCGGGCCGCTCCTCATCATCCTCATCGGCCTCGCGATCATCGTCCGAGCGCTCCAGCCGCGCTGGTAGGCGCGGTCGCCGCCCCGCCGGTCGGCGCGCGAGCGACCGCAACTCCGCCATCGTCGGCACCCGGCGAGATCGGCCCCGCGGGCCACACCCAGCCGTCGACCGGCCGCACCCGGCCGTCGACCGGCCACACCCGGCCGTTGACCCGCCGGGTCACCGCCGAGAGGCTGGACGCCCCGCCGATAATCGGGCATGTGACCGAGGCGTATGCCCAAGAGCCTCCGCCGGCGACGGACGGTTCGCCGGCCGCCGGGGGGCGCGCTGCGGGGCGTGGGGCCGCGACGAGGGTCCGCCTCCTCGCCGCGGCGGCGCAGCTGATCGCCGAGCGCGGCTGGGGCGGGGTGACGACCCGCCTGGTGGCCCAGCGAGCCGGAGTGAACGGCGCGCTCGTGCACTACCACTTCGGCTCGATGGAGACGCTCCTCCGGGAGGCCGCCCTGGGGAGCCTGGTCCCGGGGACGGCCAGGGCGCTGGGGACGCCGGCGGACGCGCGCCCGCTCGAGGACGTGCTGGTCGGGGCCGGCGTCGGGCCTCGACCGATTCGACCTGGCTCCTGGCCGGGCCTCCTCGTGGCCGAGGTTCTGCTGCGGGCCACGCGCGACGCCGACCTCGCCCGGGCGATGGGGGAGGGGATCCGGGGGTACCGACTCGCCCTGGAGGAGCGCCTGTCGGCCGCGGCCCAGCGGGGCGAGGTCCGCGACGACGTGCAGCCCGACGTGATCGCGATGGTCATCGCCGCGACGCTCGACGGGCTGCTCCTGCAGCGCCTGGCCGATCCACACCTCGACTCGGCGGCCGTGGCGGCCGGCCTCGCCCGCCTGCTCGCCCGAAGGGAGTGATGGGGATGATGCTGGCGCCTCCGAACGGATCGAGGACCGGCCAGCCGCCGGGCCCGTCATCCGCCTCGCGAGGGTGGACAAGACGTTCGGGTCCGGGGAGCTGGCCGTGCGCGCCCTCCGCGACGCGGACCTCGAGCATCGGGCGCGGGCAGTTCGTCGTGGTGCTGGGTCCGAGCGGCTCGGGCAAGACGACGCTCGATCAACGTCATCGGCGGCATCGAGCCGGCTTCCTCGGGGTCCATCCTGGTCAACGGCGTCGAGGTGACGGGCCTCGCCGAGCGACGGCCTCACCGACTACCGGCGCGCGCAGGTCGGCTTCGTCTTCCAGTTCTTCAACCTGATCCCGACGCTGACCGCCCGCGAGAACGTGGCGCTCGTGGGAGAGCTCGTCGGCGCGGACGGTGCCGCGGCCAGCGCGCACCCTCGCGCAGGTCGGGCTCGGCGACAAGACGGAGCGCTTCCCGAGCTCGCTCTCGGGGGGCGAGCAGCAGCGCGTGGCCATCGCCCGCGCCCTCGTCAAGCGACCCGCGCTCCTGTTGCTCGACGAGCCGACGGGCTCGCTCGATCTCGAGACCGGCCGGCAGGTGCTGGGTGTCCTGCGATCGACGGCGGCTTCCTTCGGCAGCACCGTCCTCCTCGTCACCCACAACTCGGCGATCGCGAAGATGGCCGATCGGGTGATCCACCTGCACTCGGGCGCGATCGTGGAGGACCTGCTCCAGCCCGAGCCCCTCCCCGCCTCGGAGCTCCAATGGTGAGCATCCTCACGCGGGCCCTCTGGCGGGACATCGGGCGCCGGCCAGGGCAGGTCTTCTCCGTGGTCGTGGTCATCGCCCTCGGGGTGGCGCTGTTCGCGGCGTCGTACGACGCCTTCCTCAACCTGACCGCCTCGTACGAGAAGGTCTACCGCGACCAGCGGCTGGCGAACGTCACGGCCATCGGCGGCCCGACGGCCGAGATCGCCGCCGCGGGGGCGGCCATCCCGGGCGTCGAGGCAGTGGCGACCAGGACCGTGGCCGACGTCCCCCTCGAGCCCCGCGCCGGCCACGTGCTCCTCGGGCGCGTCGTCGGCATGCCACCCGACGGGCGGGCGGACGTCAACGGGGTCATCATCCTCGAGGGGCAGACGCTCGACCCGGCGCGCCCCGATGCCGTGCTCGTCGAGCGCCACATGGCGAGCCACTTCGACCTGGGGCCCGGGACGACGATCCGGGTTTCGACGCCGTCGGGATGGCGCACGCTCGACGTCATCGGGATCGCGGCATCGCCCGAGTACATCTGGGCCGCCCGGAGTCGGCAGGAACCGCTGGTCCTCCCGGACGACTTCGGTGTCGTCTTCGCGCCCGAGACGCTCGTCGAGGGCCTGGCGCCCGACGCACTCCGGCGCGAGGCCCTGTTCCGACTCGCGGACGCTGCCCCGCCGGGAGCCATGGGGGATCTCCAGGCCGCTGTCCGGCAGGCCGGCGCGGCCGATCTCTTCACCATCGACGAGCAGCCCTCCAACGCCGCCCTCCAGGAGGACGTGTCAGCCTTCGCCGAGCTGTCCATCATGTTCCCGGCCCTCTTCCTCCTCGCGGCCGCGTTTGCGACCTACGTGATGCTGGGCCGGATGGTGGCGGCGCAGCAGGCGCACATCGGGACCCTGCGCGCATCCGGCTTCACGGGGCGCTCCATCCTGGTCCGCTACGTGGCGATCGGCGTGATCATCGGTTCGGTCGGGTCGCTCGTGGGGGTCATCGGAGGCGCGTTGCTCGCGGAGGTCGTGACGCGCCTCTACACCGGGATGCTGGGCATCCCGGCCGACGTGGTCGAGGTCCGGCCCGCGACCATCGGCGTGGGGTTGCTGACCGGGATCCTGACGGGGATCCTGGCGGCCGCCCTGCCGGCGCGGCAGGCCAGCCGGATCAACCCGGCCGCCGCCATGCGCGGCCCGATGCCGCCCGGAGTCGGGGGCCGCAGCCTTCTCGAACGGGTCATCCCGCCCCTCGGCCGGCTGCCCGTCCGCTGGCTGGCGGCCATCCGCGGCCTGGGCCGTGCCCGCCGGCGCAGCGCGGCCACCGTCGTCGGGGTCGTGCTGGCCACGATGCTCGTGCTCGTCTCGTGGGGCATGGTCGACACGGTGCAGATCCTCCTCGACCAGCAGTTCGTCCGGATCCAGCGCAACGACGCGGTCGTGTACGTGGCCGGTCGCCCGGCGTCCCAGGTGCGGAACGACGTCCTTGCCCTCGACGGCGTCGCCGCCGCCGAGGAGGCGCTCAGCGTTCCGGTCTCGCTCGGGACGGCCGCCGGAAGCTACACGACGACGCTGACCGCGCTCCAGCCTGGAACGCAGATGCACGAGCTCGTGGGCAGCGACGGCTCGAGCCTGCCCGTTCCGGACGACGGGCTCGTCGTCGGCTCGGCGCTGCGGGACCTGCTGGGCGTCTCGGCGGGAGACGCGGTCGACGTCGATGTCACGGGGCTCGGCACGATCGCCGGCGTCCCCGTGGTCGGCTTCGTCGACGAGCCGCTTGGGACCTACGCCTACACGTCACTGGCGTATGCGGCCGAGGTGCTCGCGGGCCGGGTGGGTGGCCTCGTGCCCGCGGGGGCCGACCTCGCCAACACGGTCTTCGTGGCCTTCGCTCCGGGCGCGGACCGGGCTGCGATGCGGACGAGCCTCAGCATGGTTGCCGGGGTCGAAGCCTACGTCGACGCCCGCGGCCTGTACCAGCTGTCACAGGAGTACATGGGCCTGTTCTACGCGTTCATCGGCGTCATGATCGTCCTCGGCGGCCTCCTGGCCTTCGCGCTCATCTACAACACGATGTCCGCGAACGTGACCGAGCGGGCCGCCGAGCTGGCCGTGCTGCGCACCCTCGGACTGTCCCGGCGGTCCATCGGCAGCCTCGTGACCGGCCAGAACATGCTCCTCACGGCCATCGGCCTCGTCCCCGGGCTCGCGGCGGGCTGGTTGATGGCGGCCGTCTTCATGGCCTCCTTCAGCTCCGACATGTTCACCTTCGACCTCCGCGTGCGCCCGACGACGTTCCTCTTCACGGCCGTCGCGATCCTGACCGTCGGCATGCTCTCGCAGTACCCGGCCCTGCGGTCCGTTGGCCACCTCGACCTGGGCCGGATCGTCCGCGACCGCTCGTTCTGACGGCGGCGTCGCTGCCGTCCCCCTGCCTCTTGGCGTAGAATGCGGCCCGGCAGCGTGCTCGAAGCGAGCACCAACCGATGGGCGGTTAGCTCAGTTGGTTAGAGCGCATGCTTGACATGCATGAGGTCAGAGGTTCAAGTCCTCTACCGCCCACCAGATCCTGAACGCGTCGACCGGGACGCGCTGCGCCGGCAGACCGGAGCACCAGAGAGCAGCGGGCATCGGCTGAGACCCGCGGCGGCGACGGACGGCGCAGCACCACCCGCGAGCGGCCGGCGAACCGGCCCGGGATCCGCCCGTTAGCGCGGCCACGAGAGCGCTCCGCCGGCAGATGCCGGGCCGCGGGCGAAGGCGGGTGGAACCGCGGGAGGCCAGACCTCTCGTCCTGTCGGGCGAGAGGTCTTGTCGTATCTGGGGAGCGAACACCATGGTCGACGATCAGCAGCAGCACCCGCTACCGGTCCCGGAGGACGAAGCGGTGCTCGAGGCACCCGCACGGGGCTCCGCAGAGGAGATGCTGGATGCGGGCGCGCACGACCCGATCGACGCGATGCGCCACTCCGCGGCGCACGTCATGGCGGAGGCGGTCCTCGACCTCTTCCCCGGCGCGCGGCTCGGGATCGGGCCCGCAATCGCGGACGGCTTCTACTACGACTTCGAGCTGCCCCGCCCCCTCACGCCCGACGATCTCGCCGCCGTCGAGGGACGGATGCGGGAGACGGTCGCCGCTGGCCATTCGTTTGTGCGACGCGAGCTACCGTTCGCCGAGGCGCACGCGCTGGTGAAGGCCCAGGACCAGCCCTACAAGGTCGAGATCCTCGACGACCTCGCGGCCCGGGCGGCCGCAGCCGGGGATCCGCCGCCGGCCGCAAGCTTCTATGAGCACGGGGCGTTCTCCGATCTCTGCAAGGGCCCGCACGTGGAGACGACGGCCGACATCGGGCCGTTCAGGCTCCTGTCGGTGGCGGGTGCGTACTGGCGTGGCGACGAGAAGCGCCCGATGCTGCAGCGGATCTACGGCACGGTCTGGGAGGACCAGGCACAGCTCGACCAGTTCCTGTGGCGGCGCGAGGAGGCGAAGAAGCGCGACCACCGGCGCCTGGGTGTCCAGCTCGACCTCTTCAGCTTCCACGACGTGAGCCCGGGTGCCGCCTTCTGGCACCCCAAGGGCTGGCGCCTCTACCAGATTCTCCTGGGCGCGATGCGCGAGCTCCAGGAGCGCCGCGGCTACGACGAGATCAGCACCCCGCCGCTCGTTCACCAGAAGCTGTGGGAGCAGTCCGGCCACTGGGCCCACTACCGCGACAACATGTTCCTCGTGCAGGCGGAGGAGCAGACCTTCAGCCTCAAGCCGATGAACTGCCCGGAGTCGTCGTTCATCTACCGCAGCCGGCTCCGCTCGTACCGAGACCTGCCCCTGCGCGTCGCGGAGTACGGCGTGCTCCATCGGTACGAGCTGTCCGGCGTCCTCTCGGGCCTCACCCGGGTCCGGAACTTCGTGACCGACGACGCCCACATCTTCGTCCGGCCCGACCAGATCGGGGCCGAGATCGAGGGCCTCATGGGAGAGGTCCGGGAAGCCTATTCGTGGTTCGGCCTGGAGCCCAGGCTCACCTTCGGCACGCGGCCCGACAACGCCCTGGGGGACGTGGCGACGTGGGAGGAGACCGAGGCCGTGATGCTCGCGGAGCTCGAGCGCTCCGGCCTCGAGTTCCGGGTGAAGCCGAAGGACGGGGCGTTCTACGCGCCGAAGATCGACATCCAGATCACGGACGCGCTGGGGCGCGAATGGCAGACCGCCACGATCCAGGTCGACCGGGTCATGCTCCCGGAGCGGTTCGACCTGTGGTACGTCGACGACACCGGGCAGCAGCAGCGCCCCGTGGCGATCCATCGGGCCATCTACGGCTCCCTGGAGCGCTTCATCGGCGTCCTCACCGAGCACTTCGCCGGGGCATTTCCGCTGTGGTGCGCACCGGTGCAGGCGGTCGTGATCCCGATCGCCGACCGCCACGTGGAGCCGGCTCGCGAGCTGGCCGCCGTCCTGCGGGGGTCCCGTCTCCGGGTGGAGGTCGATGCCTCCGACGGCCGCATGCAGAACAAGATCCGCCTGGCGCAGGAGCAGAAAGTGCCGTACATGCTCGTGCTCGGAGATCGCGAGGTCGAGGCGCGGACGGCCGCGCCTCGAACGCGGGCGGGCGAGCAGCTCCCCGCGGAGGGCTGGGAGGAGCTGGCGACGCGGCTCGCGGAGGAGGCTGCCGCCCGGCGCCCGGGATGACGAGCCCGGGAGCCCCCCGTCGGCGGGCCGTCACCGTCCTCGGGCGAGGTGATTGTGCTATCCTCCGCCGGCGAACCGCGTCCGGCTCGCGCGTGCACCGGCACGCCGTCCGCGGACGCTCGAAGACCTCGAAAGCGCGAAGGGGCCGACCATAAGCCGAGAGCTGCGTGTCAACCAGATGATCCGGATCGCACAGGTTCGGGTGATCGACGAGGATGGGAACCAGATGGGCGTCATGCCCACACCGGATGCCCTCCGGATGGCACAGGAGCGCGGCTACGACCTCGTCGAGGTGGCGCCGACGGCCTCGCCGCCCGTGACCCGACTGCTCGACTACGGCCAGTACAAGTACGAGCTGGCGAAGCGCGAGAAGGAAGCGAAACGGAAGTCCCGGTCCGTCGAGTTCAAGGAGATCCGCCTGAAGCCGAAGATCGGCCAGGGCGACTTCGACACGAAGGTGCGCCGGGCGATCGAGTTCCTCGAGGAGGGCGACCGCATCAAGGTCGCCGTCCAGTTCCGCGGCCGGGAGCTGACTCACCCGCACCTGGGGCGTGAGCTGCTCGGCAAGTTCGCAGACCTGATCAAGGACCATGGGGTCCTCGAGCGAGCGCCGCTCCTCGAGGGCAAGTCGATGCACATCACGATCGCGTCGACCCACAAGCCGAAGCCGCGTGAGGCCGGGGCAGGGGAGAGATCCCCGGCCGAGGCGTCCGAGGCGGACGAGGCCGAGGGTGCCGCTCCGGCGGTCGCGGTCGACGCGGCGGGCCCAGTGCCCGCGACGACGGGAGAGTGAGGCCGGCGTGCCGAAGATGAAGTCCCACAAGGGCAGCCAGAAGCGAATCGGGATCACCGGGAGCGGGAAGCCGATCCGGGTCAAGTCCTGGCGGGGCCACCACCTCGAGCTCAAGTCGTCGCGGCGGACGCGGCGCTACGCCGGCAAGGCGATCATCGGCCGCGTGCACGCCGAACAGGTGGCGCGGCTGCTGCCGTACCTGAAGAAGGGCTGACTCGATGGCACGCGTCAAGCGGGGCGTCACGTCCCACCGCCGCCACAAGCGGCTCCTCAACGCGGCCGAGGGTCGCAAGGGCACGCGAAGCCGGCTGGTCAAGCCCGCGCGCGAGGCCCTTCTCCATGCCCTCGCCTACGCCACTCGCGACCGCAAGGTGCGCAAGCGCGAGATGCGAGAGCTGTGGATCGTCCGGATCAATGCGGCGGCGCGGCTCAACGGGGTGACCTACCGGGCCTTCGTCAGCGGCCTGAAGCGGGCAGAGGTCGAGCTCGATCGCAAGATCCTCGCCGACATCGCTGTCCGCGACGAGGCCACCTTCGGCCGCCTCGTCGAGGTCGCCCGCGGCTCCTGATCGCCGTCCGGGTCTCACCCGGCCCGCGGCCGCAGCGGCGGAACTCTCGCGCAGCACGCCTCGAGGGTCGGCGAGTCCGGGGCCTGGAGAAGGAGGGTTCGCTCCCACCGTGGACCTGGCGACGCTGACAACCCAGCTCCGCGACCTCCGCGATGAGGCGCTGCCGCGGATCTCGGCCGCCGCGGACCTCGCGGCGCTCGAGGAGCTCGACATCCAGTACCTCGGCCGGAAGGGCGGCGCGCTCTCGAGCCTGATGCGGGGAGTCGGCGCCCTGCCACCTGAGGACCGCCCGCGCGTCGGCGCGGTCGTCAACGAGGTTCGGGCCGCGGTGGACGCCGCGCTCGCCGAGGCTCGCCAGCGGGTCGGGTCGGCGGCGCTGGATGCCCGTCTCGCCGCCGAGACCTATGACGTGACCGCTCCCGCTCGGGCTCTCCCCCGTGGCGTCCTCCATCCGATCGTGGAGACGATCGAGCGCATCTCGGAGATCTTCGGGCAGTTCGGTTTCGTGACCTACGAGGGCCCCGAGGTCGAGACCGACGCCACGAACTTCCGGATGCTGAACATCCCTCCGGATCATCCCGCCCGCGACCTGTGGGACACGTTCTACGTGGATCTGGATGGCGCCCTCCTGCGCACGCACACGTCGCCCGGCCAGATCCGCGTCATGCAGGCGGAGCGGCCCCCGATCCGTGCCCTCCTGCCGGGGCGCTGCTTCCGCTACGAGGCCACCGACGCCTCCCACGCGTCGGAGTTCTTCCAGGTCGAGGGCCTCATGGTGGACGAGGCGACGAGCCTCGCCGACCTCAAGGGCCAGCTCGTGGAGTTTGCCCACGCGATGTTCGGGACCGGGACCGCCACCCGCTTCCGGCCGGGCTACTACCCCTTCACGGAGCCCTCGGTCGCCTTCGACATCGGCTGCCTCGTGTGCGGAGGCCCGGGGTGCCCGGCCTGCGGACGGACCGGCTGGATGACCATCCTGGGCGCGGGCATGGTCCACCCGGTCGTCCTCCAGCACGGCGGGATCGACCCCGAGCGCTACCAGGGGTTCGCCTTCGGGATGGGCGTCGACCGGATCGCGATGCTGCGCCACGGGATCCCGGACGTGCGCTGGTTCCTCGAGAACGACCTGCGCTTCGTGGAGCAGTTCCGATGAGGGTGCCGCTGTCCTGGCTGGCCGACTACGTCGACATCCCGCTCACGCCCGAGCAGCTCGCGGAGCGGCTGACCCTCTTGGGCATGGAGGTGCAGGGGATCGAGCGCTGGGGGGCCGACTGGCGAGAGGTCGTGACGGGGGAGCTGCTCGAGGTGGTGAAGCACCCGCGCGCGGACCGTCTCTCCCTGACGAAGGTCCGGGTCGGCACCGACGTCCTGGAGATCGTCTGTGGCGCAACGAACATCGCCCCGGGCCAGCGCGTGCCGGTGGCCCTCCCGGGCGCCGTCCTGCCGGGCAACCGCGCGATCGGGCGGACCGAGAAGATGGGCGTCGTCAGCAACGGGATGCTGTGCTCCGGCGACGAGCTTCGGCTCACCGCCGACGCCGACGGCATCCTGATCCTGCCGCACGATACGCCGCTCGGGGTCCCGCTGGTCGACCTGTACGGGGACACCGTGCTGGACATCGACGTCAAGCCGAACCGTGGGGATGCGCTGTCGCTGGTCGGCCTCGCCCGCGAGGTCTCGGCCGTCACGGGGTCGCCGATCCGGTTCCCGGCCACGACCCCCGAGGACCGCCCGGGGCCCTCCACGACGGAGCGTCTCGGTGTCGAGGTCGAGGACCGACGGCTCTGCCCGCGTTTCGTGGGGCGCTGGGTTGGTGGCGTCGCCGTGGGGCCGTCTCCCGATCGCGTCCAGATGCGCCTCCTGGCCGCCGGGATGCGGCCGGTGAGCAGCGTCGTCGACGCGACCAACTACGTCATGCTGGAGCTGGGCAAGCCGATCCACGCCTTCGACGCGGCGGCGGTCGCCCGGGACGAGGCCGGGCGTGCCGGCCTCGTGGTGCGGCTGGCCAGGCCCGGCGAGCGGCTCGAGACGCTGGATCACGTCGAGCGCGAGCTGGACGTGGACACGCTCCTCATCGCCGACGCTCGCGGGCCCCTCGCGATCGCGGGCGTGATGGGCGGCGCCTCGTCCGAGGTGTCGGCAGCGACGACCGACGTGATCCTCGAGTCGGCGATCTTCGATCCCGTGAGCATCCGGCGGACGGCGTTCCGCCACGCGCTCCGTTCCGAGGCCAGCCTCCGGTTCGAGCGCGGCCAGGAGCCGCGGCTCGCGCGGATCGGCGCCGACCGCGTCGCCGACCTCGTCGTGGCCTGGGCCGGCGGCCGCGCGGCACTGGGCCGCGTGGACACCGCCGCTGACGAGGCAGGCCCCACGGCCGTCGCCTTCCGGCCGGCCCGCGTCAACCGGCTCCTCGGGACGGACTTCAGCGCGGCGGAGCAGGCGTCGCTGCTCGCGCGCGTCGGCATCGACGTCACGGACGCCCCGCCGGGCACGCAGGTCGCGGTCGCCGTGGGCGAGCGGTCGCGTTCCGTCTCCGGGGGACGCGCTGCGCTGGTCGCGAGCGTGCCGCCGTGGCGCCGCGACCTGGAGGTCGAAGCGGACGTGGCCGAGGAGATCGCGCGGGTGCGCGGATACGACGCCGTCCCGACGAAGACGCCGGACACGCCGATGCCGCACTTCCGGCCCGACCCGCTGGAGCGCCGCGACGCAGTCCGTCGGGCTCTCGCCGGTGCCGGCCTCACCGAGGTCCTGACGCCGGCCCTCGTGGCCGAGGGCGCGGCCGGACACCTGCGGTGGCCCGTCGGCGCCGCCGACGGCGTCCCGGGGGAGGAGGCGGTCGAGGGGCCGCCGATCCGGCTTCGGAACCCGCTCTCGGAGCGCCACGCCGTCCTGCGCTCCGGCCTCGTCGGCAGCCTCCTCGATGTCCACGGCCTCAACGAGCGCCACGGCCGCGGCGACGTCGCGATCTTCGAGATCGGCAAGGGATACGCCGTGACCCGGGATGGGCAGGCGGCGGAGTGGTGGCGGCTGGGGTTCCTGCTGGCCGGGTCCGCGAGCCACGCAGGGTGGGACCGCGCCGGGAGCACATGGGAGCTCGAGGACGGGAAGGCCCTGGTCGCCCTCGTGGCCCGCGTGCTCGGGGCGCCGGAGGCCGTCTTCGCCGTCCACGGAGACGGCGCTCCGCTCCATCCGGGGCGCGCGGCGCGCGTCGCAGCCGGGGACGTCGTCGGGGGCCTTGTCGGCGAGCTGCATCCCGCGGTCCTCGCGGCGTGGGACCTCCGGTCCGAGCGAATCGTCGTCGGGGAGATCGCGGTGGCGGGCCTGGCCTCGGGCCAGCTGCCGATCGTGCGCGTCTCTCCGATCGGCCGGCACCCGCAGGTGGAGCGCGATCTCGCGGTCGTGGTTCCGGAGGAGACCGCCGCGGGGGACGTCGCAGTGACGCTCCGGGACGCCGCCGGGCCTGCGATGCATCGCCTGGTCCTGTTCGACATCTACCGGGGTGCGCCACTCGTGGCGGGGGAGAAGAGCCTCGCCTGGCGGATCGGCCTTCGCGCCGCGGCCGACTCGCTCGAAGAAGGTGACGTCGACGCGGTCGTGCGTCGCCTCCTCGAGGCCGTCGCCGAGCGTCACGGAGGGCGCCTGCGCGCCTGACAATTCGCAGGTCCCGGTGCGCTGCGGCGACGGCGGGTTGCGGCGACCGTCACGCGGGACGTACAGTGCGAGCGGCTGCCGATCGTTGCGGCGACCTGGAGAGACGGAGCGCGGCACACCGCGCCCGGAGCCGGAGGCTGCGTGGACGTCGTCGAGTTCATCCAGGGACTCAACCTGTTCGACATCCTGGCCGCGTTCTTCGTGGCGGGGTTCTTCGTCATCGGGTACATCCAGGGGACCCTGCGCCGGGTCCTCGGGCTCGCCATCCTCCTTCTGTCGCTGCTTCTCGCGCTGAACCTGCGGGATCCGCTCGGTGCCTGGCTCGCCCAGTACTGGACGCACCTCCCCGGTCCGTACGTGTACATGTTGGCGTTCGGCGGGAGCTTCGCGACGATCTACGTCGCCGGCTCCGTCACCGTGCAGACGTTCTACCGGAGGACGCCGCTCTTCACGAGGGCGACCGCGCTCGACGAGCTCATGGGCGGGATCCTGGGCGCGGTCCAGGCGCTCGTGCTCGTCGGCACGATGATCCTCGTCCTCGATTCCTACTACGCGCTGCCCGGCACTCCCGCGACCCCGGGCGAGATCGGGCTGCTCCGGGACACCTTCGGCTTCTACAACACGTCGCAGATCGCGGAGCTCTACCGGTCGTCGCTCATCCCGCTGTTCTTCCTCCTCTTCGGGTGGATCACGCCCGCCGACCTCGCCGAACGCTACCGCTGAGCGCGCCCACTGCGCTCACGCGCCTGCTCCTCGAGCCGGTCGAGGTGGCCGCCCCGGCGCTTCTCGGGTGGCACATCGTCCGGGAAGATCACCACGGGCTCCGCGTCGGCAGGATCGTCGAGGTCGAGGCGTACGGCGGGCCGGAGGACGGTGCGTCGCATGCCCGTTTCGGGGAGTCGTCGAAGGCTGCGACCATGTTCGGCGCCTCGGGCGTCGCGTACGTGTACGGTGTCTACGGCATGCACACCTGCCTCAACGTCGTCGTCGGCCCTCCGGGGCGGCCATCGGCGATCCTCGTCCGCGCCGTCGAGCCGGTCGCCGGCATCGAGCGCATGCGTGCCGCGCGCGTGCGCCGGGCGCTGGCCACGCGGAAGGCCGACCGGGCGGACCCGGCCGCTGCGCCGCGCGCGCATCGAGCGCCTCCCGTCGGGGACCCTGGCGGCCGGCCCGGGGAACGTCGGTGCGGCCTTCTCCGTCGAGCCCGGCGACGACGGTGCCAACCTCCTGGACCCGCGTGGAAGCCTGCGCCTCGAGGCGCCGCCGGCCGAGCGCGCCACGGGTCTCGATCATCGCCACGCCCCGCGTCGGCGTCGCGTACGCGGACCCGGCCTGGGCGGACCGGGAGTGGCGGTTCGTGACCGTGACCACGCATTCCCCGGATGCGGGACGCTGATGGACGCGAAGTCGATCGCACTCCTCGAGTTCCCGCTCGTTCGCCAGCGCCTGGCGGCGGCGACGGGCTTCGGTCCGGGGCGCCGCCTTGCGGAGGCGCTCGCGCCGACGAGCGATCCGGTCCTCGTGGAGATCGGCCTCGAGGAGACGACGCAGGCGCGGGGACTCCTCGCGGAACGGCCGAGCGCGGGGATCGGCGGAGCCCACGACATCGGCCCGGCGGTGGAGCGGGCCGCCCGCGGCGGCCGGCTGGACGCCGGCCAGTTCGCCGCGATCGCGGCGACCCTCGAGGCCGGCGGGCGCCTCCGCGACGTGCTCGCCGACGACCGACGACCGCTGCTCCACGAGCTGGCGCGAAGCCTGCACCCGCTGCCGGCCCTGCGCTCCACGCTCGAGCGCAGCTTCGACCCTGCGGGCGAGCTGCTCGATACGGCGTCACCCCGGCTGGGTGCGCTGCGGCGGGCGACGCGCGTCGCCTACGAGCGGCTCCGCTCCCGGCTGGAGCAGCTCGTCCACTCGAGCGAGGTGGGCAGCGCCCTCCAGGACCCCATCGTGACCCAGCGCAACGGGCGCTACGTGATCCCGGTGCGCGCGGACGCGCGGAGCCGCGTGAAGGGGATCGTGCACGACGCGTCCGGCAGCGGCCAGACGCTGTTCGTGGAGCCGCTCGTGGCGGTGGAGCTCGGCAACGCCTGGCGCGAGGCCCAGCTCGCGGAGGCGGCCGAAGTCGAGCGGATCCTCGATGAGCTCTCCGCGCTCGTGGGGAGCCAGGCGGCTCCGCTCGACGAGTGCCTGGACGCGCTTGCTCGCTTCGACCTGTGGAGCGCGAAGGCGCGCCTCGCGGAGGAGATGGACGCCGTCCGCGCCGCGACCGCGGAGCGCCCCGAGATCGTCCTCAAGGGCGCCCGGCACCCGGGACTGGCGGGCCGCGTGGTCCCCATCGACGTCGAGCTCGGCACCGACTTCCGGGCTCTCGTCGTGACGGGCCCGAACACCGGGGGCAAGACGGTCACCCTGCGCACGATCGGCCTTCTCGCCCTGATGCACCAGGCCGGACTCCACGTGCCGGCCGACCCCGGCAGCCGCCTTCCGATCCTCGGCGATGTCTTCGCCGACATCGGGGACGAGCAGTCGGTGGCCCAGTCCCTGTCCACGTTCTCCGGGCACCTGCGCTCGATCGTGCGCATCGCGGCCGCGGCCGGCCCCGGCGCCCTCGTGCTGCTCGACGAGCTGGGGGCCGGGACCGACCCGACCGAGGGGTCGGCGCTCGCCCAGGCGCTCCTCGATCACTTCCTGCGCTCCGGGGCACTCGTGGCGGCGACCACCCACTACGCCGAGCTGAAGGTGTACGCCCACACGACGCCCGACGTGCGCAACGCATCCGTGGAGTTCGACCTCGAGAGCCTCTCGCCCACGTATCACCTGCGGATCGGGCTCCCGGGAGGCAGCCAGGCGTTCGCCATCGCCGAGCGGCTGGGACTGCCCGCCGGGATCGTGGCCGCCGCTCGCTCGCGCCTGTCGGAAGGCCAGCTGGCGTTCGAGGAGACGCTGGCGTCCATCCGCGAGGCCGACACGGCGGTGCGCGAGGCCCTGGAGCAGGCGCGGGCCGCGGAGGCCAAGGCCACCGATGCCCGACGAGCCGCGGACGAGGAGCGGCGACGGGCACGCCGCGAGCGCGACGAGGCGGTGGCCGCCGCGCGCGCGGACGCAGAGCGACTCGTCGAGGACCTCCGTGCCGACATCCGGGGCGCGCGCCGCCGGCTCGAGCGCGAGACGGTCACCGCGCCTGCGCTCGACGAGATCGTCGAGCGGGCGGAGGAGCGCCTCGGGCGACTCCCAGCTCCCGCGCCGGCTCCAGCTCGGCCGGCAGCCGCCCCGATCGCGTGGCGGGTGGGGGCGCGGGCACGCAGCCGGGGTGCGGGATGGGAGGGTCGCATCGTCGCGCTCGAGCGTGGCGGGCGGCGGGCGACGCTCGAGGTCGGCGGCATGCGCGTCACGGTCCCCACCGACGAGCTGGAGCTGCCGGCGGCCACGCCCGAGGAGCAGGGCCGATCCCGCCCGGGGGCGGGATCGGAAGAGGCCGTGTCCGGGATCACCCGGCTGCGCCTGGAGCGCGCGCGGACGGTGGCATCCACGCTCGATGTGCGCGGCGCGCGCGTGGAGGAAGCCCTGGAGGTGGTGAGTCGCTATCTCGAGGACGCCGGGCTCGCCGGGCTTGACAAAGCCACGATCATCCATGGCCTCGGAACCGGGGCGCTGCGGGACGCCGTGCGGGCGGCCGCCGCGGCGCATCCGCTCGTCAGCGACGCGCGACCGGGTGGGCGTGGGGAGGGCGGCGACGGCGCGACCGTGATCAGCTTCTAGGAGCGGGACCTCGCCGGCTCAACCGCCCCCGCCACCTCCGCCGCCCGGCTTCGGTGTCGGGGCGGGGGTGGGTGTCGGTGGCGGGATCGAGTCGCTCGGGGACGGCTCTTCGGAGGGCAGGGGCGTCGGTGTGGCCTCTGGGATCTTGCAGGTCTTGCGGGGCGGGAAGGGCGCACCCCAGGTGCTGCCGAACGGGTTCCAGACGCCGGATTCGTAGAAGTACGTGGTCCGCGTGCGCTCGGGGCCTCCGGCAACCCCGGAACCCCGCGCGGCGCGACTGATCCAGCCCTGGTTGTACTTGGCCCACGAGCTGAACTCGGACTCGACGCCCGACAGGTCGAGGAAGCCCCGGACCCTCTGTGGTCCTTCGCATCCGTCCTGCCACAGGTCTCCGGTCGCCACGTCGACCTCGATCCCGACCTTCGTGTTGTCGACCTCGCGGGGGACCGTGTCCTCGATGAACCACTCCTTGACCGTCTTCCTCGTGAACGGCCCCGGCTTCATCCCGCTGAAGGCATCGACCGTCGCCTGGACGACGCCGGGGGGCCGCCGGAAGTCGGCGATCGGCGTGCCCTTGCTGGCCTGGGTCAGGAAGGACTGCCACAGGGAAGCGGCCGACTCGAGGGCCACCACGGCGTTCTTCGGGACGGAGTTGTCGCTGTTGCCCATCCAGGCGCCCACGACGAGCGCCGGGGCGTTCGGGTCCTTGGGTGGCGCGAGATACCCCACGGCGGTGAGGTCCTGCGTGAAGTCCGTGGTGCCGGTCTTGAGCGCGGCCGGTCGGCGGGTGCTGCCGTCGGTGATCTTGCGCTGGCTCCAGAAGGGGTTCTGCGCCGGGTCGGTGTTCGAGGCCAGGATGTCGGTCATGACGAAGGCCGCCTGCGCGCTGATGACGCGCGTCGTCTCCTGCGTCGCGCCCTCCAGCGGCCAGATCTTGTCCCCGGCGGCGTTCCGGATCTCGAGGACCATCGTGCGCGGGACGAGGACGCCGTTGTTGGCGATCGTCCCGAAGGCGCTGATGAGGTCGATCAGGTGGACCTCGACGGTGCCGATCGCGATCGAGGCGCCCCCCGGGTTGGATGCCGTGCGGTAGCGGATCCCGAAGTCCTGGGCGCGCTCGAAGACGCGGTCGGGGCCGATCCGGATCGCGGCCTTGATGGCGGGGATGTTGAGGGACACCTGGAGCGCCTGGCGCAGGCGGAGGGGCCCGCGCTCGAGCCGGTCGGCGTCGACCGGGGTCCAGCCGCCGCCGAAGTCGGTGACGACGTCCATGAACATCGTGGCCGCGGTCAGCGTCCGGTCCTCGATCCCGATCGCGTAGTTGATCGGCTTGAACGCGGACCCGGGCTGGCGCCAGCCATCCTCGAGGACGTCGAACTGCGGCTGGAACTTGCGGTTGCCCTTCAGGTAGAAGCCGGCGCTCCCGGCGTACGCGTAGACCTCGCCGTTCCGGTAGTCCACCGCCGCGAGGGCGGCGTTCTGGATGCCCCGGCCCTCCATGTTGCGGATCCACTGCTGGTACGCGACGCCGAGGCGCTCGAGGTAAGCCGCGGTGTCGCTGGCCTGGGGGGCCCTGGCGGCGGCCTCAACCCACTTCTCGGCCATCTTCTGCATCCGCCAGTCGAGGGTCGTGACAACCTGGTAGCCGCCGGTGTCGACCTGCGGGCAGTTGGCGGCTGCGTCGGCCCCGCACAGGATCTGCCCGAGCTGCTTGCGGACCTGGAGCACGAAGTGCGGCGCCAGCATCCGCTTGTTGGTCGGCGGGGCGAGGACGACCTGCTCCTCCATCGCCCGGTCGTAATCCTCGGCGGTGTACTCGCCGGCGGTGAGCACCGCACGGGTTTTCATGAGCTCGAGGATCCGGTTGCGGCGAACGACGATCGGCGCATCGCTCGGGACGACGAGGCGCGTGTCGCCGTTGGCGAGCTCCTCGTCAACGGCGTTGCGCACGAGGTCGTAGTCGGTCGGCGCCTGGGGGATGCCGGCGAGGATTGCCGCCTGGGCGAGCGTGAGCTCGCTCAGCTCGATGCCCCAGTACCCGCGCGCCGCCGCAGCGATGCCGTAGCTGTTGTTCCCGTAGAAGTTGTCGTTCAGGTACGCCGTGATGATCTTCTGCTTGCCCGCCTCGCCCGGGAAGGCCTGGGTGAGGCGGATCGACTGGATGATCTCGCGGATCTTCCGCTCGTACGTCGTGGTGAACGCCGACTCGGGAAGGAGCCGGTTGCGGACGAGCTGCTGGGTGATCGTCGACGCGCCACGCGCGTTGCCCGAGATCGTGTCGAGGGCGGCCGAGACGATGCCCAGCGGATCGAAGCCGGCGTTCTCCCAGAAGGTCCGGTCCTCGACCGCGGTCGTGGCGTCGATGACGATCGGGGGGATCTGGTCGAAGGCCACCACGTCGCGGCGCTCCCGGGCGAACGTCGCGAGCTCGACCGCCCCGGACCGGTCGTAGACCTGGGTCTCCTGGTCGAACTGGATCCGGTCGATCTCCTCGGGGGGCGGGAGATCCTGGCTGTAGTACGAGAAGGCGCTCACGACGCCCGCGAACCCGACGAGCCCGACCGCGAGGAAGGTGGCAAGGAGGAACAGCGGGATGGCGATCGCGATGCCGGTGACGGCGCGCCTGCCGCCGGAGGGCCGCTGGCCGGAGCCGTTCCGGCGTCGGCGCTGCCGGCGCGCGAGGCTGGTCTGCATGGCGTCGGTCACGATAGCATAGCGGTCATGGATCCCCGATTGATGCCCCCGCCGTGCTGCGACGCGCGCGAGCGGGCGAGTGTGACGCGGTGAGCGCAACCGGCCTCTCCACCCTGCTCCCGGACCTGCGCTGGCGCGGGCTGGTCCACGATGTCACCGACGGCCTGGAGGCGCGGCTCGCCACGAACGAGCCGATCTGCGCCTACAACGGCTTCGACCCGACCCACCGGTCACTCCACGTCGGGAACCTCGTGCCGATCTTCGGCCTGATGCGCCTGCAGCGCGCGGGAGGCCAGCCGGTGGCGCTCGTGGGCGGCGCCACGGGGCTCATCGGCGACCCGTCGGGCCGGTCAGTGGAACGGCCCCTTCTCGACCGGTCCGCGGTGCAGGCGAACGTCCACGCCATCCGCGACCAGCTGGCGCGCTACCTCGACTTCGCGCCGGGCCCCTCGCAGGCGCTGGTCGTCAACAACCTCGACTGGCTCGGAGAGGTGCGGTTGCTCGACTTCCTGCGCGACGTCGGCAAGCACTTCACCGTCCCGTACATGCTCGAGAAGGATTCCGTGCAGGCGCGCCTCGCGAAGGGGATCTCGTTCACGGAGTTCAGCTACATGCTCCTCCAGGCGGCCGACTTCGCCCACCTCCGGCGCTCCCACGGCGTCGAGCTGCAGTGCGGGGGTGCCGACCAGTGGGGCAACATCACGGCGGGCCTGGAGCTGATCCGGCGGACGGCGCGACCGGGCGAGGCCCGCCGCGAGACGGCGCACGGGCTGGCGTACCCGCTCCTCCTCTCACCGTCGGGCGCGAAGTTCGGCAAGAGCGAGTCCGGCGATTCGATCTGGCTCGACGCGTCGCTGACCTCGCCATACCGGTTCTACCAGTACTGGGTCGACACCGACGACCGGGACGTGGGTGTCTACCTCCGCTGGTTCACGATGCTGGACCGCGGGCGGATCGACGAGCTGGAGGCCGAGCACGCCGCTGCGCCCGAGCGCCGGTTGGCCCAGCGGACCCTGGCCCGCGACGTCACCGAGCGCACCCACGGCCGCGGCGCCGCGGACCGCGTCGCGCGCGTCAGCGAGATCCTCTTCGGCGGAGACCCAACCCAGGCGGACCCGCAGACCCTGGCCGACCTCGCTGCCGAGATCCCGGCGGCGGCGTGGCCCGAGGACACCGAGGCCGTCGACGTCGTCTCGGTCCTGGTGGCCACCGGGGCGGCCGGATCGCGGGGCGACGCGCGTCGCCTCGTCGAGCAGGGCGGCGTCCACGTCAACGGAGCACCGGTGCGCGACCCGTTCGCGACCTTCGGTGCCGATGACCTGCTCGCCGGCCGCTATCTCCTCGTGCGGCGCGGGAAGCGGGACCAGCGGCTCCTCGTGCGGGGGCTGGAGCGTACATGACGGTGGCCACGCGCGGGCACGTCCAGGTCATCTCCGGGTGCATGTTCAGCGGCAAGACCGACGAGCTGCTGCGCCTGCTGCGGCGCGCCGAGATCGCTCGTCGCCGGATCCTCCTGGTCCGTCCCGTCATCGACGATCGGACCGAGCTCGAGGTCGTGCGCAGCCGCTCCGGGGCGGCGTTCCAGTCGACCGCGGTCGGCGAGCCGGGCGAGATCGAGACGCTCGCGAAGGACGCCTGGGCGGACGTCATCGCGATCGAGGAGGCGCAGTTCTTCGCCGACGGGCTCGTCGACGTCGTCCAGCGCCTCGCGGACGCCGGACGCACGGTCATCTGCTGCGGCCTCAACACCGACTTCCGGGGCCGGCCGTTCGGCCCGATGCCCGAGCTCCTCGCGATCGCCGACGACGTCCGCTCGCTCTCCGCGATCTGCACGGTGTGCGGAGAGGAGGCGACGCGCACGCAGCGCCTCATCGACGGCCGGCCGGCCGGACCGGACGAGCCGGTGGTCGTCGTGGGCGGTCTGGCCGCCGAGGCGCCGACGCCCCAGCGCGAGTCCTACGAGGCCCGCTGTCGGGCCCACCACGAGCTGCCGTAGCGCACCCCATGGGGCCGGCCGGCCGGTCCGTCCGGGTCAGCCCACGTGCCGGCGGCGCAGGCGCTCGATCACCGCCGCCGGGGGCGTGCCGCGCTCGGCGAGGAGCACGAGCGCGTGGTACACGAGGTCCGCAGCCTCACCGATGAGGGCGTCCTGCGTCACGGAGCGGTCGGTGCCTTGCCCCTCGGCCGCCGCGTCGTCCTTGGCTGCCATCAGGACCTCGGTCGCCTCCTCCGCCACCTTGCGGGCAGGTCCATCGACCCCGGCGGCGAGCAGCCGGGTCGTGTACGAGCCCTCGGGTCGCCTGGTCGCGCGGTCGGCGATCGTGGACCACAGGGTCTCGAGCCAGCCGAACCCCTGGCGCTCCCGGCGGCCGGGAGGGGCAGCGGTGGCACCCGGCCGGCGGCCCCGTCCGGATCGAAGCAGCTGCGCTCGAGGCGATGGCAGGTGGGCCCCTGCGCGACGACCCGCGCCAGCAGGGCGTCCCCGTCACAGTCGAGCGCGAGGTCCACCAGGCGCAGCGTGTTGCCGCTCGTCTCGCCCTTGCGCCACAGGGCGGAACGGGACCTCGAGTAGAAATGGACGTCGCCGGTGGCCAGGGTGGCGGCCACCGCCTCCGCGCTCGCCCAGGCGAGCATGAGGACCCGTCCGTCGCCGGCGTCCTGGACCACCACCGGGACCAGGCCCGCCGCGTCGTAGCGCACCCGGGAGGAGTCCGCAAGCACTCCCGCCGGGGAGGCGGGGAGGGGAGCCGTCACGCTGTCGCCCCCGGCACCGCGCGGACCGGGATCCCGGCTGCCGCCATGGCAGCCTTCACCGCCGCAATCGAGTGCTGGCGCCGATGGAAGATCGAGGCCGCCAGCACGGCCGAGGCGCCGCCGTCACGCACCGCGGATACGAAGTCGGCGGGCCCTGCAGCCCCACCGGACGCCACGACCGGGACAGGGACCCGGTCCGTGATCGCCCGCAGGAGCGCAGTGTCGAAGCCCGACTGCGTGCCGTCGCGGTCGATCGAGGTGACGAGGAGCTCGCCGGCGCCCAGCCCGACGACGCGCTCCGCCCAGGTCACCGCGTCGAGGCCGGTCTCCTCGCGGCCGCCCTTGACGACGACCTCCCAGCTGCCGGCCGGCACGCCATGGGCGTCGACACCGGCTGGCAGCGTCCGGCGCCGCGCGTCGATCGCGACGACGACGGCCTGGGCGCCGAATCGCAAGGCGCAGCGGCGGACGAGGTCCGGGGCGGCGACCGCCGCCGTGTTCAGGGAAACCTTGTCCGCGCCGGCCCGCAGGACGTCCCGCATCTGGGTGACGGTCCGGACCCCGCCGCCGACGGTGAGGGGGACGAAGGCGCGCCGTGCCGTCCGCTCCACGATCCCGAGCAGCGTCCCCCTGCCCTGGGGCGCTGCCGAGATGTCGAGGAACACGATCTCGTCTGCTCCCTCGCCGGCGTAGCGCTCGGCCAGCTCCGGCGGGTCTCCCTCGTCGACGAGGTCCACGAAGCGAGTTCCCTTGACCACGCGTCCGTCCGCCACATCGAGGCAGGGCACCACCCGGACCGCGAGCATCAGGCGATCCTCGCCGCGGTCGCGTTCGCGGCCGCGGCCGCGGTGGCGGCCGTGGTCCGCGAGCCGGCCGGGCGGCCGCGCCCCCCGGCCGGAGCGGAGAGCTCGACGAAGTTCCGGATCAGGCGCAGGCCGTCCGCGCCGCTCCGCTCGGGGTGGAACTGGACCCCCGCGAGCCGGCCCTGCGACACGGCGCTCACGAAGTCGGGGCCATGGTCGGTGACGGCCAGCGTGATCGAGAAGCTGTTGTGCCCTGTCGGGCGAGGCGCGAGCGAGTGGACGAAGTAGAAGGGGGCGTCGCGCGCGACGCCCTCGAAGAGCGGGTGCGGCCGCAGGCGGCGCACCGCATTCCAGCCGATGTGGGGCAGGCGCGGCGCACCGGCAAGGCGCATGGTCCGTCCGTGGAGCACGCCCAGCGTGGTTGCCCCGTCCTCGTCGCTGCCCTCGAACAGGAGCTGCATCCCGAGGCAGATGCCGAGGAATGGCCGGTCCTGGGCGATCCAGTCCCGGATCGGCTCCACGAGGCCGCGCCGATCGAGGCGCGCCATGGCCGGCGCGGCGGCGCCGACGCCCGGAACGAGAAGGCCGTGCGCCGAGCCGAGGTCGGCTGCCCGCCGGGCGATCACGACGTCCGCGCCGGCGACGTGCAGCGCCTGCTCGATGCTCACCAGGTTGCCGGCGCCATAGTCGACGACGGCGATGCGGGTCACCCGAGGCTTCCCTTCGTCGACGCGACCCCCGTCCGCCGGGGATCGGGGGCGACCGCGGTGCGGAGCGCCCTCGCAAGGGCCTTGAATGCGGCCTCGGCCACATGATGGTCGTTGCGCCCGCTCGCCCGGAGATGGAGCGTGGCTCCAGAGGTCCGGGCAAAGGATTCCAGCGCGTGCTCGACCAGCTGGGTCGGGAGAGCCCCGACGCGCTCGCCCCTGAACGGAACGTCGAGGACGGCGTAGGGCCGACCGCCGACGTCGACGACGGCGGTGGCCAGCGCCTCGTCCATCGGCACGGCTGCGTCACCGAAGCGGGCGATGCCGGCTCGATCGCCCAGAGCCTCCGCGAAGGCCGCGCCGAGGACCAGGGCGACGTCCTCGACCGTGTGGTGCTCGTCCACGTCGAGATCTCCGGCGGCCGTCACGTCGAGATCGAAGATCCCGTGGTGCGCGAAGCAGGCCAGGAGGTGATCGTAGAACCCCACCCCGGTCGCGACGTCGGCGCGGCCGCTGCCGTCGAGGTCGAGCCCGACCGTGATGTTGGTCTCCCGCGTCCGGCGCGCGACGACGACGCGACGGCCCTTGCGGGTCGTGACGGAGATGCTGCCGAGCGGCGTGGTCATGGCGGGGGCTCCATCGTCAGGCGGGTTCCGTGGGCATCTGGGGATCGACCGGAGTCGGCGCTCCCGTGGAGCGAAGGGCCAGCACGACCGGGGCGAGCTCGCGGACCGCCGCGATGAGCCGATCGTCCCCGAGCGTGTCGCGCACGGTGAAGCGGAGGTGGTCGGCCAGGGGGTGGTCGACCCCGAAGGTGCGCGGGACCAGCCCTCGCCGAAGCAGACCGTCTGCGAGCGCCCGTGCCGCTTCGCGCGTCCCGAGGTCGACGAGCAGGAAGTTCGTGACGCTTGGACCCGCGGGGAGCCCCGCGTCGGCGAACGCCGCCGCGAGGCGTGCACGCTCCCGCTCGATGCGGTCGATGTTGGCCCGCGGGGTCGTCGGGTCGAGGAACGCCGCCGTCACGGTCGCCACCGACGGGATCGAGACCGACCCCGGTGGGCGGTACGGCTCCATCGCGGCCACCAGGTCGCGGCGGGCGACCGCGAAGCCGACGCGCATCCCGGCGAGGGCGTACGCCTTCGAGGCGGTGCGGACGATGACGAGACGTGGATAGCGTGCCCGGAGCGGCAGGAGCGAGGTCCCCGCGAACTCGGCGTACGCCTCGTCGACGGCGACGACCGGGGCGACCCGGGCAGATGCAGCCGCGTCCTCGAGGAGTCCCTCGAGGAGCGCAGGCACGGCGCCATCGGGCTCGCTGAGGCCGGTCGGGTTGTTGGGGCTGCACAGCCAGACGACGTCGGCGTCGCGAGCCGCGGCGCGCACTGCGTCGACATCGATGGCGTAGCCGTCCGACGCCGGTCGCCGTGGGACGATGATCGGGCGCGCGGGCCGCTGCTCGGTCAGGACGGTGTACATGGAGTAGGTGGGCGCCGGGATGACGGCCGCCGAGCCAGGCCGCAGGAAAGTCTTGGCGATGAGGTCGAGAACCTCGTCGGCGCCGGCTCCGATGAGGATCTCGTCCTGCGCCACGCCGTAGCGGGCCGCGGCCGCCTCGGCGAGCGCGCGGTAGTCGGAGGGGGCGTACTCGGAGATCGGCCGCCCGTAGTCGCCGCTGCGCAGCAGGCGCAGCGCGAGGTCGGGAGGCGCGGGCGAGGTGTTCAGGTCGAAACGGGTGACCTGGTCGAGCGGCACCTCGTAGCGCCTCGCCACCTGCTCGTCCGTCGCCTCCCACGCGTACGCGGTGGGCTGGGCCGGGACCGCCCTGTGGGCCGGGGTCGGGCACATCAGACGAGCTTCTCGATCGGCAGGACGAGGATCCCCGAGGCCCCCGCGGCCTTGAGGCGCGGCAGGAGGTCCCACACGTCGTCAGCGCCGACGACGGCATGGATCGCGATCATCCCGGCGTGCGCGAGCGGGATCACGGAGGGGCTTTCCAGGCCGGGGAGGAGAGCCTCGAGGGCCGCCAGCCGCTCGGCAGGCGCGTTCATCATCACGTACTTGCGCCGGCGCCCTTCCAGGACGGCACCCAGCATCGTGACGAGGCGATCGACGTCGCCCGCCCGATCCCGCAGGGCGGACGGGTTCCCGACGAGGATCGCCTCGGAGGCGAGGATGTCGCCGATCGGTCGCAGTCCGTTGGTCGCGAGCGTTGTCCCACTGGAGACGAGGTCGACGATCGCTTCTGCGAGCCCGAGCCGCGGCGCGACCTCGACCGCCCCGGACAGGGGGATCACCTCGACGGCGATCGAGCGCTCGGCGAACCAGCGGCGCGTCGTGCGCGGGTGGGAGGTTGCGAGCCGGAGGCCCGCCAGATCCTCGGCGCGACGCTGGGGCGCGTCCCCCGGGACGGCGGCGGCGAGTCGACAGCGCCCGTACCCGAGCTTCCGGACGACCGGCAGGTCCACCTCCGACTCCGCGAGAAGGTCGCCGCCCGTGATGCCCAGGTCCGCCACGGCGTCACGCACGAACTCGACGACGTCTCCCGTGCGGACGAAGAGGATGTCCAGGTCGACGTTCTCGACTGGGCTGACAAGGCTCCGATCGCGCTCCTCGAAGACGAGCCCCGCGTCGTGGAGCAGACGAAGCGTCGGCTCGACGAGCCGCCCCTTGTTGGGGACGGCGAGCGTCATGCGCGGTCTGCTCACCGGTCGCTCGACGCCTGGTGCGCCGGTCGCTCCGGGTATGTCGTCCCGCGGATGCGCGCCTTCGCGAGCGCCGCGGAGTAGCCCCCCTCGCCGTGATGAAGCCACGAGGCGATGCGGGTGATCGTGGCCGTGCTCGCGCCCGTCCGCCGGGAGATCTCGGAGTAGTGAAGCCCCTCGTCGAGGAGCCGGACGACGGCCCACCGCTGCGTCATGTCGCGCAGCTCGCCGAGGGTGCAGAGGTCGCGCAGGAAGGCCGCGGCTTCCTCCCGATCGCCGAGAGCGAGGAGCGCGTCGAGGAGCGCGTCGGCGGCGGCGGTTCGCCAGGGATCCTGGTGGGGCTGCATCGGTCGGGCCTCTCGCGACGGCGGGTGTCAGCGTGGTAACGTGCTAGCACGCTAT
Organism: uncultured Chloroflexia bacterium; assembly: GCA_963716025.1. Lineage (GTDB taxonomy): Bacteria > Chloroflexota > Limnocylindria > Limnocylindrales > CSP1-4 > CAIXZV01. The sequence continues at coordinate 98,294 of CAVQSY010000071.1, forward strand.
CATAGTGCAATGACACAAGGCAAGCCCCCAGCTCCGGCGTTCGACGTGCTCCCCGCGATCGACATCCGCGGTGGTCGGGTCGTGCGCCTCCTGCGTGGCGACTTCGGCCGCGAGACCGTCTATGCCGCCGACCCGGCGGAGGCGGCCATGCGCTTCGTCGAGGCGGGAGCGCGCTGGCTTCACGTCGTCGACCTCGATGGCGCGCGTGATCCGAGCGCCCGGCAGGTCGCGGCGGTGGGGCGGGTCGTGGAGCGGGTGGGGGATCGGGCCCGCGTCGAGGTGGCCGGTGGGCTCCGGACCGAGCGCTCCGTCGCGGAGGTCCTCGGCACCGGAGCGGCCCGGGCCGTCGTCGGGACGGCGGCGCTGCGGGACCCGACCTTCGCCGCGCGCCTCGTCGCTGTCCACGGAACGGGCCGGATCGCGGTCGCGCTCGATGTGCGCGGCGGCAGCGCCGTGGGGCACGGATGGGTGGATGGGGGGCCCGGCCGGCCGGTCGCGAACGCCCTCGCGGCGCTCGCCGACGCCGGCGTCGCCACGTTCGAGGTCACCGCCATCGACCGCGATGGAACCCTCGAGGGGCCGGACCTCGACCTGCTGCGCCGGGTCGTCACGCAAGGCCGCGGCACGATCGTTGCCTCGGCCGGGATCGCGTCCATCGCGGACCTGCGCGCCGTGCGCGACCTCGGCTGCGCAGGTGCGATCGTGGGTCGCGCTCTCTACGATGGCCGCCTCGACCTGGAGGCTGCCCTCGGCGCCTGAGCCTGGGGCGCCGCGGGCGCCAGACCGGCGGGCGACCAGGCGCGGCGGGGCGCCAGATCTCGCGGCGGCCTCAGTGGCCGGCCGCCTCCTGCTCCTTCCTGTGCGCCTCGATGACCTTCTCGGCGAGGTGCGCAGGGACGTCCTCGAAGTGGTCGAGGGTGGCGCTGAAGGTGCCCCTCCCGCCGGTGAGCGACCGCAGCTCCGTCGCGTAGCTGAACAGCTCCGCCTGCGGCACCTGGGCCGTGATGATCTGCATCCCGTCGCCGGTGATGTCCATGCCGAGGACCCGTCCGCGGCGGCCGTTGAGGTCGCGGTTGACGTCGCCCATGAACCGTTCCGGGATCCGGATCTCCACGTTCATGATCGGCTCCTGGAGGACCGGCCGGCACTCCGCGACACCCTTCTTCATGGCCAGCGACGCGGCGAGCTGGAACGAGAGGTCGTTCGAGTCGACCGTGTGGAAGGAGCCGTCGTAGAGGGTCGCCTTGAAGTCGACGAGCGGGTACCCGGCGAGGATCCCCTCGGCCGCGGCCGCGCGGACCCCCTTCTCGACGCCGGGGAAGAAGTTCTTGGGCACCGTCCCGCCGACGACACGCTCGGCGAACTCGACCCCTCCGTCCGGGTTGGGCTCGATCTCCAGCCAGACGTGGCCGAACATCCCGTGGCCGCCGGTCTGCTTCTTGTATCTCCCCTCGACCTGCGTCTTGCCGCGGATGGTCTCGCGATACGGGATCTTCGGCGTGTGCGTCGCGATCGCCGACCCGAACTTCCTCTTCAGCCGCTCGGTGATGACGGCGATCTGCGTCTCGCCCATCGTGACGAGCAGCTGCTCGCCGGTGGGGCTGCGCTCCACGCGGACCGTGGGCTCCTCCTCGAGCATGCGCTGGAGGGCGGGGCCCATCTTGTCGAGATCGGACTTCGTGAGCGGCTCGATCGCCACGACGAGCGTGGGGTCCGGGTACGTCGGGCGGTCGAGGACGAAGGGCTGCTCCTTCGTGGAGAGCGCGTCGCCGGTGCCGGTCGAGCTCAGCTTCGCAACCGCCCCGATCTCGCCGGCCTTCAGCTCGCCGACCGGCTCCTGCTCCTTGCCGTGGAGCCGAAGGAGCTGCCCGATCCGCTCATCCTCGCCCTTCTCGGCGTTCCAGACGTGCGTCTGGCTGTGCAGCGTGCCGCCGAGGACCCGCAGGTAGGTGAGCCGTCCGACGAACGGGTCGGCCGTGGTCTTGAAGACGCGGACCAGGAGCGGGCCGTCGGCGTCGCGGGGGACCTCGACCGGATCGCCCGACTTCGGCTCGCGGGCCACGACCGAGGGTTCCTCGGCCGGGGCGGGCAGGTAGCGCACCATCGCGTCGAGGAGCCCGCGCAGGCCGATCCCCTTCGAGGCGCTGGCCACGAGGACGGGGGCCAGGATCGAGTCCCGGACGCCGCGATGCAGGCAGGCATCGAGCTCGGCGTCGGTGATCTCCTCGCCCTCGAGGTACTTGGTCAGGACGTCGTCGTCGGCCTCTGCGGCGGCCTCGAGCAGCTGCTCGCGCCGCAGGGCGACCTCCGTCTCGAGGTCCGCCGGGATCGGGACCTCGACCTCCTGCCGGCCATCCCATGTGTAGGCCTTGCGGTGCACGAGGTCGACGTAGCCGATGAAGCTGTCCGCCTTCCCGATGGCGACCTGCAGCGGAGCGATCTTCGTCCCGAACGCGTCGCGGAGGGCATCGAGGACACCCCCGGGGTCGGCGTTCTCGCGGTCGCACTTGTTGATCAGGAAGAGCGCCGCGGTCTTGTTCGCGCGGCCAAGGGCGACGGCGTTCTCCGTCCCCGCCTCGACGCCTCCCGTGGCATCGACGCACACGATCGCCGCATCCACCGCCTGGAAGCCTGCGACCACCTCGGCCACGAAGTCCGGGTATCCGGGCGTGTCCACGAGGTTGACGAGGTTCCCCTCGTCGTCGAGCGAGGCGACGGCAAGGGAGAGGCTCATGTTCCGCTTGTGCTCCTCGGGCTCGAAGTCGAGGCTGGCGGTGCCGTCCTCGACCCGGCCCTGGCGGGAGATCGCGCCCGCGCGGTACAGGAGCGCCTCGGCGAGCGTCGTCTTCCCGGCACCGGCGTGGCCGGCGAGGACGACGCTGCGGAGGTGGGGGGTGTCGACGCTCTTCGTGGTCATCAGTCCGTTCAACCTCGTGGGGTGGGCAGGGTGCCCGTGGCAGGACGTTGTCGGGCAGTCCCGCGGGTGCTGCGGACGGACCGGGCCCGGCGTTCAGAGCATGATAGTCGGCTATACTCGCGACCGATGTCCGGTCACTCCAAATGGTCGCAGATCAAGCGCCAGAAAGGCGCCAACGACGTCAAGCGCGGCGCCATCTTCACGAAGATGGGGCGCGAGATCGCCGTTGCGGCGCGGGCTGGCGGGGCCGACGCCGAAGGCAACTTCCGGCTCCGGCTCGCGATCGAGAAGGCGCGTGCCGTCAACATGCCCGCCGACACGATCAAGCGCGCCATCGAGAAGGCGACCGGCGCCGGCGAGGCCGAGCAGTACGAGGAGATCGTCTACGAGGGCTACGGGCCCGGCGGTGTCGGCGTCCTCGTCGAGGTTGCGACGGACAACCGGAACCGGACGGCGGCCGAGGTTCGCTCGACCTTCAGCAAGGCCGGCGGCCAGCTGGCCGGGTCCGGCGCAGTCGCCTGGCAGTTCGAGCGCACGCCGTTCAGACGTTGATGGTAGCCCGAAACAGGCCGGGGAAGAACGCCACACCCTGCTCTTCGCGGTGGATGATACCGGACCCGGCATACCGGCCGAAGACCAGGAGACGATCTTCATGCCCTTCGTTCAAGCAGATGCCGGTATGCAACTTACCGAAGGCACGGGACTGGGCTTGTCCATCAGCCAGCAGTTCGCCCGGCTGATGGGCGGCGAACTTACACTTGAGAGCCAAATCGGGGAGGGCAGCACGTTCAAGCTGTCGATCCCCGTCGACATCGTCGATCAACTGGATGCGCTGCCCGCCGAACCCAGACGGATCATTTCTGGTTTGACCCCCGGGCAGCCTACCTACCGGCTGTTGATCGTCGATGACAATACCGCCAATCGCAAGCTTCTGGTTCGGCTTTTTGAACCGCTTGGTTTTGAGGTCAAAGAAGCCAGCGACGGCCGCCAGGCGCTCGAGATATGGGAGGCGTGGGCTCCCCATTTAATCTGGATGGATATGCGAATGCCCGGAATGGATGGCTATGAAGCCACACGTCGTATCAAAGCCACCACCAAGGGCCAGGCCACCGTGATCATCGCACTCACAGCCAGCGCCCTGGAGGAGGACCGGGAGGTCATCCTTTCCGAAGGATGCGACGACTACGTACGCAAGCCGTTCCGTGAAGATGAGCTCTTCAACACCCTGAATCAATTCCTCGGTGTGACGTTCACATACGAAGAAGTCATCGCTCCAATTCCCGATGCCGTTGAGGTTAATCTCGCCGAGCTCGTCAGCCACCTGGCAGGCCTGCCCGCTGACTGGCGCCTTGAATTGCGCCAGGCGACCCTGCTCGGATACGCCACCCAAATCAACTCGCTGATCGACCGCATCCCTAAGGGATTTCCGCAAGTTACGGTATATCTCCGTCATCGTGCCGAAGCTTATGACCATCAGGCGATCCTCGACCTGCTAGATCAGGCTGAGGCACTGGGATGAGTACATCACAGATAGTGCCATTGGGAGACATCCTCGTCGTCGACGACATGCCCTCAAACCTGCGACTTCTCTCCCAGACCCTTGCCGAAAAAGGCTATGGCGTGCGCACAGTCACCAGCGGTCCTCGGGCACTCGAGTCGGCGCGCAGCTCTCCCCCGGATCTGATCTTGCTTGATGTGCGCATGCCCGATATGGACGGGTATGAGGTGTGTGCTCAACTAAAGAAAGATGCGCGCACCGCACAGATTCCGATCATCTTCATCAGCGCTCTAGATCAGGTTGAAGACAAGGTCCAAGCTTTTCAATTCGGGGGAGTTGATTACATCACCAAACCATTCCAGGTGGAAGAAGTCCTGGCGCGCACGGAAACCCACCTCTCCCTGCGCCGCCTGCAGGAACGTCTGGAAAAGATAAACCAGCGCCTGCAGCACGAGTTCACCCTGGCTGGGGCGGTCCAATCCAGCTTCCTGCCCGGCGTACTGCCCACGATCCCTTCCTGGCAATTCGCCGCGTCACTGCGCTCGGCCCGTGAGACTTCGGGGGATTTTTACGACGTCATCCAACTCCCGGATGGGATGTACGGCCTGCTCATCGCCGATGTGGTGGATAAGGGCGTGCCCGCGGCATTGCTGATGGCCTTGAGCTGGAGCTTGATCTGGAGCTATGCTCTCCAACACTCCGCCTCGAGCTGCGCCGTATTTGAGGAGGTCAATCAACGCCTGTTCCAGCATCTTGGTGGAAGCCACTTCCTGACCTGCTTTTATGCTGTTTTGAACCCGGATACAGGGAGCGTGGTCTATTGCAACGCCGGGCATCCGCCTCCGCTCCACCTGAAAAAGGGCAAGGGCCAGATCGATCGGCTTGACCGCACGGGACCTCCGCTTGGCGTCCTTGAAAAGGGTCATTGGGATACGCATGAATTCACGATAAAGCCCGGTGAGACTCTCATCCTGTATACCGATGGTGTCACGGACTCGTGCAACACCGAGGTGAATTCTATGGCAGCTCCCGCTTGTATGCCCTGGCGCCGCGGCTCCAAGCTAAATCTGCCCGGGCGGTCCATGACAACCTGCTGGCGAGCGTGAACGACTTTGTCAGCGGCGAGCCGCAGTACGACGATACCGCCGTGCTCGTCCTCAACCGTACAAAGACAGGGCGGTAAAGCCCGAGTCTCCTCCACAAGGCCTCCCAAGCAGGCAGCCGGAATTACCTGACATCCGGTTACTCGCTCATTTTTTTGTCCGTCCCTGTTCGCGATGCTATAATCGCCATCGTCCCTGAGGAGGGTGGTTTGATCGAGTTGAACATACCCGGCCGCGGCACGATCCAGCTGCTGCACCTGGTGAGCGACGTAAATGGAACACTTGCGCTTGATGGCCATCTGATCCCGGGGGTATCGGAAATCCTGCTTGCGCTGACCGATCGATTGAAGGTACACCTTCTAACCGCCGACACGCATGGAAGGCAGCAGGCGATCGACGAGCAGTTGGGAATGAAGGCCGTGCGCATAGCGGCGGGTGGAGAATCGGCGGCGAAGGCGGACTATGTGGATGCGCTCGGGGCTGAAGGCGTGGTCGCCATCGGCCAGGGTGAGAATGACGCCGGCATGTTAGATCGTGCGGCAATCGGCATCGCAGTGATGTCAAAGGAGGGAGTTTCCCTGAGCGCCCTGAAGCAGGCCGCCGTACTTGCTCCTGATATCCTCAGCGCCCTCTCATTGCTTGAGCATCCACTGCGCCTCGTGGCGACCCTACGACAATGAACCTCGAACCCGGCCAAGACTTCGATCCCCTGGAGCAGCACACACGTGCTCGCCGCCGGCGAGCACGGCGCATGCTCACGCAGCTGCGGGCCGACGAGCGCGAGGCCTTCCTGGAAGGCCTGGCCCGGCTGGTATCGCCAGGCGTCGAGTTCTTCGTCCTTGCGCTCCTAGCAGGCGTGTCTCTCGGCTTCGGTTTCCGCTTCGAGCAGCGGGCTCTACTCGTCGCAGGGGCGCTGCTTGCACCGCGCATGGCACCCTTGCTGGGGATGGCTCTTTCAGCCGTCTCCGGTTCTCCACGCTTCTTCTTGCGCATGCTGACGAGCTTTTCCGCCGCCAGCCTGATCCTGGCTGTATCCTCCGGCCTTTTCGGTGCTCTGCTCTTCGGAGACCGCCCAACCTATTTGCTCGCCCTGGGACATACGCGAACTCAACCTGATCGACTTCGCGATCGTCATGGTCGCTGCGGTGTTGATCACGGTCAGACTCACCCGCGAGGAGCGCATCGACTCTCTCTCAAGCGCAGCCATCGCCTATGAACTATTCCTGCCGCTCGCCGCTGGCGCCATCGGCTTGATCACCGGCAACCCGGAGCTCTGGCAGGGCGCGCTGCTGACCTTCGGCCTGCACATGGCCTGGACCATCGTCGTCTCCGCCAGCACGCTGGCGGTCCTGGGCCTTCGTCCCCTCACTGGCGCCTCCTACTCCCTGGCAGCCGCCGTCGTATTGCTCGGACTGGTTGCTATTCTCGGCGTCACCAGTCTCGGCGCCTCCGTTCTGGCTGCGCTGCCAACACCGACATCAACCCCAACTGCCACCGCGACGGCGACGGCTACGCCCACCGCCAGCCTCACCCCGACCATTACGAACACGCCAACGGTTACCCACACGGCGACGGTTACATCCACTGCGACGGCGACCGCGACAGCAACGCCTCAGCCAGCGATCGTAAGTCAAACTGGCGGAACCGGCGCGGTCGTGCGGGTGACTCCGGATCCCGCTGCAGCTCATGTGGGCTTTGTGAACGAGGGATCCCCCATGGTCATCCTGGCTGGGCCGGTCCAAATTGAAGATGCGGTCTGGTGGCAGGTGCGGTACACGACACCGCTGGGCGAGACGCGCGAGGGCTGGCTGCAAGGCGATTTCATCGCCACGGCCACACCCGGATCCCCTCCCGCTCCTTAAGATGCGCATGCCTGCGCAGCCCCCGGCGTCTGCCCTGGCACAATTGGCAGCGAGCCCATGATACGCCCTGGATCTTTTCCTGATGACCCCTCCGTCTGATCCGCTCTACAACGCCCCCCGCACTGTCCAGGATTTCATCGACGCCCGCCGGCGGGCGGGGCGTGAGATGATCCTTGCGCGCCTGGCGGGCCGGTCGACCGACTTGCTCTCCTATGAAGATGTGCGTGCTAAATTGCACGCCATCGAGTCCTCCGGCCAGGTGCTCAGGGAGATCCCGCTGGATGCCGTTGTCGGCAGCGTTGGCCGCTATTCCGACTTCACCCGCGGTTTTCTGCCCAAGCGCAGCGCCGACCGCCAACGCTGGTCGCGCGTGAAGGCGATCGCCGAGGGCTTGACCGGTTTTCCTGCGATCGTTGTCTACCAGATCGGCGAGGCTTATTTCGTGCGGGATGGCAACCACCGCGTCTCGGTTTCCAAGCAGAGCGGCGCAACGCACATCCAGGCGTATGTGACCCAGGTGCGCTCGAGCGTTCCGCTCGAATCTGATGTGCAGCCCGACGACCTGATCCTTAAAGCCGAATATGCTGATTTTCTTGAGGCCTCCGGCCTGGCCACGCTGCGCCCCACGGCTGAGATCACCCTTACCGCTCCTGGTGAATACCGCAGACTCCTCGAACACATCGAAGTCCATCGCTATTTCATGGGACTCGATCTGCTGCGCGATATTGCATATGCGGAAGCCGTCGCTGATTGGTACGACCGTATTTACATCCCTCTGGTGCACGCCATTCGCGCATGTAACATCCTGGATGACTTCCCACAGCGCACCGAAGGGGATCTTTACCTGTGGGTCTCGGAACACCGCCATGTGCTCCAGGAGCGCCTTGATGTCAGTATTTCAACCAACGAGGCGGCCAGGGATCTGGCGTTACGTTTCAGCCCGAAACCCCGGCTGAGAGCCGCCCGCCTCGCTGAGCGTATCTATGATCTGATCACTCCCGATGAACTCGAGGCAGGCCCCAGGCCCGGCCAATGGCGCCGTCAGCGGTTGGCGGCAAGGGGCGAGTCGGACCCCGTATTTGCTGAGATCCTGGTACCCCTTGGGGATGACGCGGAGCGTTGGGAATCCCTGGAACAAGCGCTCATCATCGCCTCGCTCGAGGCCGGGCACGTTCACGGGCTGCACATCAACGCCGATCAGCACCCCGAGGAAGGCCAGATGACTGAACTCAGAGCTGCTTTCCTTAATCGCTGTGCGGCTGCCGGATTGCAGGGGACGTTCCACTATGAGCGTGGCAATATTGCCCGTAGCATATGCTACTGGTCGCGCTGGATGGATCTGGTCGTCCTTTCTTTGCACCACCCGACCCAATCCGGCCCTGCCCACCGGTTCGCCTCCGGCATGCGCACAATCCTGCACCGCTGCCCGCGACCGGTGCTTACCGTTCCGGCCCTGAGCGCACCACTCGAGAGTATGCTCTTAGCCTATGATGGTTCCCCCAAGGCCCGGGAAGCCCTGCACCTCGCCGCCTTGCTCAACCAGCGCTGGAAGACCCCCTTGCGCGTGCTCCATGTGCAACAGCACCACCGTCCAGGTGAGAAAATCCTTGATGGCGCTCGAGGTTCATGCTCGAGGGTCATGAGCACGTTGAATTCCAGCTGAGAATTGGCAACCCCGCTGTTGAAGTGCTTTCGGCGGCGCGGGAAGCCGGGGCGGATCTGATCCTGATGGGCGGCTATACCGCCAGCCCCTGGCTTGAAGCCTTGCGCGGCAGCACGGTCGAGACCCTGCTGCGCAACAGCTCGATCCCCATCCTCCTGGGCCGCTAAGCCTCTGTAGCCCATGTCGAAAACACACTCCGAGTGATCCGAAAATAGACGCTGGAGGAACCCTCATGGAGTCCCTCCAGCCTGCTCAAGCGCCTGATCGAACGGCGAGCCGTAAACCTATCGCGACAATTTATCCCTTCACCGATCCTGCGGTCAGGCCGCGCACGAAGTAGCGCTGCAGCGAGAAGAAGACGATCAGTGGGATGAGCATTGTAACGAAGGCTCCCGCGGTGAGAACGTGCCAGGCTTCCCCGCGCTCTCCGACCAGTGTCGCCAGCCTGGCGGTGACAACGGTGACTTCCTTTTTGGTGCCCAAGAAAACCAGCGCCACCAGCAGATCATTCCATACCCACAGGAATTGGAAGATCGCAAAGGATGCGATAACGGGTACGGAGAGCGGCAGGACCAGCTTGCTGAAGGTTGTCAACGGTGAAGCGCCATCCACGTGTGCCGATTCAAGGATTTCGGCCGGCAACGTGGAGATGTAGCCATACAGCAGGTACACGGCCAGCGGCAGCCCGAAACCGGTGTGGGCCAGCCAAACTCCCAGGAAGGTGCCGTTCAAGTCGATTTGGATATAGAGACGCAACAACGGGATCAAGGACATCTGCAGCGGCACGACCATCAACCCGACAATCAGCACAAAGAAGAAATTGCGCCCAGGGAACTTCAGCCAGGCAAAGGCGTAGGCGGCAAAGGCGGCAATCGTAATCGGGATCACGACCGAGGGGATGGTGACAAGCAGGCTATTAAGAAAAGCCACCCCCATCCCATCCGAGGTCAGTACACGCTCATAGTTCGCCAGCGTCCACTGGGCGGTCTCAAAGGGGTGGGCCAGGACAGTCCACCAGCCCGATGTGGTGATGTCGTTCGGTGGTCTGAGCGAGCTGATCAACAACCCGACCGTCGGAAGCGTCCAGATGAAAGCGATCAGAATAACAGTTACGCGCATCGGTGCTCCGGAGAAAAACTTTCGAAACAGGTTATCCCCCTGCGAGCTCATTTGTTTTTCTATGGTCATGTGTCACCTCTTCGCCGAATTGAGACTGCGGACGTTGTAGATCATGACCGGGATCACCGCCAGGAGCAGGACCATGGCCAGCGCACCGCTGCGTCCGAAATTACGAAATGTGAACATCTCGCGGAACATGCGGTTGGCGATCACCTCGGTCTCGTTCTGGCCGCTGGTCATCACGAAGATGATGTCGAACACCTTGAGCACCATGATCAAGACGGTTGTCGTGATGGTAAGAAGCGTTCCGCGGATGTAGGGGATGATCACCTCGAAGAAGATCTGTATCTCGGTGGCTCCGTCGATGCGCGATGCTTCGAGCAGTTCAGCCGGCACACCTTTGACGGCAGCCGAGATGACCACCATGGCGAATCCGGTCAGGATCCAGATCATGATGATGATCAGGAAGAAGTTGTTCCAGGGTTTGAGGATCAGCCAACCCTGCGGATCGCCTCCCAGCCAGGTGTAGATCGCGTTCAGCAAGCCGATTTGCGGTCGTGGATGCGGGTTGAAAGCTGTAGATGAACTTCCAGATCACGCTTGCACCGACAGCGGAAATCGCCATGGGTAAGAAGATGAACGATTTGGCGATCGGCTCCCAGCGTCCCAGCCGATCCGCCATCACGGCGATGATGAGGCCGAGTGAGACTACGAATGCTGTAACGAAGACCATCCACAGCACATTATTACGTAAAGCAATCAGCATATCCGGACTGGTCAGTGCAAAGAGGTAGTTGTCGAGACCGACGAAAACTTCTGAGCGAGCATCGAAAAAACTCAGGTAGGCAGTCCTCAGCGTTGGGTAGATGAGATACAAGGAGATGATCACCAATGCCGGTCCGACAAACACAAAAGGACGGACGCTCTCGCGTATCGATTTAGGAAGCAGCGACACAAGATTGTCGGTGACCAAGAATAGCGCCCATACCGCCCCGACGCCGATCACAAGCGCCACGATGCCGATGAGTAGTTTGTTCGCCTCGGCGTCGCGCATGAAGATGAAGCTCCAGCGCAGCACCAGGAAGGTGATCACGGGCACGATCAGCGAGACGATGATGCGCAGCGGTCCGGTTGTAAAGATGTCGAAAAGTCGCTTTGACCTTGGGGGGTTCACGATTGGGTCCATACGGAACTCCTGTGCGGCTTGAAGAAGAGAAGGAGCAGGACGCCATATGTAGCGCAGCCCTGCTCCTTCATCCATCTATCGTGGTTCAGATCCTTACTGAGTGGTAGCTGCATGCTTACTTCGGCCATGCAGCGTCGATGGCTGGCAGAACCTCATCCAGGCTCTTGCCGCCGACCCAGTCAACCACGCCGGTCCAGAAGCTGCCCGCGCCAACTTCGCCCGGCATCAGGTCTGAGCCGTCAAAGCGGAAGGTGTCGGCATTGGCCAGGATTTCGGCGAAGCCAGCCAGTGTCGATGTCGGATACCAGTCCAGCGGTACGCCATTCATCGCTGCAAGGGCGTTGCCGGCCTTGACCTCGGCCTCGATCGATTCCGGCGTGAGCATGAACTTGACGACCTCGCGCCCGGCCGGCGTATCCTTGGCCAGGCTGATCAGGTTGCCGGATCCGAGCACGGGCTTGCCGAAATCGGTGCCCATCGGCGGCAGGTAGAAGTAGTCCACGTCCACCCCGATCTCGGTCCCCTCGGGGAAGAAGTTCGGGATGAAGCTCGCCTGGCGGTGCATGAAGCAGCCAGGAGGACTGTCAAACAAGGGCGTCGGCGAATCGCCGAAGTTGGTGGTCAGGATGCCGGTCGTCCCGCCGAGCACATAGCCTTCCTTGAACCAGAGCTTGCCCAGTTCTTCGAAAGCATTGCGCACCTCGGGCGAGTCGAACGTCAAGCTCACCGCGCAGTCCACGCGTCGTACTTCTCAGGGCGGCTGCGTGCGCAGCATGATGTCCTCGACCCAGTCGGTGGCCGGCCAGCCTGAGGCGCCGCCGCTCTCGATGCCGATGCACCAGGGTACGCCGCCATCGGCGACGATCTGATCGCTGAGCGCCATCAGTTCGTCCCAGGTCTCGGGAATTGCGTAGCCCGCTGCGTCAAATGCCGGCTTGGCATACCACACCAGGCTTTTTACATCCGCGCCGTGCCAGACACCGTACACGGTGCCGTCCGACGGTTCCCAGATCGATCCAGGACTGGGTAGTATGCTGCGCTCAACTCACTATCGGAGATGAACTCGCCCAGATCGACCAGGAACCCATCGCGGGCCATGCTTGCCATCAGGCCTGGCTGCGGGAAGTTGAGGATGTCGTACGGATCGCCGGCTTCAGAGCGAACGACTGCCAGGGTCTCGAAATCGGGTGAGCCCTCGACAACTACGTCTATCCCGGTGCGCTCTTCGAAACCGACGAAGTTCTGCTCGAAGACCTTGCATTGTTCTTCGCCGCATGCGCTGAAGATCGTTACAACCTGTCCCTCCAGGGACGCGGCTGGTTCATCAGGGGCAGCGGTTCCGCAGGCGGCCATGACGAGCGCCAGCAGCATAAGTAGGGCAAAATACCCTTTTCTCTTCATCATCTTTCTTCTCTCCCTTGACTCTATGAAAATCGGGTGAACAGGTCCCTCTCCTCTCAATAATGCAACCCTCCATTCGGTGAATTCTTTGTAGCATACGCGTTCAACTGGGCATCAACGAGCTAGCTTCCAGCACGATTTGTCCCGCTTCACGAAGTCATCGGAGCTGCAATTCCACGGCCAACCCGGAATTGTCGCCCACGGCGAAACCCATCTGGATCCGGCACATTACTGGGTGCTTCAGTTATTTCGCTTGCTCCTTGACCGCCAGCAATTCGCACGCTACCCTCCTCCTGCGGCAATACCGATGCAGGAGGCGCTCACTTGAAGATGACCACTCTGGGGCTTCCAGGTCAGATCCTGCCCCCATTTCGTAAACATCCTCTCCTCCTTTGGCTGCTGATTCTTGCGCTTACCGCCTGTCTGCCGGTTCCAGGCCGCGAGGAAGCACCGAGCCGGAAAGCAGAGGAAACGCTGAACTTACGCCAGCCCGAGCAGCTCGAACCCCAATCCGGGGAAGGCAGATTGCGGGTGGTCGCCTCGACGAGCATCGTTGCAGATCTTGCCGCCATCATCGGCGGCGAGCACATCGAACTCTCTGTGCTCATGCCGCGCGCTGTCGATCCTCACAGCTTCCAGCCATCCCCGGGCGATTTGCAGGCGCTGTATCGAGCCGACCTCGTCCTGCTGAACGGCTTTGGCCTGGAAGATGACCTTGCCGCCGAACTCAGTCCGGTGAGCGCGCAGGTCCCGATGATCTCCCTCTCTGATGGCCTGGCGCCTCGCACATTCGCTGGGGAATCCGGCTCTGACGAGGACGGAGAACATGGGCAGGGCCGCGATCCCCATGTCTGGTTCGATCCTCAGTTGGTTTCTCATTGGGTCGATCGAGTGGAGCAGGCCTTTGCCCGGCTTGATCCGCTCCACGCGCCGGACTATCAGATCCTTGCCGCCAGCTACCGCAATGAGTTGGCTGCGCTCGATAGCTGGATCCGCACACAGGTAGATTTCATTCCCGTCGAAAGGCGCAAGCTCGTGCTCGACCATCTCGTGCTGGGGTATTTCGCGGCACGCTACAACTTCGACGTGGTACAGGCGCTGGTACCTGCCTATAGCTCAGCCGCCGAGCCTTCCCCGCGCGAATTGGCAAGCCTGGTCGAAATTCTTAGCGCCGAGCGCATCCCTGCGATATTCATCGGCATGGAGGCCAACCCGCGCCTGGCCAAACAACTGGCGGCAGACCTGGGCATCGAGGTTGTCATGCTCTACACAGGCTCCTTGGGTCCCAGCGGTGGGCCTGCCGCGACTTACCTCGATATGATGCAGTACAATGTCCTCGCCATTCGTCACGCCCTCGCTCCAGAATAGCGGAGATTCCCGAAATCATGACCAGTCTGACCTCCCGCATCCATGCCCACCGGCCCGACTTCCCGCCGATCGAAGTTCGGTCGGTATCGGTGTTTTTCAATGGACATACAGCGCTCAGCGATATCACGCTAGAAATACCCGCAGGAGAGCGCATCGCGGTCGTCGGGCCAAATGGCGCGGGCAAGACCACCCTCTTCCGACTTATCGCCGGGACACTCGCCCCCTCTGTCGGGGACGTGAACGTGTACGGGCATGGGCCCAGCGGGCACGTCTGCATCGCTTATGTGCCACAACGCAGCCAGGTGGATTGGAAGTTCCCTGCCACGGTGCGGGAGGTGGTCATGATGGGGCGAATTCGCAAGATCGGCTTGCTACGCTGGCCCAGGCGTAATGACTGGCGCTTCGTGCACGATGCGTTAAGCGCGTGTCGACATGCTAACCCTCGCAACCCGCCAGATCGGGGAACTTTCTGGAGGACAACAGCAGCGAGTTTTCCTGGCACAGGCCATCGCCCAGGAAGCCGAGGTCGTGCTCCTGGATGAACCGCTGACTGGATTGGACCTCCCCAGTCAGGAAGCGATCTTCCAACTGCTTGATGAGTTAAAGAGCGAGGGGGTGACAACATTGATCGCCACCCACGACCTGAACCTGGCAGCCGAACGTTTTGATAAGGTCATCCTGCTCAACCAGCGGATTATTACCTTTGGACCTCCACAAGATGCGCTGACGCAGGCCGCGCTCGTCGAAGCCTACGGGGGACATGTGCATCGCATCGATCAAGAGGGAGGACTGCTCATCGTCACCGACACCTGCTGCGAAGGCGATGAGGAGCTGCACAGTCATGGCTGAACTTACGACCTGGCTCAGCGAACCGTTCCAATATGCGTTTATGCTACGCGGCCTGGGCGCCTCACTGATTGTCGGGGTCGTCTGCCCGATCTTGGGCGCATATGTGGTCCTGCGCGGCATGGCCTTCTTTGGCGATGCATTGGCGCACATCATCCTGCCCGGCGTGGTCATCGCATTCCTGCTCGATCTGCCGCTTGCGCTCGGTGCCCTGGTCGTCGGCCTGCTTGCTGCGCTGGCCATCAATGCAATAAGTCAGCGCACCGATATGCGCGAGGATGCTGCAATCGGCGTGGTTTTCGCCGGCTCCTTCGCCCTCGGCGTCGCCCTGATTTCCACCCAGCGCAGCTATGCCCTCGATCTGGCCCACATTTTGTTCGGTAACCTCCTGGGAGTATCGGTTGCGGATCTGTGGTTGATGGGCGGATTGTCCCTGCTCGTGCTGGCTACGATCTTCAGCTTTTACAAGGAGTTCCTGGTGCTCTCCTTCGATCCCATTCTGGCGACCACGCTGCGGCTACCGGTAAAATTCTTACAGAACCTATTGATGGTCCTGCTGGCGGTGGTGATCGTGATCTCTCTGCAGGCCGTCGGGGTTGCGCTGGTGCTGGCCATGCTGGTCACGCCAGCCTCCACCGCCTACCTGCTCACCCGTCGCCTACCGACGATGATGGCGATCGCTGCCGGCCTGGGGGCGTTGTCCTCGATCCTCGGTCTGTACTTGTCCTTTTACGCAAACATGGCTTCTGGTCCGGCGATCGTGTTGGTCCAGACTGCATTTTTCATCAGCGTATACTTCCTGGCGCCACGCCGTCGCCGGGTGGCCGAGCGGGGGACATAGTCAGAGCTCGCGCCCTCTCCCGGAGAACATCCTGTAATAAACAGGCTCTAAGACGTTGGCACACAACCTGCATAACGCTATCATATTGAATCATGACCAGCCGCCGCTCTTCACCTACGCCGCGCTCCGCCTGGGTTTTAGTTAGCCTGCGGGGACTTTTCCTGCTCGGTTTTCCATTGGCCGCAGGTCTGTACGGCGTCCATGATGACGCACTGCTGTACCTCACCGCCCTCTGGGTGCTGCCGACGCTGATCATCAGCCTGCCTTACCTCGCTGAACGGCGGCCGGGGGGCTTGTCCTGGCTGATAGGGATCATCGATCTGGCGCTTGCGCTGAGGATGATCGCCGTATCCGGATACGGCAGCAGTTCCCTGTGGTGGAGCCTGCTCATGGCTCCTTTCACATTGGGCTTCATCCACGGGTTAACCACGAGCCTCATCGTGGCGTTCCTGGCTTCCACTGCCTGGGTGCTGCTCAGCCTGAATGTGAGTGGCTGGCAGATCGCCGCACTTCCCCAATTAAGTATATTTTCCCTTGTGATCATGCTCGCAGCCGGATTTCTCACCTGGCTCCAACGACGGGTTAGTCACGCGCTGGAAGATCGCTTTGGCAAGACCAACGCCAGCCATGAGCGCATCCGCGCCGAGGAACGTGCACGCGCCCACGACCTCTTCCGTCTCACCAGCGCCATCAGCGCTACGCTGAACAGCGACGAGGTCATCAATCTCACACTAGAACTGTGCGACAAGGCCCTCGGCGCCTTCTCCAAGGTCGGCCACATCCGCAGCGCGATGCTGATGCTCGATCAGGAAGGATTTCGCATCGCCGCCACCCGTCACCTTGACCTGCACGATGATCGCCTGATCTTCACCGCCGAATCCGGCAGCTTGAGCCGGGCGTTGATCCGTGGTGAGACACAGATCGCACTCTACCCGGAGGACGACCCCGAACTCGGTCAACTGACCGGTCTTCACGATTGTTTATCTGCGCTTGTGGCCCCTCTCGCCTATGAATATGAGACCTTCGGGGCACTCATTTTTGGCCACATTACTCCGTTTTATTTTGACGATGAGAAACGCGAGCTGCTCACTGCCATCGCCCAACAGGTGACGATCGCCTTGCAGAATGCCCGCCTCTATCAGGAACTTGGCATCGAGAAGGAGCGCATCACCGAGCTCCAAGAAGACTCGCGCAAGCGGCTTGCACGCGATCTCCATGATGGACCGACCCAGACGATCGCGGCAATAACCATGCGCGTCAATTACGCCAGGCGACTGATGGTCCGGGACATTGATGGTGCCGCGGATGAATTGATGAAGCTCGAGGATATGGCCCGCAGCACAACCCGGGAGATCCGCCACCTGCTCTTCACAATGCGCCCTTTAATCCTCGAAACGCAGGGCCTCACTGCCGCTCTCTATCAACTTGCCGAGAAAATGCGTGAAACGCACCACATCAACGTGCTCTTTGAGAGCCGCACGGATGTGCCTGACGGACTCGATCCGGGACACCAGGGCGTGATCTTCTACATCGCCGAAGAAGCGATCAATAACGCCCGTAAACACGCCGAAGCTGAACACATCTGGGTGCGCCTGAGAAGCGAGGATACGCGTTTCTTTCTTGAGGTCGAGGATGACGGTGTCGGCTTCAACGTCGGAGCCGTCGACGCACATTATGCACAGCGTGGCAGCCTGGGGATCGTGAGCATGCGCGAGCGTGCCGACCTGGTTGAAGGATCGCTCAAGATCGATAGCGCCGAAGGCGCCGGCACCCGGATCTTGCTTTCCGTACCCCTCTAATAGCCCCCTTCCTGAAAATCTGGTTTGTCAGGTAAACTCATCCCATGCCGGTTGAAGCCGTTTTTTGGACGCTCCTTCTGCTCCTCGCTCCGGTCCTCACGGCGCGGTATTGGGCCACGCTGGGTGAGCGGTTTGCGCGCATCGCCCCCGAACTTGAAGCGCTTGCGCCCTGGGTTCATGGCGTGGGCATCCCCTACCTCGCCGTCATCCTGGGCTCGGTCAGCGGGCGCCAGGTTGGCCTGCAGGGAAATTCGCTCGAGCGTTGGTTTACGAGTATCCTGGCATGCGGCATCAGCTTGTCCGCAGCTTACTTTCTACGCAGGCGGATTACCAGCCCGCTCGATCCCGAACGCACCTTCCAGGCGGCCCTGCTCGATGAGGTCCGCTGGGCTTTTTACCGCGGCGTCGCAGCGCTCTGGCTGCCCTTCCCCTTCTCAGCCCTCCCTGGCCTCGGGTTGGCCTGGGTTGAACAGAGTCTCACGCACGTGATTGCCGAGGGCTGGCGCCCACCAACTCCGCAGTATTGGAAGACCGTCCTGCGCGCCGCGCTCTCGGCCCTGATATTTGCCCTTACTAGGAATTTCTGGATCACCACCGCAACACAAATGCTCCTGACGGTACACTTGGCGGCGCAACCCGGGCAAGGAAGGACAGATCATGCCAACGCTTGATATCGCCCGGCAATCCAGGATGGTAAGAATGGAGCCCGTTGGGGCATCTGAGTCGATGGGAGCAGCATGACACAGGAGCAATCTGCGGCGAGATCCACGTTCAGCCTCCAACGAGCGCTCTGGGCTGTCATTGGTGCGGGGGTGTTTATCTGGATCGGGTATGAAGATCGTTCCCCCACCTTGCCTATTCTCATCGCAGGATCGATCGCTGTGGCGCTATCCATCAGGATCAACCGGTATTTTTATCGGACCGGGCTTCAGGGGACACTCGGGCGGGTTCTTATGGGCGGGTTCACCGGCCTGTTCTCGGGCGCGCTGGTGATGCCGTTAGCTGCGCTGGCTATGTTGGTAAAAGTATCCTTACACAGCCACGTTCCACCAGAATTCTCCATCGCGCAGATCCTGGCCGTTCTCGAGCGCACCCCGCTCTGGTCTGCGGCATGGACACTGGCAGGCGCAGCGATCGGCCTCCTTCGTCAGTTGCGCCCAGGTCTGATTGGCGATGCTTTGCCGAGAAGTGATCGCTGATTTAGAATCGAAAAGAAGGAATTCGAGGGATGCCTATGGGACTCCATCTTGATTCAGAAATCTATCTCTGCCCGAACCATCTTGAGCCATCTGGCCAACCGGGCACCTGCTCAATTTGCGGACATGAACTTGTCGGTTGCCGGCCCGGGCATCCTGACGACCCCTGCCGGCGGCCGTTGATCGACGAACGGGGGCGCATACTCACCCGCGCCCCTCGCTGGTGGCTGCAGGTTTCGATCTCGGCCCTGATGCAGCGCAATCAGGATACAAAGTAGCTGGATCCACCGCTTACGAATTGCATAAGTGAGGTTCGCATGCAAAAAGACAAAGTCATCATCATCGGCTCGGGTCCTGCCGGGCTTACCGCGGCCCTTTATACGGCACGCGCCAACCTCGAGCCGCTCATCATATCGGGCAACCAACTCGGGGGCCAGATCTCGATCACGAGTGAGGTCGAAAATTACCCCGGTTTTCCCGATGGCACAACGGGGCCGGAACTTGTGGACATGATGCAAAAACAAGCCGAGCGTTTCGGGGCGCGCATCCTGATCGACGAAGTCACTGAGGTAAAACTCGGCGGTGGGCCACCCTTCTACCTAAAGACACATGGGGATGAGTTCGAAGCCGATGCGGTCATCATCACGGTCGGCGCCTCACCCAAGCGTTTGGACATCCCGGGGGAGGATGAGTTCATCGGGCGTGGCGTTTCATTCTGCGCTACGTGTGATGGTTTCTTCTTCCGCGAGAAAGACGTGATGGTGGTGGGCGGGGGAGATAGCGCGCTGGAGGAGGGCCTCTTCCTGACGAAATTCGCCGACCGTGTGCGCATCGTCCACCGGCGCGATGAGCTGCGCGCCGGCGAGGCGCTCAAACGCCGCGCGACCAGCCACGAGAAGATCGAATTCGTCTGGGATACCGTCCTGGAGAAGATCGAAGGCAACGGCAAAGTCGAATCGGTCGTCGCCCGCAACCTGAAGACGGATAAAACCGAAGAGCTGCAGACGGATGGGGTCTTCATCTTCATCGGGCACTACCCCAATTCGAGCCTCTTCGAAGGCCAGTTGAAAATGGATGAACGTAACTACCTTCTCACCGACGATCACATGATGACGAGCGTTCCGGGTGTATTCGCCGCCGGCGAAATCCAGGACCCGGTCTGGCGTCAGATCGCCACTTCTGTTGGTCAGGGATGCGCTGCCGCCATGGCCTGTGAGCGCTGGCTCGAAGGCTTTGAATAAGCATGGCATCGCTTAACTTTCGCGCATCATTCGGCGCAGGAACCGATCATGGCATCCCGCCGCTGGTATTCATCCACGGCGCCGGGGGCAGCTCACTGCACTGGCCGCCGCAATTGCGCCGCCTCCCCGACCTGGATATCTATGCGCTCGACCTCCCCGGTCATGGAAACTCGTCCGGGGTCAGCGCGGCGAACATTGGCGAGAAGGTCGTAGCCATCCTGGAGTGGAAATCTGAACTGGGGCTCGGTGCCTGCGTCTTCGCCGGCCATTCGATGGGCGGCGCGATCTCCCTGACCCTGGCGCTGGAGCACCCGGCCCAGGTAGCTGGCTTGATCCTTGTTGGCAGCGGCGGACGCTTGCGCGTACACCCCGAGATCCTTGAGTTGACCTCATCCGACGAGCGCTACCCCCAGGCGGTGGAGCTGATCATGAACTGGTCATTCAGCGGAGCGGCGGATGAGGGCATGGTGGCGCTCGCCGGTAGACAGATGCTGCGGGTTCCCCCCGAGGTCATCCATGCCGATTTTCTCGCCTGCGACCAATTCGATGTCCTGTCAAGGGTCGGGGAAGTAGCCTGTCCTGTGCTGATCCTTTGTGGCAGCGAGGATCGGCTCACCCCGCCGAAGTACAGCGAATACCTCGCCGACCACATTGCGGATGCCACACTGGCGATCATCGAGGGCGCAGGCCACATGGTCATGCTTGAGCAGCCTGAGCCGGTTGCACGACAGATTACGGCGTTTTTTAGAGCATTCGAACCACGTGAGAATTGAGCCACCCGCCTAAGCGGGTCTCGGGACCGCCCCGCAAAGCGGGCGCTAAATGGAGGGCAGTGAAGGCCTCAGCCCAGCCGGTCACGCAGGACTGGCAGGATCGCCTGGACCGCTTGAGCCCGATGGCTCAGGCGGTTTTTTTCATCCATCGTCAACTCGGCCATCGTCTTGCCTATCCCCTCCAACTGGAAGATCGGGTCATAGCCAAACCCCATCTCTCCGCGCGGCTCCGGGATGATCTCCCCGAGGCACTCGCCCTGCCGCAGTATAAGTTCCCCGGTAGGCGAGGCAAGCGCCACAACACTCACAAAGCGCGCTTTCCACGGGCGGGCATGATCGTTCAACATCATGAGCAGGCTGCGTCTCCTTTCTTCGTCGCCACCAGCCAGTCTGGCCGAGCGCAAACCAGGTGCGCCGCCAAGAGCCTCGACCTCCAAACCGGTGTCATCTCCCAGGGTCCAGAAGCCGAATGCTTCGGCAAAAGCGCGCGCCTTTAACGCCGCATTTTCTGCGTAATCTTTACCCGTTTCGTCAACCATTATTTCGCGCTCAAAGGCGTCTGGAGTCATCAATTCGTGCGGCAGATCGCCCAGCAGCACACCCATCTCAGCCAACTTTCCTCGATTTTGACTCGCCAAAATTAACTTCATCTCCCGCACCTCATTCGATGGCTATTCGCACAGTACCCAACCGGCATCCATGGTGCCTGAATCGACATGACCCCCCAAGTTCGCCGTGTTTGCCTATGCGAAACGTTATTTATGTTATGTACTAGTGCCGCGTCTTGATTCGGAAATTTATCTATGTTATAATGCGGGCGCTATTTTGGGAACCTTGTTTTCCAGGCGGTGCGAACCTGAACCATCAACATGCGTTGCGGCTCAACGTCGGATTCTTGTTAAACAAGAGCGTCGGATACAGCCGCAATTTTGATTTTCAGGAACCCTTCCTTCAAGTAGGGGAAGACCTCCATGTTGAGAACTTCAACGGTCTGGCACGCCTCACGCGCACCACTCAGGGCATCCTGGTCCAGGCCAATTTCGAAGCCAACGTCCCTGCCGAGTGCGTTCGCTGCCTGACCACTTTCGGACAAACACTCAGCGCCGGGTTCGACGAACTCTATACGTACCCACCAGAAAAAACCGGCGACCCGGAGACAACAATTTCCGAACAGGCGAACCTCGATCTCACCCCCATGCTGCGCGAGGTGTTGCTTCTCGATATGCCGATCCAATCAACCTGCAAAACCGATTGCCTCGGATTATGCCCATACTGTGGCGAGAATCGCAACGAGATCGAATGCAACCACCCCGAGGCCGAGATCGACCCACGCATGGCAGTACTAAAAACGCTCTTATCGAAGTCCTAACGGACGGCATCCCGTCCACCTCGAAGATAATCTTCAGGAGAGAGTGCATGAGTGTAGCCAAGGATCGTTGGGAAAAACGCGAAGCCTTCGCCGCCTTGATGGAAAAAGGTGAATTCCAGGGTTATATCACCAACGACGACATCATCATTGTCTTCCCTGAAGCAGAAGATTCTGGAGGAGCGCCTCGAGCGGTTGCAGACCTTCTTCCGTTCAGCGGGCGTAGACGTCTTTGAGGATTTCAGCCAGGTCCCCGCCCACATCGTTCAGGACGAAGATTTAGACGATGTCCATCCCTTCGACTTAAGCGCCATCTCAAGCGACGACACCGTAGGCCTCTATCTCAAGGAGATGGCGCGTGTGCCCCTGCTCACCACCGAGCAGGAGGTCGACCTGGCGACCCGTATCGAGCGGGGGAACTTTTCAGAGATCGACCTCGGCAAAACCAACGGTCGCTTAAGCGCAAAACGGCGGGCGGAACTCAACGGCTACCTCCAGGATGCACGAGCCGCACGCGACCACTTGATCAAGGCCAACACGCGTCTTGTGGTCAGCATCGCCAAGAAGTATATGGGGCGCGGCGTGCCCTTCCTCGACCTCATCCAGGAAGGCAACCTCGGCCTGATGAAGGCGGTCGAAAAGTTCGATTACCATCGCGGCTACCGCTTCAGCACCTACGCGACCTGGTGGATTCGCCAGACGATCACCCGAGCTATCGCCGACCAGGGACGCACCATCCGGGTGCCGGTGCACATGTCCGACCGCATCCGCCGCCTGTACAAGATCGCCCGTCAGCTCGAGCAGGATCTTGGCCGCAAACCGACCCCGGAGGAGATCGCTGAAGTCATGGAGATCGACTCTCGCAAGGTGCAGTGGATGATGCGTGTTTCCTGGCGCCCACTTTCGCTTGAGACGCCCGTGGGGGAAGATGAGGACACGGAACTAGGCTCCTTCGTAGAAGATGACACCACGCCCACACCAACCCAGAGCGCCTACCAGAACCTACTGCGTGACAAGATCGAGGACGTGCTCTCCACCTTGAGCCCCAGGGAAGCGCGCATCCTGCGCCTACGCTTTGGGCTGCATAACGGCCGGCCCTATACCCTGGAAGAGGTCGGGCAGAAGTTCGGCCTGACGCGCGAGCGCATCCGCCAGATCGAAGGCAAGGCGCTGCGGCGTCTGCGTCATCCCCGCCGAGCCCGTCAGTTACGCGATTATTTGGGTTAAGCATCCGGTTTTTACAATTGGCCCCAACACCGGTTAGCCGGCAAACACCTTACTTATGTTCTGTTTGCGCGACCCTTTTCTTCATCTTGGCAAACCCTCGACGCTCGCAGAGCAAGTGGGGACTTATAACCGTGAAACGTATCCTTGTTCTTGACGACGCTAATCTAAACCTAATAAAAGTCTCCAACCTCCTGGGGTCTCAGAATTTCCAGGTCCTGTTCAGCGAGGGCGGCCGGGAGGCGCTGTATCTCACCGAGCGCGAGGCGGTCGATTTGATCCTACTCGACGTGATGATGCCCGAGATGGATGGCTTCGAAACTTGCCAGCGCTTGCGGGCACAAACATCAACAGCCGATGTGCCCATCGTCCTGCTCCCCGCCTTGGATAATCTTGAGTACTAAATCCGCGGGTTCGAGTTCGGGCGTTGATGACTACATTCCCAAGCCATTCGACCCGCCAGAGCTGCTAGCCCGTATCCAGGCGCTCCTGAGGCGCGCGCCGAGCGGGCGCTACCCGAAGCAGTCAGCCGGGATGCGCGGGTGATTGCCTGTTTTTCATTGTGCAGCGGGGTGGGCGTGAGCAGCATCGCCGCCAACCTGGCAGTCGGGCCGGCGCAGATTTGGCGCAATCGTGTAGCGCTCTTCAAGCTCTATTTGAAGGCGGACCAGAGCGGTCTGCTGCTCAACCTTCCTGCAGCAGTTCCTGTCGAAAATCGACCAGGGCGCCTTTTACCCTAGCGTACTCCTGTTCCAATCCGAGCAGCAAGCCCGTGCCACTGCTGGCGATGCCCGTCCTTTCAAGGACACCGGCCAGTTCTGCCAGCTGCCTTGCTCCGAAGATCAGGCTATTGGATTTGAGCGTATGCGCCGTGCGGATGAACAGTTCATCGTCCTGAGTGGACATCGCCCATTGTAGTTTTTGCAGGAACTCAGGCACATCGCGCAGGTAGGAATTGACCAGATCAACCGCAAACGGGCCGAAGTCAATCCCCATGATCTGGCGGTAATCATCTAAAACATCAGAGCGAATTCTCATTGCAGTCTACCCTGGAAGCTTTCCTCTGACTAAATCTTTCTTCTGACTAAACTTTGATGGGCTGGCTGCGCTCCAAAGCTCGGATTAACTCTTCTACCCTGACTGGTTTTGAAATATAGTCGTCCATTCCCGCCGCGAGATAGCGTTCCCGATCACCGTCGAGCGCATGCGCGGTCATGGCAATGATGTGCGGCTGGCGTTCAGCCGGGTAATCCGTTCGAATTCTTCGCGTTGCCTCCTCGCCGTCCATCTCCGGCATTTGCACATCCATGAAGACCAGGTCGTAGGGTTGCCGGGTGAGTGAATCCAGCGCTTCAATCCCGTTAGCGGCCACATCCGCTCTATAGCCGAGCCTGCCCAGAATCCCCAGGGCGACTTTCTGGTTGACGGCGTTGTCTTCAACCAGCAAGATTTGGAGCGGGTGGCGGCCCCCCATGGCATGATCAATCTCCACCGGCTGTTCCACTTTCTTTGGGACGACTGTTTGTTGATCGACCACGCCGATCAGTGTGTCAAAGAGTTGGGAAGGTTTGATTGGTTTTACAAGAAATGCCGCGAACAGGTCATCAAGCTCATCCTTCTCGTCTTTGCTGAAATGACCCAACGAGGTCAGCAGCACGATTGGCGTTCCCTCATCATCCGGGTTCATACGAATAGCCCGTGCCAGCTGTTCGCCGTCCATCTCCGGCATTTGCATGTCAAGGATGGCCAGGTCGCAACGCTGGGTCTTCAAGATCTCAAGGGCTTCCATCCCTGAGCAGGCGGTGAGCGGCGTCATCCCCCAGGCGTGCGCCTGATGCTCGAGGATACGCCGGTTGGTGGCATTATCATCAACCAGCAGGACGGTCAATCCCGATAATTCCGGCTGGACCCCCCGCAGGAAAAGCGGTGCAGTCTCCGGTACAGCATCGCTGACCATCGTGAACTGGAAGTTTGAGCCTCGCCCCTCTTCGCTCTCGACCCAGATCTCGCCCCCCATCGCTTCAACCAGGTGCTTCGAGATCGTCAGGCCGAGCCCTGTGCCACCATACTTCGCGCGTCGTTGAGGTATCGACCTGGCTGAAGGACTTCAAACAGCTTGTCGCGGTGCTGCTCCGGGATGCCAATCCCCGTATCGCGGACGTGGATATGGATTTCGTGCTTCATGCCCTGGATTTGACGTATGTCAACATGGACAACGACCTCGCCGGTTTCAGTAAATTTAACGGCATTCGCCAACAGGTTGACCATGATCTGCCTCAGGCGAGTCACATCGCCCCTGAAAACCGTGGCCATGTTTGCGCCGACGCCGTAGACATACGCCAGGTCCAGACCCTTATCGGCTGCTTGTGAAGCCAGCAGGTCAAGGGCAGATTCAACACATGCCCGCAGGTTAAAAGGCTGCTGCTCGAGCACCATCTTCCCTGCTTCGATTTTGGAGAAATCAAGGATGTCATTGATCACGTGCAGCAGGGTATCGCTGCTCCCGCGGATCGTGTCAACGAAGTCCTCCTGCTCGTCATCCAGCTTGGTGTCCAGGAGCAAGCCGGTCATGCCGACGACCGCATTTAAGGGGGTGCGAATCTCATGGCTCATGTTCGCCAGGAATTCGGCCTTTGCTCTCGCTGCTGCCTCGGCCAGATCCTTGGCTTCTCTCAGCGCCGCTTCAGCTTGCTTTTGAGCGGTGATGTCTGCGGCCACACCCGCACGTGCTACGATTTGTTTGTCCTCGCCCATCACGGGGTGGATCTGCACGCGCACCCACCCTGTTCGTCCATCCGGTCGATGATAGCGGAATTCACCGTCGAGCGGCTCATGTGATCGCCCGTTCGTGAAGCCGCTCACCTGTTCCTGGAATTGGATGCGGTCACGTTCTAGGAAAATATTCTCGAATGACCTGGGATCCTGCGTGAATGAACTGGCTGCTTTCCCTGTGATTGCCTCATACGCTGGATTGACATACAAAACTTTGTCATAAGCCGGCGAGCTGAGCCAGAATATTTCCTGGATGTTGCTGGCAATTTGCCGGAATCGCTCTTCGCTGGCGATCAAATCCTGTTCGATCGCTTTTCGCTGCGTGATATCCTCAAAACTCTCAATGCCACCGATGATCTCACCGGCAGGACCACGCAATAGATCCGCATTTTTCAATACGATTCGCTCGTGTCCACTTTTGGTCACGATCCGGCATTCAGCCGAACGAATGGGTTTTTGCGCCCCATCGCTGAATACGCCACACATCTCCTGGCAAGGATGAACCGCAAAGAGCGTGCAGGATTGGCCCAATAGCTCTTCGACGCTGTACCCGGTCACCTCTGCGGCTCGATCGTTCACGCTGGTGATCAGACCCTGCAAATCGACGGTGAAGATGGCGCTGGGGACAACCTTGTTGATTAACTCAGCGTGCTCTTTGGCACCCTGGAGGGCGTGCTCCATCCCATTACGCTCGCTTACGTCGAGGTAGAGCGCCAGCACCCCCAGATGTTCGCCTTCGAACATGACCGGGACACCGAAGATCTCAACCTCAACCTGGGTGCCATCGGCCCGCGCCCGCACGCCCTCGGTGCGGATCGTCTCCCCTTGCAGGACGCCCTGGGTGTTCTGAACGGCATCGGCGTGGGTTAACGGATCGGTGATCAGATCGTCTAGGTTGCGCCCGATGATCCCGCGCTCCTGATACCCGAAAAGTCGCTCGAAGGCGATATTGCACGCGGTGATGCGATGGTCGCTGTCAAGCGTCACAATGGCGATCGGGTTGGCGCTGACCAGTGATTCAAAAAATTGTTTCTGCCGTCTGATCGCATGGTTGGTCTCGCGCGATGTTAATCTCAGCTTGCAGGCGACCGCGCCAATTCATGACCGACCTGCTTGCTCACGAAGTGCAGGTTACCGGTCAAATTGGCCGCGCCAGGCTGACTCCGTACCCGAGCAACCCCGGTGCGTTGACCGCGTCCATGCCAGCACCAGTTGCCAGGTGGGTGAGGGCAATATTGGCCGGGATCAAAAGCAACCCTGCGATCACGCCCGCCCAGCGCCCCAACAACCAGCCGCTCAGCGCCACCGGGATGGCGCCCAGGGCGGTCGCGATCAGTCCGACAGCATGGTAGATAGGAAGATAGGCGAGCAGGTAGATGCACCAGATGGCTGCGCTGAGTTTAACGGCGTGCTGCTGTTGTCGAATAACCTTAAACATCTCTGTCCCCCATGGAAGAGGTTTTGTTCCCGTGCCTTCATCGCTTACCGTACGATCCAGCATAACGCAAGGGGAGGGTCATTCACCTTTCAATCAACTAACAAGCAGACCTGCAAGCCTTTCAACTGGGCTGGGCGCACAATGCCATCACCTTGCCTGCCCGGGAAAAAAGGACGCCCGCAGGGGACGTCCAGATTGTTGGCTGCTCAGCCGCAAGTTGGCGGTTGCTGAACACTTATGCTCCTTGTCGAGCACCTCGAGAAGGAGGCGTATGACCGCGTCGACCGATGCGTGCTTGTTATCCAGGCGATTACCGTTCCATTGGTGCAGTTTCGACCACCTTCCATTACGTCGTACTGACGGCTACCCAGGTGGTTCCAACCGGTTTGTCGGGCAACCCGCCGCCTGGCCCGGCGATACCCGTCACCGCAATGCCGATGTCGGCGCCCAGAACACGCCTTGCGCCGCGCGCCATTTCAAGCGCTGTTTGTTCGCTCACCGCGCCATGTTCATAGAGGGTCGCATGGCGCACATCCAGTAAACGCTCCTTGGCCTCATAGGCATAGGCGATGACCCCACCCAGGAAATAGGTCGACGATCCGGGCACATCCGTTATGCGGTGGCCCACCAGCCCACCCGTGCAGGATTCCGCCACCGCCAGGGTCAGCCCGGTTTCCTCGAGGCTTCCCCAGAGGGACCTCGATTGGCTCAGTCATTTTGTACCCTCCACCGATGGCATGTTACGGGGCCTCGAAGAATGAGATTATACCCACAGAGTTGACAGCCATACGTGCGTGGCGTAAGCTCGCTCTGTGAGCTTTTCCCTCTTCGGCACAGCAAAAATCTGGTCAGTGGGCGATCTAACCCGCCACATCCGCCAGACCCTGGAAAGCGACTACCGCTTACAGGATGTTTGGGTTGATGGTAGGTTTCCAACGTCTCCCGCCCCAGCTCGGGCCACCTGTACTTTACGCTAAAAGATGCTGAGTCTGCGTTGCGCTGCGTGATGTGGCGCGCCCAGGTCGAAGCACAGGTGCGCCTTCCCGTCGATGGCGAGGCGATGGAGGTCCAGGGGCGCATCAGCGTATATGAAGCTGGCGGGCAGTACCAGCTTTACGCCGATGTGCTCGGCCCGCAGGCGAGCGCCCGCCATCTAGACTTCATTCGCTTAAGGAAAAGCTGGCGGCCGAAGGCCTGTTCGACCCTGATCGAAAACAAGCGCTGCCCGATCGCCCGCGGGTAATCGGCATCGTCACCTCGCCAACGGGAGCAGCTCTTCACGATGTCGCTCAAGTGTTGCAGCGGCGCTACCCGCTTGCCAGCCTGCTGCTGGCGCCCTCACCGGTGCAGGGAGCCGACGCCGCGCAGGGCATCGTCCGGGCTCTTTCGCTGCGTGGACGGTATGGTGCGGCTGAAGTGCATCGGCTCTGTGCGGGGCGGCGGGTCGGTCGGGATCTTGCGGCGTTCAACGACGAAGCCGTCGTTCGCGCGGTTGCGTGCATGACCTATCCCGCTTGTCAGCGGCGTGGGGCATGCCACGGACCTGGTTCTCACCGATTTCTCTGCCGACCTGGCTGCTCCGACGCCCTCGGCTGCAGCTGAATTGGTGTCGCCAGATCGCGATCTGATCGAGGAGATCGAAGAGCTGTCGGGCGCCATTCCGTCACTTCACCGGGGCTTGCGGGCCATCAGGCAGGACCTGATGCGTCTTCAGGCACGCCTGGCGGACTCTCCCCCGGCGCGCATTCTCAACGATCGCCAGACGTCGACGACCAATTACGACGGGCTCGCATTGCGCTGGGTTACCACCTCTCGCTTGCCCGCTCGGCTACCGAAAATCTGTCGTTAGCCTTGCGCGCCTTCAGTCCGGATGCAGTACCGCTTCGGGCTACGCCTTGCCTCGTCACACGATCCGATGATGGTCGCTTGGTTGCTTCGATTCACGATACCCGCCCCGGGCGATCGCATTCAGGTCCGTTTGCACGATGGCGGCTTTGAGGCCGACGTGTCTCTGAGCCATGACCGACAAACGGTTCTTCCCCGCAATGCTGAACCATCAGGGCAGGGTGCACGAATGAGAAGGAAAGAGGGATGGCCAAACCCAAGCTAAAGCCAGTTGATAGCCTGTATTACGAGGAAGCCTACGGCGAAGTTGGCAGGCCGTCGACCAGTTAGAGACTGGCAGGCTCCCGCTCGAGCAGTCGCTGTATTGTTTGAGCGCGGCCCGGAATGTAAGTCAGCACTGTAGTGTTTTGCTTGAGGAGGCTGAGCTGAAAGTTACGGGTGCTTACCGAAGATCTCAGCGGGAGCTTCTCGAGTCTGATCTAGAAATTGAGGATAAATAAGTGAACCTGGGTCAATTCTTTTCGAATCACGTGCTGATCTCTGCCCTGATCGCTTGGAGTCTTAGCGCAGGTGTTGAAAATCCCCGTTCATTACCTAAGAGCGGCGAACGCGATTGGTCGCTGCTTCCGAGCTGGCGGTATGCCCTCCTCACACTCCGCTGGTGAGTGCCATGGCCCATGGAATCGGTCTCTTCGCAGGGTTACGATAGCCCGATTTTTGCGCTATTGGTTGCCTTCGCCATGGTTGTCATCTACGACGCCACCGGGATACGCCGGCAGGCCGGCCGACACGCAACGATGATTATTCCATTATCAATGACTTTAATCGAGGGCCATCCTGAGCATTACTCCGAGAAACTCAAGGAGGTGCTCGGGCACTCACCGGCAGAGGCGACGATTGGCATGGTCATGGGGGTCGGGCCTGACCCAGGCTTACTTCATGCTGTTCGTTTGAGTAATTATCCCGCCCGATCGAATAGCAGCGAATGGTAGCCGGCGGCCTCGGCCCACCTAACACCAACGCCGCCACCCAATAACGACACCCCCCAGAGGATTCCACCCAGGGCGTGGAGCCTCACGGGCAGCGCATCCCCCAACTGCATCCAGGCGGATAATGCCAGCGCCATGGTGACGGCGGAGAGCGCCATCCCGCCCAAGCCGGTCCCTCGGCCTGCCTTTGCTGCTCCGCCCAAGCGCCTGCGTATGAGGATCAGCAACAATCCCGCCTCGAGCCCAGTCGCCAACGAGTTGGCCAGCGCTAATCCGCCGTGGGGCGCCCATCCAGCGAGATGAACCAACGTGCGAAAAGCAGGCTGAAGGCAACATTAACGCCATCGCCCTTGCTCCGACCATCACCGGTGTACGGGTATCATACATGGCGTAAAAGGCGCGCACGATGACTTCGAGCACAGCGTGTCCCACCAACCCGGCCGCGTACCACAGCAGAGCCCAGGCCACCAGGTTGGTCGATTGTGTGGTGAAATCACCCCGTTCCAAGAGCATTGCCACGATCGGCTGTCGCAGCAGGATCATACCCAGGCTTGCTGGTATTGCCAGGAACAGCACGCTCCGCAGCGTGTTGCCAAAGTTGCCTGCAGGCCTTCCCACTCCTGGCGAGCCACCTGCGCTGAGAAGGTTGGCAGCGAACGCCACGGCGATCGACTGGGCGATGACAAGCTGTGGCATCAGCATGATCGCCAGCGCATAGCTTATTGCCGAGATGCTCCCTTCCGGCATGGCGGAGGCCAGGATCGTGTTCACCAGGAAGTTGAGTCCCGCGACCACGGCCGCGCCCAACAAGCGCGGTACCATTAATAGCCTGACCTGCCGGACTGCCTGATCCCCTACCCCTAGATTAAGCGAGTATCGGCCCTTGAGGCCTTTGAGGGCCGGGAGTTGGATCAGCAGGTGCAGGCCGGCCCCGAGTACCACGCCCCAGGCCAGGCCATGGATCCCATAGCGCGGGCTGAGGAACAACACGCCGACGATCAAGCCGATGCGGTAAAAACCAGGCGCCAGCGCCGGCAAGAGAAGCGCTGATTGCCGTTCAGCACACCCATGAGCAGACCGCTGACCCCAAAGATCACGGGCGAGAGCAGCATGATGCGCAGCAGCTCTATTGTGAGGGTAATCTGGTCAGGATCTGAGAAACCCGGCGCTAGGATCTTTTGCACGAGCCACGGTGCTACCCAGGCAGCCAATGCGCTGACCGCACCCAGCCCGAGTATGACCAGATTAGCGATCGAAGAGGCAAATCCTCCAGGCACGGCGACGCTGATCGCGTGCCAGGAAACCGGTGAAGGTGGGCACAAAAGCCGATGCCAGCGCGCCGCCCGCCATTAAATTTAAGCATCTCGGCCAGACGATTGCCGGCCGAAAAACGAGTTGTACTCTAAGCTTGAGCCAAGGCATACGCTACAAGAACCTGACTGATCAACCCAGTCAGGCTCGAGAGGGCATAGCCGACCATCACCACGCCGCTGGCGGTGGACGCATCCTGCCGGCTGGCAGTGGGTTCCGCTTCGCTCACGGTTGAGGATTATACAGCAGGCGTCTGCCTTCAGCAGATCTTTAATCCCGTCAGGGATGGCCTGTGATCCTGATGTGACTTTCCTGCTTGAAATGGTG
>CAVQSY010000072.1:0-38296 GCA_963716025.1 uncultured Chloroflexia bacterium
AGTCGCGGCCTGGGTGTCCGAGCGCCCGCTGATCCGGATGACGTGGCACTCGCACCTGCGACCCGATGCCCTCGCGGTCATCCGCGCCGGCGAGCGCTCGATCCTGCTCGCGATCGAGCGCGATCTCGGCACCGAGCGGGGACCGATCCTGGCGGGCAAGGTCGACTGGTCCGGGCGTCTACGACAACCGCCCGGTCAAGGCGCCGATCCACGTCGGGTTCGTGGTCGAGTCACCACGCCGGGCCGCCTCGGTCCGGGCGCGCCTGCGCACGACCGAGAAGGACGGCTCGATCGTGACGACCTGGGTGGTGACCGAGCCCGCCCTCGCGGCCGACCCGTTCGGGGCCGTCTGGACGACACCCGGCGGATTCGACGCCCGGGTGGTCGACTTCCTCCCCCACTGGAGCGGCAACCCCTGGCCGTACCTCCTGCAGGGCGAGCTCGCCGACCCGACCACGCTCGAGGCCCTCGAACAGTGTCTGAGTTCACGACATAGGTGACACCTGATAGGCGACAGGTGAGTCGGGACATGGGTGACAGTCCGGGGCATGTCGAAGCACCGGGTGGCCGTCCTCAAGGTCGTCTCATCGCAGCTGTCCGTCACCGCCGCGGCGGAGGAGTACGGGATCAGCCGCGCGGCACCTGCACCGTCTCCTGCGGCGGTACCGGGACGGCGGCCTCGACGATCTCGAGCCGCGGTCCCGGCGGCCGCGCACCAGCCCGCAGGCGAACATCCGACGACGTCCGCGGCCGGATCGTCGCCCTGCGCACGGAGCTCGCCGCGAGCGGTCTCGACGCCGGACCCGTCACGATCGCCTGGCACCTCGAGCGCGAGGGCCTGCCGGTCCCGTCGACCTCGACCATCCGGCGCGTCCTCCACGCCGCCGGGCTCGTCGTGCCCGAGCCGCGCAAGCGCCCGCGCAGCTCCTGGATCCGCTTCGAGGCCGCGGCGCCCAACGAGGTCTGGCAGTCGGACTTCACCCACTGGCGCCTCGCCGACGGGAGCGAGGTCGAGATCTGCTCCTGGCTCGACGACCACTCGCGCTACCTGCTCGGCTGCACCGTGTTCCGGCGGGTCGGCGGCGACGACGTGGTGGCGACCTTCACCGCGGCCGGCGACGCCCACGGCTGGCCCGCCGCCACGCTCACCGACAACGGCGCGGTCTACACGTCGCGCTTCACCGGCGGCCGCAACGGCTTCGAGTACCTGCTCGCCTACCTCGGCATCCGCCAGAAGAACGGCGCGCCCGGCCACCCCCAGACCCAGGGCAAGATCGAGCGCTTCCACCAGACCCTCAAGCGCTGGCTGGGGCGGCAGCCGCGGGCCCGGACCGTGGGCGAGCTCCAGGCCCAGCTCGACGCCTTCCGCCTCGCCTACAACGAGCAGCGGCCGCACCGGGCGATCGGCCGCCACACCCCGGGCGAGGCGTATCGGGCGACGCCGAAGGCGCATGCCCGCCGGGCCCCGGCGGTCGGGGCCACTTCCGGCTCCGCTACGACACCACCGACAGGAAGGGCGCGATCACCCTGCGGCGGGCCGGACGCATGCACCACCTCAACATCGGCGCGGCCCACGCCCGCCGGCGGGTCCTCGCCATCGTCGACGAGCGCGAGGTCACGGTCGTCGCCCTCGACACCGGCGAGGTCCTCTCGACCCACCGGATCGAGCCCGACAGGGGCTACTGGCGCAACCAGCGACGAGACCCCGGCCGATGGCCGGGGTCCCGCGACCGGCTGATCACAGGTGTCGCAGATGACGCGACTCATGTGTCACCGATGTCGCGACTCATGACATTGGCGCGCCCGACAGGATTCGAACCTGCGACCTTCGGCTCCGGAGGCCGACGCTCTATCCACTGAGCTACAGGCGCGCGAGGGGCGGCGGTACGCCGCGGGCTGAAGGATAGCAGCCCGCGGGGTCCGGATCCGATGGGCACAAACGTACGAGGCGGCTCCCGAAGGAGCCGCCTCGTTGCTGTCCCGGTGAAGGTGTCCCCCCATCAGGAAGGACCTTCTGCCACGCTCCAGGATCATCTATCGCGTCGGCTTGACCGACTACCCTAACCCAACCTACCCATGATCCTGATGCTGGGGCAGCCGTCGCTGCGCTAGCAGCCCCAATATCCTAGCGGGCTACTGGTGATTAGGGAAGGGGTTTTGTCCAACCGTTCGGTAAAAATCTCTGTAACCAAGCCTGAACCGATCTGCGGCAGGCCGAGCAGCAGGGCGGCGCGTCAGCCCTCGTCGACGATCGCTCACGCTGGTCATCGCCACCGGCTCGTTGGGCAGGTCGCGCGAGTTGCGCGCCGCGCCGGCGATGCTGTCCACGACCTCGAGGCCCTTGGTGACCTGGCCGAAGATCGTGTAGTTCTTGGGCAGCGCGTAGTCCGCGTGCATGATGAAGAACTGCGAGCCGTTGGTGTTCGGCCCGGCGTTCGCCATCGCGAGCGTGCCGCGCACGTAGCTGCCGGTGAACGGCTCGTCCTCGAACTTGTAGCCGGGTCCCCCGGTGCCGACGCGGCCCGGTGTTGAGCGACGCCTTCTTGCCGAACTCGCCGTCGCCGCCCTGGATCATGAAGCCGGGGATGACGCGGTGGAAGATCACGTCGTCGTAGAAGCCCTGCTTGGCGAGCTTGACGAAGTTGCCGGCGGCCTTCGGGGCGCCGTCGGTGAACAGGTCGGCTTCGATGGTTCCGGCCTCGGTGACGATGATCGCGCGGGTCATGGGCAGCCTCCTTGGGGGGTCCTGGCAGTGTTACGGGTTGGTAACGGTGACGTCCGTCATGGGGATGGGATCGACGGCGAGGCTCATCTGCGAGCCGTCGTTGGGCAGGTTGGAGATGGCGTCCACGACGTCCATCCCCTCGGTCACGTGCCCGAAGATCTGGTAGTCCTTGGGCAGGGATCCGCCAAGGTCCTGGAGCACGATGAAGAACTGAGAGCTCGCGCTGTTGGGCTGGGAGGTCTTGGCCATCGCGATCGTGCCCCGGGTGTACTCGCCGGTCACCGCTTCATCCTGGATCTCGTAGCCGGGGCCGCCCGAGCCCACGATGTCGGCCATGACGTTCGGCTCGCGGCCGAACTGGCCGTCGCCGCCCTGGATCACGAAGCCGGGTGCAATCCGGTGGATCACCACGCCGTCGTAGTAGCCGCATTCGGCGAGGGCGACGAAGTTGCCGGCCGCGATGGGCGAGAGGTCGGCCTCGATGCTGAGGGTGAAGGTGCCCTGGGGCGTCTCCACGGTGACGGTGCGCGACTCACCCGCGGGCAGCGGTGCCGGCTGCTCCTTGGGGCACGTGGCCGGGATCGCGCTGGTGGGATGTGCCGCCTCCGGCGTCGCGGTCGGCATGGGCGTGGGGGTCGCGGGCGAAATCGTCGGCAGCGGCGAGGCCGCGCCGCCGGTGCAGGCGACGACCAGGGCAGGGATCACCAGCAAGGCGGCGACCCCCCGGACGGTTCGGACTTGGCTCATGCGGCGGCCTCCAGGGCGCGAGGGAAGTCGATGGACCCGGAGAGGATGGCCTCCCCGAGGATGAGACCGGCGACCCCTGCGTCGCGCAGCAGGCGAACGCCGTCGAGATCGCTGACACCGCCGGCCACGAGCACGTCCACGTCGTGACGGCGGCGCAGCGCGGCGAGGTGCCCGGTGTCGGGCGACGCGCCACCATGGCCAAGGACCACGCGGCGGACACCCGCGGCAACGAGCTCCTCCACCAGCGTATCGAGGGTGGGCGGGTTCGTGCGCTGCCACGGGAAGGCGGCAAGCCGCTCGGGACGCGGGTCCAGACCCACGGCAAGCCAGTCACCGGCAACCGCCAGGCAGTCCCGCAGCGCGGCGGGGCGCTCGGCGATGGCCATCGACAGCACCACGCGGGTCGCCCCGGCAGCAAACGCGAGCCGCACGTGGTCCGGCTCCTCGAGGCCGCCGGCCAGCTGGAGCGGGACGGCGACCCGGGCCGCCACGCTCCCCACCGCCTCGAGATTCATGGGTCGTGCCTGCTGGGCGCCGTCGAAATCCACGAGGTGGAGCACGCGTGCCCCCTGGGTGACGAGCTGTTCGGCGATCCGGTCCGGCCGATCGGTGGGCGTCCCGATACCCGCGGCTGCGCCGGGCCAGTACACGACCCGCGAGCGACCGCCACGGACGTCGATGGCGGGGATCACCTCCATGGGCCGGCCGGTCAACCCTCGCCACGCAGCAGGCGGCGATGGAAGCTGATCGGCAGCGAGCCGTTGCGGAGCAGCGTGTCGTGGAAGTCGCGCAGGCGGAAGTCCGCGCCGCGCCGACGCCGCTCGTCCTCGCGCAGGCCCAGGATCAGGACCTTGCCCAGCAGGTACGAGAGCTGGTAGCCGGGCGTGTACGTGTAGCGGCGGACCTCGGCCCGCGCGTTGGCCCGCTCGAAGCCCGTGTGCTCGATGAGGAACTCGGTCGCCTCATCGGGCGTCAGCTCGCCCCGGTGCATCCGGATGTCGAGGATGATCCGGCAGGCGCGCCAGATGGCATCGGTGTACATCGCGACCCGGAACGCGGGCCCGGCGTCGAAGCCCTCCTCGCGCATCATCTGCTCGGAGTACATGCCCCAGCCCTCGACGAACTCGGGCGCGTCGGTGAGCATCCGGGTCAGGCTCGGGTGCTTCGACGCAACCGCGAGCTGGAGGTGGTGCCCCGGGTACGCCTCGTGGATGCTGGTGTTGGAGATGGAGGCGCGGTAGTGCTCGAGCATCGCGTCGGAATCGTCGTCCACCGCCGGGGTGACGATGTACAGCCCGCGCTGGTCGGCATCGAACCGCGCGGGTGAGAAGTAGGCGGCGAACGGCATCACGCTGCGCAGGTATTCCGGCGTGGGGATGACGTCGATCGACTCGTCGTCCGGGACCGTGACCAGGTCATGCTCGACCAGGTAGCTCCGCGCCCGGCGCATGGCGTCCTTGTAGCCCTCGAGGGCGTCCTCGAACGTGGCGGGGTGGTCGGCCTTGAGCCGCTCGAGGACGCCGGCCAGGTCGGCCTCGGGCTCCAGCTCGCGGGCGGCCTCGCGGCGCGCGTCGAGGTTCCGACGCAGCTGGTCGTGGCCGATGGCGAGGATGGCGTCGGCGTCGAGGTCGTCGAACGCCCGGCGCCGGACAAGCTCGTCGTACCGCTCGCTGCCGAGCGGCCAGTCGTCGGAGCCCGCTGCGATCGTCTCCGACAGCCACGCGTCGTGGTCGTCGAGCGCGGCGCCGGCGCCCGCGATCGCGCGCTCGAGCCGCTTGCGTTCGGGGTCGGCGAGGACGCCATCGCCAGCCGACCGCACCTCCGCGAACAGCCCCGGCAGGTCCCTGGCAAGGCGCTGCTCCACGGTCTGCCAGAGCGTGACCTGCGGCCCGACGGCGCGGCTCCGCGACGCCTCCAGGTACGCAGGTGCCGCCTCGAGCCGGTCGGTGATCCGCTCCAGGCGCTCGGCGAGCGGCGCCGAGCCCCGGGCGAACAGGAGGAACACGGCATCGCCAAGGTCGCCGGCCGCGGACGCGCGATGCTCCCAGCGGCGGACCTCGTCCGCGTCGAACAGCGCCAGGCGGACGTTGTGGATCTCCAGGTCGCGCTCGAAGCGGGCTTCGGCCGAGAGCCCGGTGGGATCGAGCGCCTCGATCGCCGCAAGGTGGGCCTTCTCGTCGGCGATCTCGTCGAGCACGGCGTCCCGGCTGGCGTCGCCCAGCCGGCTGTCCTCGCTGTGGATCCCGTAGTAGGTGGCGGCGATCGGGTTGACGGTGAGCAGGCGCCGGACGCGCGCTTCCACGAGGTCGTAGAGGCGCGTGTCGAGGGCGCCCTCGTCGGGTGCCGCGGCCGGCCGCGGGAGCGCGAGGCCGGCGAGCTCGTTGGTCATGCTTCCTCCGGCGCCGTCCGCATGTGACGGCGCAGCGTTGATCGCCAAGCGGTCGTCACGCGGCCCCGGCCACCATCCCTGCCGGGCTCGGGCTGGTCTCGCGCAGCGCATCGGCCGCGGCAGCCACCACCCGGTCGACGTCCTGGGACGTCACCCCGAGGTGCGTGACGGCGCGGATCTGGCCGTGTGCGTACGGGACCATCCACACGCCCCGCACCTCGAGGGCGGCGAGGAATGCGGCCCGGTCGCGATCGACGCGGAACAGCACGAAGTTGGTGAGCGAGCGACCGGGATCCAGCGGCCCGTCCTCGTCCGGCTGGGCGATCCCGCCGGGCGACCGAACCCCGGTGAGCTCCGCGAGGCCCTCGGCCAGGCGCCGCGCGTTGGCGTGATCCTCGGCGAGGCGGGCGATGGTGCCGTCCGGGCCGTCCGACAGCGCGACGAGGCCGGCCGCGGCAAGCACGCCGACCTGGCGCATGCCCCCGCCGACCAGCTTGCGGGCGCGCCGTGCGCGGGCGATGAACGGCGCCGGCCCAACGACCAGCGATCCGATCGGGGCGCTGAGGCCCTTGGACAGGCAGAAGGTGACGGTGTCGGCGGGCGCCGCCAGGGTTGCCGGGCCCACCCCGAGGGCGACGGCGGCGTTGAACAGCCGGGCACCGTCCATGTGGAGCGGGACCCCCCGCCCGTGGGCGATCGCCGCCACCTGCTCCACGTAGTCAAGCGGCAGCGGGCGTCCACCCGAGTGGGCGTGCGTGTTCTCGAGGACGACCAGCCCCGTGATGGGCTCGTGGAGGTCCTCGGGGTCCCGCCAGGCGTCGGCGATCTCGGAGGGGTCCATCGTGCCGTCGGCGCGCTCGGCGAGGGCGCGGACCGTGGCCCCGACGACGACGGCGTGCCCGCCGGCCTCGTCCATGACGGTGTGGGTGGTCGCGCCGGCGATGGCCTCGTGGCCGCGGGGCAGGTGCGCGATCAGCGACACGAGGTTCCCCATCGTGCCGCTGGCGACGAACAGGCCCACCTCCTTGCCCAGCAGCTGGGCGGCCCGGGCCTCGAGCTCGTTGACCGTGGGATCGTCGCCGAACACGTCGTCGCCCACGCGCGCGGCGGCCATGGCGCGGCGCATGGCGTCGGTCGGGTGGGTCACGGTGTCGGAGCGCAGGTCGATCACGGGCAGCATGGCCCGGCGAGCATATCGCGGGTCAGTTTCGACGGCGCTCGACGCGGACCATCACGATGGCGAGGACCACCAGGAGCGCCCCGATGGCGGCCCACAGGATCGAGCCGGTCATGAAGCTGCCACCGATGAGCCCCACGCCCTGGCCCAGCCAGACGATGCCGGCGAGGGCGCTGGCGGCGGCGAGGACGAGGCGGGTCGGGCGCATGGTCTCCCTCCTCAGTCGCTCGCGAGGGGCGCGGTGAACGTGTCTGGCTCCGGCTCGCTGCCCGGCGGCGGCTCGATCCGGTTCCGGAGCAGCGCCGCCACCGGCGCCGACGCCGGGAAGGCCTCCATGATCGCCACCAGGCCCACCGTGAGTGGCACCGCGAGGAGCGCACCGGCCGCGCCCAGGATCCAGGCCCAGACCACGACCGCGATGAACACGACCAGCGGGCTGAGGTTGAGCTCGGAGCCCATCACCACGGGCTGGAGGAAGTGGTCCTGGGCGAAGTTGATGAGCGTGTAGGCGATCAGCACGATGATCGCGGTCGTCAGCCCGCCGTCGAGGAAGGCCAGGAGGGCCGTCGGCACCAGCGCGATGATCGTGCCGATGTTGGGGATGAAGCTCGCTGCGAACACCAGGAACGCCCACAGGGCCGGCAGCGGGACGCTGAGGACCACCAGGACCACGAAGATCGCGATCCCCGCGAACAGCCCGAGCATCGCCCGCACCACCAGGTAGCGGCGGAGGTCGGTCCCGAAGCGCTCGACGCCGGTCAGGACGGCGTGCCGGTCGCCAAAGGCACGCCGCGCCCGACCCTGGAGCGAGGCGGCGCCCGCGAGGCCATAGAGCATGGTGATGATCAGCACGAACAGGGCGACGCCGGTACCGGACATCGCGGACCCGATCGCCCGCGCAACGCCGGCCACGGCTTCGGGCGGGACCAGCGCCAGCAGGGCATCGAGGTCCGTGTCCACGCCGAACCCCTCGAGGAGGTCGCGGATCGCCACGACCTGGGACTCCAGCCGGTCCTGGTACTTGGGCACCTCGATGGCGAGCTCGGCCACGGACAGGACGATGACCCCGAACGTGGCGAGCACGACGACGACGACCACGACGATGGCGATCGAGAGCGCGAGCAGATGCCCGACCCCGCGACGCTCGAGGGCGCCCACCAGCGGCCAGGCCACCAGGGCGAGGAACAGCCCGAACAGCACCGGCACCAGGAGTGAGGCCACCTCGCGCAGCAGCAGGGCCGCGGCGAGCACGAGCACCAGCGCCCCGATCGCCGTCAGCGGGCCGGGTGGAAGGATCGGCTGCCGCGCCTGGCGGAGGTCCTCCTGGCGCGGGTCCTGCGGCTGTGGTTCAGACATGGCGGCGGTCTCCATCCTCGGCGTGTCCTGCCGGATCATCGGCCCGTGCGGCCGGTGGCGGCAATGGATCGCCCCTGCTATGATCCGCCACCGGCCGAGGACCCGTGGTGTAGCGGCCCAACATGCCAGCCTGTCACGCTGGAGATCGCCGGTTCGAATCCGGTCGGGTCCGCCATCAATCTGTTTCTCCCTACGCCCCGTCCGCCCGCCCGGACGGGGCGTTCTCCGTTCCCGGGACTACAATCCCCACTCGTGAACGTCCGTCAGCCCGGCTACGATCCGCGCCAGAGCCACCCGCGGAGCGGGGCGCTGGGTGGGGAGACGCCGCCACCGGGCGCGATCCAGCCAGGGCGCCGGCCAGGGCGCCGGGCCTTCCCAGGCCCCGGCTCGCGATCGGTGACCGGTCAGGGCGGTGCGCGGACGCCCGCCTTCGCGGGTGCGATCGCCGTCACCGCGGTCGTCCTGCTCATCGGGCTCGGGTTCGGCAGCGGCGTGTTCGGGGGCCTCGGGTCGTCCGGAGGCCGCCCGCTTGCCGAGGTCCCGTCCGGGACGCCCGCCGCGACCGGGAGCATCGCTCCGGCCAGCCCGGTTGCCCAGGCCGGAGGCGCCGGTGGAGCGCCAGGCACCACTCCGGACTCCCCGGTGGCCAGCCCGCCGGCACTCCTGGTCGAGACCGACGTCGCCATCGTCCCGGTGACCACCTTCCGCTCGACAGCGACGAGCGCCCGTCCCGCCGATCTCGAGGCGATCGAGGCGGGCACCTCCCCGTACAAGCGGCTGGTTCTGGTCGAGGCGGATGCCGACGCCATCCTGGAATCGCTGGGGCTCACGCGGCGGGATCTTGTCGGGCGACTGGTCACGGTTGAGAGCAGCGAGTCCCTTGCCGAGAACCTGGCACAGAAGCGCAACCGCCTCGCGTTCCTGCGCGCCGACGAGGTCGGCCCGTCTGTCCGGGCCCTCGCCTGGGGCGGCAAGTCGCTGTTCGGCGTGGACCGGGTTGCCAGCCTTGCGAGCTGGACGCTCACGGCGCGCCTCCTGGCGCCTGCGACCCCGGCCTACGAGCCATCGGCGGCGTGGACGCTGGTCGCGGGCGGCGACATCCTCCTCGACCGGGGCGTCAAGCAGGCGATCGACGCGAACGGCGTCGACTTCCCGTTCGATGGCGGCACGGTTGAGATCACCGGCTTCTGCCGCGATTGCTCGCCGATGGGCTGGGACCTGCCGTACACGAAGCGGACGGGCAACGCGGGTGCCGTGCGCGAGCTGTTCTCGGGCGCGGACCTGTCGATCGCCAACTTCGAGAACCCGGCGCCGAACGTCGCGACCTGGCACGGGAGCGGGACCGTCTTCAATGCGGATCCCGAACTGATCACCGGGCTCGTCGACGCCGGCCTGGACTGGGTCTCGCTGGCCAACAACCACATCGGCGACGCGGGCCGCAAGGGCATGCTCCAGACGATGCGCAACCTCGACAAGCGCGGCTTGGCACACGGGGGGCTGGGCAAGAACCTCGAGGCCGCGCACGAGGCGACATTGCTCAAGGCCGGCGACGTGACGGTCGGGTTCCTCGGCTACGACATGATCGCTCCGTCCTATCGCGCCGGCACGGACCTCGCGGGCAGCGCCGGGATGACGAAGAAGGCGCTCAAGCGCGACATCAGGGCGGCACGCGCCGCCGGGGCGGACGTGGTCGTGGTGTTCCCGCACTGGGGCATCGAGTACCGCGCCGCGCCCTCGGCCACGCAGCGCCGGCTGGGCCACGCGGCGATCGATGCCGGCGCCGACCTCGTGATCGGCAACCACCCCCACTGGGCCGAGGGCATGGAGGTCTACAAGGGCAAGCCGATCTGGTACGCGCTGGGCAACTTCGTGTTCGACCAGACCTGGTCCGACTACACGATGGAGGGCCTGACCCTCGAACTGACCTTCCAGGGCTCCGAGCTCGTCCAGGTCCGGATGCGGCCGCATCTGATCCTGGGCAAGGCCCAGGCGAACTTCATGGATCCCGCCGG
Source organism: uncultured Chloroflexia bacterium (assembly GCA_963716025.1). Taxonomy (GTDB): domain Bacteria; phylum Chloroflexota; class Limnocylindria; order Limnocylindrales; family CSP1-4; genus CAIXZV01. The sequence continues at coordinate 10,407 of CAVQSY010000072.1, forward strand.
GCTCGGTGGCAAGTTCGTGATGGACCAGGTCTGGGGGGCGTCGGAGGGACTGCTGGCCTGGTAGCGGGTCCGCGGCGCAGGGACGAGCGTCGGTTGCACGGCCCAACCCGGGGCAGCGCGGCCTCTTGCGGCAGCGCGGTTCCACCCGGGCGCGCGGCAGCGCGGCTCCACCCGGGCGCGCGACCTCCCGCGGCAGCGCGGTTCCATCCGGGCAGCGCGGCCCGGAGAATCCGCACCCTGCACCGCGCCTCCGCCCGGCCGCGAGGATCCACCCGGGCAGCGGGCGCTCGGCGCCCCAACGGGCGCGTGGTGCGCGAGATTCGGGCGTCAGCCGCCCGGATTGGGTGGCGATGCCCGGGGCCACCGAACGTTCGCCGCGCCGAACGCCCGGTACGTCATGTGACGCGCTCGTTGGGGCGTGCGGCGCCCGGGCGCACCGCCGGCACTCGGGCGCACCGCCGGCACCCGCCGGCACTCGGGCGCACCGCCGGCACCCGCCCGCACTCGGGCGCACCGCCGGCACCCGCCCGCACTCGGGCGCACCGCCGGCACCCGCCCGCACTCGGGCGCACCGCCGGCACCCGCCCGCACCCGGGCGCACCGCCGGCACCCGGGCGCACCGCCGGCACCCGCCCGCACCCGGGCGCACCGCCGGCACCCGGGCGCACCGCCGGCACCCGCCGGCACCCGGGCGCACCGCCGGCACCCGCCCGCACCCGCCCGCACCGCCGGCACCCGGGCGCACCGCCGGCACTCGGGCGCACCGCCGGCGCCCGAGTGCACCGCCGGCACCCGCCGGTGCCCGCTGGCGGATCGCGGGGGCCTGGGAGTTAGGGCGCTCCCGACGATCCCGGTGAAGGTGACGCGGTGTCCCAACCGTGCCGCCCCGGCTCCAGGCCCTCGAATCCCGCGAACAGGTCCGTCTCGGTCGCGGGCGCCGGGATCCGCGACTCGCGGCGAACGTACGCCTCGCGGAACCAGAACTCGCGCCAGGCGTCGCGCCCGAACCGGACGAACGGGTGCTGGTCGCTGATCTGGGTCACGTGCGCGCGAAACGCCCCCCAGCGCTGGTCGAGGTGGGCGCTCACGTCGACCCATGCGGTCACGGTCTCGTCGGGGACGAGCATCCGGGACGCGTACGCCTCGAACTCCGCCAGCTGCTCCGGGGTGGCGTCCTCGGGCGGGCTCCAGAACGAGCGCTCGCCGATCGCCTGCATCCGCGCCTCCAATGCATGCCGGACGGACGCCGGGATCGCCTGCTCGTAGAGCTTCGCGGGCGACCAGGGCGCGAGCCCACCGTCGCCCTCGGGCGCGCCGGTGCCACCATGCTCTGGCGCCACCTGCTCCGGGTACCACGAGGGATCGCCAGCCCGCGCGAAGGCCCCGACCGCAACGAGGTGGGTCCGGATGTGATCCGGGTGCCCGTACCCGCCGAAGTCGTTGTAGGTGGTCATCACGTCGGGCCGGTAGGTCCGCACCAGGAAGACCAGCCGCCCGATGGCCTCGTCGAGGTTCGCCTGCCAGAAGCAGCGGGCATCGTGGTTGCCGGACCGGCCCATCATGTCCGAGTCGCGGTAGCCCAGGTTCTCCCATTCGGTCACGCCGAGGGCGCCCATGGCCCGCTCAAGTTCGACGGCGCGCAGCTCGCCGAGCCGGCGGTGGTTGTCGGGCGTGTCCAGCTCGGGGACGACGATCTCGCCCATCTCGCCGCGGGTACAGGTCACGAGGATCACGCGATGGCCGTCGGCGACGGCCTTGGCCATCGTGCCCCCGGTGCCGATGACCTCATCGTCGGGGTGCGCGTGCACCGGCATCAGGGTGAGGACACGGGGGATGGGCTGGGACGTCTCGCTGGTCATGGGTTGCATCCTATCGCCGTTGCCGTTCGAACCACCGATGGCGCCCCGTCACGGGACCGTCACCGAGAGGCCGCACAGTGGCCAGACCGCACAGGAAGGAATTCCGAAACCGATGATTCGAACGACGCCCGCCCGCCCCATCGCCCTCGGCCTGGCGACCATGCTGCTCCTCGCCGCGTGCTCCGGTGGCGGGGCTGCCGCCTCGCCGACGCCGGCCGATGCGGCAATGTCCGAGGCCCCGGCAATGTCCGAGGCCCCGGCAATGTCCGAGGCCCCGGCAATCTCCGGAGAGCCGCTGTCGAGCGACCACCCGGCGATGACCGACGCTCCGGCGATGTCCGACGCTCCGGCACCCGGGGTCCTCGATGGCGAGGCATGGGCGACCGCGACCCTCACCGACGTCGAAACCGGCGAGACCTTCACGATCGCCGGCCTCACCGGCAAGCCGGTGTTCGTGGAGACCATGGCCATCTGGTGCTCGAACTGCCGCGCCCAGCAGGCCCGGTTCACCGAGGCGTTCGCGAGTCTCCCCGCCGGCAGCGCGGAGTACGTCGTGCTGACGGTCGAGCCGTCCGAGGGCGCAGACGACCTCGCCCGCTACAAGGCCGATCGCGGGTTTACCGGCCGGTATGCGGTCGCCGGCAAGGAGCTGTCCAAGGCCCTTGTGGCCGCATTCGGCGCCAACGCGATCAACCCGCCCAGCGTCCCGCTGATCTTCATCTCGTCCTCGGGTGAGGTCTCGTTCTCCACCGGCTCCGAGTCGGTCGACGAGATCGTGGCCAGGGTCGCCGGCTGATGGGGGAGCTGGTGGCGGTGTTCGCGGCGGGCCTCGCGTCGGCCGCCTCGCCCTGCCTGCTCCCGCTGTACCCCGGGTTCCTCGCCTATCTCTCGGCCAACGCGGGATCGCTGTCCGGGCGCCGGGCGACCGGGCTCCTGGGCCTCCTCGTTCTCGGCGGGCTGCTGACCACGATGGTCGTGCTGGGAACCGTGCTGGTCGTGGTGTCGGTGCCCATCGGGCGCGTCGCGTCGCTGCTCGTCCCGATCGTGGACGGGCTGCTGCTCACGCTGGGGATCTTGCTGATCTCCGGCCGCAACCCGTTCAACCGGCTGCCGGGAATGCAGGTGCCGCTCGTGCGCAACCCGTACGGCCAAGCCTACGTGTACGGGATCATGCTGGGGCCGATCGCGCTGCCCTGTGCCGGTCCGTTCCTGGCCGCGCTGCTCGCCGTGTCCGTGGGGCTCGGCGATGCGGTGCTCCGGATGGGCACGTTCGTGGTGTTCGGGCTGGGGTTCGGGCTGCCGCTCGTGGTCCTGTCGCTGCTGGCCGGGGCGCGCCAGCGCTCGATCGTGGGCTGGGTCACCGCCCGCCACCGCCCGATCGAGCTGATCAGCGGCGTGGTCCTGATCGCGGTGGCGCTCTGGGACCTGCGCGAGAACTGGGACGGGATCCTGTTCACCTTGGGGCTGTGAGCCCCGGGGCGCTACGCTGCACGCCATGACCGTCCCCCTGCGCACCCCGGCAATCGAAGCCCTCGAGGTTGCCGGCGTCCCGTTCCGCGTCGTCCAGACGGAGATCGCCCGCAGCGCCGAGGAGAGCGCCGCGTTCCAGGGGATCCCGGTGGGCAGCCTGCTGCGCTCGATCCTCGTCCGTCGCGCGGCCGATGACTTCGTCTTCGTGCTCGTCCCGGGCGGCCGCCGGTTCAACTGGCCGGCCCTGCGTGCGCTGCTGGGCACGAACCGCCTGACCCTCCCGACCGAGGAGGAGGCCAAGGCCGAGACCGGCTACGTCCGCGGCGCGATCACGCCGTTCGGCGCCCGTCGGCCGTGGCCGGTGATCGCGGACGCGAGCATCGAGGGGCTCGAGGTCGTGGCGATCGGCGGCGGCGCGCGCGGCGTGAACGTGCACCTGTCGCCTGTCGATCTCGTCCGCGTGACGGACGCGCGGGTGGTGGACATCACGGTCCCGGAGCCCGCCCAGGACACGGCGTCCGAGGCCTGAAGGGCGGCAGGCCCAGGTGCAGCCTGCCCGGCGGCCGCGGGTCGTGCGCCTGCCAGGCCAGCGCCTGCGGCTCGCTTGCCCGCTACCATCGGTCACATGCGCACCCCGTCGCACGCCGCTCTCCCGGACGGTCCGCTCGCCGGCATCCGCGTCGCCGACTGCTCCACGGTTCTCGCCGGCCCGTACTGCACGATGCTGCTGGCGGACCTCGGCGCGGACGTGGTCAAGGTGGAGCCTCCCGATGGCGACGGGACTCGCGGCTGGGGACCGCCGTGGGTTGGCTCCGAGGTGGACGGCACTCGGACGGCTGCGTACTACGAGGCCGTGAACCGCAACAAGCGCTCGATCCGTCTCGACCTCAAGCGCGAGGAGGGCCGCGAGGTCCTGCGCCGGCTGCTGGGGACGAGCGACGTCCTGGTCGAGAACTTCCGGGTGGGCGGGCTGGCCCGACTGGGCTTCGACGACGCAACGCTCGAGGCGCTCAATCCGGAACTCATCCACCTCGCGGTCACCGGCTTCGGCCCGGACGGGCCGGACGCCGACAAGCCGGGGTACGACTTCGTGGTCCAGGCCGTCGGTGGGCTGATGTCGATCACCGGTGCCCGCGATGCCGAAGATGGGCATCCGACGAAGGTGGGCGTCGCGATCTCGGACGTGGTGACCGGGCTGTTCGGGGCGGTGTCGGTCCTCGCCGCGCTGCTGGCGCGCGGTCGGATGGCTCGCGACACGGTGCGAGACGACAGCCGCGCGGGCGGCCAGCGGATCGACGTGAGCCTCCTCGAATCCACGCTGGCGATCCTGGTCAACCAGGCCCAGAACGCGTTCGTGACGGGTGTTGCCCCGCGCCGGCTTGGCAACGCCCACCCCAACATCGTCCCGTACGAGACGTTTGCGACGGCGGACGGGGAGCTGGCCCTCGCGGTGGCGAGCGAGCGCCAGTGGCCGCGCGCGTGCGAGGCGCTCGGGATGCCTGCCCTCGCCCGGGACCCGCGCTTCGCCACGAACGGCGACCGGGTCGTCAACCGGGCCGAGCTCCGGCGGATCCTCGACGCCCGGTTCCGGGAGGGGTCCACCGCCGAGTGGCTCGCGGCCCTCGACGCCGCCGACGTCCCGTGCGGGGCGATCAACGACGTCCTTGCGGCGTTCGCCTCGCCGCAGGCCCAGGCCCGCTCGATGACGGTGGACGTGGACCACCCGGTGCTGGGCACGGTCCGCCAGGTCGGCGTCCCGTTCCGGCTCTCCGCAACCCCGGCCACCATCCGCAGCGCGCCGCCACTCCTCGGTGAACACACGGCCGAGGTCCTCGCGGAGCTGGGGTACGGGATCAGTGAGATCGAGGCGCTGGCGGCACAGGGAGTGGTCAACGCGCCGACGGACAGCTCGCGATCCGGCTAGGAGCCCGGTCCGGCTAGGAGCCCGGTCCGGCACGGCGGGCCCACCGAGCCGCCCGCGCGGGCGCGACCGTGGCGTGCGACGCCACGCCGCCGCGTTGCGCTCGGCTACCTGGACGGGACCGCGTCCCGGGACGCGGCGAGCCGATCCTGCGTGTACTGGTAGTGCTCCCCGACAGCCCGAACCGCCGCCTCGGCGTCGCGCGACGCGATCGCATCGGCGATCCGCCGATGGAGCTCCACCGGTGGCGTCCAGGCAAGCGAGGCATGGGTGGCCAGCGCGGTCCGCATCAGCAGCACGGTCTGCGAGGCGAGCCCCTCGAACATCACGAGCAGCCGCCCGTTCCCGCACATCTCGCAGTACGAGCGATGGAAGGCCATGTCGGCCTCCCACGCCGCCGGCAGGTCGGCGCGCTGGTACGCCTCCTCGGCCTCCGCGAGCCGCTCGAGCATGCCGGCGATGTCGGTGTTGGATGCACGCTCGACCGCGAGTCGGACGGCCGCCTCCTCGATGGCCCGGCGCAGCACGTAGACCTCCTCGAGGTCGTGCTCGGACAGGCTGGACACGAAGGTCCCGCGACGGGGCAGATCCTGCGCCAGCCCCTGGCGCGCGAGCTCGTTGAGGGCGTCGCGGACGGGCCCGCGCGACACCCCGAACCGCTCCGCCAGCTCGGACTCGAGCAGGCGCGAGCCGGCGGGCAGCAGCCCGTCCAGGATCTCATCCCGGAGCTGGTCCGCGATCGACTCCCAGAGTTGCTTGTGCGCGAAGACGGTCATTCGTGGCTCCCGTGGACCGGCGGGTCCCATCGCCGGGGAAGCGTCGTGCGGCGTTCACAATGGGTGTTGACATGACGATTGTCAACAGTTAGCCTCGCGAGGTCGGCGCGATGCTGCCGACTCGCCCCGAGCCAACTGACCAGCGAGCAGGGTTCGACGCCGGCCCGCCGCGCCCAGGCACCCAGTCCCGGATCACCGTCCCGACAGGAGCAGAGATCGATGGCTGACTTCCCGACCAAGGCCAAGGTCGTGATCATCGGTGCCGGCATCGTCGGCAACAGCGTCGCCTACCACCTGGCCCGGCTTGGCTGGAGCGACATCCTGCTCATCGACAAGGGCCCGCTTCCCAACCCGGGCGGCTCCACCGGCCATGCGTCGAACTTCCTGTACCTCGTCGACCACAACAAGGAGATGGCGGAGCTCACCCTCGAGAGCGCCCGCCAGTACAGGGAGTGGGACGTCTACACCGAGTGCGGCGGCCTCGAGGTGGCACGCACCGAGACGCGGATGAGCGAGCTCCGTCGGCGGGTCGACTCGGCCAAGAACTGGGGCATCGACTCCCGGCTGGTGACGCCGGCCGAGATCAAGGAGATGGTCCCGTTCATCGACGAGAGCATCCTCGTCGGCGGCTTCTATACGCCGGGCGTGGGCGTCTGCGACTCGCTCCAGTTCGGGACCCTGTGCCGTGAGAAGGCCCAGGAGATGGGTGCGCTCACGGTCTTCGCGAGCACCGAGGTCAGCGCCATGGGCGTCGAGGATGGGCGCATCCGGAGCGTGACCACCAGCCGGGGCACGGTCGAGGCGGAGTATGTCGTGATCGCGTGCGGCGTGTGGGCGCCGCTGCTGGCGGAGATGGCGGGCGCCCACATCCCGCTGACCCCCGTCGTCCACCAGATGGCCGATTACGGCCCCGTCCCGCTGTTCGAGCGCTCGTCCAAGGCGATCGAGTACCCGATCGTCCGCGACATGGACGTCCTCATGTACGAGCGCCAGGACGGCGTCGGTTTCGAGGTGGGCTCCTACGCGCACCGCTCCATCCTCCACGACCCGGAGGAGATCCCCTCGATCGAGGAGGCGGCCCTCAGCCCGACGGAGTTCCCGTTTACGCAGGATGACTTCGACCCGCAGCTGGAGGACGCCCTGGCGATCTTCCCCGAGATCCTCGGCGACGAGCGGGTCGGCCAGAAGTACGCCATCAACGGGCTGATCGCCCTGACCCCGGATGGCATGCCGCTCCTGGGTGAGACTCCCGAAGTCAAGGGCCTCTGGTCCGCCGCCGCGGTGTGGGTCAAGGAGGGCCCCGCGGTGGGCAAGTCCATCGCGGAGTGGATGATCCACGGCGAGCCCGAGATCGACTGCAACCAGAGCGACATCAGCCGGTTCCACGCCCACCAGAAGACGCGCCAGCACGTCAAGGCGCGCGCCTTCGAGGCGTTCCCCAAGACGTACGGGATCGTCCACCCGGCCGAGCAGTACCTCTCCGACCGCCCGCTGCGCAAGTCACCGATGTACGACTGGCAGCTCGAGCACGAGGGCGAGTTCTTCGAGGTCGCCGGCTGGGAGCGGCCGCAGTGGTACCGGAGCAACGCGCCGCTGGTGGACAGCTATGGCGTGCAGGATCGGCCCAACGAGTGGGACGCCCGCTGGTGGAGCCCGATCATCAACGCCGAGCACCTCGCGATGCGCGACGGCGTGGGCATCTTCGACCTGTCGGCGTTTGCCATCTTCGACATCGTGGGGCCGGGTGCCCTGGCGTCGGTCCAGCAGGTCGCCCTGCGCCAGATGGACGTCCCGGTCGGCCGCGTGGTCTACACCCCGGTGCTGTCCGAGACGGGCGGCTTCAAGAGCGACCTGACGATCATGCGCCTGGAGCGGGACGTGTTCCGCGTGGTCACCGGCGGTGCCCACGGCATGGCCGATCTCAAGTGGTTCAGGGACCACCTTGCCGGGAACGCGGCCCTGGTCGACCAGACGACCGCCTACACCACGATCGGCGTCTGGGGTCCCAACGCCCGCAAGGTCGTCAAGGGCATCACCCGCGCGGACATGAGCAACGAGGCGTTCCGGTTCGGCACCTGCCGGACGATCGAGCTTGGCTCGCAGCTGGTGCTGGCGTCGCGGATCAGCTACGTCGGCGACCTGGGCTGGGAGCTCTACGTCCCGATGGAGCAGGGCCAGCGGCTGTGGGACGAGCTGTGGGCCGCGGGCCAGGCCTACGGCATCACGGCCTGCGGCATGGGCGTCTACGGCACCACCGGGCGGCTCGAGAAGGGCTACCGGGCGTACGGTGCCGAGCTGGACAATGACTACACGGTCGTCGAGGCCGACATGGCCCCGGTGCGGCTCAAGGAGGCGGACTTCATCGGCAAGGCTGCCGTCGAGGCCCAGATGGCGGAACCGCCGATCGCCCTGTGCTGCACGCTCACCGTGGACGACCACACCAGCCCCCGCACCGGCGAGCGGCGCGTGATGCTGGGCCGCCAGCCGATCGTCCTCGAGGACGGCTCGCCGATCGTGGATGCCAAGGGCCGCCGCTCCTACGCGACGTCCGCGGGCGCGGGTCCCTCGACCGGCAAGCACCTCCTCATGGCCTACCTCCCGCCGGAGCAGGCCATGGAGGGCACAAAGCTGTGGGTCCAGTACTTCGACGAGCGCTACCCGGTGACGGTGGCCGTCGCGGGCGCCCGCCCGCTGTTCGACCCCGACAACCTGCGGATCAAGGGCTGACGGCATGCGAGTCCTCGTGTGCATCAAGCGGGTCCCGGCGATCGCCGGGCGGATCGTCCTGACGGCGGATGCCCGGGCGATCGACATGAAGTACCTGGGCTTCGCCATCGGCCCGCACGAGGAGTGCGCGGTGGAGCAGGCGGTCCGGCTCGTCGAGGAGCACGGCGGGGAGTCCGTCGTCCTGACGCTCGGCCCCGCCGAGGGGTTGGAGCAGCTGCGAGACGCGATGGCGCTGGGGATCACCCGGGCGATCCACCTGGTCACCGACGGTGAGGAATGGGACCCGGAGTCCACCGCGGGCGCCACCGCCGACGCGATCCGCGCCGACGAGGCGGCCGCCGGTCCGTTCGACCTCGTCCTGCTGGGCAATGAGGCGGGCGACTCGGGCGGCTACCAGGTGGGCGTCCGAATCGCGCAGGCGCTGGGCCGACCGATCGTGACGGGCGTCAAGGGCCTCACCGTCGCCGGCGGCGTCGCCAGCGCGGAGCAGGAGGTCCCCGGCGGCCGGGACGTCTACGACCTGCCGCTGCCGGCCGTGGTCGCGGTCCTCGAAGGGCTCAACCTGCCGCGCTTCCCGTCCGTGCCCGGCCGACTTCGGGCCAAGAGCAAGCCGGTGGCGACATCGACCCCGGCCCGCCCGGACCAGCGGCTGGAGCTGGTCCGGCTGGTGGTTCCGCAGGGCGTCTCCAAGCAGGCCGTGGTCCTGGGCAATGGCCCGGATGCCGCGCCCGCCGTGGTCGAGATGCTCGCCGGCCTGGGGGTGATCTGAGATGGCCACCGTGCTGGTCCTGGCGACGACGGCCGACGGGGTCGCCGACGACGTCACCCGCCAGTCGCTCACCCTCGCCCGCGGCCTGGCCGCGGGCGGGCCCGTCCATGCCCTGCTGATGGGCGACGACGGCGCCGCCGCGGATCTCGGCGCGTCCGGAGCCGCCACCGTGCACGTGGCCGTCCACGCGGCCCTGTCCGGGGGTGCCCCGGACGCCCGGGCCCGGATCCTCTCGGACCTCGCCGAGCAGATCGACGCCGACGTGGTCATGGGCCCGGGCAGCGACGAGGGCAACACGATCGTCGCCCGCGCCGCCGCGCGAGCCGGGCAGCCGTTCGCCGCCAACTGCACCCGCGTGACGCTGGGCTCACCCGTCACGGTCACCCGGATCCGCTGGGGCGGCAGCCTCCTCGAGGAGGCTGCGATCCACGCGGCTCGCGCATACCTGACCGTCGCGCCCCACACCGTGGCGGCGGAGGCCCCGGGGGGCGAGGCGGCGATCGCAACCTTCACGCCGGAGTTCGATCCCACGGACCTCGTCGTGCGTGCCGCGCGCCGGATCCCGGCCGCCACCGGCGGCGTGTCCCTGGCCGAGGCCAAGGTGGTCGTGTCCGGTGGACGCGGCGTGGGCTCGACGGACGGCTTCGGGCCCATCGAGGACCTCGCCGGGCTGCTCGGCGCCGCCGTGGGCTGCTCCCGCGCGGTCACCATCTCCGGCTGGCGATCGCACACGGCACAGGTGGGACAGACCGGCACCAAGATCGCCCCCGACCTGTACATCGCCGCGGGGATCAGCGGCGCCACCCAGCACATGGCCGGCTGCAAGGCCAGCAGGAAGATCCTCGCGATCAACAAGGATGCCGAGGCCCCGATCATGGCCATGGCCGACTACGCGGTCATCGGCGACCTCCACCAGGTGGTCCCCGCGATCGCCGCGGAGATCCGCCGGGTGCGGGGAGGCTAGCTCGTGGATGCCGGGGCGGTCCTGCAGGCCGTCCTGTTCCTCGCGGTCCTCGCGGTCTTCGTTTGGTTCTTCGTCCGGCGCGCCTGGTACCTGTTCCGCCTCGTCCGGGCCGGCCGCGCCTCGGCCGGGCGGACCGACGCGGTCCCGGTCCGGGCCAGGCGGGAGCTGACCGGCGTCCTGTTCCAGTCCAAGCTGTTCCTGCGCCCCGTCCCCGGGGTGATGCACCTGCTCCTGTTCTGGGGCTTCCTGGTGCTGCTGCCGACCATCGTGATGTCGTTCCTTGGGGCGATGAACAGCCACTGGACGATCCCGTGGCTGGCCGAGCAGGGCTGGTTCGCGCTCCTGGTCGACCTGTTCGCCATCGGCACCCTGGCCGGCGTCACCATCGCGTTCGCCATCCGCCTCGGGCAGCGGCCGGTCCGGTTCGTGGGCTCGTACCTGCAGGTGGCCTACAACATCCTGCTGTTCGAGGCCTCCATCGTCCTGACCCTGTTCATCTGGCACGGGGCACGGATCGCGCTCGGGATCAACGAGGCGCCCACGGAATGGACGCCGGTCTCCACCTGGGTGGCGGGGCTGATGGCGGACCTGCCGGGCCTCGAGGTCATCGAGCGGGGGAGCGTCTGGATCCACGCGGTCCTGATCCTCTCGTTCCTGGTCTACATCCCGTACACCAAGCATCTCCACACGTTCGTGGCGCCCATCAACGTCTACTTCGGCCGCACCCGGTCCCGCGGCCGCCTCGAGCCGCTGGCGTTCGACAACCCGGACGTCCCCGAGGACCAGATCCGGTTTGGCGCGGCGACGATCAAGGACCTCACCTGGAAGCAGATGGTGGACGGCATGGCCTGCACCGAGTGCGGCCGTTGCCAGGACGCCTGCCCGGCGTTCGCCACCGGCAAGGACCTGTCACCCAAGCTGGTGGTGATGGGCCTGCGGGACCAGCTGTACCGGGAGGGGCACGGCTGGCTGGCCTCGCTCGAGCCCGCCGCCCCGGGGGCCGCCGCCCCGGTCTTCGAGGGCCGGCCCCTGGTCCCCAACGCTGTCCTCGACGCGACCCTCTGGGATTGCGTGACCTGCGGCGCCTGCGTGCGCGAATGCCCGGTGGGCATCGAGCACGTCGATCACATCATTGACCTGCGCCGGAACCTGGTCATGGTCGAGTCCCGGTTCCCGGCCCCGGGAGCCCAGATGCTCCGGGACCTGGAGCGGACGAGCAACCCGTGGGGCGGGGGACCCGACGAGCGGGTCGACTGGACCGATGGCCTGGACGTCCGCATCCTCGAGCCGGGCGATCCGGCGCCGGCGGTGCTGTTCTGGGTCGGCTGCGCGCCGGCCTATGACGAGCGGGCCCGCGTGTCGGCACAGTCCACGGCCAAGCTGCTCAAGGAGGCCGGGGTCGACTTCGCGATCCTCGGCGCCCGCGAGCGCTGCACCGGCGATCCGGCCCGGCGGATGGGCGACGAGTACACGTTCCAGGCCCTCGCGAAGCAGAACATCGAGACGTTCGGCGAGGCCGGGATCACGAAGATCGTGACCACCTGCCCGCACTGCTTCAACACGCTCGCCAACGAGTACCAGGACTTCGGCGGGCAGTACGAGGTGCTGCACCACACCCAGCTCCTGGCCGAGCTGATCGCCCAGGGCCGGCTCAAGCCCCAGCAGGGCGACGAGGCCATCACCTACCACGACTCCTGCTACCTCGCGCGCCACAACGACGTGCGCGAGGCTCCGCGCGCCATCGTCTCCGCTGTCGGCCGGCCCATGGAGATGGCGCGGCGGGAGGAGCGCACCTTCTGCTGCGGTGCCGGTGGCGCCCACATGTGGCTGGAGGAGCGCGGCAACCAGATCAACGAGGAGCGAGCCCGCGAGGCCGCCGCGACGGGTGCGACGACGCTCGCGGTGGCCTGCCCGTTCTGCACCGTCATGCTCGACGACGGGATGCAGGCGGTGAGCGGCGGGCTCGCGGTAAGGGACGTGGCGACCCTGCTGGTCGAGGCGGTGGAACGCGGACAGCAGCCGGCGACACGCTGACCCGGCCCGAACCCGCTACCCGCGGATGCGGGCGTTCGACGGGTCGTACGGCGCCCGGAGCGATGCGGTCGCGGGCTGCCGCACGAGGGCGACCTCGGCCTCCATCCTGCCCGCGGTGAGCCAGTCCTCGGTCACGGGGCCGTCCACACGGGTCACGTAGCCCAGGCCGATCGAGCGACCGATCGTGTGCCCGTACGAGGCCGAGGTCACGCGGCCAACGAGCTGCCCGTCCCGCAGGATCGGCTCGTTGTGGTACATGAGCGGCTCCGGATCATCGAGGATCACGACGACGAGCCGCCTCGAGACCCCTTCCTCGCGCTGGCGGACCAGCGCCTCGCGACCGATGAACCCGCCCGGCTTGTCCCAGGCCACGGTGAAGCCGAGGCCGCCCTGGAGCGGCGTGTCCTCCTCGCCGATATCGTGGCCCCAGTGGCGGTACGCCTTCTCGATCCGCAGCGAATCGAGCGCGTGGTAGCCCGCGTGGCGGAGGCCGAACGCGTGGCCCGCCTCTACGATCGTGTCGTAGATGTGGGTCGCGAACTCCGTCGGGACGTAGAGCTCCCAGCCCAGCTCGCCGACGTAGGTGACCCGGGCCGCGCGCGCGAAGGCGTAGCCCAGATCGATCTCGCGCGCCGTCCCGAACGGGAAGGCCGCGTTGGACAGGTCCGCGTCCGAGAGGGACCCGAGCAGCTCGCGCGACCGCGGGCCCATGATCGAGATCACCGCCTCGGCAGACGTCACGTCGGTGACCGCGACCCGTGCGTCCGGGTCCAGCGTGCGCCGCAGCCAGTCGAGGTCCCGGTAGGTGCACGCCCCTGTCGTGACGACCATGAACCGGTCGGTGGTCAGGCGCGTGACGGTGACATCGGACTCGATCCCGCCGCGCTCGTTGAGCCATGGCGTGTACACCAGCCGGCCGGGCTCCACCGCGACGTCCCCGGCGCAGACGCGGTTCAGCTCCCGCTCCGCGTCCCGGCCCTGGACGAGGATCTTCCCGAACGAGGTCTGGTCGAACAGGCCCACCCCCTCGCGGACGGCCCGGTGCTCCTCGGCCGCGTACGGGAACCAGTTCTGGCGCCCATAGCTGTACTCGTACTCCGGGGTGACCCCCTCGGGGGCGTACCAGTTCGCCCGTTCCCAGCCCGCGACCTCGCCGAAGCACGCGTTTCGGTCGGCCAGCCGGTCGTGCAGCGGGGATCGCCGGACGCCGCGAGCCGTCTCGACCTGGCGGAACGGCCAGTGCATGTCGTACAGGAGGCCCAGCGTCTCGGTGGTCCGGTCGTGGAGGTAGCGGCGGTTGCGCTGGAACGGGTGGAACCGCCGGATGTCCACCTCCCACAGGTCCATGGGCGCGTGGCCGTCCACCACCCAGTCGGCCACGGCGCGCCCGGCCCCTCCGCCCGACGCGAAGCCCACCGAGTTGAACCCCGCGGCCACGAAGTAGCCGGGCAGGGTGGGCGCCTCGCCCAGGATGTACCGGTCGTCGGGCGTGAAGCTCTCCGGGCCGTTGAAGAACAGCTGGATTCCCACCTTGCCGAAGATGGGCAGCTTCTTCGTGGCCCGGACGATCCACGGTTCCAGGTGGTCCCAGTCCTCGGGCAGGGTCAGGAACTCGGCGTCCTCGGGGATGCCGTGGGTTGCCCACGGCTTGGCCCCAGGCTCGAAGAACCCGACCATCAGCTTGCCCGCCTCGTTGCGGGCATAGATGGCGTCGTCCGGCATGCGCAGGATGGGCAGGTCCGGCGTCAGCTCCGCGATCGGCTCGGTGACCAGGTAGAAGTGCTCGGCGGCATGCAGCGGGACGACCACGTCGTCACGACCGGCCAGCTCGCGGGCCCACATCCCGGTGCAGTTGACGATGAACTCGCAGGCGATGTCGCCGCGCTCGGTCGAGACGCCGCTCACCCGACCATCACGGCGGAGCACGCCGGTCACCTTCGTCTGCTCGAACACCTGCGCCCCGGCCATCCGGGCCGCCCTGGCCAGCGCCTGGGTCGCGTCGGTCGGGTTGGCCATCCCGTCGGCCGGGATCCAGGCCGCCCCGAGCATGTCGCTGGTGTCGAGGAGCGGCCACATGTCGCCGATCTGCCGCGGGGTGACGAACTCGATGTCGACGTCCATCAGGCGGCCCATCGACGCCCAGCGGTGGATCTCGTCCCACCGGCCGGGCGTGGACGCGATGAACAGGGACCCGTGCTGCTCGAAGCCCGTGCTGTCGCCGGTCCGGCGCTCGAGCTCCCGGAACAGCTCCTTCGCGTAGCCCGCCGCGAGGCTCATGTTGTAGGTCGAGCGCAGCTGCCCGACCAGGCCGGCCGCATGCCAGGTGGTACCCGACGTGAGCGTCTTGCGCTCGAGCAGGACGACGTCCTTCCAGCCACGCTCGGTGAGGTGGAACAGCACGCTGGTGCCGACGATGCCACCGCCGATCACGACGACGCGGGCCTGGGTCGGGAGCGGCTCGCTGCCCGTGGATGCCGCCGACAGCGGGTTCGTCATCGGGTTCACTCCTGTGGGTCTCCCGGGCGTGGGTGGCGGCGGCGGTGTCAGGCCCGCAGGCGCCGGTTCTCCGGATCGTAGACGGGCGCCGCCAGCACCGTGGCCGCCAGGCGCCGGCCGATCAGCTCGACCTCCAGGCGAGTGCCGGGCGCCTGGTACCCGTGATCCACGTAGGCGAACCCGAGACCGCGGCCGGTCGCGTGCCCGAAGCCGCCCGACGTGGTGACCCCGATCGCGCGATCGCCGTCGAACACCGGCTCGCCGCCCGCGACGTCCGAGTCGGTGGTCGCGACCTCCAGGTAGACGAGATGGGTCGAGGCCCCGCGCTCGAGGGCGGCCAGCACGGCGTCCCGGCCGGTGAACGCGTGGTCGAGCTTGACGAAGCGCATCATGCCCGCTTCCACGGGCGTGATCTCGTTGGTCAGCTCCACGCCCCAGCCCGGGTAGGCCTTCTCCATCCGCAGGCTGTTCATCGCGTACAGCCCGAAGTCGGCGATGCCCAGCGGCTCGCCGGCCGCCCACACGGCGTCGGACAGCGCGACGACGTCGGCCATCGGGACGTGCAGCTCCCAGCCCAGCTCGCCGACGTAGTTGACCCGGAGCGCGCGCGCCGGAATGCCGGCGACCTCGATCTCGCGGCCGGTCAGCCACGGGAACGCGCCGCTGCCGAGGTCGACGGAGGTGAGCGTCGCCAGCAGGTCCCGGGAGCGCGGGCCGGCCACGATCAGCGTCGTCCAGCCCTCGCTGACGTCCGCGATCTCCACCGCCTCGTCCGCACGAGGCGCGAAGCGGAACAGGTCGAGGTCGCGCTGGTGGGCGACGGCGCCCGAGAGGATGAAGAACCGGTCCTCGGCAAGCCGGGTCACGGTGAGCTCGGTCGCGAACCGGCCACCGTCGGTCAGGGCGTGGGCGAGCGCGATGCCACCCTCCCGGCGCGGCATCCGGTTGGCGCACAGGCGGTCGAGGAGCGCCTCCGCGTCCGGCCCGGTGACCTCGAACGTGGCGAAGCTCGGCAGCTCCATCACGCCCACTCGCTCCCGCACCGCCCGGCACTCGGCGGCCACGACCTCGAAGGTGTTGTTGTGCCGGAAGCCGCAGGCCTCCTCGCGCCCGTCGAGCGAGAACCACTTCGGCCGCTCCCATCCGTAGCCCTCACCGAACACGCCGCCCTTGGCCACGAGCCGCTCGTGCAGCGGAGACGTCCTGGCCGGCCGGCCCTCGGGCCGCTCCTCGCCGGGCGGGATGAGCCGGTACATGTCCACGTACTCGCGGTGCGCCTTGACCGACGCGTAGGCCTGGTCCGCAAAGGCGCCGAACCGGCGCGGGTCCATGCTCAGCATGTTGATCTCGGCGGACCCGTGGACCATCCACTGGGCGAGGTACTTCGTGCAGCCCGGACCCTGGGCGATGCCGATCCCGGTGCCGGTGGCGAGCCAGAAGTTGCGCACGCCGGGCGCAGGGCCCACCAGCGGGTTGCTGTCCGGGGTGTGCGAGATCGCTCCGTTCACGACCTTCTTGATGCCCACCTTGTTGAAGACCGGCATCCGGTCCATGACCCGCCCGAGGTTGAGCTCGATCGGATCCCACTCCGGCCGGAACAGCTCGTTGGCGGCGTCCCACGCCGGGCCGCCGCTCTCCACCCAGGCCTCGCGCGTGTCGCTGCCCTCGTAGATGCCGATCAGGCCCGACTTGACCTCCTGCCGGTAGTAGGCCGATGCCCAGGGATCGCGCATGACGGGGATCTCGACGTCGCGGTCGAGGAACTCCGGGATGTCCTCGGTGACGAGGTACTGGTGCTTCATGTTGGCGAA
The DNA here is from genome assembly GCA_963716025.1 of uncultured Chloroflexia bacterium. Lineage (GTDB taxonomy): Bacteria > Chloroflexota > Limnocylindria > Limnocylindrales > CSP1-4 > CAIXZV01. The sequence continues at coordinate 27,234 of CAVQSY010000072.1, forward strand.
CGTCGTCTGGACGCCAAGCCACGCGCTGACGCGGTCCGCGTAGCAGCCGGCGGCGTTGACCACGTGCTCGCAGGTGATGTCGCCCTGCTCGGTCGCGACCCCGAACTCACCTCCCGGGAGCGGCTCGATGCCGGTGACCCGGTTGCGCTTGCTGATCGTGCCGCCGAGGTCGGTGGCGAGGCGTGCCATGGCCCGGCACACGCCCGACGGGTCGACGTAGCCGTCGTCGAGGGTCCAGGCGCCGGCCAGCACACCGTCGGTGGTCACGAACGGGTTGATCCGCCGGATCTCCTCGGGGCTGATCAGCTGCATCCGGAAGCCGATGTTGGCGGCGACGCCCTCCACGCGCCGGAAGTGGTCGAGCTCCTCCGGCGTGGTCGCGAACCGGATCCCGCCCACGCCGCGCCAGCCGGTGGCCTCCCCGGTCATCGACTCGAGGCGGGCATACAGGTCGTTGCTGTACGCGTGGACCCTGGCCAGGCTGTGGCTGGCGATGAAGCTCGGGCACTGGCCCGCCGCATGCCACGTGGAGCCGGAGGTGAGCTCGGCCTTCTCGACCAGGATCGTGTCGGTCCAGCCCTCCATGGCGAGGTGGTAGAGGAGGCTGATCCCCATCACGCCCCCGCCGACGATGACGACGCGTGCCGTCGACCGCATGGCCGTGCCCCTCGCTAGATATCCGAGTCGGGGAACGCCGCCTTCCGCCTGGTGACGAACTCGCGCAGCGCCTCGTCCACCCCGGCATCCAGCGGCGGCGCGACGTACTCCGCCAGCATCTTCTTCCAGGCCCTGTTCGCCCGCTGCGGGGCATCGAGCGAGCCCTCCTCGAGCCACTGCTCGAAGCTGTTGTTGTCGGCGATATCGGACCGGTAGAACGCGGTCTCGAAGTTGGCCAGCGTGTGGGCGGTGCCCAGGAAGTGCTGGCCGGGACCGTTCTCGAGGATGGCCTCAACCGCCTGGCCGTTCTCGGACATGTCGACGCCGTTGACGAACACGCCCATCATCCCGCACTGATCCGCGTCGAGGACGAACTTCTCGTAGCCCATGGTCAGCCCGCCCTCGAGCCAGCCGGCGGCGTGGAGGACGAAGTTGACGCCGGCCAGGATCGTGGGCTGGAGGGTGTGCGGCGGACTCGTAGGCAGCCTGCGCGTCCGGAACCTTGGACGCGCACAGCGACCCGCCGGACCGGAACGGGACACCCAGCCGGCGGGCGAGGGCGGCCATCGCGTACAGGACCAGCGCGGGCTCCGGCGTGCCGAAGGTCGGGGCGCCGGACTGCATGGAGATGGAGCTGGCGAACGAGCCGAACACCACCGGGGCGCCGGGCCGCACGAGCTGGACGAAGGCCATGCCGGCCAGCGCCTCGGCGAGCGTCTGGGCGCACGCGCCGGCGGCGGTCACCGGCGACATCGCGCCCGCGAGGATGAACGGGGTGATGAGCGTCGCCTGGTTGGCCAGGGCATAGGTTCTCGCCGCGCCCAGCATGGTCGCGTCCCACACCAGCGGCGAGTTGGCGTTGATCAGCGACAGCAGGACCGCGTGGTCCTCGAGGTAGGCCTCGCCGAACACGATTCGAGCCATGTCGACGGTGTCCTGGGCACGCTCGGGCGCGGTCACGGAACCCATGAACGGCTTGTCGCTGTACCGGATGTGCGCGTCGACCATGTCCAGGTGGCGCTTGTTGACCGGCAGGTCCACCGGCTCGCAGACCGTGCCGCCGCTGTGGTGCAGGAACGGGCTTGCATAGGCGAGCTTCACGAAGTTGCGGAAGTCCTCGATCGTCCCGTAGCGGCGACCACCGTCCAGGTCGCGCACGAACGGCGAGCCGTAGGCGGGCGCGAGCACGGTCGCGTCGCCGCCGATCCGGACGCTGCGGTCCGGGTTGCGCGCGTGCTGGATGAACTCGCGCGGGGCGGATGCCTGCACGATCGACCGGCACATGCCGCGCGGAAAGCGCACCCGCTCGCCCTCGACGTCGGCGCCGACGTCATGCAGCAGGGCGAGGGCCTCGGGGTCGCCGCGGAACTCGAGGCCGACCCGTTCGAGGATCGTGTCGGCATTCCACTCGATCTGCGACAGGCCCTCCTCGCCGAGGACCTCGAATGGGGCCAGTGTTCGGGTCAGGAACGGGATCCGCTGGGCGTGGGCGTGGGCCCGCGCCGCCTGGCGTGCCGCCCGGCCACCGGACCGGCGGTGGCTGGTGTCCTCGATCATCGGATGTCCTCCGGGGCGGCTTCAGGCGCGGGATGGCTGGGTCTGCGGGAGCGGCGCCGGCCGTCGCGAGCGGCGGTGTCCGCGAGGCGGCGCTCCGGGAGGGCGACGGCCCGGGCGAGGCTGGTGGACGGCGCCGTGCGGTGCGGGATCGCGAGCGCCTCGACGAAGTGCTCCTGGAAGCGCGGCTCCACGGCCGTCTCCACCTTCTCGACGTCGCGGACCACGGCCTCGATCTCGTCGCGCTTGTCGCGGGCGAGCAGGGCCAGCAGCGCGCCCGTCCCGGCGGCGTTGCCGATCGACGAGACGTGGGCCAGGTCGCAGTCGGGGATGAGCCCCAGGACCATGGCGTGCATCGGGTCGATGTGGCTGCCGAAGGCGCCGGCCAGCCGGATCTCGTCGACGGTGTCGATCCCGAGCTGGTCCATCAGGAGCCGGGCGCCCGCGTACAGGGCGGCCTTGGCCAGCTGGATCGCGCGCACGTCGTCCTGGGTGACGGCGATGGCCGGTGATCCATCGTGGAGCAGGTAGGAGAACGTGCGCCCCGTGGCCCGGACCCGCGGTGTCCGCGCCGCCAGCGAGCCGTCGACGACCCCGTCCATGCTCACGACCCCGGCCAGGAACAGCTCGGCGATCGCCTCGATGATCCCCGAGCCGCAGATCCCGGTGACGCCGGTATCGGCGATGGCGTCCGCGAAGCCGGCCTCGTCGGACCACCGGTCGCTGCCGATCACCCGGAAGCGCGGCTCCAGCGAGACCGGGTCGATGCGGACGCGCTCGATGGCGCCCGGCGCCGCCCGCTGGCCGCCGCTGATCTGGGCCCCCTCGAACGCGGGACCCGTGGGACTGGACGCGGCGAGCAGGCGGTCCCGGTTGCCCAGCACGATCTCGGCGTTGGTGCCCACGTCCACCAGCAGGCGGATCGGCTCCGCCTTGTGTGGCTCGTCGGCCAGGATCATCCCCGCGGTGTCCGCGCCGACATGGCCGGCGATGCACGGCAGCACGTACGCCCGCGCGCCCGGACGCAGCGCCGTCAGCGCCAGCCCAGCGGCTGTCGTTCGCACCGACCGGTTGGTCGCCAGCGCGAAGGGTGCCGATCCCAGCTCCACCGGGTCGATGCCCAGGAACAGGTGGTGCATGATCGGGTTGCCGACGAGCGTCAGCTCCAGCACGTCGTCGCGGGGCACGCCGCCCCCGTCCACGAGCCGCGAGATCAGCTCGTCGAGCGCCCCGCGCACGGCGCGGGTCATCTCCGCGGCGCCACCATCGTTGAGCATGGCGTACGAGACCCGGCTCATCAGGTCTTCGCCGAACCGGATCTGCGGGTTCATCAGCCCCGATGACGCCAGCACCTCGCCGGTGCCCAGGTTGGCGAGGTGGCCGGCGATGGTGGTGGAGCCCACGTCGATCGCCACGCCGAACACCGCCTCGCGGAGACCGGGCCAGCAGGCGATCACGTCACGCCCGTCGTGCACGGCCACGGTCACGCCCCAGGAGCCGGCGCGGAGCGCCGCCTGGAGTCCGCGCACCACATCGAGGTCGACGCCCAGGTCCCGCAGGCCCCACTCGCGCTCGAGCGCCTCGAGCAGCCGCGCCAGGTCGCCGCTCGGCGACGCCAGGTCCGGCTGGGTGACCTCGACGTAGTGGAGCCGGACGACGGGATCGACCCGGAACCGGCGCAGGTCCAGGCTCTTGCGCACGACCTGGCGATGGACCTGGGATTCGGCCGGGACATCGATCACGAGATCGCCGCGGATCTCGGCTGTGCACGACAGTCGCCGTCCCTCGGCCATCCCCTTGCGATCCCGGTAGGTCGCCTCCTTCACTCCGAACGGCGACAGGTTGCCCTCGGCGGAGGTGATGCCGTGCTTGGCGAAGTCACCCACGGACTGGACCACCTGGCAGCGTCCGCAGATCCCACGGGTGCCGCACACGGAGTCGATGTCCACGCCCAGGGTCCGGGCGGCGTCCAGCACCGTCGTCCCCAGGCGCGCCCGCCCGCGCCGGCCCGACGGGGTGAACACGACGAGCGCATCGTCGGCCACGGTTGGTGGGTCCTCGCCCTGCGCCACCGGCCCGGCCTCAGCCGACCCCGGCACCCGCCCGGCGGCGGTTGACGCGGCGCCCGGCCTCGCCCTCGGGGGGCGCGACACGGAACGCACGGATCCAGCGGGCGGCGTCGCGATCGTTGCCCAGCAGGACGTCGGAGGCCATGACGGCGTGCTTGACACCCTCGGCGATCGGGTTCGTGATCGCCGACGTCAGGCCGCTCGCGATGGCCATCGCGAGGAAGGCACTGTTGACCCCCTCGCGGTTGGGCAGTCCGAAGCTCACGTTGGACGCGCCGCAAGTGGTGTTGACACCCAGCTCGTCGCGCAGGCGGCCCAGGAGCCGGAAGACCCCGCGGCCCGCCGTCGAGACCGCGCCGATCGGCATGACCAGCGGGTCGACCACGATGTCCGCCGTCGGGATGCCGTGGTCCGCCGCGCGGTGGACGATCTTCTGGGCCACCGCGAACCGGACGTCGGGATCCATCGAGATCCCGGACTCGTCGTTGGAGATGGCGACGACGGCGGCGCCGTACTTGCGGACAAGCGGCAGCACGCGCTCCAGGCGGTCGTCCTCGCCCGTGACCGAGTTCACCAGCGCCTTGCCCCGGTAGACCGCGAGGCCGGCCTCGAGCGCGTCCACGATGGACGAGTCGATCGACAGCGGCAGGTCCGTGAGCGACTGGACCAGCAGGATGGTCCGGGCGAGGATCGCCGGCTCGTCGGCGAGGGGGATGCCAGCGTTGACGTCGAGCATGTGGGCGCCGGCCTCGACCTGGGCGATCACGTCGCGCTCGACCCGCGAGAAGTCGCCCGCGGCCATCTCGGCGGCCAGGACCTTGCGGCCGGTGGGGTTGATCCGCTCACCGATGATCACGAACGGACGATCGTCGCCGATGACGACCTCGCGAGTGGCGGAGCTGACGACGGTGTGGGCCACGACGGGATCCAGCGCGGCTCAGGCCGCGCCGGCGCGCCGGGCCAGGATCAGCTGCTTGGCGGTCTCGGACGCCACCGCGGCGTCGCGACAGTACGCATCGGCTCCCACGGCCTTCGCGAAGTCCTCGTTGAGCGGCGCCCCGCCAACGAGCACGATGTAGTCATCCCGGATCCCGCGGCTGACGAGCTCGCCGATGACCACCTTCATGTACGGCATCGTGGTGGTGAGCAGCGCCGACATGCCCAGGATGTCCGGCTGGTGCGCCTCGAGCGCGGCCAGGAACTTCTCGGCATCGGTGTTGATGCCGAGATCAAACACCTCGAACCCGGCACCCTCGAGCATCATCCCGACCAGGTTCTTGCCGATGTCGTGGATGTCGCCCTTGACCGTCCCGATGACCACCTTGCCGATCGGCTTGGCGCCCGTCTCGGCCAGCAGCGGCCGCAGGATCGCCATGCCCTTCTTCATCGCGTTGGCGGCGAGCAGGACCTCGGGCACGAACAGGATGCCGTCGCGGAAGTCCACGCCCACGATGCGCATCCCCTCCACGAGGGCGTCGTTGAGGACCCGGTCTGGGCCCCAGCCCCTGGCGAGCAGGAGGTTCGTCCCCTCGGTGATCTCGTCGGCCAACCCGTCGTACAGGTCGTTGTGCATCTGCTCGACGAGGTCCTCGTCGTTCAGGCTCGAGAGATCCAGCTCCTGGTCGTCGCTCATGTGTCGGCCTCCTCGAGCGGCCCGGGTCCGACGGTGGGACGGCCGTCAGTCGATGGCTCCGTAGTCGAAGTCGGTGGCGGGTGCGGCGCTCGCGGCGCGCTCCCGGTTCGGCTGGTTGGTGTTCCGCAATGTGGAACGATGCCGTATCATGGAACACGCGCGACCGCGAGAGCGTAGCCCACGGAGATCGTCGTGTCCAGAGTGCAGTCCATCGAGCGCGCCTTCCGCGTCCTGGCTGCGCTGGCCGGCGGGCCGCTCGGCGTGACCGAGGTCGCGGAACGCGTCGCGCTGCCCAAGAGCACCGTCGCCCGGCTGCTCGCGGCGCTCACCGCGGAAGGGGCGGTGGAGCAGGTGGCAGGGGGCACCGACTACCGGATCGGCCAGCGGCTGGTGGGCCTGGCCTCGGGCGCCGTCCCCGCCCACGGACTGGTCGCCCTCGCCCGGCCCCACCTGGTGGACCTGGCGGCCATGACCGGGGAGACTGCCGGCCTGTCGATCCCCGATGGAGTCCTTGTCCACTACATCGACCAGGAGGCGACCTCGCACGCCGTGGGGGTCCGCGACTGGACCGGGACGCGGCTGCCGATGCACGCCGTCTCCTCCGGGATCGTGTTCCTTGCCAGCCTCCCCACTGCCGACGTGGACCGGTTCCTGGCAACCCCCCTCGAGCGGTTCACGCCCGCCACCGTGACGGACCGGCAGCAGATCCGCGAGCGACTCCGGCGCGCCAAGGTGGACGGAATCGCCTGGACGCGCGACGAGATCGCCGACGGGATCACCTCCGTGGCCGCCGCCATCGCCGACGCGGGCGGGGAGGTCTCCGCCGCACTCCACGTGCACGGCCCGTCGTACCAATTCCCGGGGCCCGGTGCGGGCGACCGGGGACGAGTTGAGGAGGCGCTCGTCGCCGCCGCGGCCCGCGTGTCGATCAGCCTGCGGCGGACGGGCTGACGCTCCGGTCCCGCGGTCCGCCCGAGGTCCGCCCGACCTCGCGGCGGCGGTGGCCGGAGCTCTTGTTCGCACGCCCTCCGGCGTCGTTGCGCACCGGTGATCAGCGCCGGCTGATGGAGCAACGGTCGCAGGCCCGATTCCCGCACCAGATATCGCCACCAGGTGTTGCAATGGCCACTTCTGTGTCTTCTTGCCGTTGCTGGATCGGTCAGGACTGAGATCTGGGCCAGTCACCGGGTCGCGTCCCGCGGGACCAACCACCGGCCAGGATCGTTCCGCCACTGCCTGGGCGCCCTTGGTGCGCAACACTCGACCCGGTGGCTGCCCCAGCCCGACCTGGCACCTCCGCGGGGCCCGCGTCGGAGGGCCGGACACGAAGACGCCGGCGACCGCCCGGGGAAGGCGGTCGCCGGCGTGGACGCGGGGGAGGCAGTCGAGCGGGTCGCCGTCGCCGGCCTGGAAGACGCCCAGCGCACCACGACCCACGAAGTTGAACGCGTGGGTGACGAGCGGGTAGAGGCCGTCCTCGGCCATGGTGAACTCGACGATGGCGCCCTGGGCCGGCGACAGGTCAACGGCCTGGCTGCCCCAGCTGCCGCTGTTGCCGACCTTGAGCTCGATCCCCTCCTTGATCACGCGGTCGAAGATCGTGCCCACGATGTGGAACGAGCTGTCGATGCTCGGCCCGGCGTCGAGAATGTACGCTCGGACCCGCTCGCCGGTCTCGATCTGGATCGGGTTGTCGAGGTACTGGTTGGCGACGCCGTTGAACACGACGAAGTCAGGCGCGGGCGCCGCGGCGGACGCCTTCGGCAGCGATGCGGGCTCGCCCTGCGGGCCGAGGTACCACTCGCTCTGGACGAAGAAGAACTCCTGGTCGACGGGATCGAGGCCGCCCTTGGGCTCCACGATCACCATCCCGAACATGCCGTTTGCGATGTGATGCAGCGTCGGCGAGGTGCCGCAGTGGTACATCCACACGCCCGCGTACTCGGCCTTGAACTCGTAGAGCAGCTCCTCGCCCGGCTTGATCGACCGCATCTCGTCGTTCCAGGCCACCATCGACGCGTGGAAGTCCACGGAGTGCGACAGCTGGCTGGTCGCCGGGTTCTTGAGGTGGATGCGGATCGTGTCGCCGACCTGGACGCGGATCACGGGCCCGGGGACAGTGCCGCCGAAGGTCCAGACCGCCTGGACGAAGCCCTCGGCGACCGTCATCAGCTTCTCCTCGACCACGAGGTCGATGTCGTGGACGGTGCCCTCGAGGCGCGCGGGCGCCTTGGCATCGTGCAGGCTGTAGGCGGGAGCATTCGGATCGGCGGCGACGTCCGTCGCCGGGGCGGGGCCACCGTGGCTGTCGCCGCCTCCCGCGGGCGTCTCGCCCGTCGCGCCGGCGACGGTCACCGTCCCGATCATGCCGGCGTCCTTGTGGCCGGGGATCGAGCAGATGTATTCCAGCCCGGTGGCCGGGATCGCAACCTCGCCCGTGGCGGTCTGACCGGGGTCGGCGACGAGCTGTGTCCCGTCCGCGAACACCAGGTCGTGCACCGTCGATCCGGTGTTCACAAAGGTGACCTTGTACGTTCCGGCGGCGGCGACGTCCAACGAGGCCGGCTTGAACCCGAGGTCGAAGGCCTCGATGTGCAGCTCGCCCGTCCCCGCGGCCACCGCCGGTGCCGAGGTGGCGTTGGGCTGGTCAACCCCGGTGGCGGGGGATGCTTCGCCGACCGGCGGCCCGAACGACCAGCCTGGAGCCGCCGCCGACCCGCAGGCCGAGACAACGACGGAGATCGCCATGAGCGTGGTGGCGGCCACGAGACGCCGGGTACGAGGCATCATCAGTTCCCTTCCTGTGGCCCGGTGCGTTCCCCGTCCGGGCCCCCTGTCCGGTGGTCCGGCATCCCGCTGGCCGTCCCTCGTCCGGAGCTGGTGGTAACTATCACTAACTTACTATGTGTTTGCACAGATGACCAGTGACCCGAATGCCGGGGGCCGGGCGGCCCGTCCTCGCCGTGACCCGTCCGACGAGGTGACACCCGGGGAGGATACGGCCGGCGGCCAGACAGCCGGTGGAGCGCCCCTGCCGACGATCGCGCCCCTGCCGACGATCGCGCCCCGGACGCCACCGTCGAGGGCGCCACTCGCCGTCCCACTGGCACCGACCGCTCCCCGCCGGACTTCCACCGGTCCGCAGGCGGCTGGACCCCGGCGGGCAGATGATCGGCGCATCGCGATGCTCGCGGTCGCGGCGGCCGCGGCGTTCCTGGTTGCAGCCCTGCTGACGGCGCTCGCCGCCGGCCTTGGTGCCGCCGTCCTGTCACCGTGGCTGCCCCTCCACCTCGCCCTGGCCGGCGGCGCGTCCACGGCGATCGCCGGCGTGATGCCGTTCTTCGTCGCGGCGCTGGCGGCGGGACCGCCGGCGGGCGCGCGGCTGCGTTCGGGCGCGGTGCTGCTCATCGCGACGGGAGCGACCCTGGTGGCGGTGCGGGGGATCGCGCCGTCGGAGGGCTGGGCGCCGGTCATCGGCGGGTCGATCTACCTGGCCGGGATGGGCGCCCTGGCGCTCGCGGTCCAGGCGTCGGGGCGGACCGGCCTGATGATGCGACGCCCGATCGTCTCCCTGGGCTACCGCTGGCCCTGGTGAACGTGGCCATCGGCGGGCTCCTTGGCACGCTGCTGGTCGCCGGGTGGGGCCCGGTGGTGGAGGCCTGGGTGCGCCTCCGGCCGGCCCACGCCTGGACGAACATGCTCGGCTTCGTGTCGCTGGTGATTCTCGCGACGCTGCTCCACCTGCTGCCGACGGTGCTGGGCGGCCGGATCGTCCCGCGCCGGAGCGCGGTGCTTGCGGTGCTGGGGCCCGCGATGGGCTCGCCGCTGGTGGTGATCGGGATGGCCATCGCCTCGGGGCCCGTGGCGGGCGCAGGGGCGATGCTCACGCTGGTCGGAGCCGGCGCCACCCTGATCGAGACCGCGAGCGTGGTCCGCGATCGCGGCCACTGGACCTCCGATCCTGGCTGGCACCGGCTGACGACCGCGGGCATGCTCGCGGGGGTCGCGTGGTATCTCGCGGGCGTTGGCGTGGCGGCGTGGCTGATCATCACCGCTGGTCCGCGCGCCGAGGCCTGGTCGACCGCACTGGTCGGCGCGCCGCTCATGGTCGGCTGGGTGGTCCAGGTGCTGATCGCCTCGTGGACGCACCTGTTGCCGTCCATCGGGCCCGGGGGGCCGGTCCAGCACGCGCGGCAGCGGGTCGTGCTGGGGCGGCTGGCCACGCCGCGACTGATCGCCTGCAACGGCGGCGTCGCGCTGCTGTGGTGGGGCTGGGCGGGGGCGGCACCGCTACCGACGATCGTGGGTGGCGGCCTCGCGGGCACGGCGATCGCCGCCTCCGTGGGGCTGGCCCTCGTCGCCATCCGGGCGGGGCGCGCGGGCGCCTGATCAGCCCTCCGCGTGCGTCCGGAGGGCGTCGCCGGTCGCGGGTGCGGCAAGATCGGCCAGCATCGACTTGGCGAACGTGGTGCGGAGCGCCTCCTGGCCCTCGAAGAACACGTCGTGCACGTCGCACGCGCCATCAACGCCGCACGGGCCTCCGCGGAGCACGCAGGACTGCCGGCGGCTGTCGCCCTCGACCGCCTCGATGACGTCGAGCAGGCTGATCTCGGCCGCGTCGCGAGCCAGCCGGTAGCCGCCTGCGCGTCCCGGGGCGGCCTCGACCAGCCCGCCGCGCTGGAGGTCGGCGAGCACCTGGGGCAGGAAGCGGACCGGGATGCTCATCGCGTCGGAGATCCGTCGCGCAGACAGCAACCCGTTCCCGGACCCACGTGCCAGGGCGAGCATCGCGCGCACGGCGTAGTCGCCGCGCTTGGTCAATTCGAGACGCATCCTCCGAGTATGCGTGCCAGCGCAAGAAGGTGCCGGGCGGTGCGGGTGGCGCGACGCGGACCGGCTCCCGGCCGCAAGATGTCATCGTCGCGACCGACTCACGGACGTGATCACGACTGGCAGGAGCCCCGTGTCCGCTCGAGTCCTCGTCGCCTACGCGACCAAGCTCGGATCCACCGGTGAGATCGCCGAAGCGATCGCGCAGACGCTGCGTGACGGCGGTCATCGGGCGCTCGCCGTCCCCGCCCGGGAGGTCAGCAGCCTGGACGAGTGGGACGCCGTGGTCCTGGGCAGCGCCGTCTACGCCGCGTTCTGGC
>CAVQSY010000073.1:0-54874 GCA_963716025.1 uncultured Chloroflexia bacterium
ACAGCGATAATTCTTACGGCGTGCTTCTTCCAGCGTAGGAGTGCCTGGCCGGCGCTCCAGCGCCGGATCTCACACGCCGAACCGAGCCGGTTGGAGATGAAGCCATCGAGGTTGCCACCGGGGGTCGCTTTCACCTTGAGCGTGACTATGCCGCCCGCGGGGAGATCTGCGACTCGATCTTAGCGCCGACATTTTCGGAGGCGGTCTTGAGATCGAAGGCGGTCTGCAGGTCCATCCAGAACTCCGGGCTGGTCCGGAAGTACCGCGAGAGCCGTAACGCCGTATCCGGCGTGACTGCACGGCGCTCGCGTACGATATCGTTGATACGCGACGCAGGCACCTTGAGCTCCAGGGCCAGGGCGCTCGCCGAGAGTCCGAGCGGCACCAGGAACTCCTCGCGCAGACGCCGACCAGCCGCCGGTCGTCGTGAAGGGCAGCGTAGGAGCCACCCGAGCCCGCGGGGCCGGCCCGGCGACAGGCCGCCTGACACGCGGGAGGGGGAGCAGGACGATGGAGTATCGCGACTACTACGAGATCCTCGGGGTGCCAAGGTCGGCCAGCCAGGCTGACGTCAAGAAGGCATTCCGCAAGCTCGCGCGTCAGCACCACCCTGACCGGAACCCCGGCGACACGGCTGCCGAGCGGCGATTCAAGGACGTCAACGAGGCCAACGCCGTCCTGTCCGACCCCGCCAAGCGCCAGCAGTACGACGCGCTCGGGGCCAACTGGGACCAGTTCCAGCGCGCCGGAGGGGGCCGCGGTGGGGCCGACCCGTTCGGGCCCGGCGGCCCGTTCGCGGGCGTTGGCGGCTTCGGCGGAGGTCAGGCCGGCCAGGCGGGCAACGTCCGCTACGAGTTCCGCACGGCGGGCGGAGGGGACGCGGGGTTCTCCGACTTCTTCCGGATGTTCTTCTCGGGGGCGGCAACCGGAGCGGGGACGGGCGGTCCGTCTCGCGCGGGGCGGGGCGCGTCCGGCGGCATCCGCTTCGAGGAGGTCCTCGGCGACATGGGGCGCGCCCCGCGCGCCGGCTCCGCTGGGTCACGCGCGCCGCGGCACGAGATCGAGGCTCCCACGGAGGTCACGCTCGAGGAGGCCTTCCACGGCACGCAGCGACTGGTCCAGGTTGAGGGCAAGCGCTACGAGGTCCAGCTGCCGCGTGGCGTGGACACCGGGAGCCGGGTCCGGCTGAGCGGAAAGGGACCCGACGGGCGCGACCTGGTGGTGACCGTCAGGGTGCGACCCCACGACGCCTTCACGCGCCGTGGCGCGGACCTGGAGCGGGAGCTGCCGGTCACGCTGCGCGAGGCGCTGCTCGGAGCGGAGGTGCCGGTCGCGACCCTCAAGGGCCGGATCCTGCTCACCATCCCCGCCGGCACCCAGGGTGGCAGGACGTTCCGCCTGACCGGCCAGGGCATGCCCAGGATGAAGGACGGCGGTGCCGGCGACCTGTACGTGAAGGTCCGCGTGGTGCTGCCCCGGGCGTTGAGCCACGAGGCGAAGGAGATGGCGGCGACGTTCCTCGACCTGGTCGCCCAGCCCGACCCCCGGGCCGCCAGCTGACACCCACCGACAATCCGACCAAGCCGACCGCACGAGAACGACGACCATGCAGCTCGACCGCTTCACCGAGAAGGCCCAGGAGGCCATCGTCACCGCCCAGCAGCTTGCCGAGCGGATGCAGAGCCCCGTGCTCGACGCCGAGCACCTGCTGGCTGCGCTGGTCGAACCCGACGACGGGATCCCGGCCGAGACGCTGCGGCGCCTGGGCGTGGACCTCGGCGCGTTCCGCGGCGAGCTTGCCTCGTCGCTCGCCCGGCGGCCCCGGATCCAGGGCGGCCAGCTCGGCCTGGATCCGCGCGCCAAGCGCGTGATCGACCGCGCCCAGGACGAGGCGCGGCGCATGAACGACGAGTACACGAGCACCGAGCACCTGCTGCTCGGCGTGGCCGAGGTTGGCGGTGAGGCCCAGCAGCACCTCGAGCGGCACGGGGCCGGACGCGAGGCCATCCTCGGGGCCCTCCAGCAGGTCCGCGGCGGGCAGCGCGTGACCAGCGCCACGCCGGAGACCACGTACCAGGCGCTCGAGAAGTACGGCCGCGACCTGACCACGGAGGCTCGCGCGCCAGGGCAAGCTCGACCCGGTGATCGGCCGCGACGAGGAGATCCGGCGCGTCGATGCAGGTGCTGTCGCGCCGGACCAAGAACAACCCGGTGCTGATCGGCGAGCCGGGCGTCGGCAAGACGGCGATCGTCGAAGGGCTCGCGCAGCGCATCGTGCGCGGCGACGTGCCCGAGGCGCTGAAGGACAAGCGCGTCATCGCGCTCGACCTGGGCGCGCTGATCGCGGGCGCCAAGTACCGCGGCGAGTTCGAGGAGCGCCTCAAGGCCGTGCTCAAGGAGATCAAGGACGTCCGAGGGCGCGATCATCCTGTTCATCGACGAGCTGCACACGATCGTCGGCGCCGGCGCGGCCGAGGGCGCGATGGACGCCTCCAACCTGCTCAAGCCGGCGCTGGCGCGCGGCGAGCTGCACTGCATCGGCGCGACGACGCTCGACGAGTATCGCAAGCACATCGAGAAGGACGCGGCGCTCGAGCGGCGCTTCCAGCCGGTGATGGTCGACGCAGCCGACGGTCGAGGACACGATCGCGATCCTGCGCGGCCTGCAAGGAGCGCTACGAGGTGCACCACGGCGTGCGGATCACAGGACGCCGCGCTGGTCGCCGCGGCGACGCTGTCCGACCGCTACATCACCGACCGCTTCCTGCCGGACAAGGCGATCGACCTGGTCGACGAGGCGGCGGTCGCGCTGCGGATGGAGATCGACTCGATGCCGACGAGATCGACGAGGTCGAGCGCCGCAGTCATGCAGCTGGAGATCGAGCGCGAGGCGCTGCGCAAGGAGAAGCGACGAGGCGTCCAAGGACCGCCTCGAGGCGCTCGAGCAGCGAGCTGGCCGAGCTCGGCGAGCAGGCCGGCGCGATGACGCGCGCAGTGGGAGGCCGAGAAGGCGGCCATCGGCGGGCTGCGCGAGACCAAGGCCGAGGTCGAGCAGCTCGCCGTGCGCGTCGAGCAGGCCGAGCGCGAGGCGGACTACGGCACGCGCCGCCGAGCTCAAGTACGGCCGGTGCCCGGGAGCTGGCCGACCGGATGACGGCGCAGGAGGCGGCGATCGCCGCGCTCCAGAGGACCGGCGCGCTGCTGCAAGGAGGAGGTGACCGAGGAGGACATCGCCGAGGTCGTGTCGCGCGTGGACCGGGATCCCGGTCACGCGCCTGCATGGAGGGCGAGCGCGCAGAAGCTGCTGCAGCATGGAGGAGCGCCTGCACGAGCGCGTCATCGGCCAGGACGAGGCGGTCGCCGCCGTGGCCAACGCGGTGCGGCGCGCGCGCGCCGGGCTCAAGGATCCGCAGCCGGCCGATCGGCTCGTTCCTGTTCCTGGGCCCGACCGGCGTCGGCAAGACCGAGCTGGCCCGGGCGCTGGCCGAGTTCCTGTTCGACGACGAGCAGGCGATGGTGCGGATCGACATGAGCGAGTACATGGAGAAGCACGCGGTGTCGCGCCTGATCGGCGCGCCTCCCGGCTACGTCGGCTACGAGGAGGGCGGCCAGCTCACCGAGGCCGTGCGCCGGCGGCCCTACTCGGTGGTGCTGTTCGACGAGATCGAGAAGGCGCACCCGGACGTGTTCAACGTGCTGCTGCAGGTGCTCGACGACGGGCGCCTGACCGACGGGCAGGGGCGCACGGTGGACTTCAAGAACACGGTCGTGATCATGACCTCGAACGTCGGCTCGCAGCAGATCCAGGCGTTCGCCGGCCGGCCCGGCGGCGCGGACTACGAGTCGATGAAGGCCGGGGTCATGGACCAGCTGCACGGGACGTTCCGGCCCGAGTTCCTCAACCGGATCGACGAGATCATCGTCTTCCACGCCCTCACCGACGCCGAGCTGGTGGCGATCGTCGACCTGCAGCTGGCGGAGCTCCAGGGGCGGATCGCCGGCAATGACCTCACCCTGGACATCACACCGGCCGCACGGACGCTGATCGTGCGCGAGGGGACCGACCCGGCCTTCGGGGCGCGGCCGCTCAAGCGGACGATCCAGCGCCTGGTCGAGAACCCGTTCGCGCGGGCGCTGCTCTCGGGTGCCTTCAAGCCCGGCGACGCGGTCACGGCCGACGCCGACCCGGTGTCGGGGGCGCTGGTGTTCTCGTCCGAGTCGTCCACGGTGGTCGCCGAAGCATCCGACAGGCGGGATGCCCGCGGCACCGCTGCCGGGCGAGAGGCCGCGGGCTCGCCGGCGGGCTCGTCCGGGCGGCGGAGCGCGTTCGATCTGCCGCCGCTCGACAAGGAGCCTGACGAGGGCGACGGCGGCGGGCTGGTGAACTAGGCCACTCCGCGATGCGCTTCGACGAGGCCGTCCGGCGGCTTGACCCGCTTCCCGACGTGCTCCCGGATGGCCCCGAGGCGCTGATCCCGGTGTTCCGCGAGGGCGGGGCGCCGCGGCCCCGTCCCTCGTGGGGCGCCGCGGATTCGACGTCGCGGCCCGCCGCGGTGCTGGTCCTCGTGTACCCCGACGATGACGGGCTCGCTCGCCTCGTCCTCACCGAGCGTGCCGACCGGGGCGGGCACCACTCGGGTGAGGTCTCGTTCCCGGGTGGCCGGGCGGAGCCGGGCGACGCCGACCTCGTGGCGACCGCGCTGCGCGAGGCGGCCGAGGAGGTCGGCCTTGACGTCGGGCAGGCCGGCGTCCGGGTGCTCGGCACGCTCGCGATCCAGTGGATCCCCGTGTCCAACTTCACCGTGACCCCCGTGCTCGCGGTGGCGGAGCGGCGCCCGCTGCTGGTCGCGCAGCCTTCCGAGGTGGCGGCGATCCTGGAGCCGCGGCTGGCCTCGTTCCTCCCCGGCGGCGAGCTGGTATGGGTGGAGCGCCAGATCCGGGGCTGGGATCTTCGCTACGCCGCGTACCCGGTCGAAGGACTCGGGGTGTGGGGCATGACCGCGCGCGTGCTGGGCGGGTTGGGGGCGTGGCTGGCTCGAGAGTGATCAGTGGAGCAGCACGGTGGTCTCCCTGACCGTACCGCCGTCTGAGCCGCGGACGTCGCCGGTTCGGTAGTCGACATACGCCGTGTACGCCTGGTAGCCGTCATCGGAGGAGAAGTCGATCGCCCACACCCAATCGGGCTCGTGTGGGTATCGGCCCTCGTCGAGGAGCGCGTAGGGTCCGGCTCGGGCCGAGAGCAGGACGAGCGGCTCGCCGAACAGCGAGATGTCATGGTCGAGCGCAGCGGCAACTGCCTCCTCGAGCGAGATGCCGTCCGGCGGCATGGTCTGGCTCGGATCGAAGGGGGCGACGCCGTCGGCAGCGTTCTCGGAACGTCCCAGGTCCGTTCCCACCACCGTTCCATCGACGAAGCCGACGATCGAGTTGTACTCCGTGCGTCCGTCATCGGACACGAGGTGCACGCTCCACTGCCAGAGGTCGGGCTGACTGCCACGTGTGCCTTCCAGCAGCGCGTCCGGGCCAGCCGCCACCCAGAGCACCGGCAGTTGTCCTGGCTCCGCAGGCGGGTAGCGCTGGACATCGTGGCGGGCGATCTCGACCGCCTGCTCGGCGGAGATCCCACCCGACTGCATGGCGTTGGTGAGGAGCCAGGGTGCAACGCTTGTCGCTCCGTACACCAGGACCCGGTCGAGCACGGGCCTCCGGGGGCATTCCGGACCATCGCATGCCAGGTCATTGACGTGAACCTGGATCAACACCGGCTGCACGAGGGCTGGCGTGGCATTCAGGCCCGGTTGGCTGGTTGTTGTCGAGAAGATCCGCAGTGCCGCCCCACCGTCCGCTCCGGCGCTGAGCTGCGCGCTGATGCAGTCCGGCCCAAGGAAGTCGTCGGGAGTCGAGCACCAGTTCCAGTTGCCGGTGGGATCGACGATCCAGCCGCTCACGTAGATCGGCGCGTCGTCCGCCGCGGCGGCGATCCGGGCGTCTGCCTCGGGTCCGACCTGGACCACGGGCTGGCCGTCGACCGTCGGCTGGAAGGTCTGGCCCGGGCCGAGGAACGGGATGCCCCCGTCCGCCGGGCTGGCAGTGGCTGTCGGCGTCGGCGCGAAGGAGCCGGTCACGACCTGGCTTTCGGCGGGGCGCGGCGACGCGGCGACGGTCCCCAAGAGCTGGCCGCCGCTCCAGACGGCGACGAACGCGACCGCGACCACGACGAACGCGGCGATGCCCATCACGGCCACGTTGGCGCGGCGGACACGCGGCCTGACGTCCAGCGACAGGGACACGATCTCGCGGTCGGCCACGTCCCGTTCTGCCCGGGCCACCGCACCACGCCAGGACTCCTGCAGCCGCTGCTGGACATCCCGGTCCTCGTCCGGTCGCCTCGGGGTCGTCATGCCAGCACCTCTCGCAGCCGGGCCAGGCCCAGGCGGAGCAGCGTCTTCACCGTGTTCTCGCTCACCCGCATCGCGGCCGCGGTGTCGGCCACCGACAGGCCCGCGAGGTGGTGGAGAACGACCGAGGCGCGCATCCGCTCGGGCAGTTTCGCGACGGCGAGGCGGACGTCGATGTCATCCGCGGACGGGCGGTCGACCGGGGCCTCCAGCACGTGCCCATCAAGCGACACCAGCGACCGCAGCCGGCGGCGCAGCCTGAATGCCTCGCGGGTCTCGATCGCGAGCAGCCATGCTCGAAGGCGCGCCGGGTCCCGGAGCTGGTCGCGGTGGCGCCACGCGATCTCCAGGGTCGCCTGCGCAAGATCGGTGGCATCGGCCTCCGAACGCACGAGGTACCGGGCCGCAGCGAGAACGACCGGGGCCAGCGCCACGAGGTCAGCCTCGCGGATCGCCGCCTGCTCGACTTCGTCCACGATGCGCGTCCACCCCTCCGGGCCGGCCACGACGGCCGTCGATTCTGCTCGCACACACCATAGGAGGAGCGCGGCGGTCGAAACGGGTGAACGCGTCCATCACCGGGCAGGCATGTGGCCACGTCCCCGCGTTCCTCGGCCAGCCGGCCGGATCCCCCGCGGCTCATCGGCCTCGCCAGCCGGCCCAACCGTCTGCTGCAGCCGATGAACACGCCGCCCGGCGCATCGATCGTTCGACCAAGGGCCGGTCAGGCGAACGATCGGGTCGCTGGCAGGCGGAAACGTCGGCCCTGACCGATCGTTGAGCCGCTCGGCGGATCGGGGGTCCCGGGCAGGTAGATCGCGGATCCCGGGCCTGGCGGATCGGGGGTCGCGCGGCTCCTGATCCGGCCAAGACGGCGGGAACCGCTAGAGCGGCTCACCCTCCGGGTCGCCCGCCGCCGGTCGAGCCGCAGGCGTGCGCCGTCCGGCGAGCCCACCGACTCCCTTTGCCACCGGCCTCGCGCCCGGACCCGATCCCACCCGCGCCGCCTCCCCCTCGACGATCCCGGGCAGCGCCAGCCGGGGTGCGGCGAACTCGACCACGATCGCCCGCATCTGGGTCCCATCGGTCCAGGCGGCGTGCAGCACGTCCGGCGGCCAGACGACAGCGTCACCGGCCAGGACCCGTGATCGCTCGTCGCCCACGCCGACCCAGCCGCCACCCTCGATCACGATGAACCAGGACCAGTTGGGGTTCGTGTGGGGCGCGATCCGCGCCTTCCGCGAGAAGGCGAGCTCGCTGATGACGCCGCCCGGTCCGCTCTCGATGACCTGGCCCTCGATGCCCGTGGTCCCGGGCGGCCCGTCTGGCCGCCGGTGTCCGACCCCGAACCGCCGGATGTCCATCGTCGCAGCGGCGGCAGGAGGGCTGGGCGACAGTGGGCGCTAGCGGCGGCGGCGCCGGCGCGACGACCTGGAGCGGATGGTGGTCTCGGGCCGGGCGTACTTCTGGCGCGAGAAGTAGCGGGCCTTCGCGAGCAACCGCTCGTACGCGTGGAGATAGGGCGGGAAGCGCACGAAGCGGATCCAGACCAGGACCGCCAGACCCGCGACGATCGTCGAGAGGACGATGATGAAGTCGAAGTTGAACACCCAGTAGACGGGAATGAGGCCGAGCGTGATCACGTTCGTCCACAGCATCCACTCGTACATCTGGAGGTAGACCCCGTGCCGATGCAGCTGCCGGGTGCGGACGTTGTAGACGATCACCGTCGCCACCAACAGGGCGATTCCGGCGAACAGGATGGGGTTGTAGAGGTCGGGGAAGTTGACCTCGTCGAAGGACGCGAACAGGTAGTCCCAGGGCCAGCGATTCACGCGTGAAGTCTCCGATGCGGCCGACGCCACGCCGGCCACGCTGATGGGCCGTCCGAGTATGCCACGGGGCCACGGTATACTCGCCGGGACGTCGCGCGTTCGACGGTCTTCCGGCCCTGGAGTCCTCTCCCGGCGCCCGTCCCGGACTCCGAACGCCACCCAGCAGAACGGCTCAACGCTGAACCGCCGGAGGAGGAACCGCACCGGTGCGTGCGCTGCTCTCGGTCGCGAACCGCGACGGCCTCTCCGTGTTCGCCCGCGAGCTCCAGGCGCTGGGCTGCGAGCTCGTCGCGACCGACGGAACCCGCGAGCACCTTGCGGCGGACGGCATCGATGCCGCATCGGTCTCGGATCTCACGCGCGTGCCGCCGCTCGTCGGCGCCCAGGTCCGCACCTTCCATCCGGAGATCTACGCGGGCATCCTCGCGCGCCGGGACCGTCCCGAGCAGCTCGAGCAGTTGGTGGAGCTTGGCATCGGGCTGATCGACCTGGTCGTCGTGAACGTCAAGCCGTTCGCCCCCGAGGTCGGCCGCCAGCACATCGGGATCGACGAGGCGATCGAGCTGATCGATGTCGCCGGCGCCGCGCTCCTGGGTGCGGCAGCCCGCAATGGGGCCGGGGTCGTGGCCGTGTCCTCGCCGGCCCACTACCCGGCCGTGCTCGACGAGCTGCGCACCCTTGGCCAGGTGTCGGCCGACACCCGCTACCGGCTCGCCGCGGATGCGTTCAGCACCGTGGCCGCGTACTTCGCCGAAATCGCCGCCTATCTCAACCAGATCAGCAACAACCTGTACCCGGACCGGCTGGCGCTCGTCCTCGAGAAGGTGTCGGACCTGTCGTACGGCGAGAACCCGCACCAGCGAGCCGCCTTCTACCGCGAAACCACCCACCGGTCCGGCTCGCTCGCGGATGCCGCCCAAATCCACGGGTCCCAGCCGACGTTCAACAACCTGCTCGATCTCGATGCCGCCTACCGGATCGCGTCCGACTACACGGCGCCCACCGTGGTGATCGCAAAGCACACCGACCCGGTTGGCCTGGCCTCGGCCGAGGAGCTGGTCGAGGCCTACCGCCACGCGCTGGAGACGGACCCCGTCGCCTCCTTCGGCGGCATCGTCGGTGTCAACCGGGAGCTCGACGGGGCCACGGCACGGGCGATCGGGGCGAACTCGTACGAAGCGGTCATCGCGCCCGGGTTCAGCGAGTCCGCGCTCGGCATCCTCAAGAGCAAGCCGGGTCTCGAGCTCCTGTCGGTGCCCGCCTCACCGTCCGAGGGCATGCGGGACTACGGCATCGCCAACCTGGACTTCAAGCGCGTGGGTGGTGGCCTGCTCGTCGAAGGACTCGACGCGGTCGACCTGGACCGGGGTCAGCTCCAGGTGGTGACTCGCCGCCATCCCACGCTCGGCGAGCTCACCGACCTGCTGTTCGCGTGGCGCGCAGTGCGCCACGTCCGGTCGAATGCGATCGTCCTGGCCCGCAACGGGGCGACCGTGGGGATCGGCGCTGCACAGGCGTCGCGCAACACCTCGGTCGACATCGCGCTCCGGCGTGCCGGCGACCGCGCCAAGCTCTCGGTGATGGCCTCGGATGCCTACTTCCCGTTCCCGGACGGCATCCAGGTTGCCGCCAACGCGGGCGTCACCGCGATCATCCAGCCGGGCGGCTCGATCCGCGACGAGATGGCCATCGAGGTCGCCAACCGACACCATCTGGCCATGGTGTTCACGGGCCGGCGCCACTTCCGCCACTAGGCGGCGCCACGGCTCCACGTCCCCACGTCACCCCCGTCAGGGAGGCATCGATGGAGCAGCTCCTAGCGCTTGAGATGATCCGCGTGACCGAGGCTGCCGCCATCGCGTCGGCCCGGTTCATGGGCAAGGGCGCCCGCGACGAGGCGGACCAGGCCGCGACAGAGGCCATGCGCCGGGCCATGGACGAGACCGACCTTGCCGGCACGATCGTCATCGGCGAAGGCGAGCGCGACGATGCCCCGATGCTGTACATCGGCGAGCAGGTCGGGCGCCACGACGACGGAGCCTCGGCCGCGGTGGACATCGCCGTCGACCCGCTCGAGGGCACGAACCTCGTTGCCACAGGCCAGGCTGGTGCGCTGACCGTGCTGGCGGCGTCCGAGACCGGCGGCCTCACCCACGCCCCGGACACCTACCTCGAGAAGCTGGCGGTGGGGCCGGTCGTCGCGGGCTGCGTGGACATCACCGCGCCCGCCACCCAGAACTGCCACCGGATCGCCGAGGCGCTCCGCCGCAAGGTGTCGGACATCACGATCGTCATCCTCGACCGGCCGCGCCACGCGGAGCTGATCGCTGAGGTCCGCGCGACCGGCGCCCGGATCAAGCTCATCTCCGACGGGGACGTGTCGGCAGCGATCTCGTGCGCGGTCCAGGGCACCGGCGTCCACGCGGTGATGGGCATCGGTGGAGCCCCCGAGGGGGTGATCACGGCCGCCGCGCTGCGGTGCCTCGGCGGCGAGATCCAGGCGCGGTTCCGATTCCGCGACGACGAGGACCGGGAGCGGGCGATCGGGATGCTGGGCCACGCGGACGAGACGAAGGTGTTCCGGACGGAGGACCTCGCGAGCGGCGACAACCTCGTGTTCGCGGCCACCGGCGTGACCGGCGGAGAGCTGCTCCAGGGCGTGCGGTTCTTTGGCGGCGGCGCGCGGACCCACTCGCTGGTGATGGCCTACCAGACCAAGCAGGTGCGCTTCGTGGACACGGTCCACATGTTCGCGCGGGACCGGCCGCCGGCCGTCAGGCTGTAGGGCGCGGCGAGCCGGAGCAGTCGCGAGCCGGAGCAGTCGCGAGCCGGAGCAGTCGCGAGCCGGAGCAGTCGCGAGCGGGAGCAGTCGCGAGCGGGAGCAGTCGCGAGCCGGAGCAGTCGCGAGCGGGAGCGCCGAGGCGGAGCAGTCGCGAGCCGGAGCAGTCGCGAGCCGGAGCAGTCGCGAGCCGGAGCAGTCGCGAGCCGGAGCGCCGAGGCTCCGATGGCGAGCCCTCACCGGCGGCGAGCCCGATTCCCGGGCGCCTCGACTCGAGGCTGCGTCAGATCGGCGCACCTCGTGCAGAGCTGGCTCGTGATTCCGGGGATTCGGGCGATGAGCTCCGCACGGGACCCGGGCTGCTGACACACGGGTGAGTCGCGGGTCGGTGATCCTTGCCGCGAAGGGGCTCCCCGGGGTCGCCGTGACCCTCTTGGCGGGGGCCTCTTCGGCGGTTGCCGGGACCCGGGCTGCTGACCCACGGGTGAGATCACGGGTCAGTGATCCGGAGGCGTGGCACCGGGCGGCGATCCTCAGGCGAGGGGCTCCCAGCCATCGCGTCCCCAGCGGGCGATCGGGCGCGCGGCATCGGCTCCCTCGACGCGACGCCGGCGGGCCGCCGCGGTGGCGACCGTCTCACCCCAGCCGGGAGGGACGAGCCGCGGCGCCAGGTCCGACAACGGCGCGAGCACGAACAGGCGGTTCCGGGCCTCGACATGCGGAACCACCAGGGGCAGGGCCGCCTTCGCGGGATCCACGCTGCGGCCCTCGGGCGGCCGCGCGGCGTCGACCCGGTGGCGCCCGAACACCAGCAGGTCGAGATCGACCTCTCTGGGCCCCCATCGCTCCCGCGGCTGCCGTCCGAACCCGCGCTCGAGCCCCTTGAGGGCGACCAGCAGGCCGACCGCGGCGGCGACCGGGTCGGGGCCGATCGCCAGATCCAGCGACACGCAGGCGTTCCGGAACTCGGGCTGGTCCAGGACGCCGACGGGATCGGTCGCGTACAGGTGCGAAACACCCCGCAGGTGGGCGCCCGGGAGCGCCGCCAGCGCAGACACCGCATCGGCCAGCGTCGCGGCCGCATCGCCCACGTTCGCCCCGAGCCCGACATACGCTCGCACGCGCGCCACGGCCGGCCACCTCCGTATCGCTAGACTCGGGCCGATGCCGCCCGTCACCGTCCTCGTCCTCGCCCCGGCGCTCGCAGCGGATGCGGGCCCGCTGACGCGCCGCCTTGACGAAGCCCGCTCGACCCTCGCCGAGCATCATCGGCAGGGGTTCCTCGCGGCCGGCGCGGACGAGGTCGTGGTCCGCCGCGAGCCGCCCGACGATACCCCATTCGGGATACGGCTCCGGCGGCTGGTTGCGGAGCTGGAACCGGGCGGGCTGGTGGTCCTGGGAGCGGGCTCGATCCCCCTGGCCACGGCGGCTGACCGCCGCGAGCTGGTGGCGGCGGCCGCGTCCGACACGCCGGGGGCGCTGGTCAACCAGTGGTACTCGGCGGACGCCCTCGCGATCTCGCGGGCGGAGGCGGCGCTTCGCGACCTGCCCGACGATCTCCGCTCGGACAACGCCCTCCCCCGCTGGCTGGCCGAGGCGGCCGGTGTCCCGGTGCGGGACCTCCGGGCGCGGCGCCGGCTGGCGATGGACGTCGACTCGCCGCTGGACCTCCTGCTCCTGGAGGCGGCAGACGGCGCGCCTACGCTGCCGACCCTCGGCGAGGCGGTGGCGGTACGGGAACGGCTCGTCAGGCTGCGCGGGCTGGCAGCCGACCCGGGTGCCGAGCTCCTGGTCGCCGGCCGGACGTCGGCGACGGACCTGCGTTGGGTCGAGCTGCACACGCGGTCGCGGACCCGGGTCCTGGCCGAGGAGCGCGGGCTGCGCACGGCGTCAGCCGGCGCGCTGGTCGGGCGACCCAACCGGCGCCCCGCCAGGAGCGCGCTCGGGTTCCTCCTGGATACGGCCGGGCCGGGATCGCTGGGGCGGATCGTCGCGGACCTGTCCGACGGGGCGCTCATCGACAGCCGCGTTCTGGTCGCCCACCGGTTCGGTGCCGACGAGGCTGGCTGGCCGGCGCCCGAGGACCGCTTCGCGAGCGACCTCCTGCTGCCCGGCCGGATCCGCGACCCGTGGCTGCGCGACCTGACCGCCGCTGCGGTCGAGGCCTCCATTCCCATCGTGCTCGGTGGCCACAGCCTCGTGGGTCCGGGGCTCCGGCTGGCCCTGCGGACCCGGCGCCGGGATCGCTGACCGTGACCTCCGGGGAGCCGCCGTTCGCCGTCCCGGCCCGCACTCGCGAAGCCCTGCCGGACCCCGATGCCGTCGGCGAGGATGCCGAGCTGCTGGCGGCGATCCGCGCGGAGATCGCCCGGGAGGGGCCGATCACGTTCGCCCGGTTCATGGAGCGTGCCCTCTACGAACCGGGGCACGGCTACTACCGGCGCCCGCAGGCCGGTCCCGGGCTGGCCGGCGGAGACTTCCTGACCGCCCCGGAGGCCCATCCGGTCTTCGGGGCGGCCATCGGACGCCTGGTGGAGGAGGCCTGGCAGGCGATGGGCAACCCGGAGCCGTTCACGGTCACGGAGCCGGGCGCCGGCTCGGGCGCCCTCGCCGCCGGGCTGCTGGGCGGGTTGCGTGACCTGGGTTCCCCACTCCTGCCGATCCTTCGCTACCGGCCGATCGAGGTGGAGGCGGCGCGTCTCGACACGCTCCGCGAGCGCCTCGCGGCCGACGGGCTCGATGGCTGCCTCGTGCCCGGCCCGGGCGACGACCCGGGCAAGGACCCGGGCACACACCCGGGCGAGCCACCCGATGACGCCGGCGCCGTGGTGGCCAACGAGGTCCTCGATGCGCTGCCCGTCCACCGGGTCGTGGGGCGGGATGGCCGTCTGCACGAGCTGCTGGTGACCGTGGACGCGAATGCCGGTGACCGCCTGGCCTGGCAGGAGGCGGCGCCGACGACGCCCGCGCTCGCGGAACGCCTGGACGCCGAGCAGGTGACGCTGGCCGACGGCGAGGTCACCGAGGTCTGCCTCGCGCTCGACGACTGGGTCGCGGCGACGGCCGCGCGTCTGCGCCGAGGAGTGGTCGTTGTCGTGGACTATGCCTCCGAGCCCGGGGATCTCCACGGCCCGTCCCACCCCACCGGGTCGCTCCGCGCCTTCGCGCGCCACGCGGTCGGCGCGGACCCGTTCCACCACGTCGGGCGGCAGGATCTCACCGCCACCGTGGACCTCGCGGCCGTCAGGGCCGCGGCCGAGCGGGCCGGGCTGACCCTGATCGGTGAGACAACCCAGGCCGAGCTGCTCGCGCGGGCAGGCACGAGCGAGCTCACGGACGCCTACCTGCACCGGCCCGGTGCCACGCTCGGGGACGCGTTCCGCCTCCGCTCCGCGCTCGCCCGGCTCATGGACCCTCGCGGGATGGGCGGCTTCCGGGTCCTGGCCTTCGGCGTGGGGCTGGGGGCGGTCGTGACCCTGCCATTGCTGCTCCCGGTGCGTCGGCCGGGCTGACGGCGAGGCTGGGCGGAGGGTCCGAAGACGGGCCGTCCGGCCCCGCCCGACAGGCCGTCCGCTCCCGGCTGCGCTGCTAGAATGGCCGCGCCGTGTCGCCTGCTGCGACCGGGATCAACGCCACGCCCACGAGGACCTCGTGACCGGGATCTGGTACGTCGTCGGGTTCGTTTTCGCCGGCACCCTGTTCGTCTTTGGCACGATCGGGCTGGCCTGGCTGATCACCCACCGGACACGTGGTGACGAGCACAAGGGCTACCCGTACGAGTCGGGAATCGACACCTACGGCGATACCCATGCCCGGTTCGGCATCAGCTTCTACATCTATGCCCTGATGTTCGTCGCGTTCGACATCGAGGTGATCTTCATCTTCCTGTGGGCCCTGATCTTCCAGGGCACCCCCGCCACCCAGCTGGGCGGCCTGTTCATCACGATGCTGGTCTTCGTGGGCATCCTGCTGTTCGGGCTGGCGTACGCCTGGCGCAAGGGGGTCCTGACATGGCGATGAGCCCCGACGAGCCGGAGACGGCCCAGGACCTGGGCGTCGAGCCGGGCGACGGCCCCCAGGGACGGACGGACCAGTCCGGGCAGGGCACGGCGGCGATCGCCGCCGCGGCCGACAGCGACGTGATGGCTCCGATCGTCGTCCCCAACACGCTCTGGACCTCGGACAGCCCTGGCGCCTACTCGAGCACCGCTCCCGCCTACACGCACCTCGAGACGTTCCACAAGGGCGACCTCGAGCTCGCTGACACCGCGCGCTGGGGCGCTCTCGAGGTGATCCCCACCAAGGCCGACCTCATCGTGGACCTGATCCGGATGAACAGCCTCTGGCCGCTTCTCTCGGGCCTCGCCTGCTGCGCATTCGAGATGATGTCCGGCGCCACGTCCAAGAACGACATGGATCGCTGGGGCATGTTCCCGTTCCGCGCCAGCCCACGGCAGGCAGACGTGCTGATCGTGGCAGGCACGCTCACGACCAAGATGGCCGGGCCCCTGGTCCGCCTCTGGGAGCAGATGCCGGAGCCCAAGTGGTGCGTCGCGATGGGCGACTGCACCTGCTCGGGCGGCCGCTACAAGCGCAGCTACTCCACCATCGAGGGCATCGACCGGGTCATGCCCGTCGACGTCTACGTGCCCGGTTGCCCGCCCCGCCCCGAGGGTCTCATCTACGGGATGATGAAGCTGGGCCAGCTCGTCAAGGAGCGCCGCGGCCACTGGCCGGACCGGCCCATCGGGCCCAACGTGCCGACGGACGTCTAGCCATGGATCGATCGCTGCGGGCACGACTCGAGAAGCGCTTTGGCGACAAGGTCACGGGGCCGATCCGTCAGCGCCATGACCAGACCGAGCTGCGGATCGGCCCCGCGGACCTGACCGAGGTCATGACCGCCCTCCACGACGAGCCGGATCTCGCCTTCGAGATCCTGGGGGACCTCGCCGGGGTGGACACCGGCGATCACATGCAGGTGGTGTACCACGTGTGGTCCGCAAGCACGCCGGACTGGCTGCGCGTGATCGCCGACGGCCTGCCCCGCGACAACCCGCGCATCGCCACCCTCACGGGCATCTGGCCCGGCGCCGAGTGGATGGAGCGCGAGGCCTACGACATGTACGGGATCGTGTTCGAGGGCAACCGCGACCTGCGGCGGATCTTCATGCCGCCGGACTACACGAGCTTCCCCCTTCGCAGGGACTTCTACCTGCCCGATGACGCCGCCCGGTCGCCGGGTGGCGGCGTCCGGCACATGGAGAAGACGCCCGCCCCGACCCAGGCCACCGACAGCGTTGTCCGTCGCACGGTGAGGGCGTAGCCGTGACGACCGCCCGCGAGCCCATCGGGCAGCATCCGTCCGCGGACGACCCTCGGATCATGCTGGACAACCAGATCGGCGCCTTCGAGCAGGTTCCGCCGTACCCGCCGCGCACCGAGCGCGAGGCCGAGTTCTACTCGTTGCGGGACGGCGAGATGTTCCTCAACGTGGGCCCGCACCACCCCTCGACTCACGGCGTGCTCCGGGTCGTCCTCAAGATCAACGGCGAACAGGTCGTGGACCTGGATCCGGTGCTCGGCTACCTCCACCGTGGCGTGGAGAAGCTGTGCGAGAACTCGGACTACCACCACGTCATCACCCAGATGGACCCGCTCGAGTACGTGAGCTCGCTGTTCTGCGAGTGGGCCCCGGTGATGTCCTTCGAGCAGCTCCTCGACGTGGAGGTCCCGCGCCGGGCCGAGTACATCCGCGTGCTCACGGGCGAGCTCCTCCGGGTCAGCAGCCACGTCCTGTTCCAGGGCTTCATGGCGCTCGACCTCGGTGGCCTGACGCCCATCCTGTACAGCTTCATCGAGCGCGACGAGATCGTGGAGATGCTGGCGGCGATCACGGGCCAGCGGATGCTGTTCAACTACTTCCGGATCGGCGGGGTGAACGGCGACCTCAACCACGAGTTCATGTCCCGCCTCGGCGACTGGATGAGCCGTGCGACGAAGCAGCACGAAGCGAACATCGGGCTGCTCAACGAGAACGAGATCTTCGTCCGCCGCATGCGCGACATCGGCCGGGTGGACCGCGACACGGCGCTGCGGATGGGCGTCACCGGCCCCAACCTGCGCGCAGCCGGCGTCCCGTTCGACCTCCGCCGGGCGCACCCCTACTCCGTGTACCCCGAGCTGGAGTTCGACATCCCGGTCCGCGGCACCGGGCCTGAAGGCGGGGACTCGCTGGACCGCTACCTGCTCCGCCTCGACGAGGTCAAGCAGAGCCTGCGGATCATCGACCAGTGCCTTCACAACATGCCCGACGGTCCGGTCATGGCCCGCCTCCCGCGCCTGGTGCGTCCGCGGCCGGGTCGCGCCTGGGCCGCCGTGGAGGGACCGCGCGGGCTGTTCGGCACGTACGTCATCTCGGACGGCACGGATCAGCCGTTCCGGCTCAGGATCCACGATCCCTCGTTCGTGAGCCTCCAGCTGGTGGGCATGCTGATGAAGGGCAACCTGATCGCCGACACCATGGCGGTCATGTCGTCGCTGGATCCCATCATGGGTGGGATCGACAAGTGACGGCGGTCAACCGCTCGCTTGGCAACCTCACGACGGCCGGCAAGATCGTCATTCCGCTGCTGCTGCTCGTGTTCGTCGTCGGGCCGATCCTGACCGTGCTCGCGGCGAACTACGTGCTGCCGGGCGCGATCGACATCCTCGGCGCCAACCAGCCGATCGTCCGGTTCGTGGTGGCGATCACCGCGATCCTGCTGTTCAGCATCCCGGCCGCATTCATCATCATCTACATGGAGCTGAAGGTGATCGCCTTCATGAACCTCCGGGTGGGACCGGACCGGGTGGGGCCCAAGGGCGCGGCCCACTCCGTCGTCGCCGGGCTCAAGGTGCTCTCCAAGGAGGACTTCAGCCCGACCAACTCGGATCGCCTGGTGTTCACCTGGGCGCCGGTGATCGTGTTCCTGACCGCGGTGATGACGTTCATGGTCATCCCGTTCGCCCCGGGCCAGGTGAACCCCGAGACCGACCGCATGGAGGGCCTCGTCGGGCAGGACTTCAGCATCGGCCTGCTGTACCTGTTCGCGGTCGGCGGCATGACCGTGGTCGGCCTCCTCCTCGCCGGCTGGTCCAGCTTCAACAAGTACTCGCTCCTGGGCGGTATCCGCTCGGCGGCGCAGGCGGTCTCGTACGAGATCCCGCTCACCCTGTCGGTGGTCGGGCTGATCCTGCTGGCCGGGACCATGAGCCTCACCGGGATCGCCGAGCAGCAGGGTGGGTGGTTCGCCAACTGGTTCGTGTTCCGCCAGCCCCTGGGAGCGCTGATCTTCTTCATCGCCGCCACCGCGGAGGCGAACCGGACGCCGTTCGACCTGACCGAGGCGGACTCCGAGATCGTCGCCGGCTTTGCGACCGAGTACTCCGGGATGCGCTTCGGCTTCCTGTTCTTCGCCGAGTACGTGAACGTGTTCATCGTCTCGGCCCTGATCGTGACCCTGTTCTTCGGGTCCTGGAACGCCCCGGTGGACATCGCCGCGCTGCTCGCCTGGATCAACCCGTCGCTGCAATCCTGGTTCGGCATCACGCTGGCGGCGCCCACCGTCGCCCTCGACCCCGGCAGCCTCGGTATCGGGCTGCTGATCCTGGTCATGGCGGCGCCGGTCCTCCTGACCCTCGTGTTCGCGGTGCCGTTCTACCTGCTCCGCAGCTCGCGGCCCGGGTGGCAGGCGCTGCTGCTCGGGTTCGTCCTGTTCAACGTCGTGGCTGGCGGCGGGGCGTTCACGCTGGCCTGGATCGGCTGGGACTGGGTGGCCGGCCTGGTGTGGTTCATGATCAAGTCCTTCATCTTCGTGTTCGTCTTCGTGTGGATGCGCGCCACCTTCCCGCGCGTCCGGATCGACCACCTGATGGGCTTCGCGTGGAAATGGCTGCTGCCGGCCGCGCTCCTCAACCTGTTCCTGACCGCCTCGGCGATCGTCGTGGCCAAGAGCCTGTGAGCGCCCGATGACCAGGATCCCCGGCATGGGCCTCGTCCGCGGCATGGGGCTGACCCTGCGGCGGTTCTTCGCGCCCAAGGCGACGATCAAGTGGCCGGAAGAGCATGCTGACGTGGCGCCCAAGTTCCGCGGCCGCCTGCAGCTCCTGTACGACGAGTACGGGACGCTCAAATGCGAGACCTGCTTCCAGTGCGCCCAGGCATGCCCCATCGAGTGCATCGACATGGGCGGCGTGGACACCAAGGGCCGGTTCCACGTCCACTGGGGCGCGCCCGAGACCTATGGCGAGCGTCGCGAGGAATCCGCCATCCGCCGTTCCGGCCGGCCCGTGGCGGACCAGGCGTTCACGAGGTTCGAGGGCATCGAGCTCGCCCCGCTCGACGCCATCCTCGAAGCCCACGACTACGATCCGAAGGCGATGCTCCGGATCCTGGAGGAGACGCAGGACGAGTACGGCTACCTGCCGGTCGCCGCGCTCAAGCACATCTCCCGGGTCACCGGCGCCTGGTACGCGATGATCTACGGCACCGCGACCTACTACCGGCACCTCCGGTTCGAGCCACCCGCCGTCGAGGCCCCGGCCGCCGGCACGGCGCAGGCTGTCGCCGAAGGCGCGTTCCGCGCCGCGCTCGACACCTCCCTGGGCTACGGGGGGCGCGCGGGCTAGGATGACTGACTTCCTCACGACCCCCAAGGACTGGCCGAGCATCCTGCTGGCCCGCGCCCACCAGATCGCGGCAGATCCGTTCGATCTTGACGCGGCCGTGCGCGCGGGGGCCTTCGAGGGGCTCCGCAGGACCGTGCGCGACCTGGGCGCGACCGGCACCATCGCGACCATCGCCGCCTCCGGGCTCCGGGGCCGCGGCGGTGGCGGCTTCCCCACCGCGGAGAAGTGGCGGGCGGCGGCCGCGCAGCCCGCCGGCCAGCGCTACGTCATCGCCAATGGCTACGGGGCGGATCCTGCGGTCCGCACGGACCAGGCGCTGCTGGCGGCCGACCCGTGGAGCGTGATCGAGGGCCTCGCGATCGCCGCCTTCTCCATCGGCGCGACCGAGGCGATCCTCGCGGTCCGAGCCGACGATCCGTCGCTGGTGACGGACCTCGAGGGCGCCGTCCTCGCCGCGGAGGAAGCCGGGTTCCTGGGCGAGGACGCGGCGGGCTCCGGCATCCGGATCACCATGACCGTCCGACCCGTGCAGGGCGCATACATGCTGGGCGAGGAGACGGTCCTGATCAAGGCGCTCGAGGGCCGGCGCGGCCAGCCGGACCAGCGGCCGCCGTACCCCACCGAGAAGGGCCTGTTCGAGAAGCCGACCGTCGTCAACAACGTCGCGACCCTGGCCGCGGTCCCGTGGATCGTGCTCAACGGTGGCGAGGCCTATGCGGCCATCGGGTCCACCGGCAGCCCCGGCACCGCGCTCGTCCAGCTCCGCGGCCCCGCGCGCGCGGGCATCGCCGAGGTCCCGTTCGGAACCACGCTCCGTGCGCTGGTCGACCTTGTCGGCGGCACCGGCACGCGGCCGTTCAAGGCGGTCCTCGTCGGTGGTCCGACGGGTGGCCTCCTGCCAGCTGACCTCCTGGACACCCCCTACGCGTTCGACGCCCTGCGGGAGGCCGGCGCGCATGTCGGTTCCGGGTCCGTGGTCATTGCCGACGACCGGGCGTGCATCGTGGATCTCGCCCGGCTGCTCACGAAGTTCTCCGCCGATGCCGCCTGCGGCAAGTCCATCCCGTGCCGGATCGGCCTGCGGCGCCTGTACGAGATCGGCGACCGGATGGCGGGCGGCGTGGCCAGGCCCACGGACCCGACGCTGCTGGTGGACCTCGCCCACGACATCACCGCGTCCGCCCTGTGCGACCACGAGCGCCTGGCCACCCGGCCGTTCGTCAGCGCGATGCGATACTTCCGTTCCGAGCTCGACGACCACCTCCTTCGCTCCACCTGCCCGGCCGGCGTGTGCACACCGATCGCCGTGGGCGCCGGCGCGACCGCAGCAGGAACCCGCTGATGGCCGACCTCATCACCCGCCCCGACGACGCCGAGGCCCAGGGCAGCGCGCCCGTGCCGGAGAACAGCCCGGCCGCCTACGAGCGCCCCCGCGAGGTGCGCCCGGACACGAAGCTGCCCGCGGGCTGGGACACGTTCACGCCACGCGACGACACGCTTGCCGAACGACTGATCACGACCCAGAGCCCGCAGCGTCCGCAGAGCGCGCCGCGGATCCGGCTCGAGGTCGACGGCCGGGTGGTCGAGGGCTTCGAGGGCCAGACGATCCTCGAGGTCTGCCGCGACAACGGGATCGAGATCCCCACCCTGTGCTACGAGCCCAAGCTGCCGGGCTTCGGCGCCTGCCGGATGTGCGTGGTCGAGGTGGAGGGGGAGGAGCAGCCCCCGATCTCGTGCTCCCGCGTCGCCGAGCCGGAGATGCACGTCCAGACGCAGACCGACGAGCTGCGCCGGCTCCGGAAGACCAACCTCGAGCTGATCTTCTCCGACCACAACGCGTACTGCCTGCCGCCCTGCCAGAACAAGTGCCCAAGCCACATCGACATCCCGGGCTTCCTGCGGGCCAACGCCGAGGCCAGCTGGACCGAGTCGGTGCGGATCTTCAAGCGCACGATCCCGTTCCCCAGCGTCCTGGGCCGCGTCTGTCCCGCCCCGTGCGAGGAGCACTGCCGGCGCGACGAGGTGGACGAGGCGATCGCCATCCGCGACAGCCATCGCTACGCGGGCGACCAGGTCATCAAGGCGATGCTCGACGAGGGCATCGATCCGCCGCTGCCGTTCGAGAAGCAGGCGCCCTCGGGCCGCCGCGCCGCCGTGATCGGGTCCGGCCCGGCCGGCATGAGCGCCGCCTACTACCTGCTGCTGGCCGGCCACGACGTGACCGTGTTCGAGCGAGACCCCGCCACCGGCGGCATGCTCCGCTACGGCATCCCGCAGTACCGCCTGCCCAAGGTCGAGGTCCTCGAGGCCGAGTACGAGTCCGTCACCCGCCTCGGCGGCAGGATCCGCTGCAACATGGAGCTGGGCAGGGACTTCACGCTCGACGACCTCCAGCACCAGGGGTTCGACAGCGTCGTCATCGCCATCGGCTGCTACGACACCAACAAGCTGGGGATCCCCGACGAGGACGCCGACGGCGTCATCGACGGCCTCGAGTACCTGCGGACGGCCACCCTGGGCCTGCCGTACCCAGGGCACGAGGGCACCCGCGTCGTCGTGGTCGGAGGTGGCTTCACCGCGATGGACTGCGTCCGCACCTCGGTCCGCCAGGGCGCAGGCGAGGTCACGCTGGTCTACCGCCGCGACATGAAGGACATGCCCGCCGCATCGGAGGTCCACGAGGCCATCGAGGAGGGCGTCACCACCATCTTCCAGGCCGGGCCGACGCGAGTCATCAAGGACGAGAAGACCGGCAAGACGACCGGCATCGAGTTCATCCGGATGCAGCTGGGCGAGCCCGACGCGTCCGGCCGCCGCCGGCCGGAACCCGCTGCCGGCACCGAGTTCACCATCCCCTGTGACCGCGTCCTGCTGGCGATCGGCCAGGGCCCGGACCTGCGCTGGTTCGGCCCCGGCAACGACGGCCTGACGGCCACCCGGAACCGCCGCCTCCAGGCCGATGCGGTCACCTTCGAGACGGGGCGCCCCGGCGTGTTCGCCAGCGGCGACGTCCGGATCGGCGCCGCGACCGTGGTCCAGGCCATCGCCGAAGGCCGCCGCGCCGCCTACGCGGTGGACGCCTATCTGAAGGGCAACGACCTGTCCGCGATCCGCACCCGCCAGACGCTCGCCGAGCCGCAGCCCGAGTTCCTCTCGATCGTGCCGTTCACCGGCGAGATCAAGGAGCCCCGCTACCGGCTCAAGGCGCTCGAGGCGGAGGAGCGCAACCGCAGCTACCTCGAGTACGAGATCCCGTACACCCGCGACGAGGCCGTCGCGGAGTCCACCCGCTGCCTCCAGTGCACCTGCGAGGCGATCGGCTTCTGCGACCTGCGCCGGCTGGGCATCGAGTACGGGACCACCCTCAAGACCCTGGAGAAGAACTTCCACCAGGGCGCGGGCTATCGCTCGGTGACGGAGAACCGGTTCACCGGGGTCAACCACGACTACGTCCGGGACGACTCGCACGCGTTCATCCTGCGCGAGCCCTCCCGTTGCATCGACTGTGGCCGCTGCGCCAACGTGTGCGCCGAGGTGGTGGGTGCCGCGTGCTACGACTTCATGCGGATCGGCTTCGACACCCTGGTGACGACGCCGCTCGACATGAGTCTCAACGACACGCCGTGCGTGTCCTGCGGCCGATGCGCCGAGACCTGCCCCACCGGCGCGCTGATGCCCAAGCCGCGGGTCCTCCAGAAGTACGAGGTCGACGAGAGTCGCTGCATCCTGTGCGGCATCTGCGTCGATGCCTGCCCCTATGACGCCGTCCGCGACAGCGACCAGTTCGAGCTCAGCCACACGTCCCGCGAGGAGCCGGCCATCGACCTCCTCGCGCTGGCCTCGATCGAGCGCGAGACGGAGATGAGCTATGTCCGCCGCGAGCGCGACTGGGCGGAGCGTGCACGGGCCGAGGGCCGGATCCTCGACGATGCCCGTCGGCTCCCCGTCCTCCCCGCCTCGCTCGCAAGCGGACACGGGAACGGGAATGGGAATGGGAACGGGAACGGCGCCCGGCTGGGTGCCGGGAACGGGACCGGCCACGCCCACGACGGCTGAGAGGGACGCGTGACGCTGCCAGAGACGATCCCGCTGCTCGGGCTCGGATGGAATGACCTGCTGTTCCTGACCCTCGCGGCCATCATGGTCGGGTCGGCGCTGCTGGTGGTCCTGATGCGGGACATCATCCGCTGCGGCCTGGCCATGATCATCTGCTTTGCCGCGCTGGCGGGGCTGTACGTGTTCGCGGGGGCGACGGTGGTCGCGGCGGCCCAGGTGCTGGTCTACATCGGGGCGATCAGCGTCCTCGTCCTGTTCGCGATCATGCTCACCCAGACCAAGTCCGGCCCCGCCTCGCTGGTGTTCCAGACCCAGGCGCTCCCGGCGGCGATCGCGGCCGCCGTGCTCGCGATGCTGATCGCGGTGGTGGTGGTGGCCAGCAGCTGGGACGAGACCGGCTCGCTGATGGTGACCTCCGCCGAGGACCTGGCCACCACCCTGTTCACGGACTTCACCCTCCCGTTCGAGGTGGTGAGCGTCCTGCTGCTGGCGGCGGTGATCGGCGGGGTGTTCCTCGCCAAGCGCGAGCGGGGGGGCAGCGACTGATGCTGTCCTTCCTCGAAAACCTCTCGACGAGCCTCGACGCCTACCTGATCCTGTCGGGCCTGCTGTTCGCGATCGGGTCGTTCGGGTTCCTGGCCCGTCGCAACGCGATCTCGATGCTGATGTCCATCGAGCTGATGCTCAACGCGGTCAACCTCGCGATCATCGCCTTCGGTGCGTTCACCCTCAAGCTCACGGTCGATGCCTCGGTGATCGCGCTCATCGTCATGGCCGCGGCCGCCGCCGAGGCGACGGTTGGGCTCGCGATCGTGATCGCGATCTACCGGAACAAGAAGACACCGCTCGTCGACGAGTACGACGCGATGAGCCGGTAGGCGGGATCGAGATGTACGAGACCCTGATCCCGCTCATCCCGCTGTTGCCGATCCTCGGCTTCGCGTTCACCGCACTGTTCGGACGGCGCCTCCAGATCCGGTACGGGCGCACCGCCGCGGAGATCGTGCCGCTGGCGGTCGTCGTGGCGTCGTGGGTGATCGCGATGGTCGTCGTCGTGCCGGCGCTGACGCATGCCGAGCCGTTCGGCGAGCATGGGTTGCCTGTCCTGCTGTGGACCTGGATCCCGGCCGGCGACTTCCAGGTGCAGATGGCCTTCCACGTCGACGCCCTGACCGCCGCGCTCCTGATCGTGGTGACGACGATCGGCATGCTCGTCCACCTGTACTCGGTCGGGTACATGGCCCACGACAAGGCGACCTGGCGGTTCTTCGCCTACCTCAACCTGTTCATGTTCTCGATGCTGGTCCTGGTCCTCGCGGACAACTGGGTGCTGATGTTCGCGGGCTGGGAGCTGGTGGGCCTGTCCTCGTACAGCCTGATCGGGTTCTGGTACCACAAGCGCTCCGCGGCGCTCGCCGCCAAGAAGGCGTTCATCGTCAACCGCGTCGGCGACGTGGGCTTCGCGCTCGGGATCATGGCCATCTTCGTCAACACCGGGACCCTCAACATCCAGGAATCCCTGGAGAAGCTGATCTCGCCCGAGACGGCGCTGCTGGTCCCGCTCCCGATCGTGGCCCTGCTCGTGTTCGCCGGGGCCATGGGCAAGTCCGCCCAGTTCCCACTCCACGTCTGGCTGCCGGATGCGATGGAGGGCCCGACCCCGGTGTCGGCCCTGATCCATGCGGCCACCATGGTCAACGCCGGCGTCTACCTCGTCGCGCGCGCCAACCCGCTGTTCGCCCACGCCTCGGAAGCGATGGTCGTGGTCGCCGCGATCGGCATCTTCACCGCGATCCTGGCGGCTTCGATCGCGTTCACCCAGACCGACATCAAACGGGTGCTCGCGTACTCCACGCTGTCCCAGCTGGGCTACATGTTCGCCGCCCTCGGAGTGGGCGCCTACGTGGCCGCGATCTTCCACCTGATGACCCACGGCTTCTTCAAGGGCCTGCTGTTCCTGGGCTCGGGCTCGGTGATCCACGCCGTCCACGAGGAGCAGGACATGAACCGCATGGGCGGGCTGTGGCGCAGGATCCCGATCACCCATTTGACGATGCTCGTCGGCTCGATCGCGATCGCCGGCATCCCACCGCTGGCAGGCTTCTTCTCCAAGGACGAGATCCTCGGTGAGGCGTTCAAGTTCGGCTTCACCTGGGTCTGGCTCATCGGCCTCGTGGTCGCGGGCATGACCGCGTTCTACATGTGGCGCCTGATGGGCCGGACGTTCTACGGTGAGTCCCGGGTGGATCCGCACACCGAGCCCAAGGTGCACGAGTCGGCCTGGCAGATGACCGTGCCGCTGATCCTGCTGGCCATCCCGGCCGCACTGCTGGGCCTCGCGCTCACGTGGGGCGGCCCGCCGCTCAACCCCGAGGGCACCGGGCTGCTCAAGGGCTGGCTGGAGCCGGTCTTCGCGGCGTCGGAGCACCACCTCTACGGCGAGCCGCACGCGTACGAGCTGTTCGGGATCGACGGCATCCTCATCGTCGCCAGCGTCGCCGTGGCCACCATCGGGCTGGTGGTTGGCTGGGTCCTGTTCGGCTTCTTCGGCCGCCGCGGCCGCCAGAAGACGGTGGACGGCATCGTCGCCTCCAGCGGCGCGACCCGGTTCCTGTACCGCGCGTCGCTCAACAAGTGGTGGTTCGACGAGATCAACGACCTGCTCTTCATCCGGATCGGGGGGCGCGTGGCGGCGGTCCTGTGGTGGTTCGACCGCACGATCGTCGACGGGACGGTCAACGGCGTGGGCACGGTCGTCCGGGGCGCGGGCGGCGGCTTGCGCCTGATCCAGACCGGCCGCGTCCAGAATTACGCGCTCGGCATCGCGATCGGCCTGCTCGTGATGGCCGGCTCGTTCCTGCTGATCGTGGGGCAGCCCCGATGACCGGTCTCGACAGGCTGCCGCTCGTCACCCTCGTGACGTTCCTGCCGGCGCTGGGTGCGCTGGCGGTCGCCTTCATGCCCACCTCGCGGCCGAACCTCGCGCGCTACGTCGCGCTCGGGTTCGCGCTGGCCGCCTGGGCCGTGTCGCTGGTGATGCTGGCCGGGTTCGACGCCGGGGGCGCCGCGTTCCAATTCTCCGAGGCGGTGCCCTGGATCACCGCCTTCGGCATCCAGTACGCGGTCGGGGTCGACGGCCTGGCGATGGTCCTGGTCGTCCTCACGACGACGCTGACCTGGATCAGCATCCTCGCCTCCTTTGGGCCGATCACGCACCGGGTCAAGGAGTACATGGTCTCGTTCCTCATCCTCGAGGTGGGGATGACCGGCGTGTTCGTCGCCCGGGACCTGTTCCTGTTCTACATCTTCTGGGAGCTGGTCCTGGTCCCGATGTACCTGATCATCGGCATCTGGGGCGGCAAGAATCGCCTCTACGCGACGATCAAGTTCGTCCTGTACACCCTCGTCGGATCGCTGCTGATGCTGGTCGCGATCCTGGCGACCGCGTTCACGTTCCAGGCGTCGACCGGCAGCTGGGATGGCGCGTTCGACGTCGCGAAGCTGACCGCGGCCGGGGCCACCAACCTGTTCGGCGGCACCTTCGGGTTCCTCGCCTTCGGGGCCTTCTTCCTCGCGTTCGCGATCAAGGTCCCCATGTTCCCGTTCCACACGTGGCTCCCCGACGCCCACGTGGAGGCGCCCACTGCCGGCTCCGTCATCCTGGCCGGCGTCCTGCTCAAGCTGGGCGGCTACGGGTTCATCCGGTTCGCCCTGCCGCTGTTCCCCGAGGCCGCGCACACGTGGGCCCCGCTGATCATCGTCCTGAGCCTGATCGGGATCATCTACGGCGCGATCGTCGCGCTCGTCCAGCCGGACCTCAAGAAGCTGGTCGCGTATTCGTCGGTCAGCCACATGGGATTCGTGACCCTGGGCATCTTCGTGTTCCAGCAGCAGGGCATGCAGGGCGCGATCCTCCAGATGGTCAACCACGGCCTCATCACGGGCGCCCTGTTCCTGCTCGTGGGCATCATCTACGAGCGGACCCACGACCGGACGATCGCCAAGATGGGCGGCCTGGGGTCGGCGGTGCCCGTCTTCGCCGCCGCGTTCGGGTTCTTCGTGTTCGCGTCGGTGGGCCTGCCGGGCCTGTCGGGGTTCGTGGGCGAGTTCCTGACCCTGGTCGGCACCTTCGTCGCGATCCCCGCGGCAGCGGTGGTGGCCACGTTCGTGATGATCCTCGCGGCGGGCTACCTGCTGTGGATGTTCCAGCGGGTGGCGTTCGGCGAGCTCAGTGACTTCCTCAGGGGCCTCGGCAACCACCTCGTCGACATGAAGCCGGTCGAGGCGCTCACGCTCGTCCCGCTTGGCGCGCTGGTGGTGATCTTCGGCCTGTGGCCCGGTCTCATCCTCGACCTGATCGCCGGCTCCGTCGAGGCGGCCCTGGCCCCCGTCCAGGCGTTCGTCCAGTCCGCCGGGCCCATTGCCCTCGGCCTGTGGCGGTAGGAGTGCACCGGTGACCTTCCCCGACATCGTCACGATCGCGCCCTTCATCGCCACGATCCTGCTCGCGATCGCGGTCCTGGTCGTCGACTTCGTGTTCCCCGGCGGCAAGTGGCCGGCGCTGGTCACCACGTTCGCGGGCCTTGCCGTGGTCGCTGCCCTGGTGGTCATCACCGGCCAGACCGGATCCGAGGCGTTCCCCGCGGGCGCCCAGGGCGCGTACGTGGTCGATCCACTGACCACGTTCCTCCACCTGCTGTTCATCTCGATCGTCGCGCTGACGATGGCCTTTGCCCCGGACTACCTCGAGGAGCGCGGGCTGCCGGTGCCGGAGTTCGCCGCGACGCTCGTGTTCGCGATGGCGGGCGCGATGCTGCTCGCCGCCTCGGGCGACCTGCTGGTCCTGTTCCTGGGGCTGGAGCTCATGGTCCTGCCCGGCTACGTGCTGGCCGGCTACCACAAGAGCGACGGATACAGCACCGAGGGTGCGATCAAGTACTTCCTGCTGGGGTCCTTCTCATCGGCGATCTTCCTGTTCGGGCTCGCGTTCGTGTGGGGGATCACCGGCGAGACCAACATCGACAAGGTGGCGGCGATCCTGACCCAGATCACCGCCGGCGCCGCACCACTGTCGCCGGCGCTCGGCCTGGGCCTGGCGTTCATGACCACCGGGGTCGCGTTCAAGATCGCGGCCGTCCCGTTCCACTACTGGACACCCGACGCGTACCAGGGCTCCCCGACGCCGGTCACCGGCTACCTGTCGGTCGGCCCCAAGGTCGGGGCCTTCGCGCTGATCATCCGGCTGTTCGGCGAGGGGCTCGGCAGCCTGGCCGTGGACTGGACGATCGTGGTCATCGTCCTCGCGGCGCTCACGATGACGCTCGGCAACCTGGTCGCGCTCACCCAGGACAACGTCAAGCGGATGCTCGCGTACTCGTCCATCGCGCACACCGGCTACATGCTGGTGGGTCTGGCCGCATTCGGCGCCGGGCAGCTGAGCGGCATGGAGGGACTGCTGTACTACGGCGCGGCCTACGCGTTCATGAACCTGGGTGCGTTCGCGGTCATCGCCGCGCTGCAGCGGCGAACCGGGATCACGTCCAACCTCTCGACCTTCGCCGGCCTGGTCAAGCGCGAGCCGGCGCTCACGTGGCTGATGTTCCTGTTCCTGCTGTCGCTGACCGGGATCCCGCCCACCGCCGGCTTCTTCGGCAAGCTCACGATCATCGTGGCCGCCGTCGACGCCGGCGCCCCGGTCGCCGGGGACCCGGGCAACCCCTGGATGTACGGGCTCGCGGTGCTCATGATGCTCAACGCCGCCGTCGCCGCGTTCTACTACCTGCGGGTTGCGGTCTACATGTTCATGCGCGAGCCCGACGGCGAGCTGGAGCGGCTGCCGCACAGCCGCCTCGTGTGGACGGGCCTGGCGGTCAGCACCGTGCTCACGCTTGCGCTGGGCGCCTTCCCGGGACTCCTGCTCGGGTTCGTCGAGACCGCGGCGGCCGCCGTCATCAACTAGGCTGCTGAGCGCGGCTCGCGGCTCGCGGCTCGCGGCTCGCGCGACTGAGATTGCACGGCGCGGCTCGCGGCTCGCGCGCTCCCTTTTGCCGGGCATCGCTACGCGCGTCCCTTCGCGCGTCCCTCGCAGATTGCGCCAGATATCACTCCGCGCTGATGTACGAACGCTTCCGGGGCGCCTGCGCTACAGAGTATCGGCCAGGGGTGCTGCGATCGACCTCATGGGTGTGCTCGACCGTCGCAATATCTGTCCCCACGGATATCCGGCGCAAGGCGCGGCGCGGCGGCCGGCCGATTGATGACCTATGGCGTGACCGTCACCCCCGGCAGGATGGTCTGCAGGCCCGCTGCCATCACGTCCGGGCCGATCCCCCCCAGGGCACCGTCACGCACGATCCCGTTCTCATCGATCCAGAAATGGACCGG
Source organism: uncultured Chloroflexia bacterium (assembly GCA_963716025.1). GTDB lineage: Bacteria > Chloroflexota > Limnocylindria > Limnocylindrales > CSP1-4 > CAIXZV01. Next base: position 30,123 of record CAVQSY010000073.1, read on the forward strand.
GAGCGCGATCGCGCCCCACTCAGCCTGGGCCGTGCCATCGAGGTCGAGCCCGACCGGGAAGTAGATGCCCAGGTCGGCGAAGAACGCCTGGACGGTGGGCTCGTCCTCCCGGATGTCCACGGCGATGACCACCAGCCCCGTGTCGTCATAGCGAGCCTGGAAGCCGGCCATACGGGGAAGCTCGTCCTGGCACGGAGGGCACCAGGTCGCCATGAAGTTGACCCACACCGGCCTGCCGCGATAGTCGGCGAGGTTGACGGGCTCGCCGCCGACCCCCGGCAGCTCGAGGTCGGGCGCAAGCTCACCCACGCCGAACGCCTCCGCCAGCGAGGATGCCGATGGCGCTGGTGGTCCATCCGACGCGGTTGGCCCAGCCGAAGGATCCTCCGAGGGTGCGACGGATCCAGCGGGCACCGGCTCGCTCGGCGACGGAGAGGCCGCGGGAGTCGCCGGTGCCGGGACAGCCGGTGCGGGCGACAGCGCGATGAGAGCGCCGATGGCCAAGCCGCCGGCCAGCACACCCGCCGCGAGCCCCAGTCCGATCGCCGTCTTTCCACCCATCCGTTCGAGCGTACCAGCACGAACGGGTGACGGCAGGCTTGTCCCTGCTCAACTAGGATGCACCGGCCATGATCTCGATCTTCGACGCCTTCCGCAGGCGCGTCTTCCCGGCACTGCTGACCGCCGCCGGGGTCGTGCTGATCACGGCTGGGCTGCTCTCCTACGCGAACCCCACCGAGGCCGGGCTGAAGCCGCTCGAGAGCGAGGTCGTCGGGACGCTCGATCCATCGACGCCGACCCGGACGGCGACGCCGGCGGCCGCATCAGCCTCACCCACAGCGTCCGCCACCGGGACCCCCGGCGCCTCGCCGGAAGCGACCGCGCCGGCGTCGACCGTCCCGGATCCTACCCAGAAGCCGGGGCGGGCGGTCGCAACGCGGGTCGTCGTCCCGGCGCTCAACATCGATCTGCCGGTCGTCAAGGGCAACAGCGGTTACCCGTACTGCGATGTCGCGATGTATCTCCACACGGGCACGGGCAACAACGCCGCCAAGGACGCGTTCGGGCAGCCGGGCGAAGGCCGGGCCACGTACCTCTATGCCCACGCGCGCGACGGGATGTTCGGTCCGATCTACAACCTGGCCATCGTGAACAAGAACGCGAAGAAGATGCTGGGCATGGTCGTCCAGGTCTACACGAGCGACTTCAGGCTCCACCTCTACGAGATCCGTGAGTACCGGCTGCACGTGACCGACCTGGACGGCCCGCTGGGCGCGACGGAGGAGGAGGTGTGGCTCCAGACATCGGAGGGGCCCAAGGGCACACCGGGCAAGACCCAACTGATCGCGTACCCGATTTCCGTGTCCGATGCCGACCCTCGCGAAGCCGTCCCCAAGGCCAGGCCCGTCAACTGCGGGTAGGGCGGCGCCGGTTCAGATCCAGTCGACCCGCCGCAGGAGCACCGCCGTGATCGCCGCGCCGATGACGACGAACAGGGTGACCGCCCAGAACCCGGTCGCCTCGCCGCCGGCGAAGGCGACGCCCGCCTCGCTCATTCCGAACACACCGGCCACCGCCCCGATCCCCGCCAGGATCACCGTGACGCCCGTCAGCCGCTTCATGATCGTCGACAGGTTGTTGTTGATCGTGGACAGGTACACCTCGAGCGTGCCGGCCACGAGCTCGCGGTCGTTGTCGAGCTCGTCGGTGACCCGGATCAGGTGGTCGTACACGTCGCGGAAGTAGACCACGTGCTCCGGCCTCACCAGGACGAGATCACGGTTGGTGAGCTGGTTGAAGATCTCGCGTGCGGGTGACATCGCCCGGCGCAGCGCGATCAGCTGGCGCTTGAGGGCGAACAGGCGCTCCAGCGTCTCGCCGGTCGGCCTCGCGATGACGTCGTCCTGGAGGACATCGATCTCGTCCTCGATGGCGTCGAGGACGGGGAAGTAGCCGTCGACGATGCCGTCGGTGAGCGCATAGAGCAGGTAGTCCGGGCCCCGGCGGAGCAACGCGCCCGGGTCGCCCCGCAGCTGGGGCAGCCGGAACGGGTCCCAGGCCGGCTCGTGGACCGTGAGCAGCGAGCGATGGTTGAGCACGAGATCGATCTCGACTTCGCCGATCTCGCCCTGGTAGGTGATCCAGAACATGACGATGTGGATGGACCCCTCGATCTCCTCGACCTTCGCCCGCTGGTTCTTCTCGGCGATGTCCTCGGCGATCAGCGGGTGGAGCGTGAGCAGGTCCGCGACGTCGTTGACCTGGACGTGGGACGGCGCGGTGACGTCCACCCAGAGCCGCGCCTCGGGGTCCCCGAGCGCGGTCGCGAGGTCATCGCGCGAGGCGATCGCCCGTGAGCCGCCACCGATCCACGCCACGCCACGGATCCGCGGCCAGCCCTCGTCAGGCGCGGGCGACGGGACCGGCCGGGGTGTCGCCAGGATCGGGTCGGAGGTCTCCATCGGCCGCGAGTCTACGCCGCCGGCGGTCAAGCAGGAGCGACGGCGGAGCGGCGACCGCCGTCACGATGCCCGCGACCAGGAAGATGCCCACCATGATCCGCGCCGCTTCCCCGGCCGCCCACTGCTCCAGGGCCTCGACCACCAGGCCGTCGCGCAGCGGCCGGTCGCGCAAGGTCTCGGGGATGTACTCGAGATACGCGTCGGGCGTGGCGTAGACCTGGTCGTACAGGCGGTCGATGGTCGTGGATCCGTACGCGGTCAGGATCGCGAGGCCCACCGCCATCCCGACCATTCGGGCGACCACCACCGTCGATGACGCCGTGCCGTACGCCTCGGTCGCCACGGCGTCGACGGCGGCCGTGGACCTGGGGGTCACCGTCAGGCCGAACCCGGCGCCGAACATGGCCAGCGACGCGGCCACGCCCTCGATCGTTGTCGCCGGCGTCCAGCTCGCCATCACAACCAGGCCCGCGATGCTCGCCGCCAAGCCGGCAACGGTCACGATCCGGAGCGAGAGCAGGCGGACGGCGAACCCCGACACCAGGGCTCCGATCGCCGTGGCACCTGCGAGCGCGCCCAGCGCCAGTCGCTGATCGTCTGGGCCGCCGTAGAGGACCCGGTCCACGAACACGGCCCCACCGACGATCGCGGTCGCCAGGCCGTACCCGGTCAGCACGGACACGAGGGCCGCCGATGAGAACGGCGCCGAGCGGAACAGCCGCGGGTCCAGGAACGGGTCGTGGACCCGCAGGCCGCGCAGGATCACCAGCGGCCCGGCGACCGCTGCAAGGCCCGCCAGCACGAGCATCACCGTGACAGGATCGACGTCCTCCGCCCCCCGTCCGGCCCGCGCGCCGAGCAGCGTCAGCGCCCCGAGCGCCCCCACGAGGAGCGCGGAGAACAGGATCGCCCCTGCCAGGTCCACCCGACCCTGCCGCCGCGGCGTCTCCCAGCCACTGCTCGCGGCCCAGGCGACGACCAGCGCCACCAGCCCCACGGGCACGTTGACGTAGAAGATCCAGCGCCATGCGGGGGCGAGCAGGCTCGCCGGCACCGCGCCCGCCTCCAGCCCCAGCCGGGCGATCGCGGCCTCCGGGTGGAGCGCGCCAAGGATCGCCGCCCCCAGGACGGGCCCGGCTGCCATGCCCAGGAACGTCAGCGCCCCCACCACGCCCAGGGCGCGCGGTCGTGAGGTGCCGGAGAAGAGGTGGGACGCGGCGGATGTGGCGACCGGCACCAGGGCCCCGCCGCCGACCGCCTGCACCAGCCGCGCCGCGATCAGCAGCTCGAGCGTCGGCGCGGCGCCCGCGAGGAGCGATCCCAGCGTGAACGCCACCAGCGCCCACAGGAACAGGCTCCGTGCGCCGTACAGGTCCGCCAGCCGCCCGGCAACGGGCATGGTGACCACGTAGACCAGCAGGTACCCGTTGATGATCCAGGAGGCCTCTCGCAGGCGCGTCCAGGCCGCGAGGTCGGCGACGATGGCCGGCAGGGCCACCGCCGTGATCATCAGCTCGAGCCCGGCCAGGAAGACGCCGACCCCAAGGACGGCGAGGAGAGCGAGGGCATCACGCCGCGAGAGCCGGTCCACCCCCCGAGTGTAGGGCGTGGCACGGCGAGCGCTTCACGGCGAGGCCGCGGCGGCGGGGCGGGGCGGGGGCCCCGCGGGGCCGCGGCAGCGAAGCCGAGGCGGCGGCGGGGCGGGGCCCCGCGGGGCCGCGGCAGCGAAGCCGAGGCGGCGGCGGGGCGGGTGTCCGCGGCTCAGCCGCGGGCGCTGAGATCCCGGCGCCGGTCGTACCAGGCCCCGTACACGAGCGGGGCGATGACGATCAGGGTGACGATGCTGGTGACGGCGACTTCGTAGAGCATGGGACGTTCCGAGTAGCGAGTCTGGCCTGGCGGCCGCTGAGGCGACCACCTCACTACAATTCTGCGCTGCCCATGCCACTTTGGTCACTGTGTCTTAGGGAGTCATGCTGGTTTCCCTTCGGGTACGAGGCCAGGGACGCATTCGGCGACAACCCGTCTCATCGGGGCCATGGAGGCGCGGCTCGCCAGCCGGTCGAACGGTGCGCCCGTGGCCGATTCCGCTCACCTGGCGAGTGGCCGACGCGGTGCGATGGTTCGTCGAGTCCCGGCACCGCTCGCATGGCGAGCGACATCGCGTGGGACCGCAGGGGTTGCTCGCCGGGCGAGCGCGGGGCGCACGCTGCTCGGCCCGGGGCTGCTCGGCCCGGGGCTGCTCGGCCCGGAGGTTGACACACACCTCACGGATCACTAGCATCAACGCCCGTTGATATAAACCGATGTTGATGCATCGGGACGTCAACCCGCCACCCGCAGGTCACCCCGGCCCATGTCCCCCTCCCCCGCGCGGATCCGGAGCACCCTTGCCGCGGCCGTCGACCAGCCCGACGACCTCCGCGAGCTGCGCCGCTTCCACAAGGTGCTGGCGGACGTGAACCGGCTCCGGATCTGTCGCGTGCTTGCGCAGGGTCCCGCCACGGTGACCGAGCTCATCGACCGGGTCGGCCTCTCGCAGCCGCTTGTCTCCTGGCACCTCTCGAAGCTGCGCGAGGTCGGGCTGGTCTCGGCGCGTCGGAACGGCCGTGAGACGGTCCACACCATCGAGCCCCAGGCGTTCGCGATGTTCGCCACCCGCCAGGCCCAGGCGCTCGGGTTCGAGTCCACCCGGCCACCCAAGGCGGCCGACGAGTGAGCGGCTCCTTCATCTCCCCCGAGCTGCGGGCAAAGGTCCGCGGTCTCGCGGAGCCCGTTGGGCTCGCCATCGCGCGGACCGGGCTATCGCCCAACGCGCTCACCGTGATCGGCTTCGTGATCGCGTGTGTCGCGGCCGTCGCCGCGGCGACCGGCGCGTGGCTCCCGGCCGGGCTGCTCGTGATCTTCGGCGGGATCTTCGACATGTTCGACGGCATGGTCGCACGGGCCACGGGCAGGGTCAGCAGGGCCGGCGCCTTCCTCGACTCGGTCTTCGATCGCTGGGGGGAGGGTGTCGTCTACGCCGGGATCCTCCTCGGCTGCATGGTCGAGCGCTTTGACCTCGGAATCCTGCTTGCGGCTGTCGCCATGTCGAGCGCGTTCATGGTCAGCTACACCCGGGCCCGGGCCGAGAGCCTGGGCTTCGCGCCGCCGTCCGGCATGGCGGCCGTCGGTCTCGCGCCGCGCGAGGTCCGCCTGGTGATCCTCACCCTTGGTCTCATTCTGACCGGCCTCGCCGGCACGGCGAACCCGCTCCTCCGCCTCGAGACCTTCGACCTTCCCGCTGGCATCGCCATCGCCAAGCCCTGGGCCGGCCAGATCTGGCTGTTCTGGAGCCTGGCCGCGATCGCCGTCCTCGCCACCATCACCACCATCCAGCGCATCGTCGTGACCCTGCGGCAAGCGTCCCGCCAGGGCTAGGCGACCCACGGAGATCCCCATGACCGAGAACGTCCCGGCAGCCCCCAAGCCCGGTCGCAAGATCCGCGTCGCCATCGTCGGTGTCGGCAACTGCGCCAGCAGCCTGGTCCAGGGCCGCTATTACTACGAGAACGCGAAGCCGACCGACTTCGTCCCCGGCCTGATGCACGTCAAGCTCGGCGACTACCACATCAATGACGTGGAGTTCGTCGCGGCGTTCGACGTCGACCGCGAGAAGGTCGGCAAGGACCTGTCCGAGGCGATCTTCTCGGGCCAGAACAACACCTACAAGTTCATGGACGTGCCCCACATGGGCGTCACGGTCCAGCGCGGCATGACCCACGACGGCCTGGGCAAGTACCTGTCCCAGGTGATCGAGAAGGCCCCCGGCCCCACGGCGGACGTCGTTGGCACCCTGAAGGAGCGCGAGGTCGATCTCGTGGTGTCCTACCTGCCGGTGGGCAGCGAGGAGGCCACCAAGTGGTACGTGGAGCAGGCGCTCCAGGCGGGCGTCGGCTTCATCAACGCGATCCCGGTGTTCATCGGGCGTGAGCCGTACTGGCAGCGCCGGTTTGCCGAGAAGGGCCTGCCGATCATCGGCGACGACATCAAGAGCCAGGTCGGGGCGACCATCAGCCACCGCGTCATGACTCGCCTGTTCATGGACCGCGGCGTCCGCCTGGACCGCACGTACCAGTTGAACTTCGGCGGCAACACGGACTTCATGAACATGCTCGAACGCGAGCGCCTGGAGTCCAAGAAGATCTCCAAGACCAACGCTGTCACCTCGATGCTCGATTACGAGCTCGAGGACGGGAACGTCCACGTCGGGCCGTCCGACTACGTGCCGTGGCTCCAGGACCGCAAGTACTGCTACATCGTCATGGAGGGCACGACCTTCGGCGACGTGCCGCTCAAGGCCGAGCTCAAGCTCGAGGTCTGGGACAGCCCCAACAGCGCCGGCGTGATCATCGACGCCATCCGGTGCCTGCGGATCGGGCTGGATCGCGGCCTGAAGGGTACCCTTGTGGCGCCTTCGTCCTACTTCATGAAGAGCCCGCCGCTCCAGCTCCACGACGACGTGGCGCGCGAGCGGGTCGAGGCCTTCATCCGGGGCGAGGACAACGAGACCCTGACCGGCACCGAGGAGTCCCGCAAGGACAGCAAGGCGCTGGCGACGGCCTCCCGCACGAGGGCAACCACCACCAAGTGACCCAGCGCAAGGGGCTCGAGGCGCCGCACAAGCGCCTCGAGGCCGCCCCACCGCGGATCGTGGAGAAGGCGGCGGTCATCGGCTACAAGTCGATGTCCGCCGTTCTCGCGTTCACGCCCCCCGCGATCTCGCGGGTGGCCATCGGCGGCGGCTCGCAGCTCTCGTACCTCGTCTGGCCGGCCAAGCGCCGGTTCTCCAACGTCAACTTCGGCCACGTCCTGGGGCTGCCCCCGTCCGACCTGCGGGTCACCCGCCTGGCGCTCCGTGCCTATCGCGAATACGCCCGCTACATGGTCGAGCTGATGCGCCTCCCGTCGCGCCCGCTCGACGAGCTTGCGGATGGGCTCGAAGGCGATGGCGCCGACCGCATCGGCGCGGTCTGGCAGGCAGGCGAGCACCCGGTGATCGTGGTGGCCGGACATATCGGCAACAACGAGGCCGTGGCGGCGGCGCTCGCCCGGCGCGGGTACGCGGCCAACGTGGTCGCCGACGACTCCGCGTTCCCCGAGATCTTCGAGATCCTCCGCCAGCAGCGCGAGTCGTGGGGTGTCCACGTCATCCCGTGGCGAAACCTGCGCGAGCTGTTCACGGTCCTGCGGCGCAAGGAGATCGTGGCCCTGCTCGTGGACTGGGGCTACCGCAGCGATGGCATCCCGGTGCGGCTGTTCGACGCCTGGACGACGCTGCCCGCCGGCCCCGCCGTGCTCGCGGCCAAGACCGGCGCCGTGATCGCCCCGATGGCGGTGCGCCGGACACCGAGCGGCAAGTTCCGCGTCGAGTCCGAGGAGCCGTTCGGCGTGCCGTCCTCCGATCCCGCCGACATCGCCCGGGCGACCCAGCGGATCGCAACTGCCCTGGAGGCGGCCATCCGTGCGGCTCCGTCCCAGTGGTACAGCTTCAAGCCGGTCTGGCCGACCGACCCGGCCGAGGCCGCTGAGCTGGAGCTCCGGGCCGCGGCGATGCTCGCGGGCCGGCCCGACCCGGGCCCGTCGCGGTCGGCTGCCGCGGACGAGGCCGCCCCGACGTGAGCCTCCGGGGGTCGGCCATCCTCGCAGGGGCGCGGATCCTGTCCGCCCTCCCCGAGGCCCCGCTCGTCGCCGCTGCCGAGAGCCTGGGCGAGCTGTGGTACCGGGCGGCGCCCGATCGCGCCGCGCAGGCCAGGGCCAACCTGCGGCGCGTGTGCGAGGGCCTGGCCACGCAGGGGAGGGGGACGGACCTCGCCCGGCGCGCCGCCACCGACCCCGATGCCCTGGAGCTGATGGTCCGCCGCTGCTTCCGGCACGCCGTCCGCTACTACCTCGAGGTCGCCCGGACGGGCAGCGTGGAGCCGTCGCGCGAGCTGGCCCGGATCGACGTGGAGACGCCGGACGCCGTGCGTGACGCACTGCTGTCGGGCGCCCCGATCGTGCTGGTCGGGATGCACTTCGGCGCGATCGAGATGCCGGCCGCGGTCGTGTCCAGCCTGGTCGGCCACCGGATCACGGCACCCATGGAGGCCGTCGACGACCCGGCGCTCCGCCACTGGTTCGAGACCTCCCGGGGCCGCATGGGCGTGACCATCGTGCCGGTCCGGGACGCCCGGCGGGCGCTGGTCGCCGCGCTGCGCCGGCAGGAGTCGATCGGCATCGTCAACGACCGCGACGTGTCGGGGACCGGGATCCCCGTCCCGTTGTTCGGGTCGCCGGCGCCGATCTCCCCGGCACCCGCCCTGCTGGCGCTCGATGGCGGCACGCCGGTGTACGTCGGGTCAGCCCGCCGGCTCAAGGGCGGACGCTACGCCGGCAAGCTGGTCCCGGTCCCGCTGCCGGTGGATGGCACCCGGCGCGAGAAGGTCACCGCGCTGACGGCCGGCATCGCCGGTGCCTTCGAGACCATCCTCGCGGACGCGCCGGAGCAGTGGTGGGGCGCGATGCACCCGATCTGGCCGGACCTCGCCGTCGGCAACCACCGCCCCGTGCCGGCCGCGGACGGGGCGTCGGCATGACCCCGGAGCCGACCGTCCGCCTCGGGCGTGCGGACATGCACATCCACACGCTCGCGTCGGACGGCGTCTCGTCCGTGACCGAGATCCTCGAGCGCGTCGAGACCGAGGGCGTGCTCGACATCATCGCCATCGCCGACCACGAGCGCATCGACGCCGCGGTGGCCGGCAGGCAGCTCGCCGCCGATCGGGGAATGCGCGTGGAGGTCGTGGTGGGCGAGGAGATCTCGACCCGGGGCGGCCACCTGGTCGGGCTGTTCCTGGAGCGCGCGGTGCCACCGATGAAGAGCCTCCAGTGGTCGATCGAGGCGGTCCACGATCAGGGTGGCATCGCGATCCCCGCCCATCCGCTGGTGCCCTACCCGATGTGCGCCCAGGCGTCGACGCTGCGGCGGCTCCTTGCGTCGGACAACCCCGCCATTCGTCCCGACACCATCGAGACGTTCAACCCCACCGCGCTCGGCCGGTACCGGCACGACGCGGTCGTCCGGTTCGCGCGCGAGCATGGCCTGCCGCTGGTGGGCAACAGCGACGCCCACGTCGTGTCGGCCGTGGGAACCTGCTGGACGACGTTCCCGGGTCGCACGGGCGAGGACTACCGGCGAGCCGTCGCCTCTGGGCTGACGCGCCACCACGGCTCCTTCCACGGCTCGCTCGACCAGCTTGGCGTCTACCGCTCCCAGCTCCGGAAGTACGCCGCCGGCTGGAGGGCGACGGTGGGCGGCAAGATTCGCCGCGATGGGACCGGCCGCGATCTCGGATACCCGGGCGGCCGACTCCGGCCCGCGCGCTACGATCCGCATGCGGACCAGGAGGACCACGGCGCGTGAAGATCGGGCTCGTCTCCCCGTACGTGTACCCGCTCCCGGGCGGGGTGACCCAGCACGTCGGCTTCCTGTACGAGAACCTGCGGCTTCGCGGGCACGATGTCCGGATCCTGTCCGCCTCCCACGGCCTGCAGCGTGCCTCCGAGGGCGACGTGATCCGGCTGGGCAAGGGCTTCTCGATGCCCGCGAACGGGTCGGTCGGGACCATCACCCTCTCGCCGCGCTACGTGTCGCAGGCGCGGCAGCTCCTGGACGAGGAGCGATTCGACGTCCTCCACTTCCACGAGCCGTTCGTGCCGTTCCTGTCGCTGGTGCTCCTGCGCGAGAGCCGGAGCGTGAACGTCGGCACGTTCCACGCCTATGGCGGCTGGTCGCCCGCGTACGAGTTCGGATCGCGGGCGCTCGAGGGCTACGCGAAGCGGCTGCACGGCCGGATCGCGGTGTCGGCCGCCGCCCGCCACTTCATCGACCGCTACTTCCCCGGCGACTACAAGGTGATCCCCAACGGAGTCGATGTCACGCGCTTCCAGCGCGCGGTTCCCCTCACGCGCTGGCAGGACGGCACCCGGAACATCCTGTTCGTCGGGCGCTTCGAGCCGCGCAAGGGCCTGCTGGAGCTCCTCAAGGCCTACCGGGCACTGCGCAGGCAGGGCATCGGCGACACCCGGCTGCTGCTCGTCGGCGCGGGACCCCAGGAGCGCGAGGCGCGCCGGTACGTCGCCACCCGGCGGCTCGGTGGCGTGGAGTTCCTGGGCCGCGTGGGCGACGACGAGCGGAACCAGCTGTTCCGGACTGCTGACGTGTATGTCGCGCCGGCCACCGGGCGGGAGTCGTTCGGGATCGTCCTGCTCGAGGCCATGGCGGCGGGCGCCCCGATCGTCGCCTCCGACATCCACGGCTACAAGGGGGTCGTGCGTCGGGGCCAGGAGGCGCTGCTCGTGCCGCCCAAGGACCCCGAGGCCCTGGCCGAGGCGATCGCCCGGCTGCTGCGGGACCGCGACCTCGCCGCTGCCATGTCCGAAGCCGGCCCGCGCCGTGCCGAGGAGTTCAGCTGGCCACGGGTGACCGCGAAGGTGGACGACTACTACGGGTTCGTGATCCGCCGGCTGGAGGCTGCGGGTGCGCTGCCGCCGCACTTCTCCGCCGAGGTGCCGCCCTCGCCCCGCACCGGCGGCGCCGGCGACACCCTCGACGCGCCGGCAACCCCGCCGTCAGGCTGAGCCGGCTCCGCCGGTCCCGTCGGGCGGACCTGTGGGGCCTCCCGGGCCGGGCGGGCCGGCACGCTCCTCGCCAGCCTCGATGAGCGCCTGGCGCCACGCCCAGGCGGAGTACGCGACGACGGCGCAGGCGACGGCCAGGAAGGCGACCAGGACCAGGAACTTGGGGTCGGCGAACGTGGTCTCCGGGCGCGGCGTGGTGTTCACGCTGAACTGGAAGGCGTAGAGGTAGGTCGGGATCAGCCCCTGGTACGCATTCACGATCGGCGACGGCATCGCGAGCGCGGAGATGTTCGGGTAGAGGATCATGAACCAGGCGGCCGCCGCCGCCACGAGGCCCACCACGAAGCGCCGGGCATCGCGAGCGGTCAGCACCTGCAGGGCGACCAACCCCAGGGGCACGGCAGCGATGAGCGCGATGATCTCGGGCACTACGCCGTTCACGGTGAACAGGGGGTCGCTGTCCGGAAGGAGGCGGGCGAACGCGAGGGCCGTCCCTCCGACCGCCGCGGCGACGAGGATGGGCAGCAGGTCGCGACCCGTGATCGGCTTCGCATCGGCTCGCGGCCGCCCGAGTCCGACAAGCTGCCACAGGAGGACGATGACCGTTGCCAGCGCGACCACGACCATCGTCGCCGTGGCCGGCGTCACCACGAGGTTGCCGGGGTTGCCGTTGCAGGCCTGCGATCCGGCGTTGACCGATTCCACGCCGGCCAGGGCACACAGCGGGTAGCGCATCAGCCACAGGATGACCGGGCCCATGAGGGCGATGGCCGCCACGACCCGGGCCAGCAGCCAGGTCCGCCGTGATGCCCCGTTCCAGATCTCGGCCACGAAGTAGGCCAGGGCCAGGATCACGAACGGCAGGCTCGTGTAGTAGTGGTACTCGAAGGCGGCGCGGTCGATTCGGGCCCAGCTGACCCATTGCGCGAGGAATGCGACCAGGATCAGCGCGAGCGCCAGGCTCCGGCGCCGGAACGCCTGGTAGGCAAGGAACGCCATCGCCGGGATCCCCAGCCACCAGATGACCAGGTTGCCCGCGTCGTAGATCGAGGCGGCCGTGCCGCCGGCGTACCCGCCCTGGTAGAACCAGACGGGCTTGAGGTTGAGGGGCCACGCCCACCAGGGCGAGCTGGCGGCATGCGCCGCCGTCAGGCCGTTGTGGTAGTCGTACATCCGCCCGGCCAGACCCACCAGCGTCTCGCCCGTGTGCCCCGCCGGCCAGCCCTCGATGAGCTGCTGGTTGACCCCGTTGAACGCCCACGGCAGGTACGAGATGACGTACACGGCAAGCGGGATGACCAGCAGCGACACGGCGAGCCAGATCGCCGGCAGGCCGAGGCCCCATCCGATGCGCACCCAGCCGCCGGGTGCGGGCGAGGCGGGTGACGGCCCCGCCGTCCGGTCGCCTGTGGCCCCGGGACGCGGGCCGGCAGCCATGGGCCCCACACCCAGCCGGCCTCCGAGCGCGAACGCGGCATAGGCAGCGATCCCCACCGCGACCAGCGCGAAGCCGGCCTCCACCGCGGTGAACTGGGCCGGGCCGATGGCCAGCGTGTCTTCGGCCTTGCCCATCGCGATCGCGGTCAGTGCGATCAGGATCCCGCCCACCGCGGGCGCGCCGATCGCGAACCGGATCTCGTCGCCCGACCAGGCGACGGGCCGGTAGACCGAGATCACCACGGCGGCGAGGGTCAGGCCGATCATGATCAGCACGAACGGGAGGTTCCCGGCTCCGCCGGTCTCCGCCGGGACGGCAAGGGCGATCCAGCCCAGGAGGGCGGTGATGCCCAGCATGCCCACGATCAACAGCATCCGTCCCAGCGCGGTGCGCATCAGGACCAGGATCCCCAGCGCCCCGATGGCGTAGGCGGCGACCCACTTGGACGCCAGCGCCAGCCCGAGCAGGACGCCCATCACGGGCGCGACCACCCAGAACGCGCGCTTCACCCGTTCTGGCTCCAGCCACAGCCAGGCGAACAGCAGGTAGGCGGCCAGGATGAAGAAGCCCGTGTAGACGTCGTTCATCGCGATCCGGCTCTGGACGAAGAACATCCCGTCGAGCAGGACGAACAGCGCGACGAGCACCGCGACGGTGCGCCGGGCGACCAGCACCCGGCCCAGGAGGTACAGCACCGCCAGGGTCAGTGCCCCGAGGATCACCCCTGGCAGGCGCCAGGCGAACTGGTAGGAGCCGACGTCCAACGACGCCGTCTCACCGCCGCCGCCCATGGCAAGGAGCTCTCCATGGCTGGTGGCCGGCCAGTCCTTGTTGTGGTCCAGGACGAGCGCCGTCGGCACGAAGGGGAGCCGGTGGTCGGCGAACACGCTCTTGCCGTGCGGTTCCACCACGTACACGGTCGGGCCCGTGTTGTCCGCCGTCCGGCCGAGGATCTCGACCATCTCCGAGGCGTCGTCGTAGATGACGGTCGTCCCCGCGCCGGGCAGGGGGTTCGAGCCGCACCATCCGCAGCCCGTCGTGGGCCCCGTGTCGGCGGCGTCGCCGGTGATCTGGATGACCGTGTAGCCGGGATCGCCGGTCTCGGGATCGACCGTGGTGGCGTACACCTGCGACCCGTCGTCCGCACCGGTCACCTGCGCGAGCCCCTGGGCGCCGCCGGGGAGATCCTGCTCCGCGAACACGCGGCCGTCGGCGTCGATGAAGGTGACGCCCGCCGCGCCGGAGATCGCCATCGTCGGGGTGGCCTGGAACTCGATGCCGGGCAGCTCGCCGGCATCCATCGCGGCCTTGAGGTCGATCCGCTCGTCAGGTGTGGGGTTCGCGTCGATGCGGATGTTCTCGGCCTCGGTGGCCGTAAGCGCCGCAAGATACGCGGCCTCGTCGCCGCCGATCAGCTCCACGAGCCGCCTCGCCGCGCCCGGCGGGTCGTCCACGAGGGCGGGGACGGCCATGAGCGCCCTGACGTCGTCGACGGCCGCGAGGTCGGTGGCGCCCGGGATGGAGCCCGTGCCCACGACCTCGCCTGCATCGATCCCGAACACGTCGACCGTGCCGTCGGCGGCCATGGCGACCGCGAGCGCTCCGCCCTGGAACGGCTCGAGGCGGGCCACCGGTGCCCCGAGCGTGGCGACCGGGCGCGGATCGACCACGGGCATGGAGGGGTCCACGGACCGGTCGAGGTCCATCGAGGACGTGTCGAGGGCGAGCACCTGGCCGTCGTCGGTGCCGACCAGGAGCTGGAGGCTGTCGTCGTCGAATCCCACCGCGCCGGCCCCCGGCACCGACCACCTCGCCACCACGTCCCGCGTGGCGAGGTCGTAGGCGATCAGCTCGCTCCCGGTGGCAACCCACACCCGCCCCCGGCCAGGTCGTCGGCACCGCCGAGGTCCTCGCGGCGGGGCTCGACGAGGGCGTCACGGACCGGAACGCCGAGATCACCCGAGGCCGCCACGTCGCCGCCGGCGAACGCCACGATCCCGGCGGCCATCGCGTACTTGGCGAGATGTGGGTGGGTCCATTCGTAGATGTCGTGCGGGATCCCGTAGCGCCAGTCCTGGAGGAACTCCGCCGCGGTGCGGGCGTGATAGACCTCGTCAAAGTGCATCCGCGACGGATCCTCGAGGCGGTATGTCCGCAGCACCAGCGCGGCGACCACGAACACGAGCACCAGGAGGACGTCCCGCCGGTCCACGCGGCCGCGTCCCTCGCCGGCCAGCAGCCGCGAGCGGTCCGGGCGGATCGGCGTCTCGGCGACCCGGGCCCGGAGCCAGGGGATGGGGCCCATCTCCGTCCAGGATGGCCGGTCGTACCAGGCGGGGATCAGGCCACGCCCGACGGCCGGTTCCGCCACGGTCGGCTCGAGGGCTCGGGGGGCGTCCCGGCCGCCGGCCGTGAGGCTGGGGGCGGATCGCTCCGGCGGGTTGCCCGGTCCTGCAGCGACCGGCGGTGCGACCGGCGCCCCGTCCTCCGCACGCGCGATCGCGAGCTCGTCCGCCAGCCGGCGTCGGGCGCCCGGCCACAACTGGATGAGCGCCCACAGGAACACCGCGGAATGGGCGAGCGCGATGGCCACGATGCCCGGCGTCGTCGTGATCAGCCCGGCGATGCCCAGCCAGTCGGTGACCTGCGGGGTGCCGTACTGGTAGGCGACCAGGATCGCGTACATGTTGAGGAACGTCGCGATCGCGGCAACGATGTAGGCCACCCGCCAGCGCGCCGAGACCGCGAACAGCACCCCCGCCAGGCCGAAGAACGGGAACAGGTAGCGCTCGTGGACCCGGGTGGGGGCCGCGAAGAAGGCGATGGCGAGCACCGTGACGCCGACCAGGATCGTCTGGCGATCCGGCCGCCGCGCGACCAGCCAGGCGACGAGCGCCGCGGTGCCCAGCAGGAGGGCGGCGCCGACGAGGGCGGCCGGAACGGGCCCGATCGCCCCCCAGGTGGTGGCGTCCGGGATTGGCGAATCGGGGATCCACAGGATGAACGCCTTCGACGCCACGCTCTCGCCCCCGACGGGGAACAGCGCCCACCAGTTGAAGGCATTCACCGTCAGGTACGGGTAGGTTGCGGCCGTGCTGAAGATCAGCCTGATCAGCGATGAATCGACGAACGGCGCCGTTGCCGATGGCCAGAACACGCTCAGGCCGAACGGGGTCGCGAGGGCAAGGGCGGTGAGATAGCCGGCCAGGCCGGTGGTCAGGATCCGCCGCCAGCCGATCGGGCGGAACTCCCACCCGAAGCCGTGCCGTGGCGGATCGGCCTCGGCACCGTGGCCTCCGGACGGCCACAGCGCGCGCCGGATCGCGACCACCGCCACGATCGGGACCAGGATCGCCAGCTGGGGCTTCACCAGC
Source organism: uncultured Chloroflexia bacterium (assembly GCA_963716025.1). Classification (GTDB taxonomy): domain Bacteria; phylum Chloroflexota; class Limnocylindria; order Limnocylindrales; family CSP1-4; genus CAIXZV01. The sequence continues at coordinate 46,058 of CAVQSY010000073.1, forward strand.
CCCGCGACCACCGCCAGGATCGCGGCCCGCTCGTGGCGCCCGCGCCAGAGCTCGCGCACGCCGAGGAGCAGGAACACCGTCCCGAAGCTGTCCACCTGGCCCCAGATGACCGAGTCGAACCAGGTGACCGGGTTGAACGCGACGACCGCCGCCGCGATGAGCGCGCGGCGGCGCGACACGCCCAGCTCGAGCGCCATGGACGCCACCAGCCACGCCAGCAGGACGTCGGTGGCGATCGCGGGGAGCTTGATGAAGCTGTCCACGATGTCGGTCGGCAGGCCCGCCGCGAACCCGAGGTCACGCATGACGCCGACGATCCACAGCACGTACAGGTAGCCGGGCGTGTAGTCCGCGTACGACGCGCTGGCGTAGAAGCCCCACGGCGCGTGTTCGGCGAGCAGGTCGGCCCAGTACCGGAACAGGCCGAGGTCGGCCTCGAACCCGGACCCTCGGAGTCCGTCGATGCCATATGCCAGAATTCAGGCGGAAGATCAGGGCAATCGCGAGGATGGCCGCGATCTGCCGGCCGATGCCTCGCCGGGGGGCCTCGTCCGTCGTCGACTCCCGGTCGGGCGCACCCGAACCCGAAGCGGTCACGGGAAAGCCTCGTACGAGCGTTGAAGTGCCGCCGAGTATAGCCGAGGGGCCTGTAGGGGCCCCGACTGTCGAGCCTGTCCACCGCCAGCCGCCGACGTGGCGGCTCGGGCTCCTGCTCGTGCTGGTTGCGCTCGCCCTGTACGCCGTGTCCAACCCGGTGCACCACAACACGTACAACCATTTCGTCTGGCAGGCCGACGCCTTCCTTCACGGGCGTGCCTGGTTCCCGTACCCCGTCTACCCGGGTGACCCGCTGCCGCAGAACTGGTACCTCCAGGACGTCTACCCGATCCTCGCAGCGGACGGCTCGTTCGACGGCCGCGCCCTGCTCCCGTTCCCGCCGCTGCCCGCCGTCGTGCTGGCGCCGTTCGTCGCCCTGTGGGGCCTTGCCACCGACCAGGAGGCCCTGGCCTTCGCGCTGGGCGCCGCTGGCGTGGGGCTCGCCTGGTGGATGCTTGGCGGCCTCCGGGTCCGGAAGGCGGTGCGCGCCCTGACCGTCGGTGTGCTCGCGACGGGGACGGCCTGGTGGTGGGCCGTGGCCGTCGGCAGCACGTGGTACCTCGCCCACCTCGTGGCGACCGATCTGGCGCTGCTGGCGGTCGGCGTCGCCCTCCGCCACGACCCGGGGGCTGCCGGCGGTGGGTCAAGCGGAGGCCACGCTGGGGCCGCCGTCCGCCCGGGCGGAGCGGGCACGCCGGCTGTTGCTGCGGCGAGCCGAGCCTGGCGAGACCGGCTGCGAGCGGCGGCATGGCCGCTGGACCGGTGGCAGGTGGTGGCCGGGTTCCTGCTCGGGCTCGCGGTGACCGCCCGCCTCCCGCTCATCCTCGCCGCCCCGTTCCTGGTGCTCGTCGGTGGCGGAGGCACGCCGCTCCGGCGGCTCGTGTCCGCGGGCGCGGGCGGGATGGGGCCGGTCGCCGTGCTCCTTGCCTACACCTTCCTGACCACGGGCTCGCTGATCCACCCGGGATACGCCTACCAGTACCAGATCGAGGTCCGGGGCTACCCCGCGCTCGGATACCACGCGGACTGGTCGGTCGAGGATCCGCGCTACATCGGGCGCAACCTGGGGATCCTGCTCGGAACCTACCCGGCGATCGCCCCCGACGTGCTCCCGAACACGCTCGGAATCCTTGAGGACGTGCCGCTGTGCACCCAGCCCGACGCCCGCCGCTCACTGTTCGACCAGGACTGCCCGCTCGCCGTCCCCATCGACCTCGGCACGAGCCTGCCGATGTCGGCACCAGGGCTGTTCCTGGCGCTGCTCGCGTTCCGGTCCCGGGGCAGGTCCCGCCTGGCGCTCGGCGCCACGCTGGCCGTCCTCATGATCGCGACGTTCAACCTGGCCCACTTCTCGCAGGGCTGGGTCCAGTGGGGGTACCGGTTCTCGCTCGACTTCCTGCCGTTCCTGCTGCCGCTGGTCGCGCTGGGGGCGGCACGCACGGTCGACGGGAGACCGCGGCTGCTTGCATTCCTGCTCCTGGTCGCGGGAGCGCTGGTCAACCTGTGGGGAGTGACCTGGGGCCAGATCCTTGCCTGGTAGGCGGGCCGCTACGCTGGTGGCGATCGCGGTCGCCGTGGGCGCGCTGGCGGTCTACCGCACCACCCTGCTGCCCGGCGTCGGTGCCTGGGACACAGCCGAGGCGCAGACGGCGCTGCCGCTGCTGGGGACGATGCACCCGACGGGCTTCCCGGCGTATGCCATCCTCGGCTGGATCGCCTCCGTCGTGCTCCAGCCACTCGGTGAGCCCGCGTTCCGGGTGAACCTCCTGTCAGCCCTGCTGGTTGCGGGAGCCGCTGGCGCGATGGTGCCCCTCCTGCGCCGGTTCGACGTGCCGCTCCCGGTCGCCGCCGCCGGGGCGGTGGGCCTCGCGCTGACACCCATCACCTGGGCGATCGCCTCCGCGGCGGACGCCCACGCACTCCACCTTGCCCTGGTCGCGCTGCTCACGTCCACCCTCGTCCGCTGGGAGCGCCTCGTGGACGGACGGCTGGCCCGCCCGGGCGATGCCGCCGCCGCGGCGCGGGCCGACCGCGGGCTCGTGGCGGCGGCCGTCGTCTTCGGGGTGGCCCTCGCAAACCACGGCCTGACGCTGCTCCTGCTGCCGGCCATCGGGCTGTTCGTGCTCGCGGTGGACCCCGGCGTGCTCCGCCGGTTCCGGCTGGTCGCGGCGGCCGGGGGGGCGTGCACCGCCGTCGCCGCCGTGCTCTACCTTGAGCTTCCCCTGCGAGCCGGACCCTTCCCGGCGCCCCTCGTCTACGGCCACCCGGAGACCTGGGACGGCTTCTGGCAGATCGTGCTGGCACGCCAGTTCCAGGGCGACGTCGGAGCCGCGCTGGGTGACCTCCCCTCGATGTGGGCCAACCTGGCCGCGTTCGCGGCCAGGCAGCTCGGCCCCCTGGCGGCGCTCGTGGTGCCGGCGTACGCCGTGACGGCGGTGCGGTTCCCGCGGTACGCACTGCTGAGCGGGATCGCGACGGGGGTGACGGTGGTCTTCGCGGCGTCGTATCTGAACGCGGACATCGGCCGCTACTACCTCGGTCCGGCGCTCTTCGCCTGGACCTGGCTCGCGATCGCGGCGGGCGCCGTCGTCCGGCTCGTGCTCGACCGGGCGCGCGCCGGCTCTCCCGACCCGCACGCGGCAGAGGACGTACTGGCCAGGCCCGCAGCCCCGGGACGCCCGGCGGCGAGGACCTCCGTCGCGCTGGCGCTTGCCGTCGCCCTGCTGGTGCCCAGCGGCCTGGAGCTGTCGGCGCGCTGGCATGCCGTCGACCGCTCCGGCGACACGGGTCACGCCGCCTGGCTGGACGACGCGATGGCCGGCATGGACCCCGACGCTGTCGTGGTCTCGTGGTGGTCCAGCTCCACCACGCTCTGGTACGGCACACTGGTGGAAGGACGCCGGCCTGACCTGCGGATCGTCGACGACAGCAATCTCGTCTATGAGCGCCTGGGGTCCGCGGAGGACGTCATCGACCGCTATCTCGGGCGAAGGCCTGTGCTCGTCATCCGATCGTCAGCCTCGGACATCGACGCTCTGGCCGTACGCTATGTGCTCGAGCCGCTCGTCCGACCCGCCGGCGTGTACCGGGTCATCGGACCAAGGGAGACCCCTCCATGACCGCACCCGCAACCGCCACGGGCACCACGCCGCCCCAGCGGGTCGCGCGCCTGTCCTACTTCTTCCCGGCCCACAACGAGGAGGCGAACCTCGAGGGCCTGGTGGCCGAGGCCCTCGAGGCACTGCCGGCGATTGCCGAAACGTTCGAGATCATCGCCGTGAATGACGGCTCGAAGGACCGCACCGGCGAGATCGCGGATCGCCTCGCCGCCGAGCACCCGAATGTCGTCCGGGTGGTCCACCACCCGGTCAACCGCGGCTACGGCGGTGCCCTGCGCTCCGGGTTCGAGGCGTCCCGCTACGAGCTCCTCGCCTTCACCGACGGGGACCGCCAGTTCCGGATCGCCGATCTCGCACGGCTCACGGCACGTCTCGCCGGGTCCGATCATCCGGACGTGGTGGCCGGCTACCGGATCAAGCGCGCGGACCCGATGATCCGGATCGTCTACGCGCGCACCTACAAGCTCGCCAACCGGGTCTTCTTCGGGCTGCGGGTGCGGGACGTGGACTGCGCGTGCAAGCTCTTCCGCCGGGAGGCCCTGGAGGGCGTGCGCGTGGAGTCCGGGGGCGCGTTCTTCTCCGCGGAGCTGCTGATCAGGATCGGCGAGGCGGGCCGGTCCATCGTGGAGGTCGGCGTGCCGCACTATGCGCGCACAGCCGGGTCACCCACCGGCGCCCGGCCCTCGGTCATCCTGCGGGCCATGAAGGACTTCTGGCGGCTCCGGCTCCGGTTGTGGGCCAACGCCGGAGCGGCCCGCCGGCGGGGTCGGCCGATCCTCGGCGACTGACCAGCCAGCGCACGGGCGCGGCGCCAGGTGGCGCGGGTCAGCTGCCCGCGCCCGTGCCGCCACCTCGCGGATCGCCGCCCTCCGTGTCGAGGCTGTTCACGAACTCGCGGAAGATGTCGAGCTTGGTCGGGTCCAGGCGCTCGCCGGTGGCCTCGAGCGAGCCCGCCTCCAGGCGGGTCCGCCGCTGCTCGCGGGCCTCGTCGCGGATCCCCTCGTCCTCGTCCTCGTCGCCGTCGGGCATCGCCGCCGCGCGGTCGAGGACGTCGGCGGACGCGAAGATCGGGCACTCCAGGCGGACGGCCAGCGCGATCGCATCGGACGGACGCGCATCGACGTCGTGACGGCTGTCGGCCGTGACGAGCTCGAGCCGCGCGTGGAACGTCTCCTCCGCCAGCGACGAGATGACCACCCGGTCCACGCTGACGCCAAGCTCGCCCAGCGTGGCGGCGAACAGGTCGTGGGTGAGCGGCCGCTCCGCCGCGATGCCCTGGAGGCGCATGGCGATCGCCTGGGCCTCCCATGGGCCGATCCAGACCGGCAGGATCCGGCCGGCGCCCACCTCCTTGAGCAGGAGGACGTGGCGCCCGGTCCGCATGTGGACGCGCACGCTCTCGACGACCATCTCGACCTGGGGAAGCGCTTCGCCGGCCATGGGGCGATTATCCCACGCGTGGCCTCAGCGCCGGGGGAAGGGGACGGGCGGTGGCGGCGGTGGCGGCGGGGCCGCCCCCGGCCGGGGCTCGGGGTCATGGTGGCCGGCGGCGATGGCGCCCGGGACGCCGCGACGCAGGAGCCGCAGCGCGAGGGCCATCGCGAGACCGGCGACGAAGCCGCCGACATGCGCCCAGAACGCGACCCCGCCCGACGTCCCGGTGGTGAGCCCGAGCGAGGCGAACCCGTCGATGAGCTGGAGCACGAACCAGAAGCCCAGCACGACGACCGACGGGACCGCGATCAGCTCGTAGAAGAAGACCAGGAACACGAGCGACTGGATCCGGGCCCGCGGGAACAGGACCACGTAGCCGCCGAGCACCGCCGAGATGGCCCCCGACGCGCCGATCATCGGCACGTCGCTGCCCGGGTCGGCAAGGATGTGGCCCGCGGCCGCCGCGAGCCCGCCGAGCAGGTAGAAGGCGAGGAACAGCGGTCGCCCGAGCCGGCTCTCCAGCCTGGGGGCGAAGATCCACAGGAACAGCGCGTTGCCCATCAGGTGCAGCCAGCTGGCGTGCAGGAACAGGTGGGTGAGGAGGCCGGGCACCGCCCCGCTCACGAGGTTGCCTGCCCCGGCCGCCGCCACCACGCCGGCGGGCACCAGCCCCCGCTCGACAACGAGCTGGTCCAGGGCCGTGCTGTCGCCCTGGACCAGCAGCAGCAGCTCGTACCCGAAGGCGAAGGCGCAGGCGAGGAGGATGGCCAGCGTGACGGCCGGGGTCCGGGTCGTGGGGCTGGCGTCGCGCAGCGGCAGCACGGGGCGGCGGCGTCAGGCGCCGGCCGCGGTCACGGCTTGGGGGTCTTGGTCGGCTTGGGGGTCTTGGTCGGCTTGGGGGTGGGCGCCGGCGTGGCGGTCGGGGTCGGAAGCGGGGTCGCCGCCGGCCCCTCGGCCGCAACGAGGATCGCCGTGTGGAGCGCATTCCCGGAGATCCACCAGACCGTGTCCGGGCTGTCCGCGTCCGCGCCCGGCAGGACCACCATGTCCTTGAGGCCGGCCCACGCACCGTCGCCACCCGCCAGGAGGTACTGCTCCACGAAGTCGCCGCTGCGACTTGCTGAACGCGACGATCCGCCGGTTGGTCTGGTCGAACGCGTACAGGATCCCCACGCGTCTTGCTCGTAGTCGCACGTCGGGCAGGTCCGGCGACGAGATGATCGTGTACCGCGGATTGGGTCGCAGGCTGGCCGTCACGGGGCTCCTGCGGGCTCCAGCCGGTCGCTGGGATGACCCTCGCAACGGCGCCGTTCTCAGCCACGAAGATGTCGCCGTCGAGCATGAGGTCGGTGATCCCGTTCACCGGCCGATCCGTCGGCAGGCGGTCATGTGCTTGCTACCGGATACCCGGATCCATCGTTCGGCCGGCGAGACGTACCAGAATGTTCTGGGCTCGACGGTCGACGATGTAGAGCTTGTAGAAGGCGCCGTCGATAGTTGGCGACGAATGACTGGCCAGCGGTGTGCACATCGTCACCCCCATCAAGCGACGTCGGCGAACTGCACCGCGACCAGGCGTGCCGTGCCTTTGGTGCCACGGTCGCCACCGCCAGACGTTGTTCGCTGTCCACGATGAGACGTCCGGGCCGCCCGCGCGAGCAGGTTCGGCTCCGCCACCGTGCGCCCGACGCGCCCTCCATTCACCGCGGCAACGGGCTTGGCTGTCTCGCCGCGCCAGGTCGATCCGCCACACCGTCTGGCCGGCCGTGTCCAGAACGTACGGCGCCCCGTCCGAGCCGCGGACCAGGGACTCGACGTCTCGACCGGGGTGTCGGTCGGAAGGTGAACACGGTGTTCGAGCGGACGGTGACAACGCGATACAGCTGGTCCAGCCCGGCCGACACCTGGTGACGAAGCCGGGCGACATCGGCCAGCGGATAGCCTGCCTGCTGGGCCTCGTCGAGCTTGGCGTAAGCCGCGGTGAGGAGCTCGAGCGCCTTCCGCGGGTCCTCCGTGATCAGGTCGATCCCCGGACGGCGACCTGGGACCGGCCGTTCTGCGCCTCGTTGAACGCCTTCTGGGCGATGGTCAACGACTGGAGTGGCTCGGTCGGCGACTGCTGGCCCGCGACGGCATACACGCCCAGCGCCAGCCCGCCGGCAACGACGATGAACGCGAGCAGCGCCACGGCGGCGCGCCGCTGCGTCTCCATCCGACTCGTTGCCGCCGTGACCCGGCGCGCGCCCGGCTGGCGGCGGGGGAGGGTGTCCTGGATCCGCCAGACGAGGCGCTGGAGGCCGCTGCCGGCGGCGTCGCGGGCCTTGGCGGCGCCGGCGCCCACCGCGGCGGCGGCGCCCACCGCCAATCGGCCAGCGGGAGTGGGCCCTTACCCGGTGCCCCGGCGAGCGGCTCAGCGGGCCGGACCGGGACCAGGGCGCGGGACTTGTAGGTGGCCCCCACCTCGCCCGCCTCGAAGGCGAACGCGCCGTCGGAGCCCCTGCCGTCCGCGGCGACGAAGCGGGCGTGGAGGTGCTCGACCGCGGACTGCGGGTGGAGGGTGACGAGGGCGTCCTTGAGGGCGTCGGTGCCGACGCTCGAGACGAGGTTCGCCGAGACGAGGCTGGCCTCCTTGGAAGCCACCAAGAGCGTCTTTGAACTAACCTCGCCCGTCTCCGGTGTGCTGGAGGCAATCCTGGTGGAAGAGGGCGAGATCGTCGATGTGGGCGAACCGATCATTCGGATCGGAACAGGACAGGAAACGCGACGCCCCAAGCCAGTTACTCAGGAGTCCTGCGGAACGCCGGTGCTGACGCGTCGCGCAGACCACGGGCACCTTGCATTTGCCTCAGGAGTTCCAGGAACGCCGACCGTTCTACGTAGGCATGTCCGCGGTCGCAACGGTGACAGGCAGCCGTCTGGTAACCAACACGGAGTTGTTCGATCCGGCGAGAATGAAGAACATGAATGGGATGTCGGTCGAAGACATCGTGCGGCGTACGGGCATCGAAAGCCGAATGTGGGCCACCGGGGACGAGAACGCGGTCAACATGGCTGTTCAAGCGTGTTGGGAAGCGTTGGAACAAGGAGTCGCTGATTCTCGGCGACTTCGATTTGGTGATCTGCAGCACGACCAGCCCCACAACGGTAACACCCTCGATGGCTTGTCAGATTCTCAGTTCGCTGGGCAACGCTGGCACAACGGCCAATTGGTCGAGGACGATGCCATACAAGATGTTTTTTGGGACTGCTGAGAAAACCGAACGTAGAAAACCCGCTTTCTTTGACCACATTCGTGAACCATTCGCTTATTTGACAACCTGCCTCAACAACCAGATCATCGACAACCTTGAAAAGGAGCGGAAGGCGTCCGGAGAGGAAGACGAAAACGATGATTGGCCAGAGGATGGGGCAAGTGGGAGCGATTACTCCGCGATGAGAAGGGAGGAACTCAAGCTTATCTTCAGAATATTTCAGGAAGCTGAAAATCCTGCATCCCATGATACCACTCATCCTTGCGATGAAATCAAAGGGATGGCCGGGCCGGGAAATCGACCAGAGAATTCAGGTTGGGCAAGGGCTATTCGAACACCCTGTTTTCACGTTTCGTGAAAAGGGTAGGCCGACGCCAGAACAAATAATCACCACGATAAAGTCTCATCCTTTGGGG
>CAVQSY010000074.1:0-16629 GCA_963716025.1 uncultured Chloroflexia bacterium
GCCCGCGGCGGTCGGCGACGCAGCCACCACCGGAGGCGCAGACGCCTCCTGCGCGGCGGCCGGCGACGCGGCCAGCAGACCCGCGGCGATGAGCGCGCCGGTGGACAGGCGGATGGATCGCATCGGTTCGGACCTCGTGAGCGGGCGACACAGGGCTGGAGAGCGCGATGATGACGGCCGCGGGCGCGTTCCGCGCATCACCGTCCCAGCAGGGTGATGACGAGCCACGCGCCCAGGAACGTGGCCAGAGCCGCAAGCGTGGCCACGATCACCAGCACCGCTCGCTCCCGGGTCATCAGGGGCAGGGCGGAGGCCGTCTTCCGCGGCGCGGCGGGAGCCTCGGCCGGATGGCCGGTTCGCGCGGGTCGGGGCCGTCGGCTGTCGCCCGTCCCCGAGCGAGTCGAGGTGCGTCCGACGAGCCGTGCACACGCCACCAGCCGCGGCCGGTCCTTCACGGAACGAACGACCCATCGGAGGTAGTCCGGTTCCATCTTCGGCGATCGTGCGCAGGGTCTGGCCCTGGTGCCGACCGGGGCCCATGCGGAACGCCAGCGCCTCGTCGAGGGTGGGCGGCACGAACGTGGTGCCGGCGTTGGCGGTAGGCCGGGCGGACGTGGCCGGGGTTGGCCGGGGGGCGGCTCCGGGCCGGGTGGACGTCCGCTCGGCCTTGTGGGCCGGGGGCGCGAAGCCCGGCCCCCGGCGGGTGGTGTCGTCCGGTACCGGAGCCGGCACGGACGGGACGCGGGGTCGGATGGAGGGCATCCCAGCTCGCGCGGCGGGCGGGATCGGCCAGGAGCGCATAGGCCTGGTTGAGGCGCACCATCGCCGCCATCGCGTCCGGGCTGCCGTCCACATCGGGGTGGCTGGCCTTCGCGAGGGTCCGGTATGCGGTGCGGAGTACTCGGCGAGCGACGCGTCGCGCGGCACGCCCAGGGTCGCGTACGGGTCGACCGTGGGGGCGGCGGCCACGTGGCCCTCGTGCTGCGACGCGTGCGGTCCGCGCCGGTCAGGCCTTGAGCTGCTTGCGGACGCGCTTGAACGTCTGGGTGATGATTCGGTCCGCGCCGGAGCGGAGTCGCCCCTCCCCGAGCTTCGCGACGAGGCCGGAGATCGTGATGTCGGCCGTCCAGTCGACGGCCGTGCCACCGGACGGCAGGTCGCGCAGGATCATCTGCGCGGTCCCGTCCACGGCACTCCCCTTCGCCTTGCCCGTCGCCCGGATCGCCGCACGGTCCGGCGCCACGAGCTCCGTGAACGCGCAGTCGAGCACGAATGACGCGGAGATGAACCCCTTGCCACCTTCGCGGTGGCCTCGAAGTGACCGTTGGGCAGCCGGCGGATTCGACTCGACCTTGGGCAGACAGGGCCCGATCCGGTCCGGATCGGTGAGGAACGCGAACACGGTCTCGCGGTCCGCCTTGATGTCCACGGTGCCCTGGAGCTGCATCTGTGTCTCCTCGCGAAGGCCACGGGGACCCGTGGGAGGTCACGCCGGCGGATGACCGGCCCGTCCCCCGCAATTCGCGTCGCGGAAGCGCCCCTAGACTACCGGCCGCGCCGCGGGCACATCGGCGGGGCGCCGGTCGCCGCGGACGCAGGCGGTGATCGCCGCGGACGCAGGCGGTGATCGGCGCGACACGGGTCGATCACCGGCACGACGACGACGCCAACGGCCATGCCGCGCCACGCTGAGCTCATGATAGCCTTCATGCTCATGAAGACACGCATGCGTATCTCGAAGGGAGGGCAGATCTCCATCCCTGCCGCGATCCGACATCGCTGGGGCACATCCACGGTGGTTCTGGACGATCAGGGCGGCCGGCTCGTGATCGAGCCCGCCCCGGACGATCCGATCGCGGCTGCTGAAGGAGTGCTGGCTGAGGAGTACGGCAGCATGGACGTGGCGCGGCTGCGCACGGAGGCGCGAGCCGACGAGCTGACCTCCGAGATGCGCCGTTCCCGGTGACCCTGCTGGACGCCTACGCGTTGGTCGCATTCCTGATCGGAGGGCCGGCAGCGCCGCGCGTCCGGGGAGGACTGTTGCGCGAAGGCGATGCGGTCGTCGCGACGGCGAACCTGGCGGAGGTGCTTGACGTCTCCCAGCGCATCCATGGGCTTCCCATCCACCGGTCGATGGAGATCGTCGAGCCGCTCTTCGCAGGTACCCTGGGCGTGGTCGCGCTCGATCTCTCAACGGCGCGGCGTGCCGCCGACATCCGTGTCCGCCACTACCACCGGGCGAGATCGACCGATCTCTCACTGGCGGATGCCGTCCTGCTCGCGTCGGCCGGGCCGGGTGATCGCATCGCGACCGCCGACCCCGATGTCCTGGCGGTCGCTGCGCAGGTTGGGATCGCGACGGTCGTGCTCGCGTCGCAAGGGTGACCGTCGTTCCGCCACGCTCGGGCGGGCGCTGGTAGACTCTGGGCCGCGCCGACATAGCTCAGCGGTAGAGCAGCTGTTTCGTAAACAGCAGGTCCTCGGTTCAAATCCGAGTGTCGGCTCCAGTCTTGGAGCGTGAAACGACCGCCGGACGGCCCTGTGGCCCCGGCGGTCGTTCGTTTCGACAGCTGATCCGACAGCCATGGGTTCTACGCGGAGCTGCGGGAACCGTGCGGCACGCTGTCGAGCTGGTCGGCCGCTTCCCGCAACAGCGGCTTGCGGACATGGCTGTATGTTCCGAGGGCCAGCCGGATGTCGCTGTGGCCGAGCATGTCCTGTACGACCCCGGGAGAGACGCCGCGCTCCAGTGCGGATCACGGTCCATTCCGTACACCCGTTTCGCTCCATTCCGTACACCCGTCCCGGGGTTCCCGTACATCCATCGATGAGGTCGCCCGAGTGCCGACGTGAGGGCGCCAGGCTCCGCCATCGTGGTCCGGACGATCATCCGTTCGAGGACCGATGCCGGTGCCACGCCCCCGTTCCGCCATGCGCAAGATCCGTGGGATGACCCGCCTGACCTTCCGGGAGGGCCTCAGCCGTCGCGCGACCGCGGCGGCCACGGGCCTGCCCTTCACCACCGTGTCCGACCACGTCGCCCGCGCCGAGCGGGCCGGCCTCGGCTGGCCGCTGCCCCCCGACATGGACTGTCACGAGCTCGCGCTGCAATACGTCATCGTGCTGGCGTGCGCAGAACTGACAACGTTGAGAAGGGCGCTGCGCCGCCGACCAACCGTCGACATCAAGGGCTGGCATATCATCGGAGCGGACACCGCATGAGGTCAAGCCGAGGCGAGCCACCCTATGGTTCCTTGGCGGGACTCCCACCGACCTCGACCGCATCGCCGAGGTTCACACGCCACCAGGCGAACGCGGTCGTGCCAAGCGACGTGTTGACCGCGCCTCGGTCAGCAACATCCGCGACTACCGCAACCCTCCCGGGCGCCTCGCATCCATGCATACGAGCTTCCGGGAGTCGTCGACGGGACTTGGATACGCCTCGCCGTTCGAACGACGGGACGCGGGCTCGCGAGGACAGAGAGTCAGCACGAGGCGGGCAAAGGGGTCACCGCCCCCGAGCATGTCGCCTGAGCGGCACTCGTACCATGGCGAGGAAGGGACAGAGATGACCAGTGCTGACGAAACGGCTGCTCTGGCGGCCGTATGGGCCGCCCACAGGGGACTGACTACCGGCCCAGCGGACTGGCACGGTAGCCTCACGCTGGAGCAGGCGTACCAGGTCCAGCTCGCGCTCCTCGGCCGGTATCAGGCTTCTGGGGAGGAGCACGTGGGATGGAAGGTGGGCCTCACGTCGAGGGCGATCCAGGAGCAGGTCGGCGTCCACGAGCCGGTGTTCGGCTTCTTGCTCCGGAGCGGCCACCGGGACACGGGTGCCCTGTTCCGTCACGCCGACCTGCTCTCGCCGCGCATCGAGATCGAGCTCTGCTTCACGATGCGGGACACCCTGACGGGACCGGGCGTGACCCTGGACCAGGCTCGACGCGCGGTGGGCGCCGTCGCACCTGCCCTGGAGCTCGTCGAGCGCCGCCACGACGTCGTCGCGAACCTACATCTCGCCTTGGCGGACAACGCGCAGCAGCGGGCCTTCGTTACTGGCACCGATACGGACCTCGCCGACCTCGAGCTGGCCGACGCGGTGGTCGACGTCTCGGTGAACGGTGCGCACGTCGACTCGGCGCGGGGCACTGAGGTCCTCGGCACGCCGTTGGCGTCCATCGTCTGGCTGGCCGACCGGCTCGCAGGCTTCGGACTCTCGCTGGAGACGGGGATGCGCGTGATGTCGGGCTCGTTCACGCGGCAGCACGAGGTCGCTGCCGGTGACCGGGTGGTCGCGCGCTTCGCGCCGTTCGGAGTCGTGTCGGCCTCGTTCCAGTGACCTGTCCGTGGAGCAATGGCGCGGGTGGTACAACCCCCCCGCGCGCGATGCGGACGTAGACCACCACGGCATCAGGATGGTCCGTCATAGACGCTTCGACCGCGGTATCGGCGATGTCCTCCCGCCCCGGACGCCGGCGCACGCCTCGCAGCGGGAACGCCGCCCGTGGCGCCGGACGCCCCGGCTGCTGGTCGGGTCAACCCTGGTGGCGGATCCCGCCGGCGGTGTCGCGCTCCTGACGTTGGAGCGTCGTCGCGATGCCGAGGGCAAGGTGGAGGACCTCGGGCATCGGGTCATCACCTGGCGAACGGGCGATGCCGGTGCCACCTGGGAGCAGCTTCCGGCCGGCCGGCCTCGGATCCTCGAGGGCGGTAACCAGGTCGCCTGGTTCCCGGCCGCGGATGGCGCCAGGTGGATCCTGCAGGCGACCACCGGCCCGCCGGTCACCGTCACCCTGCGGCGATCGGAGGCCGGACCACCCGACGACCCGACCACGTGCTTGCCAGGTCCTGGTGCGGCCTGCAGCTTCACGGAGCTCGGTGCCATCGACCTGGCCGGGCGGGACCTGAGGGGCATCGAGCTGAACCAGGCGCAGGTGGTGGGCGCGAACTTGGACGGCGCCGACCTCACGGGTGCGGACCTGCGTGATTCGGACATCGTGGCGTCGATGCGCGACACACGCTTGGTGGATGTCCGTGCCCGGGGCGCCGAACTGGAAGGCGATCTCGCCGGCGCCGACCTCACCGGCGCAGACCTGAGCTTCGTCAAGCTCATGGGACCTGCGACCCGGATCGCGGACGCGCGCGCCCTGGACCTGCGCCGGGTGACGCTGGGCTACACATCACTCATCCGGCTCGACCTGACGGGCGCGCAAATCGATCGTGCGCAGGCCAAGGACTTGTCGTTCATCGAGGACGTCACCTGCCCGGACGGGGAGCCCAGTGCCGTGTGGTCCGACCCCGACCCGTGCCGGCTCAAGGCGGTTCGCTGACGCGGCTCTGCCGGCGGGCTACCCGGTCGCCTCGGGGACGTCGTAAACCTGCGCGGTCAGCCCGCCGTCCACCACCAGGTTCCGACCCGTGATGAACCGGGCAACGGGCGATGCGGGCCGACCGGGTCATGACGGACCGTGTACGGGGCGGCTCCGCCCACCCGCCCGATCCTGATGCGCGATGGGCATATGTCGGCATGGTCGCCACGGGGATGACCAGCGATGGTGGCGATGTCGGCGCGGTGCTCGGCAGCCGCGGCGCGGTTTCGGTCCATCCGCCTCTTGCGCGTGACGACCGCTGGGCCGTAGCGTGCCGGTCGTGGCGCAGTCGCCGTCGGTTGAAGGCGGGGACGTCGCGGTCTCCGGCAACCGTCACCGGCGAGCGAGTGGCCGGGCAGCCGTCACCGTCGTGGGTCCGCAGTCGGAGCGCGGTCGGGCTCGACGTGCAGGCCACAGCGAGCAGCACGGGGAAGAGCACGGGCGTGGTCCTGCGGAACGGCCACGGACGGGTCATCGGGGCAGGTCCGGCGTCCCGTTCACGAGACCCGGAGGGTACGCGGTCGGGTCGCCGATCGGCGAGCAGCGTGTCGCAAGCGACAGCGCGCAGGACCTGGACTGGCCGCTATGAACGGTCGGTGGTGACCTCAGGTGGGCTCGGGACAGCAGATCGTAGGCCGCGGCCCGCCTGGCGCCCAACCGCCAGTCGAGCATGGTCGACTCCACGACCATCCACGACACGACCCAGGCGATCGTGATGGCGACCATGGCGGTCACGGCAAGCAGTCCCTGGCCGACGCCCTCGGCCTGCGTGGCAAGGTAGCCGGTCGCCGTGGCGACGACCCAGCTCGCAGCGGCGATCGTCAAGCCGAGGGGGAGCTGGCTGAGCCCCATCGCCCGGACGGCCATCCCCTCGCGCCAGGCCACGGTCGCCAAGTACCCTGCCCGCCGGTGGAGCGCCGCCTCGGCAACGGCGGCGGCCGGCACCGTCGCGGCGCCCGCGGGCAGCACCACGCTGACGGTCAGCTCGTCAGGCAGGCGCCTGGCCGCGGCGAGCGTGGCCGCGAGATCGTCGACGCCGGCACGCTGGGGGCCGCGGGTCGCCACCAGCGGGTCCCCGACCGGGTCGCGCACCAGATCATCCAGCTCGGCGAGCTCCAGCACCACCACGCGATCGCGGCGCAATCGCTCAAGGTCGGCGTCGAGCGCCCGCCGGGCGGACGGGTTGATTCGCATCTTGTACATCCCCACTGTCCAGGGTCGAGTCGATGTTCGGCGGTGGTGTCAGCGAGGACGAGCCTCGTCCACTGCGAGGACGTCGTCGGTATCGCCGGGCTCGCCGCCCACCCCCATCGATGGGTCGTCCCACCCGGGGGCCACCGCCTGACGTCCCCGCCAGGGCATGAGATCTCCGGATGCGCGAGCCGTGGATCACCAACGGCTCCGGCCGGTCAGGAAGCGCCCCGCTACGACCAGGAAGCCGCCGACCCGATCCGTCGCCGAACCGTTGGTCAGCTCTGGGTCGCCGGAGCCTCGGGCGCCGCCGGCGTCGGTCGCCTCGGGAACGGCTGCCGCGGCGACCGCCTCGAGCGCCTCGTCGCTCACCTCGTGGACCTCGCGCGCACCAAGCTCATCGAGCTTGGCGGAGACCACGTCTGCCTGCCCCGCAGGGACGAGGACGCCCACGGCGGCCTTGCCACCGCTCAGCCCTGCACCGATGCGCTCGCGATCCTCTGCCTTGAGCCCCAGGCCCTGGTGGTGGAAGCGCCCGAGGATGCCACCGCCGACCAGGCCCGCGAGCAGCGTCGGAGGCGCGACGACCGCCAGGACCAGGCCGATGCCGGCGCCCTTCTTGGTGCTGCGGGCACCGAGCTTGTGCTCCTTAATCTGACCCTTCTCGTCCGCGACGAGGACGCCGATCGCGCCCAGCTTCACGTCGTCGGTGACCCCGTCCCAGCCCTTGAGCGTCTCGACGGCGGCGTCAGCCGCGGCCTCGCTCGGGAAGATGGCCAGGACCAGCTCGTTGTTCGCCATGTGGATGTCTCCTGTCGGTGTACCGGTTGCGTGTGGTGGTCCGGCGAGTGCTTCGCCTTCGTGGCGTCGAACTCGGCAGTGGGTGATGGTACCGGCATCCCGGAGCGCTGCCAGCTTGGCGATCTCATCCGCCGGAGCGGCGAACAGCTCGCTCGGCACGTCGTTGGGCCGGCCGTGTTGACGGTGCGCGTTGGCTGCCTTATGGTTCACCAGGCGGTGAACCATGGAGGAGGTCGTGACGGAGGTTCCGGATGAGCTCGATTGGGTGCTCGGGGCCCTCGCCAACAAGCACCGCCGCGAGATCGTCCGGTTGCTCGCCCTGCATCCCCACTCCATCAGCCGGCTCGCGGAGCTGCGTGGCCTGTCGCTGCCGGCCATCAACAAGCACGTGGGCGTGCTGGAGGCTGCCGGTCTGGTGAGCCGGCGGAAGCTCGGACGGACCACGTTCCTGGCCCTCGGTCGAGCACCACTGCTCGCGCTCCAGGATTGGCTCAGCGGGTTCCACGCCCATTGGGGGTCAGACTCCGAGAGCCTCGAGAACTACCGGCCATACCTGACCCGAGACCCTGACACCATGAAGGAGGAACCATGAAGAAGTACCTGTACCTGTTCCACGACCAGTGGCAGCCGGAGCCAGAGATCCAAGCGGCCTGGCAAGCCTGGTTCGCCACGGTCGGCGATCGGTTCGTCGACAGCGGCAACCCGTTCGGCCAGGGGCTCGAGGTCACCGCTGCTGGCAGTCGCCCGCTTTCGGCGGCGGACGGCGCGGCGACCGGCTATTCGATCGTGTCGGCCGAGAGCCTGGAGGCGGCCAGGGCACTGCTCGCTGGCTGTCCGTTCGCCTCGAGCATTCGAGTCTATGAAGCGGTCGAGATGTAGACGGTGGGCATCCGGCGGGTCGGGCGTCCTCGCGAGCATGGCATCACGGCGACCGAGCGCCTGATCGCTTCGTCAGCCGGATCGCGGCGCTGGTCAGCCGGCCGACGCCATGGCTGGGAGCGTCGCATCCCAAGCGGGTCCCAGCGCCGCGTCGATCGCGGCTCCCAGCGGTCCCGCGAGAGACCGCGCGAAGGGAACCACGAAGTGGCCGACGTGCCCGCAGCACGATGTGGCGATCGATGACGACCGGGCAGGAGTCCTCGTCACACAGCCACGGGGTCGGATCGATGTAGTGGCCTCCGACGGCGTCTGCGACACCCTGCTCCACGGGACTGCATCCAGGCCGGCACCCAGTCCGCACGCGGCAGCGCACAGACCGACGGGTCGGCCAGGTGCTGCGCGATGCAGGTGGCGGCATGCGGCAGCCCCGGACCCGCGCGCGAGCCCATGATCACCACCTCCGCGCCGGCGTCGCGGAACCCGCGGGCGGAGGCGGCGATCGTGGCCGCCCAGCGTCCACGAATTCGCGTTCGCGTTGACGGCGGACGGGGCACCAGTGGCATCGAGCAGCGAATAGGACGCGACCGACGAGAGGACGACCAGGTCGGGGGCCTCGGCCGCCAGGCGGGTGAGGGCGAGCCGGCGCCAGTCGTCACACTCGGTGTTCGCACGCTTGCGGCCGTCGTGCCAGACGGTCTCGGTCACGGGGGGACACCAGCCCCTGACCATCGAGATGACCCGCCAGCCACGCTCGCTGCCGAGCCGTTCGAACGCCGGCACCCAGTCCTTGGCGTGGCTGTCACCGTGAGTATGCACGACCACGGTCTCGGAATCCGCTGTGCCGTACACGCAGGCGGTCGGATCGTCGGGGTTCTCGCACCAACCGCGGTCCTTGAGCGTGTCGACCTCGTCGAGCGCGGGATCGAGCCCCTCGGGGCCGGGCGGGGCGGTGGTGCCCACGCGCGTCTCTCCTGCCACGGCCCGACCTCCGCCCGGCACCACGGGCACGACGGCGACGAGCGCCAGCACCGCGGTGGCCGCGGCCGCGAGCAGCAGGTCTCGACGGGGACGGCGAGCCGAGGTTCCCGCCCGTCGCGGAACGGTTCCTCGACCAAGCGGGTCGTGAGCCAGGCGATGGGGATTCGCGGCAGCGCTCAGCAGCACCCCTTCGGCGAGTGACAGGTCGGTCCCGCGCATCCCTGCCGGGATCGACCAGCAGCGGCCAGTGCCACAGGTAGAGCGAGTAGGAGATGCGCCCGAGGAAGCGCAGCGGGCGGATGCTCAGCAGCGCGCTGATCGGGGTGGTCGCTGTGATCGCCCCAGCGGCGACGATGAGAGCCGAGCCGCCCGCGGGGATGGTCGCGGCGAGACCCGGGAACGCCGTGGCGCCCGAGAAGGTCAGGGCGGCGAAGGCGATCAGCGCGATGCCGGCGAGCGCCGCCCAACCGGCCACCCACCCGGGCATCCGGGCGAGCGCGGGCAGGGACAGCGCGACCAGTCCGCCCAGGGCCAGCTCCCAGGCACGGGTGGGCAGCAGGTAGAACGCCCAGGCGGGCTCATCCGCCGTGAGCAGGATGCAGCCCACGAGGCTGGCGGCACCGATGGCGAACACGACGGTGCGCAGGCGTTGCATCCCGCCTCGACGGTGGGCGACCAGCAGGATCGCCGGCCAGAACAGGTAGAACTGCTCCTCGAGCGACAGCGACCAGAAGTGAAGCACCGGGGAAGGTGGGTCGGCGGTCGCGAAGTAGTCGGTGGCCGCGACGGCGAAGCGCACGTTCGAGACATCCAGTGCGGCGCTGCCGACATCGAGCGCGATCGCGGGCAACCGAAACGCCGGCAGGAGCAGCGCCGACACGCCGAGCGTGACGACGAGCACCATGGCGGACGCCGGCAACAGACGGCGGGCCCGGCGGGCATAGAACCCGGCCAGCGACACGGTGCCGGTCGCGCCGAGCTCGCGGGCGATGATGCCGGTGATCAGGAAGCCCGACAGGACGAAGAACACGTCCACCCCGACGTAGCCGCCCTCGAACGTCGTCAGGCCGGCATGGAACACCAGGACGAGCAGGATGGCCACGCCGCGCAGGCCCTCGAGGTCCGGCCGGTAGCCCGTCCTGTTCGCCTGCTGGGGATTCCCCGGTCACGATGACTCCATGTTGCCGGCCACGGCCTGGCGTGCGTTTGCTCGACCATCCTGATCGGCGCCCGCCCGGCGCGGCAACTGTCCACGAGTGGGTGAGGGAGCACGGTGCGGTCATCGCCGCCGGCGTACCTGCTCCTCGAGGATGCCGAGGGCGCGGCCCAGGACCGCCAGGACCGGGTGAGCGGCCCAGCAGGCGAGGCGGGCGCAACCTGCGGTCGCGGTCCTGGTCATGTCGTCGTCGGCGGCGCGCTTCGCGCGACTGTCGGTCAACGATCCGAAGCCGCTTGTCGTCCACTCGATCGGCGCGCGTCCTGACCGACGGCGCCCGCGCCGCCGATGGTCAGGCTCCGCTGCCACTCCTCGTCAGACTCCCAGAGCCATATCGATCCCATCGTCCGTCCTCGGCTGCGGCGGCACGCTGCCCACCCAGACCCGTTGGACGCACGCGGGGGCCGATCGTCACGGGCGTGTCGACCCGGGACCCGAGGGGCCCGGTCAGGCGAGGCCGAGGGCCGCGAGGAGCTCCTCGTCGGATGGCTCGCGCAGGATGCTGTCGGGTCGATCCGGGTCGCCGATGAGGAGGGTCGGCGTCTTCCATCGGCCGTCATTCAGGCGACGGATCGCACGCATCCGCCACATCGTCCTCGTCCACCTTCAGGTAGGTGAACGGGATCCGCGCTCCACCAGGAGCGCGTTGGAGCGGATGGTGTCCTCACAGGTGTCGCGCCCGAGGACGACGATGGCAGGGAGCTTGGCATCAGTCATCGCGACAGTATGGTCGGGCTGCGTGCCGAGATCGCTGGTCGCCATCGCGGCGCCGCCGGGCGCCCGACCTGCTGTCGCTCACGGTCGACTCGACGACCATCCAGGACCCTGGGCCTACTTCCCGAAGACCGACTTCAGCATCTCCAGGGCGATGGGTGTCTGCGAGGTGGTGATCGCCTGGTCGCCGTGGCCGGCGCCCGGGATGAGGTTGAACGCGGAGGTGGCACCCGCCGCCTGCAGCGCCTCGTGGAGGATCTGCGACTGCTGGTTGGGAACCAGGCAGTCGGAGTCACCGTGTGCGATGAGGAACACGGGCAGCGTCTCCGCCGTGGTGATGTAGGTGATGGGGTTGGCTTCGGCCGCCCGATCCGGCACGGTCTGGATCGGCGCCGAGGTAGGCGGACTCGGGGGAGTCGGCGGGGTCGTGTGCCTGGACCTGACCATCGCAGGCCGCCGGCGGCGCCGCGGCGAACTGGGCATCCATCTGGAGGAAGTCGGTCGGGCCGTAGAGGTCGACGACAGCCTGGACCGCGCTGGACACGCCCGCGTTGCCGAGCGAAGGGTCGTCGAGCGCGGTCGCCTGGTCGCCGTCGTGCCGACGATCGCCACGAGGTTGCCGCCCGCGGATTCGCCCCACGCTGCGAACCGGTCGGGATCGAGCCCGTATTCCGCGGCGTTCGCCGGAGGAACCGGACAGCAGCCTTGACATCCTGGGCGGCCGCCGGGAAGAGCGCTTCACCCGACAGGCGGTAGTCCAGGCTGGCGGCGGCGTATCCGGCGGCGAGCACCGGTGCCACGTTCCCACCCTCCATCGACTTGTCGCCGGCCATGAAGGCACCGCCGTGCACGAAGATGACGAGCGGGACGGGCCCGGTCACCCCTTCGGGCATCCAGATGTCAAGCACCTGTGATGGCGACGTCGACGCGTAGGCGACGTTCGAGAAGGTCGCAGCCGGACCGGCGGCCGCGCCGCCGGGGCCGCCCGGCCGGCCGCGGGACGGCGCCGCCGGAGATGCGACGGTGGTTGCCGAGGCGGCCGGCGCGGCGGTCGGCTCGGCAGCAGACGCGGCTGCCCCAGGCCCGGCGCTGACGATCATGGCGAGCGAAAGGTCCCCAGCGCGGCTGGGATGGTCGATCGGAAGGCGGCTGAACGGTTCATGCGGTTCTCCTGGCGGTGAGAGGCCGCCTGGACTCGGCGGCGTCGTGTTCGGTCGCCCTGACGCTGGACACGCGATGTTGCCTTCGCCTTGGAGAACGGTTGGAACTGGGTGAGAACCGGTCATCCGGGGCTCCGGATGCGTCAGTCTCTGACCGGCGGATCGAGAATCCGACCCGCGCGCCACCGCCCTCGCGATCGGCGGCGAAGACCGTGCCACCGTGCGACTCGGCCACGTCGCGGACGATCGCCAGCCCGAGGCCCGACCCAGGCAGGCCGCGGGCATCCTGGTTCCGGAAGAACCGGTCGAAGACGTGCGCGGCGTCGGCAGCAGCGACACCCCGGCCCGCGGTCGAGGACCGTGACGGTCCCCGCATGGACATCGATCGAGATCGCGTCGCCGCTCGGGTCGAACTTCGTGGCGTTGTCGAGCAGGTTGGACACGGCACGTTCCAGCGCGAGCGGTCTCGCCAGAACGACGGAAGCATCAGCATCCACGAGCACGACACGATCGGTGCGACGGCGTGTGCGTGCGGCCGCCCGTTCGACGAGCGGACCGAGGGCGACCTGCTCGACCGCTTCGTCGTCCCGACGGTCCGCAGCCAGCTCGACGAGCTCGTTGGCGAGGGTCGAGAGCTCACGCGCCTCCGCGTCGAGGTCGTCCACGAGCCGCGCGCGAGCGTCAGCGGGAAGATCGGGTGGCGCCGCAGGACGCCGATGTTGGTGCGCAGGCTCGTCAGCGGGGTCCGGAGCTCGTGGCCGGCGTCCTGGACCAGGCGCCGCTGCGCGTCGCGCGAGCTCCGGAGCGATGCGAGCATCGCGGCGAACGACGCCCCGAGGGCGGCGATCTCGTCCTTCCCGGCCACCGGCACCGTGACGTCCAGGTTCCCGGTCACGGCGACCTCCTGGGTCGCACCGACCAGGTGCTCCAGCCGGCGGGTGAGCTGGCGTGCCATCAGCCAGCCGGCCATCGCTGCCAGTGCTGCGACGGCGAGGACGGCGGCGAGGATGCCGGCCTCCAGGGATGCCGAGAGGCGGTCCACCTCGTCCAGGCTCCGGACCACCTGGACCGCCCCCGGCGTGGCAAGGGCCACCGTCAGGAGGCGGTAGCGTCTCCCGTCGAGCGTGACATCACGAACGACGCGGACGGTCCGATCGGGGCCGCTTGCGACCGCGATGTCCGGCTCCGCGACCGGGATGGTGACGCCCGCCTCGGACCGGACGACCGCTCCGTCACCACCGATGACCTGCGTCGTGAAGGTTACCAGGGCGGGCGGTCCGCCCGTCTCTTTCGCGGGGGCCGGCATCGTACGGCGCGCAGGACCCGGCAGACCGTCAGGCCGTCGAGGCGCGGCATCATCACGTCGAGCACGACGAGGTCCGGCCGTGCCTCGCCGATGACCGCGAGCGCCACGGCGCCGTCGGCAGCCGTCAGGACCTCGTAGCCCTCAAGGCCCAGGGCACACTCAAGCGACACCCGGATCGCCCGGTCGTCGTCTGCCACGAAGTCGGCCCGCATGAGGCGATGGTGATGCGTCCGGGTAAGACGCGGGTTGGAAGGTGCGCTGCGGTCGGTGCCTGGTGGTGCGCGATGCGTGTCGTGCTACAGCGAGGATGCGATTCTCGCAGGCTCCGGGAGCTCCACGGGGGCATCACCGTCGCGGCCAGGTCGGATCGTCGACGGTGAGGTCCCCCTCGAACGCGAGCGGTGCGAACGCGCCCACGAAGCTGCCCCGGTACGCGACCGGGTAGCCCGCCGCGGAGACGTACAGGTCCGCATCGGACGCCGAGGTGATGGACGCAGCGAACGCCTGGACGTTCGGATCGGCGCTCGCCTGCGCCGCAGCCAGGAAGGCCGCTCCGTCGATCGAGTAGTGGCTGACGGGCACGCCGTCGATCGTCTCCTCGCCCACGAGCGTGCCGCGCGCGACGTCGCTGCTGGTTCCCAGTGACCACTCTGGTTCCCGTCAGGGCCGTTCACGAGGTCGGCGGTCAGCTCACCGGTGGTGGGCTGCCCATTGGCCATGCCGTCCACCGTGATGGTCGCGGTGGCCTCGATGGACGTGAAGTCCGTGAGCGGTGCGAGCGGGATGGGCTCCCCTGGCGGGGTGGCTTGCTGGGCGTTCCCCGACGGGCCGGCGTCACCGGCGGGCCCGCCGGCCCCCATGGCGGCGGACCCGGTCGTCAGCGAGAGGGCACCCACAAGGGCGATCAGCAGCCTGACATGCATCGTCATCCTCCTCGTGTCGACCGCGTCACCGCGAGTCGCCGCCGCATGTTCACGGTCGGCACTCCCGCGCGATCCCGGGCGAGCGTAGGGGTTGGGTGGACCGAGTGCCTCCCCCATTCCGAGCGATACCCGTGACGGTCCTGCCGGATCAACGATACGGCGGCTCGAGGTCCGGGAACATCGGGAAGTGGCGGACGTTCGCGGTGGCGAGCTCTGCGCCGAGCTCCAGGGCCGTGGCCGCGATGATGAGGTCGATGGTCGCGATGCCGTGGCTGCGTCGCCAGGTCCGGCCGAGCTCGCCCGCGCGACGCGCGATCGGCTCCGTCACCCCGACCCAGCGCAGGCCGGCGAACAGCCGTTCGGCGGGGCCACGCTCGTGGCTGCGGAGTCCGCGCAGGAGCTCCACGCGGGTCACCTCCGACGCGACCAGCCGCCGGTCCAGCGAACGGACCCACGCGATCGCCGCTTCCGACCCGCGCAGGATGTCGATCGGGACGGTCGTATCGATGACCGTCAGCTCGAGCGCCAACGTGCCTCCAGTTCGTCATCGCGCGCCTGGTCCACGTCCCTGAGCCGCTCGACCGTCTCCACGCCCGACGCGAGACGCGGGGCCGCGCCGGCCGCATCCAGCAGGGCCGAACGCTGGGCCGCCAGCGCCCCCGCCTCATCCGAGGGGTCGGCGAGGTAGCGCGAGATCGACCTCCCGGATGAGGTGCGATGAGGTCACGCCGCGGACGTCGGCACGCCGCGCCAGCTCTTCCGACTGCTCCGGCTCCAGGTAGATCTGTGTCCGCCTCATGATGTACGGATCATACATCGTCACGGCCGAACCTCACGGGCTCGGTGACCATCCGCCCCGATCGCGTCAGGGAGTGGCAGGATGTGCGACGACCACCATCGCACGGAGCATCAGCCGATGAGCGACCCCATCATCACCCGCATCGAGGTGCACCAGTTCGCCTCCTCCCTGCCCGACCTCGGCCGCGACTACAACGGCTTCAACCTCGTCTACGAGCCGGGCGGCAGCGCGTCCATGGGTGGCTACGTGATCCGGGTGATGACCGACGTCGGCGTCGTCGGCGAGTACGCGGGCGGCTCGGCGCTCGACTACGCCACGCTGCCGATGTTCGCCCACTACCTGTGGGGCAAGAACGCGCTGGAGCGCGAGCGCATCTACACGGACGTGAACCGGGCGCTGCGGCAGGTGGCGCGCATCGGCTTCGCGCCGGTCGACATCGCCCTGTGGGACCTCGCGGGCAAGTTCTACGACACGCCGATCTACCAGCTGCTGGGCGGCTACAAGACCCGACTGCCCGCTATGCCAGCACCTACCACGGCGACCACCAGCCGGACGGCCTGTCCAGCCCGGAGGCGTACGCCGACTTCGCCGAGCAGTGCCTGGAGCTGGGCTATCCGGCGTTCAAGATCCACGGCTGGGGACGGGCGCCGATCCGCCAGGAGATCGCCAACGTCCACGCGGTCGGCAAGCGGGTCGGCGGGCGGATGGACCTGATGATCGACCCGGCCTGCGAGTACATGACGTTCGGCGACGCGCTCAAGGTCGGCTGGGCGTGCGACGACGAGCGCTTCTTCTGGTACGAGGACCCGTACCGGGATGGCGGCACCTCGCAGTTCGCGCACCGCAAGCTGCGCCAGCTCATCCGGACGCCGCTGCTCCAGACCGAGCACGTCCGCTCGCTCGAGCCGCACATCGACTTCGTGGTCGACGAGGCGACCGACTTCGTGCGCGGCGACGTGGGCTACGACGGCATCACCGGCGTGATGAAGGTCGCCCACGCCTGCGAGGGGCTGGGCGTGGACATCGAGTTCCACGGCCCCGGGCCCGCCCAGCGCCAGTGCATGGCCGCCATCCGCAACACCAACTACTACGAGATGGGCCTCGTCCACCCGAAGGCCCCGGCACAGCCAGCCCGAACGACGTGTATCATCGACTATCGTCGACGACCTGACCGCGATCGATGCCGAGGGCAACGTCCCCGTGCCCCAGGGGCCCGGCCTGGGCGTCGCGATCGATTGGGACTGGGTGGAGCACCATCGGACGGGGCTCGTCGTCCACGAGCCGACGATGACC
>CAVQSY010000075.1:0-11562 GCA_963716025.1 uncultured Chloroflexia bacterium
CCGAGCTTCGACGCCGGCTCGGTGACGTGGCCTCGGCGCCGCCCCGGGCGGTGATGCAGGCGGTGCTGGAGCTTCGTCGCGCCAAGTCGATGGTTCTCGATTCTTCGGACCCGAACCGCCGCAGCGCCGGGTCGTTCTTCGTCAACCCGGTGCTCGGCCTCGAGCAGGCATCGGCGGTCGCCGCCCGTGCCGTTGCCGTGGGTCTGGCCGCTTCCGACGACGACGTACCGTGCTTCCCGGCGCAGGGAGGTCAGGTGAAGATCTCTGCGGCCTGGCTGGTGGAAAGATCAGGATTCCCGCGGGGAACCCGCCGCGGAGCGGTCGGCGTCTCGAGGCGCCGCACCGCGCTGGCGCTGGTGAACCACGGCCGCGGCACCACCGCTGAGCTGCTCGCCCTGGCGCGAGAGATCCGCGAGGCCGTTCGCGGGCACCTTCGGAATCACCCTCCGACCCGAGCCCCGTGATGTGGGGCTTCGACGAGGGCGACCCTCTCGCTCAGTCGTCCGCCGAGTAGGTGATCTCGAGGCCGCGGGCGCGCCAGGCGGAGAGGACCAGCATGACGGCGGCGAAGACGACGGGCACCAGGATCCCGGCCCACACCGGCACCGGGTTGCCGAGCAGCGCGAAGGCGCCGAGGGAGATCGGCACCGGCAACAGACCCCCGAGCCAGTGGACGACGCTCGCGACCTTGAGGAATGGCGGCAGGAAGGGGACCATCATCTCCCAGCCCAGGAAGACCACCGCCGGCACCATCGAGTTGCGTACGAAGAGGCCCGCGAGCAGAAACAGGGCGCAGTAGGCAATCGTCGCCAGCACCGCGAGACGCCGAGATAGGAGAGGGTCGCCGGCAGGCCGTCGCCGAGGAACGGGTAGGCGACGGCGCGGCCGCTCTGCACTGGCAGGTAGTAGAGGGCGAGGGTGAAGACCAACGACGGCACGAGCAGGATCAGCGAGGTTGCCACCGCACCGGCGTACTTGCCGACCACCAGAACCTCGCGCCTGAGCGGAGCGAGCAGGTCGAAGTGGAGGCTGCGCTCGAGCAGCGCGCCTCTGAAGGCCCGAACCGCCACGGTGGCGGTGGTGAAGAAGAGCACGAAGCGCAGGATGAAGAAGTAGAACGTCTGGGCGAACTCGGAGCTCGACGCGCCGGGATCGACTCGCGCCGAGGCCGGCAGGAACACCGCCCGCACCATGGTGATCGCGCCGGCAGCATGGCGAAGAGGATCAGGGGAAGAGAACGCCGATTCCACAGGTTGCGCGCAGTCTCGGCGCGCGCCACGGCGGCGACCTGACGACGCCAGGCGATGGGTTGGGTGAGCGAGACGGGCGCGGTCATGAGGTGACTCCCGTGCCGTTGCCGATCAGGTACTCGTAGACCGCGTGCACGTTCTCGTCGGCGGCGGCGACCGTCTCGACCGCGACGCCGGCCTCGAGCAGCAGCGCGGCGAGGCCGGCGAAGAAGGCATCGGCGTGGCGGGTGTGGACGATCAGACCCTCGTCGGCCCCGACGACTCGCAACTCGACCACGTGCGGAAGAAGGACGATCCGTGCCGCGACGCTCCCGCGGTCGCTCGCAGCGGATCAGCACCTGGATCGGGTGGCTGGTGATCTGGCCGCGCACCGCGCGGATCTCGCCCTCGGCGACCACCGTGCCGCCGTGGATCATGACGATGGTGTCGGAGATCGCGTCGATCTCGTGCAGGATGTGGCTCGAGACGATGACGTGCCGGCCGTCGTCGGCGAGCTCCCTGAACAGGGCGATGATCTCGGCCCGCCCCATGGGGTCGAGGCCGTTGAGCGGCTCGTCCAGGACGAGCACTCGCGGGTAGTGGCAGCAGGGCGTGGCGCGAGCTTGACGCGCTGCCGCATGCCTTTCGAGTAGCCGGCGATCTTGCGCTGCGGCGGCGTCGGTGAGGCCGACCCGCTCGATCGCCGCCCAGGCTCGATCGTCCGCGGCCGCCCGGTCGAGACCGTGCAGGGCCAGGCTGTGGCGGATGAAACCGAGGCCGGTCGCGCCGACCGGGAAGGTGTCGTACTGGGTGCAGTAGCCAACTTCACGGAAGAGCGCCTCGGGCTCGCCCGGGCGCGATGCCGAGCACCGAGACCCTGCCGCGGCTCGGCCGGAGCAGACCGGTGACCAGGTGCATCAGGGTCGACTTGCCCGAGCCGTTCGGCCCGACCAGGCCGGTGAGGCCCGGGCGGCAGGTCGAGGTTGACCCGGTTGACGCCCAACACCTCGCCGTAGAACTTCGAGACGTCCGAGAGCACGATGTGGTCGGGGTTCATCGCACCACCTCGTGCGCCTTGAGCTTGGCCGCGAGCAGGGCGATGCTGAGGGCGCAGGTCCCGGCCAGCGACAGCCAGGCGGCTGAAGTCGGCAGCCCGGAAATAGCTTCGGGGTCGAAGATACCGATGGTGACCACGAACATCGCACGGGGCAGGTTGATCAGGTCGCCCCAGTGGGTGCCGGTGATGCCGTTGAGGGCCGCCGAAACAGCGCCCAGCACGAAAAACAGCCCGAACAGCGTGCCCGGGCCACGGGCTTGTACTTCACCCAGGCCGAGATCGCCAGGGTCAGCAGCGAGATCACCAGGATCCAGGCGACATGGCCGACGACGTAGGCGACGCCGATCCGGAAATTGTCCCGCCACCAGCTTCCGCCGGCCAGCGCCGACTGCAGCAGGAACACGGCGAGCCCGGCCATCCAGGTCACCGGCGACAGCAGAATTCCGAGCACCGCCATCTTGCCGAGCACGTAGGCGCGCCGGTCGATGGGACGGCTCAGGTAGAGCTGCAGCGCGTTGTCCTTGAGGTCGGGCGACACCAGCCCCGGCGCGACCATGATCGCCAGGAAGAAGGCGGGAATCGCCTGCCAGCCGAACAGCACCCTGAAGAAGGCGACGGTGAGCCCCCCCATGAGCTCCTCGGTCAGGCCCAGCTGCTGGAGAAGCTTCACGTTGTGGCTGAGATAGATCAGGAACAGTCCGACCACCGTCGGCAGACGTGCAGAGCATGTAGAACACGGTGAAGAGCCGGGACGCGAAGGCCTCGCCGAGGGCGTAGCGGGTGATCACCGCGAAGCGCATGTTCAGCGGCGTCTGGCGTCCGGTCCAGCGGCGCCAGGTCCGTTCATACACCGCCATCGTGATCCTCCATGGCGCGCAGGAAGAGGTCCTGCAGCGAGTCCCGCTGGCAGTCGAGGCGGCGTACGGTCACCTGGCGGGCCACCGCGGCGGCGAGCAGATCGCGGGTGGTGACGCCCTCGGGCATCACGACCTTGAGCCGGCGGCCGTCCGAGACCGCGAGCGTGCACCCGAGCTCCTGCAGATCCTCGACGAGCTCCGGGCTGTCGGCGCCGAGCTCGAGCTCGACGAAGGCGCGGTTGGCCCGCCGCTCCTCGTCGAGATCGCGCAGCGGCGGCGACGCGGCCGCGCTTGAGGATGATGACCTCGTCGCAGACCGTCTCGACGTCCTTGAGCAGGTGCGACGACAGCAGCACGCGGGTCTCGCCGCGATCGCGGATCTCGCACACCAGGTCGAGCATGCGCTGCCGCGCCGGTGGATCGAGACCATTGGTCGGTTCGTCGAGCATCAACAGCTCGGGACCGTGGACGAGGGCCTGGGCGAGCTTGACGATCTGCTTCATACCGGTCGAGAAGGTGCCGATCTGGCGGTAGCGGGCCTCGCCGAGACCGACGTAGAACAGCGCCTCGTGCGCCCGCTCCAGCGCCGCTTCGGGGGCAGTCCGCTGAGCTCGGCCATCATGCGCACGAAGCGCACCGCGCGTCAGATGGCCGATGTGGGCATCGCTCTCCGGCATGTATCCGACGAGGTCCCGGATCCGCTTGCCCTCGCTCCGAAGCCCTCGGCCGAGCACCGTGCGCGTCGCCTTCGGCCGGGCGGTAGAAGCCGAGCAGGGTGCGCAGCAGCGTGGTCTTGCCTGCACCGTTGGGTCCGAGCAGGCCGATCGCCCGGCCGCACAGGGTCGCTTCCAGGTTGATGAGGACGGGCCGCCCGCCCAATTGGACGGACAGCCCATCGAGGGCGATCACCGCCGGTGAGTTCGCAACCGCGGGGGAGCTCATTCCGCGGATGATAGCGCGACGTCGTCGGATCCGGATCCGTCAACCTGCCGGCCGTGATCTGAGAGGCCGATCATCGCCAGGAGCGGCTCGGCAGCCGCCAGACCGCCGCCGGTGCCGGCGAAGGCGATCCGGTCGTCGAGGCCGTAGGCGCACAGCACACCAGGCTCGGCGCCGACTGCGGCGAGGCTCGCAACCTCGGGCGGCAGGGCGTTGGTGGCGGCCTCCGGCAGGCTGGCGAGCAGCGCTCCGAGATCCTGGTACACCAAGGCCGAGCAGTCGGAAAAGCCATTGTCGGGGAGCAGCGCCCGCAGCCGCCCCGAGCCGGCGAGACCGAGGCCCGAGTCGCGGACGCTCAGTGCCCGCTCGACCAGAGCTCGGCTGGGTGCCGCGACCAGATAGCCTTCCGTCATGGTGTAGACGATCGTCGACCCCGCTGCCCTGGTGGGTGATGGTCGTGAACTGGCTTCCGCCGGCGGCCTCGGTGGTCATCGTGAGCCCCGGCTGGCCCTCGGCGACAAGGGCCTCGTTGGCGCGCTCGACGGCGCGTGCCAGCGTCGACTCCAGCGTCCCCGGGTCGTAGACCTCGATCACGAGCTTCCACGAAGGCACCGGCAGCACCGGGCCGTCGATCGCGAAGGTCGCCTCGCCGCCGAGGGCAGCGGCGAGATCCGCGCGGAGCTCGAAGCCAGCCTCCTGTTCGAAGCGGTCGAGCTCGTCGAGCGCCGAGGCGTCGTCGGCGGCGACCACCCGCAGCAGGTCGTCGAGCATGTCGGCGGCGTCGCGGGTGACCGCGGCAGCGGCGAAGGTGGCGTCGGTGGAGACGAAGGCGAGGCTGCCCATGGGGGCGGGCTCAGCGAGCCAGGCGGCGAGGCCTCGGCGGGGACCGGTGAAGCCGAGCTCCCCGGAGGTGGTGGCGGTCTCGGCGACCCGGTGACGCTCGAGCACCAGGGTGGTGGCGTCGGTGATGCCGAGGGCCTCGAGCACGGCGTCGTCGTCGGCGTCGGAGTCCGCGGCGCGCGCGAGCACCGACTGGAGATCGAGGCCGACCAGCCACGAGGCGCCGGCGGCGTACTGCTCGGCGAGGCGCCCATGAAGCGCGCTGTTGCTGAAGTCAGCGGGCTCGGTGCCATCGAGGCGCGCGGCCAGGGCGAGAAGGGTGGCAGGTTCGTGGGCCGCGGCCACGAGGTCGTCAGCGATCCAGATCAGAACCGCGGCATCAGGTGCGGCAAAGCCGGTCGACGCGTCGACGATGGCGACGGTTCCACCTTCACCGGAGGTCTGGTGCTGGGCGATCTCGGCCTCGAGCAGGGAGCGGAACGTGGCGGCATCCGCGAGCTCGGCGAGCACCAGGGGTGTGCCAGCGCCGTCGAGGGCGGAGGCCGGAAGGGCGATGGCGATCTCGGCGCCGAGGGCCTGGCCCAGGGGCCGCAGCCGATCCAGGACCTCGTCGATCTCGGTGTCGATACCCTGGTTGGCGACCTGCTCCTGCCACCACTCGGCCAGGACCGGACTGGTCGCCAGGCGTTCGCGGAGAGCGTCCCGGGCGGCGTCGAGGCCTTCCGTGAGGTTCGGCACGCCGGCGTAGAGCAGCGTGTCCGAGGGTGACAGGTCGAGCAGGCGGGTCGAGGTGCGCAGTGGCGCGGTCTCGAGCGCTGCCGTCACTTCGCGGCGCAGTGAGGTGAGCTCGGTGAGCAGGGCGAGGTGGGCCTCGGCGTCACGGCTCCAGGCGATCTCCTCGGCGACCGGCCGCATCCGCAGGCGGTCGTCAGTCGTCACCTGGTCGCCAGGCTCGAGCAGGTCGCGGCGGCCGCTCTGGGCGACCTCGACGCGACCTTCGACGACCGACACCCGGGATCCCTTGAGGCCATGGTCGACGGCGAAGATCG
The DNA here is from genome assembly GCA_963716025.1 of uncultured Chloroflexia bacterium. GTDB lineage: Bacteria > Chloroflexota > Limnocylindria > Limnocylindrales > CSP1-4 > CAIXZV01. The sequence goes on from CAVQSY010000075.1 coordinate 5,972, forward strand.
TGCCCTTGACCGCGACCGTGCAGTCGTCGGTCGTCGACCAGCAGACGGCCGTCGTGCTGTGGTGCGGCGTGGACGATCATGTTGCCCCGCGCGAGAAGGATCCGTTGTCGCCAGGGCGGCCCGCAACGTCACCTCGCTGCGCTCGGCGATCTCCACGGTCGACCCGTCGGCGAGGCGCAGGTAGGCGGTGGAGTCCTTTGGCGTGCGCAGCACCTGGCGCGCCCTGACCACGTTGCCGACGGCGAGGTCGCCGACCTGGCCGTCGGCAACGAGCTGCAGGCTGCCATCCACCACCGTGGCGGTCATGCGGCTCTCCGCCAGACGGTTCGTGGTGAGGTCGAAGGCACCCCAGCCGAGGCCGACCGCGGCCACCGCAGCGGCGGCGCGGAGCAACCAGGTGGGACCCGAAGGACCTGCGGACGGGGTGGCGAGGTTGCGACCCGACCGGTGCGCAGGGCGATCAGCTCACGTCGGCAAGCCAGACACTCCCGGGTGTGGTCCTCGACCAGCAGCGCGCGGGCCGGGGCGAGCCGGCCGGCGATCAGGTCGGGCAAGAGCGCGCGGAAGTCGGCGCATCCGGTCAGCGGGGTCTCGGCCATGAGGCGCTGCCACACGCGATCGACGGCTCGTGCCGTCACCAGCTCGTCGGGTACGTCGCGGCGGACGGTGTCCAGAGCGCGGTCGAGGGTGGTGTCGAGGTCATGGTCGCGATCAGTCATTGCATTCCTCCGAGCAGGTCGGCGAGGTCTTCCTTGAGGCGGGTCGCGGATGCGGTGCAGGGTCACCGCGACGGTTCCCGCCGAGGTCTCCATCTGCTCCGCGATCGCGTGATTGTCGAGGTCTTCCAGGTAGCGCAGCACGAACATCTCGGCGTTTCGTCGGTTGAGCCCGGTGAGCGCCTTGAGCAACCGCTGCCGAATGTCGGCGGCGAAGCGCGCATGGTCCGGTCGGGGTGAGGGATCGGTGGCGAGGTGATCGCGATCGTCGTCCAGGGCCGTGGAGGTCCGTACCCGCATCGAGGTCACGAGGTCGAGCGCGGCGTTGGTCGCCGCCCGCCGCAGGTAGGGACCGGCGCCGCCGGAGAGGTCGGGTGGATGGCTGCGGTTGGCCAGGCGCAGGAAGACGGTGTGCAGCACGTCTTCCGCATCGTCGGCGTTGCCGGTGATGCGGAAGGCGGCGTGCAGCACCGTCGTCGAGTGCTCGCGGTAGATCGGCTCCAGCCAGTCGAGAGCGGCGGTGACGGGCGGTGTCGGTGACAGTGCGGCTTCCACGCCTTCCTCCATGTTTTCCTCGTCACCCATCGAACGATCCTCCCCCGTCCCGATTAACACCCGAGGTGACAGGCACTGGGGGAGCAGTCTAACCCGCGTGTCCTCCTTGCACCCCGTCGCGAGCGCCGTGGCATAGTGCCGTGCGCATCCATCGGCTGGAGGAGTCTCATGGCAGGACACATCGTCGAGCTCGACGCGGACCACCCCGGGTTCCACGACCCGGTGTACCGGCAGCGCCGCGACGAGATCGCGCGGCTCGCACCGCCCCTGGACAGCGCCAGTCCTCCAGCCCTTGTCGAGTACACGGGGACGGAGGTCACGACCTGGTCGACGGCTTTCGACCGCCTGTCGTCCTCTATCCGACCCACGCCTGCCGGGAGTTCGTGGCGGTGATCGACGCCATGGGCTACAGGAGGGACCGCATTCCGCAGCTCGCCGAGGTCAGTGGGTTCCTCACCGAGCGGACCGGCTTCCGCCTGCACCCGGTTTCCGGCCTGGTTTCGGCGCGCGAGTTTCTCGGTGCGCTTTCGCGGCGCACGTTCTGCTCGACCCAGTACATCCGCCACCACAGCCAGCCGCTGTACACGCCGGAGCCGGACATCGTGCACGAGCTGATGGGGCACGCCCCGATGCTCGGCATCCCCGAGTTCGCGGACCTCTCGCGGAAGATCGGGGAAGGATCGCTGAAGGCGAGCGACGAGCAGGTGCAGCAGCTGGCGACGCTGTACTGGTTCACGATCGAGTACGGGGTGCTGGACGAGGGTGACGGGCTGCGGGCCTACGGCGCCGGACTGCTGTCGAGCTTCGGTGAGCTCGAGCACGCGCTCAGCGGTGCGGTCGAGATCCGGCGGTTCGATCCCTGGCAGGCCAAGGACACCGCCTACCCGATCACGACCTACCAGCCGCTGCTGTGGAGCGTGCGCTCGATCCGCGAGGCCTTCGAGCTGATGGAGGAGTTCGTGCGCTCGCTGTGACCCCTGGAGCGGTGCTCAGACGTTGAAGAACCCCCCGAGCTTCGACTCGTCGAGCAGCACGCGACCCTCAACCACGGAAACCGGCAGGGACCGCAGGTGGGAGCCTTCGCAGGGGCCGCTGACGCAGTAACCGTCGTCGGGTCGGTAGAGTGCACCGTGGGCCGCGCACAACAGGTGGGCGCGCCGGTCGTCCCAGATCTGGCCCGGCTCGCGGTCGTCGAGCGGCATCGGCAGGTGGCGACACTCGTTCTTGAAGGCAACCACGCCGTTTTCGCCGACGCGCAGAAGGATGCCATCCTCTTCGAATGGCCCGTCCTTGTAGCGGAAGCGGACCCCCTCGGGCGGAATCTGTTCGATGGTTGCGATCTCGAGCATCGGCAGCGCACCTCCTCGAGGCATGATAGCCGCGCACTGTGGGTATCATCCTCCTGACGATCGGGAGATTCCGAGAGACCGCAGGTGTCGGTGACGATTCCGACCCTCGACGAGGAGCTGGCAATCGACGCCTGCCTCGATGCCGTCGGCGTCGATCCGGAGGTGGAGGTGGTGGTGAGCGACGGCGGCAGCCGCGACCGTACCGTCGAGCTCGCCGTCGGCCATCCGAACCGACCACGCATTGTCAGCGGCGGCCGCGGCCGGGGAGCGCAGCTCGCTCGCGGTGCTCAGGCGAGCCGGGCGGCGCTGCTGCTCTTCGTGCACGCTGACTGCCGCCTACCGGCAGGATGGCGGCCGGCGCTCGAGGACAGCCTCGTCGACCCACGGGTGGCGTTGGCCTGTTTCTGGTTGCGCACCGAGCGGACGGGCGAAGACACGGTGAGTCCGCAGCCGCTGGCATTGCGCGCGCTGGACCTGCGCTCGCGCTCCAATCGTCTGCCCTACGGCGACCAGGGGTTCGGCCTGCGTCGTGACGTGTACGACCGGGTGGGCGGCTTCCCCGGACAGCCCTGATGGAGGACGTGGCTCTCGCGTCCGCCTGCCGGCGGGTGGGTCGGATTGTGAGAATCCCTCTGGAATGCGCGACCACGGCTCGGCGGTTCGAACGACGGCGACTACTGTCACGGATGATGTTGCTCTGTCTGCCACCGCTCTACCGGTTCGGAGTCTCCCCCGAGCGGCTGGCGCGATGGTACGGTGTTTCTCGGTGAAACGGACGCTGACGATCTTCGCCCGGGAACCGATCGCCGGACGCACCAAGTCGCGCCTCGCGCGGGCGGTGGGGACGCGGACCGCCGCCGGGGTGTCGCGGGCTCTGCTCGAGCACACCGTGGCGGTCGCCCGCGCCGTTCCGGGGTGGGAGGTGGTGCTGTCCCTCGCGGAGCCACCCCGATCCGAGTGGCGCCTGGGGCTCGGCGTTCAGGTCGAGTCGCAGTGCGATGGCGACCTCGACGCTCGGCTGTTGGACGCATTCGAGCGGCGGTGCTCCGAAGGATGCGAGGCGGCCGTGGTCATCGGGTCCGACGGTCCTGAGCTCCGCGTGGTCGACCTCGAGGCCGCCGGAGCGGCCCTGAATAGCGTGCCGGTGGTGCTCGGACCGGCGCGTGACGGCGGCTGACTGGCTGATCGGTCAGCAGCTACCAGGCGCTGACCTGTTCACCGGCGTGCCGTGGTCGGACCGACGCACGTTGGCGGCGACGCGAAGGCTCATTCGTCGACACGGGTTGCGTTGGGCTGAGCTCGAGGTGCTGCAGGACGTCGACACCGTCGAGGACCTGGTCGAGGTGATCGGCCGCGGCCGGACCGGTGAGGAGCTGCTGCACACCCTCACAGCGGCAGTCCCCGAGGGCCTCGTGCTGCCGACCGTGCAACGGCCGCTGGAGGCATGGCGAGCGCTGCTGCCGTCTCGCTGGCAGGTGCTCGGCCGAGCTCGGCTCGGGAGGGCAGGCGACGGTCTGGCTCGCTGCCGACCTCGAGCGTGGCGAGCACGTCGCGCTCAAGGTGGTTCGCCCGTCCGTCCGACTCGAGGACGACCTGCGCTGGCTGCGCGAGGTCCGGCTCGGAGCGCGGCTCGACCATCCGCGGCTGGTGCGCCTGCTCGAGGTGCTCGACCTCGGGTCGCAGCGGATCCTCGTGCTCGAGTACGCGTCCGGAGGCACCCTGTCGCGGCGGATCGCCCTGGAAGGGAAGCAGCGGCTCGCCCAGGTCGTCCGCTGGGCCGACCAGGGGCTCGAAGCCCTGTCGCTGCTGCACGACCAGCGTCTCGTTCACGGCGACGTCTCGCCCGCGAACCTGCTTCTCGACGCGGCGGACGACCTCAAGCTCACCGATCTCGGCCTGGTCCGGCACGTCGAGCAGCTGCCGCTTCCAGGGGCGGCGATCGGCGCCGTCGGAACGCTCCGCTACATGGCTCCGGAGCAGACGGCTGGCACCGCTGCGCAGCCGGCCTCGGACCTCTACTCGCTGGGTGTGGCGCTGATCCAGGCGTTGACCGCTTCGCGCCCCGAGCCGGGCCAGGGCGGCTCCGCGACCGAGGACCTGCGCAGCCTACGACCCGACTGCCCGGAGTGGTTCGTGCTCTTCCTCGACCGCCTGACCTCTCCGGATCCCGACGGCCGGTGGCCCTCCGCCGCCGCTGCCCGTACCGCGCTCCGGCTCGGCGCGACTTCTTGATCCGCCCCGGCGAGAAAACGGCGGAGAATGCGGCGAATGGGGGACGCTAGCGAGCGCGGAGTCCCGCCAGGAGGTTCTCGAGATCGGGGGGGGGGAGGCTTCGAAGGAGACCTCATCGCCGCTGATCGGGTGGTCGAAGGTCAGCCGCCAGGCGTGCAGGGCCTGGCGCGGGAAGTCGCGGCAGGTGGCCTGCGAGCGCGGATCGAGGATCGAGCGCCACTGGCGACCGGCGTACAGCGGATCTCCCACCAGGGCGTGGCCGATGTGCGCGAGGTGGACGCGGATCTGATGGGTTCGACCGGTGACCAGCCGGCAGGCGAGTAGGGTCGCCCCGGTGAAGCCCTCGCGAACCTCCCAGAGGGTGCGGGAGGGGCGTCCCGAGGCCACCACGGCCATGCGCTGGCGATCCCGGGAGTGGCGGGCGATGGGGGCGTCGACGACGCCGTTGCGGTCGCGTGGCGTGCCGTAACAGACGGCGAGGTAGGTCTTGGCGACGTTGCGGCGACGAAAGGCGAGCGACAGGGCGAGGTGCGCCCGGTCGTGCTTCGCCACCACCAACAGGCCGGTGGTGTCCCGGTCGAGACGATGGACGATTCCAGGTCGCTCGACGCCGCCGATCCCCGACAGGTCGTGGCAGTGGTGCAACAGGGCGTTGACCAGCGTGCCGTCGGGATTGCCCGCCGCAGGGTGGATGACGAGTCCGGCCGGCTTGTCGATCACGAGGAGGTGCTCGTCTTCG
>CAVQSY010000076.1:0-17980 GCA_963716025.1 uncultured Chloroflexia bacterium
GCCCGGCAACCCGGGTCAGCTTGCGGAGGGCGTCCTCGACCGCGCTCGCGGGCAGCCCGGGGTTGAGCCGCGCGAGCGCGGCCTGCAGCCGCCGCGCCAGGACGACGTCGCGGTACCCCGGGTCCGACCGCTCCGCGGCCACCGTCCCGACGGCGATCTCCGGGCCGTGGAGGACCGCCCAGCCCAGCCGCCCGAGGACGGCGAGCGCCGCCTCCTCGACGATCGACTCGGTGAATGCAGTCGAGCTCACGCCCCGCTCACCCGGTCTGTGTCAAACGCCGCCAGCGTGATCCTCACCGTCTCGACCGCCTCGGAGGCAAGGCGGGCACGTGCCTCAGGCTCGCCCGGCGGCGCGAGGAATCCGGCGTAGTCGAACGGGCCGTCATTGGCCGTATGAGAGAACCGCTCGCGAAGCAGATCCAGCGACTCCAGCACGAAGGCATCCTTGGCGACTGCGCTCCGTGCCATCTCGCTTCCAGCCCCCGAGGGCCCGGCTGGGTGATTCAAGAGCACGAAGATCAGGTCGTAGGCGTCCTTCGCACTGCTCCGGTCTCGGTAGGCGCGGACCTTCAGGGCCACAAACGTGGTGAGTCCTGCAATGCGCACGCTGACCTTGGCACGCCCCCCGTCGAGACGCTCGGCCTCGATCTCGACGATCTTGTGGTCCAGGGCCAGCAGATGAACGCCCGGGACGTTGAAAGCCTGGAACTTGGACCCGGCGTGAGACTTGGGGCGGAAGCTCCTGCCGGGGTCCACGTCACCACTCTCGCCGAGGAACTCGAGGACGATGCTGTGGCCGCTCACCGTCCGGCGCCATCGGAAGTCGGGATCGTCCTCGAGCGGCGCCTGATCGAACCCGGACTCGATGAGGTTCAGGTACAAGGTCTCGTACGACTCGGCTGCGGCTGGGTCAATGGCGAGAACCACAGCCAGGTCGACGTCTCGAGAGCCGACGTGGCCGCCGGCGCCTGGGTTCGAGGCGGCAAGGTACCGGGGCACGAGCCCACCCACGAGGTAGAGGTTTGGCGCCCAGAACCCCGCATGGCCGATGACTGTCACGAGGGCTCGCTCACAGAGCACCGTGATGTCGTTCTGGTAGTCCCCCGCCGGCGTCATCGTCAGATGCCCAGGACCACGCGACGGAACTCGTCGGCCTGCTCCCGCCCACGCCGCGGATCGCGGAGGGCATCGAGGTAGATGCGCGTCGCAGCAGCCACCCAACGACCGTGGACCATGCGGCGGAACTTGAGCCCGAGGTCACCATCGGCCTGGACCAGCACGAGGTTGAACCCCTCTTCGGCCGGCCGTGCGTCCAGCGCCTTGATCACGGTCGATGTATCCACCAACCCCGTGACCCGGAGTTGTACGACAGGAATGGACGTCAGGACTGGGGCGACCACTGCTGCGGCCGCCACCCCGGTTACCGCGTGGGCAATTCGCGCCGACGTGAGGCGCTCTGACGCAAGCGCGCTAAGGTCACCTCCTGGTCGCCCAAGCAGGTACGCAGCTGTCTGTCGAACCCTGCGCTCGACATCCTCCTCTGCCCAGAGGTCGAGCAGAGCGGCCGGCGACGTGACGCGGCGGGTCTTCGCCGGCCCGCGGCCCTCGGAGGCCACGACGCCAGCTTTCTCGAGCCGGGCCAGCACCCGGTGCGCAAGCCCATCGGACACGTCGGCGACATCGGCAAGGTCGCCGACCCGCCACGCCCGATCCCGGTCCAAGAGCAGTGCCTGCGCCACGAGGCCGGCCTTGCCGGCGAGTCGCGTAGGGACGGGAGGCGCCTTCGGCGCCGCGATGACGGCACCCGCGCTGAAGGCGCCCGTCCGCACGATGAGACCGGGCATCTCGATCTTGGCGTTGCCGGCAGCATCTACGTAGCCGATGCCTTGCGCCGCAAGCGCGTCGCGCGCTCCGGCGGTGGTGGTCTCCGCCGCGAGGAGCCACCTACTGCGCTCTCTTGCCGGGACACTTGCACCGAGTGCGTGTGCCGTGGCGGCATCGGCGTGCCGTTTCAACTCGACAAAGACAAGCCGACGAAGGCCGGCAACGCGCAGCACAAGGTCCGCGCCCGACCCTTCGGGAGCGACCTCCACTCCCTGCGTTCCCGGAACCTGGCGGAGAGCCGCGATGGCCCAAGGGTCCAGAGTCCTGTTCTTCACCACTTGGATGTTCTTCACAGTGACGGTGAAGATAGCCCAGCCAGTGAAGATGTCAAGAGCCGCGCTGGTGACGACAAGTGGGTGCAGCCGTCATCCCGGTGGCTTGCGACAGCGCGACTGACCGGAGTCAGCTTACGGGCGCAGGGTCTGGCGATGGGGCGGTCGAGCCAGCGCCTCCGCCGCGACCCAGCAAGTACAGCCCGAACGCGGCCGTGAGGACAGCCATCAAGGCGAGATATGCCTTCGGTCCGTGGTCCTGGGTTTGATCAAGCAAACCGTGGGCCGTGTTGTTGCGGATGTTCAATCCACGTGGTTCCGTGAACACGCCGTCGAGCGTCCGGCTCGTCTCCTCCCCGAGGAACCCGACCACCGCGGCGTCCTCGAGGAGGACGCCCAGCGTAGCGACCTGGAGTCCCTGGTCCTCCACGAGTCGCCGGACGTTCGCACTGAGGCCGATCCCGATCTTGCGGATGCCCCTCTCGAACTGCGGCACCAGCACGTGAACTGCCGTCCAGTAGTCGCCATCCTCGTACGCGCGGACCCCCGAAGTGGCGCCAGCGGCCAGGCGCGCGTCACCAGTCTGAATTGCGGTGACGACCGCATCTGCCGACCACGTCCCACTCTCCCGGAGCATGCCGATGAGGTGCATTGCCAGGGCGGCGTTCATCTGCACCTCGTGACTCAGGAAGTCGAGCAGATACGCCTCGTCGCGCTCGGCGTCGTCCCGCGGCGGCGACGAGATGCGGCCTTCGGTCTCGATCGTGAAGCGCGACCCGAACCACTGAAGGGGGTGCTCCTGCTTTGCGGCCTCGAACCGACCCTTGACCGCGCTCCAGTGCGGCCAGGTGCCGAGGATGAGTGGCAGTCGCAGGAGGCCGCCACCGTCCTTCGCAATCCGCTCGACGGCCTCATCGTGAGCCTCCCGGAACACCTCATTCGAGATGGTCACCTCAGCCCCGATCTCGTGCAGCTCGTCCTCGGAGCGGATTACCGCAGTCGCCAACCGGTCCTTCAGCCGCTGGACGGCAGGACCGTTGCCGACTCGCTCATACGCCTGGATGGCGTCTCGCACGAGCGCAACCTGCACGATCCAGCCGTCGGCGACCCTCGCGTCGGCTTCGCGCTCACACGCCTCGGCGTAGAGGCTTGCGCGCACGCACAGCGAGATCCCCCGGCCGAGCGCCGTGGCTATCGCCTCGGCAGATTCCAAGAGCGTCTTCTGGCGATGGGAGTTGTCTCCTGCTTTGTCAGCGGCCTCGATCAGCGCCAGAACGGTGGCGTGACCGAGCTCGTCCGGGCGCTCCTGCGCCAGTCGCCCAAGTGCGTGTGCCAGCGACCAGACGAAGCCTCCCCCGGCTCGTCTATCGCGGACTTCACCTTGGCCAAGAGCACGTCCGCGGTCGCCGCTCGCTCGAGGTTCAGCGTGATCGACAACTCCGCGGCGCGCGCGAGGTACCGCGCAGCCGTCACGTGTTGCACGGCGTCGTCCGGGTTCGATCCGAGCCCTGCCGTGCGGTACGCCTGAATCGCAGTCTGGGCATCGGGGTAGGTTCGGCGACGGCACCAGAGGAAGTCGCTGTAGCGGGCGCGGGCATCGACGCGCTTCGTGGCCCTCGCCCGACCCTCGAGGTAGCCGAACACGTTGGTTGGGAACGACTTGACGTAGGGCGGGAACGCGCTCCCGTCCATTTCGAGCATCGGCCCCAGTGGTACGCCGCCCCAGTGCTCTGGTGCGACGTCGTGGAGGTGCAGCTGACAGATCAAGCCGTCAACGATGACCAAGATGCCGACGGTGTCGCGGCTGGCCCGCTCCGCATCACCGCGAGCGACGAGAGCTGTCCCCAGCGTCCGCAGGTCGCCCAGTTCGTGCTCCTCTACCTCACTCGCCAGAGACACGGCCAGCTCGACATCGGCGGCCGCGAATTCCTGGGGCATCTCCTCGAACAACATTCGGTGGCCCTTAGGCGGCTTCGAAGTCGCCCGAGAGGAGGCGGGGCAGCAGGGTGTCCCGCATGGTGCCTAGGGTCTCGGACTCATCCATCGCTAGGGCCGCACGCTGGAGAAACGGAGTTACGGCCACGGAAAACGCCTGAAGCGTCCCGTCATCGGGCATGACGACCGGTGTAGCGGCGACTACATGGGGTCGGACAGCGGGATAGGCCCCGCCGTCGGCAAGGTGCGCGAGCGCGTCTATGTTCTCGCGTGCGGTGGCCGCCAGATAAACGAAGGCGGCATCCCGACGCCGCTTGGGCCGCAGCTGTGCGAATCCGGTGCTTCCGGTCATCCCGTCCCGCGTCACCAGCGCGTACGAGCCGTTCCCAGGGCGAACGGTGCCGACCACCGTGTCTCCAGCCCGAAGGATCCGCTGCGCTCGGCTCGGCGCCTGATCAGCCGGGTAGTCGGTGACCGCCCCAATCCTTCCCCACTTCGTACCGGATAGGTCCACGTAGCGAAGGACAGACGGCCGATCACGACTTTGCCAGACCTCGGGATTGAGATCGGCGAGATCAGCGAGCGTGCCGTCGCCCCAAGCATCTGGACGAGTTGTACCGGTCGCATGGAAATCCACGAACCAGGACCTGAAGAGCGCTCGTGCAACCGCCTCGAGAGTCTCGCTCCTCCGACGACCTAGGTCGATCTTTTCATCGATGGCGCCCAAGATCTCCGCGATCCGGCGCTGAGCGTCCAGTGGAGGCAGGGTCACAGTCATGTGCCGCAGGTGCATCGGCCCGAAATGCCGCATGACGCTGCCGACGCCGGCGATCTCCGCTTGCCTTTGGAAGTCAGGCGCCTCGAGGAGGTATCGGATGAACGGCGCATGGACCCGCTCGTCGCGGGGCCGCATGCGGATGATCCCCGTGTAAGGGATGGCGCCCACGGCTTCCGCGCCCACAACAGCGATGCGCCCGAGCGAGGCTGAGGAACTCAGAAGGATGTCGCCCTCACGCAAGGCGAAGTGAGCCCATCGCTTCGCCACTGTCGATGGGTCGAGGTAGTTGCAGCCGGCAAGCACGGTGCCACCGCGCTCAAGACCGGCCAACCGAATGAGTGGCACACCGCGATCGCGGAAGTCGGCGGCCATGATCCCAGGCCCCTCTTGGAAGTCGATGGCTTCGGCAAACGGAACCGTCGACCACTCACCCACCGAGGCCGAGCCTCCGGAGGTTCGCCTCGATCAGGTCGTCCAGCCTTTCTCCCTCGGCGCGCTGCCCCCGGAGTGTCGCCGCCAGCCGGCTCATCTTGTTCTCGAACGGCTCGTCGTCGTCCTCGGCGTCGGCCGCGCCGACGTAGCGGCCGGGCGTGAGGACGTGGTCGTGACTCCGGATCACATCGAGCGTCGCCGAGTGGCAGAAGCCCGGCTCGTCCGCGTATTCGGCAGCGCCGGGGTCGCCGCGCCAGGCGTGGTAGGTGCTGGCAATCCTGGCGATTTCGTCGTCGCTCAGCTCGCGGTGGGTTCGGTCGACCAGCGAGCCGAGGTTGCGGGCGTCGATGAACAGCGTCTCGCCCCGCCGGTCGCGAAACTGGCCGTTGCGCTTGTCGCGGGCGAGGAACCAGAGGCAGACCGGGATCTGGGTGGAGTAGAAGAGCTGGCCCGGTAGCGCGACCATGCAGTCGACGAGGTCGGCCTCGACGATGTTCTTCCGGATCTCTCCTTCGCCCGACTGGGCGGAGGACATGGACCCGTTGGCCAGGACGAAACCCGCGGTCCCGGTCGGCGCGAGGTGGCTGATGAAGTGCTGGACCCAGGCGAAGTTGGCGTTGCCGGTCGGAGGCACGCCGTAGGCCCAGCGGCGGTCGTCCTTCAGAAGGTCGCCCCGCCAGTCAGAGTCGTTGAACGGCGGGTTGGCGAGGACGTAGTCGGCCTTGAGGTCGGGGTGGCGGTCGTTGTGGAACGTGTCGCCGTGGGCGATCTGGGCGTCGATCCCGCGGATGGCGAGGTTCATCTTCGCGAGGCGCCAGGTGGTGTAGTTCGACTCCTGGCCGTAGATGCTGATGTCGCCGATGCGCCCGGCGTGGGCCTCGATGAACCGCTCGCTCTGGACGAACATGCCGCCGCTGCCGCAGCACGGGTCGTAGACGCGGCCCCTGTACGGGGCGAGCATCTCGACCAGTACGCGGACGACGTGACGCGGCGTGTAGAACTGGCCGCTCTGCTTGCCCTCGGCGGACGCGAACTGGGCCAGGAAGTACTCGTAGACGCGCCCAAGGGTGTCCTTGGCCCGATCGGCCGGCGCGCCGAGGGCGATGTCCGAGACGAGGTTGATGAGCTGGCCGAGGCGCGCCTTGTCGAGGCCGGGCCGCGCGTAGTCCTTGGGCAGCACGCCCTTGAGTGAGGGGTTGTCGCGTTCGATGGCGGCCATCGCGTCGTCGACAAGCGTGCCGATCGTCGGCTGCGGCGCCGCGGCCTTGAGGGCTGACCAGCGGGCTTCTTTGGGCACCCAGAAGATCGTGGCGGCCCGGTACTCGTCGGGGTCCTCGGGGTCCGCGCCGTGCGCCTGATCGGCCTCGAGCTCGGCGTGCTTGGCCTCAAAGGCGTCACTGATGTACTTGAGGAAGATCAGGCCGAGGACGACGTGCTTGTACTCGGCGGCGTCCATGTTGTTGCGCAGGGCGTCCGCCGCCTGCCAGAGCTTCGCCTCGAAGCCGAGGTTCGCGCCGGTCTCGCGAGTGCCAGCCGTCCGAGATCGTGCCAAGTCAGCTCCCCACTTGTGTCGGTCAGGCGAGTCTAGCGGGGGCGCTGAGCCGCTTTCGTCGCTCCCGCTGCGAGAACCGGAACCGCTCGCGGTCCGTGCAGAAGCTCGAACGCCGCGCGTCGAGCGTGAGGAACGGCTGGCCGCACTCCCGGCAGAGCCCGGCACCGCGCTGACCCTCGGTCACCCGACGCAGAGCCTCGAGCAACTGCAGGTAGACCGGTGCGAGCAGCGAGCTCCACCAGCGGCGTTCGTGGACGACGAGCGGGCCGGGGAAGTGGTCCTCCAGGCTCACCCCCTGCCGTGAGAGGTCGCGCTCGAAGCCCGCCCGCCGGATCTCGACCTCGTACTCGGCCGCCCGACGGACGTACGGCTCCAGCAGTCGGCGCTCGACCTCGACGAGGCCCCACCAGTCGGCGCTGAGCCGCCCGGTGCTCCACCGTCCGGATGGCGGTCCGCTCTCCACGTCGTAGTCGTCCCACACGTCGTACCAGCCGCTGGCCGGGACCCACAGGATCGGGACGCCGTCCGGCGCGGTCGTCATCGCGACGTTCGAGGACCCGCCCAGCCAGAGCACACTGCCCTCGGGATCCTGCAGGGCCGGCTGCGCCCAGCTCGGGTCCCATCCCGCGTGTGGCGCCCAGCCCGGGCGCGGCGGCTCGGCTCGCTCGCGCTCGTCGCTCAGGCGAACCAGGGCCGCAAGGTGCCAGCGCACGTTCTCCTGCTGGCGGAGCACATCGGAAAGGGCATCGTGGAAGCCCGGGTCCTCGCGCACGTGGTGGCTCACCGCGAAGCTGTCCTCGGTGAAGAAGTGCGCCAGGTCAAGCACCCCGTGTTCCCGGTACCACGGCCCCGCGGCCTTGTGGTCGCTGAGATCGACCCGTGCGAACTCCTCAGCCAGAAGGAGATCGCTCGCCACGCGCCCAAACGGGTCGTACCCGGCGTCGGCGAAGTCGCCGATGACATCGCCGCGATTCGCGAGGTCGGTGTTGCGGGCGAGGACCCGCAGGTCCGCAGGAAGTCGCAGGCGGCCGTCGCCGGCGAAGCGGGGACGAAGCGTCACGGCCAAACACCCTCGGGCGATGTCATCGATACATTCGCTGTTGCCGTGGACATACAGCGCCTCTAGACTGTCCTGAGCGTCACCATCAATGTGGATAGACGCGATGACACGGAGGATGCCACAAGTGTCAACGCAAGGGAAGCCCATGGACGCGGTGGACGGGGACAGCGGCCGGCTGCTCCGCGTCGCGCAGATCGCCGAGCGGCTGTCGGTGAGTCGATCGATGGCCTGGAAGCTCATCGACTCTGGCGTGCTGCGCTCGGTGCGCATCGGCCGGGCCGTGCGCGTCCGGCCGGTGGACCTCGAGGCGTATCTCGCCGATCCCGCCCGCGAGCGGTGACCTCGCCCGCCATGACGGCGCACGTTGTCCCGCGCCCGACAGTCGAGGCGCGCATCCGGGCCGCCACCTGGTTCGCGGACCAGGGGTTCGGGGTGTTCAGCGTCTGGAGCGCCAACGCCGACGGGACGTGCCGGTGCCCGAAGGGCGCCGCCTGCACCAGCGCCGGCAAGCACCCGATCGGCCGCCAGGGGTTCCTCGAGCACACGCGCGACCACGACCGCATCCGGACCCTGCTCTCGGCCGGGTCGGAGCCCAACTACGGCCTGGTGTGCCCGGACGGCGTGTTCGTGCTCGACGTCGACGGCGACGGGGTGGAGCGGCTCGCCGAGCTCGAGGCCAGGCTCGGGGCGCTGCCGCCGACGCTGCGGACGAACACGGCGCATGGCCAGCACGTGTTCCTGCGCTGGCCGGCCGAGCTGCCGCGACCCGATCGGCCAGCTGTTCGGCTACGTCACCCGCTGGGGAAGTGGCGCAGGAGCCGGCTACGTCATCGGGCCGCGCTCGCGTCCATGCCTCGGGCGCCGTGTACGAGCCCGCGAGCTCGTGCACCGACATCGCGCAGTCCTGCCCGACGCCTGGGCGCAGGCTGCCGTCGCAGCCGCAGGCGGCGGACGACGACGCGATCACCGCCACCGGCGGGTACGAGCTGCCCGAGCGCGGCTACACCGGCGCCCGCTACGACGCGATCCGCGACTACATCGCGAGCCGCTACATGCGCGGCCTCGCCAAGGACGAGATCTGGGCGGGCGTGCTCGCTGTGCTTGCGCCCCGCGTTCGCGGAGCCGCTCTCGGAGCCCGGCATCAGGTCCCGCTTCGAGCGGGCGTGGCTGGACACGCCGGAGCGCCTGGGCGAGCCGCTGGCCGGACCGGGCGGCCGAGGCCGCGATCCTGATCGCGGCCGCGAGCGCACCGCCAGAGCCCGCGGCCGACGCCTGGCCGGCGCCGCCCGACGACGCGGTCTACCACGGGCCGCTCGGCGAGATCGTGCGCGCCGTCGCTCCGCACACTGAGGCCGACCCGGTCGGCGTGCTCGGCACGCTGCTCGCGTCGGTCGGCGCCACCATGGGCAACCTGCGCTTCATCTACCAGGGTAGCGCCCAGGCGCCGAACCTGTTCGTCGTCCTGGTCGGCGACAGCAGCACCGGGCGCAAGGGCACCGCGGGCTCGATCGCCCGCGAGGTGATGAACCGGACGTACCCCGACTGGAGCCAGCTCATCGTCGCCGGCCTCGGCTCGGGCGAGGGGCTCGTCGGCTACCTCAAGGCGAACGAGAAGCAGGGCGAGCCCCGGGCCCTCGTCATGGAGAGCGAGTTCGGCCGACTGCTGACGGTCATGGGCCGGGAGGGCTCGACGCTGTCGCCGATGGTCCGCGACGCCTGGGACGGCGTCCCGATGGGCCGGATCCTCGCCCGTGAGCAGTCGATCGTCCACAGCCACCACGTCGGCATCGTGGCCCACGTGACCCCGGTCGAGCTGCGAGCGAAGCTCAGCGGCACCGATGCCGCGAACGGCTTCGGCAACCGCTTCATCTGGCTCGCGGTGCGGCGCACGCGCCTCGTGCCCTTCCCGGCGTCGCCCGTCGAGCACGTCGACCCCGCGCTGTTCGAGGCCGTCGGCGCGGCGATCGCCGAGGCCCAGGCACCGGGCGAGGTGCCCTGGTCGCCCGACGCGCGCGACGCCTGGGAGGACCTGTACCTCGAGCTGACGATGCACCGACCCTGGGGGCTGCTGGCTGCGATGACCGCGCGGACCGAGGCGCAGATCGTCCGCCTCGCGCTCGTGTACGCGCTGCTCGACCGGTCGCCGGTCATCGACGTCCCGCACCTGCGGGCCGCGCGCGCCCTGTGGGACTACGCGGTGCGATCCGTCGGCGAGCGTCTTCGGCACCTCGACCGGCGACCGCCACGCCGACGCGCTGCGGGCGCAGCTCGCCGACGGGCCGCTCAAGTGGGAGGACGCGAAGCGGGCGCTGGGCGTCCGGAGCGCCGCCGAGCTCGAGTCCGCCGTCGCGCTCCTGGAGTCGCTCGGGATCGCCGAGCGGACGAAGACGCGGCTCGCCACCTCGAAGCGGCCGGCGACGGTGCTCCGGCTGGCCGGAACAACCACAACAACCACGACAACCGCGCTGGCGCCCGCGCAGGCGAAGGGGGTCTAGGGCTGCATGGAAGCTGTGCGGTTTACGTGGTTATTGGCTTGGCGCAGCCGCGTAGGGGTCTGCGCGCGACCCCTGTGTGGTTCTCGCGGTTCTCGCGGTTGTTCGCGCTGATGGCAGGCCAGGCCCGCGCCGCGCCGGACGCGGATCCGCTCGTCGCCGCCCTGGCGTCCGCACCGTGAGGCCCGTACCGCCGGTATCCGGACGGTCCCGACCAGATGCGCCGGGAACGCTTGGCTGCGGCGCGGAACAGAGCGAATGTGGTCGCCATGAAGCCGACGCGCGAGGCCGAGGCGGCATGAAGGAGGCCGCACCGTCCGTCGCCTGCCCCGCTCGCTCGACGACATCCGCGGCCGCGGGTCGCCCGCTGGATCCGCGAGTCGACGGCTGGCCAGTACGACCACTACGGGCCCGACGAGCCAGCGCGAGCAGCAGGACCGCGTCATCGACCGCCACGGACTCGTCGACACGGGGCTCGTGTTCCAGGTGGCCCATAGCGGCACGACCGTGTGGCGCTCGGCGACGATGACCGAGATGCTCGCCGAGGCTCGCGCCGGCGCGTTCGACCTGCTGCTCGCCGGGTACTCCGATCGCTGGCAGCGGAACCTGCGACGGACGCTCGAGCTCCTGGAGGACGGCCTCCACCCGGCCGGGGTGGCGCTCGTCATGTGCGATCGGCGGATCTTGTCCAGCGACCCGCACGACTGGGACGAGCTGATCAGCGAGGCCGCCGGGGCGGAGAAGTACAGCCGGCGCCTCTCGGAGCGGATCACGGACGGCTACGCCGCGAAGTTCGACCATCGCGACGACCCGGGCGGGCACGCGGGGCTCGGGTTCCGCCGCCTGCCCGAGCCGCCGCACACGCTCGAGATCGACCCCGCGACCATCGGGACCGCCGTCGGCCTGTTCGAGCGCTATGCGCTGGGCAACGTCAGCGCCAAGGACCTCGCCGAAGAGACCGGATTGGCCGAGACCAGGATCCGGATGATCCTGATGAACCCGCTGTACAACGGCTGGATCCGCAGGCACCGCCGGAGCGAGCGGGAGACGCGCCGACCGGCGCCGTGGCGGAGCAACCCGCCCGTCTCCGACGCGCTGTGGGCGCGGGTGGAGGACGTCCGGCGAGCCAAGACTCGGGGCGGTGGAGTGAAGCGCCACGACCGCGTCGACCTCCTGGGCGGTCTCCTCGAGTGCGTGTGCGGCCTCCGCATCCGCAATGACGGGACGTTCGGCGATGGTCGCCACCGCAAGCTCCACGTGAACCCGTGCGGGGCCTGGGGCCGCAAGGCGCGGCTCGGCGACGCGACCTGGGAGGGGCCGGTGCTGGCGCAGGTCGCCGGCATCGCGCTCGACGACGACACGATCGCCTCGGTGGTCGCGGTCCTCGGGTCGACGCCGGCGCCCGGTCGAGATCGACCGGGCCCGGATCGACCGCCAGATGCGCGAGCTCGCCCTCGAGCACGCAGCCGGCGACCCTGGGCGACGACGCCTACCTCGCCCGCCTGAAGGCGCTGCGGGAGCAGCGGGACGCGGTCACCGAGCGGATCGGCTGCCGGGGCACCGGCCCAGCGTGCGATCGAGTGGCTGCGCGCCATCGGCGAGTCGGTCCAGCAGGCCGACGTCCGAAGGAGAGGGCAGACCTGATGCACGCCATCTACGAGCGGATCACGGTCACGGGCCCCGAGATCGTGGGTGTCCGGCTGACGCAGGCGGCCTACGCGCACGGATTGGCGCTGGCTCTGCCCGAAAAGGTTGAACTGGCGCGCCCGACAGGAGTCAAACCGACGAGTACCCACGTGGATTAAGTTGATCCCGATCGAGGGCGCGGACGATTGGGAGGTCGCGACGATGCACAGCGCGTAGGCGCTGTTCGAGCACCGGCTTATCGAGATTCACCGTTATGCGTCCAGGCCAGGGCGCCAGCGCTCACCCCCGCCTCGCGTCAGGCGATCGCGATCCTCGCGATCAACTTGGTGACCTTCGCCGAGGCCTCATCCACGTCCGTCACCGGGAAGTCGTTCGCGACGGCCGAGGCGGCATACGCTTCGATCCAGGACGGGTACACCGTGACGGCCGGAGGCCAAGGGTGCTTCCTTCGCAGTTGAAGACCTCTTCGCAGGCGCTGCGGACCGCGGGCCAGTCGTGGACGAGCTCCTCGAGTAGCTGCAGGTCGAGAAGGTCGGTGAACCGGTGGTTGTCCTCGTCCGGCCTCACCTCGGTGCAGGCATGGAGCTTCTGCGCGATCTGGTAGGCGACGGACATGCACGGGATCGGCTCGATCGGGTCCAGACCGAAGATGGTGAGGGTCGGGGAAGGCGGAAGGATTCAAGCCGCTCCATGTCGGCCGAACCGCCCTCGGGCGGGGAGACCTCGAGGTAGGTCCCGTCGATGGCGTGCGACCGTACAGGACCGCAAGGGGCTGGCGGACGGCACCCGTCGGGCCGAGCACGTGGGGCTTGCCCACGGCGCGGACGGCGAAGTCGCCGATCGGGTAGCGGGGAGCATCGACGAGGGTCGATTTCAGGAGAGCGCGGTCGCGCCGGAAGATCATGTCGATGTCGGCGGATGCTCGAGCACGGTGCTCGAATTGCAGCTCGGCATCGCGACGCCGCCCTTCAGGATGAAGAGCGGCGTCCCGTCCACCGCGCGCATCCGCGCCAGCACCGCCGACACGACCATGTACCCGACCCCGAGGCGGATCCGCTCGGTGACCTGACCTTCATCGCGGGCCCGGTCCCGGATCCAGGCGTCGAGGATCCTTGCGCTCGTGGGCCGCTTCGTCTTCGGGAAGCTGCTCACGTGGCGAGGGCCTTCTGGACTTGCCGTGCCCGCTCCGTGCTCCGGGCCGAGTCGACGCTCTGCTCCTCGCGCGTCGTCAGCAGGTTGCGCTCGCTCGTCCCAATCGCCTGATCAACGAACCGGTCGCCGAGTGCCGTGGTGATGGCGTCGACGATCGAGCGCGCAGGCGTGACGATGGCGAGGCCGTCGTGACCGGTGACGTCTTCGGGTTCGAGCGGCCCGCGGTGGACGGCCAGCCATCCGGGCAGCGTCTTCCTGACCCGCGTCCCGGCCGCCATCGTGACGTGGACCTGGCCCGGGTTGACGTCACACAGGTCATGGAGATCGAGGGCAGTCTCGTGCGAGAGCACGGCGCCGGGCAGCAGGAGGAGGGCCTCCTGGTACTGGGCCAGCGGGTCGCCCGCGAGCTCGGGCACGCGGTAGATGCCACGGGCAACCTTGTCGAGGACGCCGCGCCTGGCCATCTGGACAAGGAGGACGGGCTGCACGCCCTCCGCGGCGGCGCCAGCGGACGTGACCAGCCCGTGCTGGTCGGCGGCGATCTCGACGAACTGCCGGTAGCGGTTCATGCCCGCAGTATAGCGTGGCGCTATAGTTGTGGCACGTCAGGTCCTCATGCGGTAGCAGCCCCGCTCTCGCCAGGATGCGCGGCGATTACGGCCTTCGCGCGACGGAACGGACGGTCCTACGAGTTGGCTGCCCCTTCCATGGGGCATGCCGCGACGGTGGGCCCGTCAGTCGCGAGAACTCCTTGACGCAGGTCAAGTCGGCGGTGGCACACTGGGCTCGTGCCCAACGAGACACACCACTCGTGCGTCGCGCGCGTGCCGATCTTCGCGGACCTCTTCCGCCCGAGCAGCAGGACCAGGTCGCCGCCTTTGCGCGGCCGCTGCACCTGTCCCGTGGCGAGATCGTCTACATGGCCGGATCGGACCTTCCCCGGCTCCTCGTCGTCCATCGGGGACGCATCGCCATGCGTCACCTCACCGCGGACGGGCGGGAGCAGGTCGTCCGGGTGCTGGAGGAGGGCGACGTCGTCGGCGAGGCGGCCTTCGTCACCGGTGCGCAGCCAAACCACGAGGCGGTGGCGACGGCCGACAGCGAGGCGCTTGCACGCTCGACCACGCGGACCTGGTCGAGTCCGTCCGGCGTCATCCGCGGATCGCGGTCCGGATGCTCCAGAGCGTGACCGAACGGCTCGTCCGGGTGGAACCGCAGGTGGCCGCCTTCGCCACCACGGAGGTCGAGACGCGACTCGCCGCCTGGCTCCTGAACCAGCCCAGCGTCGACGACGACGGGCGTCAGATGGTGGTTCTGCCGATGGCGAAGAAGGATATCGCGTCCCTCCTCGGCACTACGCCCGAGACCCTGAGCCGCCGGCTCGCAGACCTCGCTCGCGAAGGGGTGATCGGCCTTGCCGGGCGACATGGAATCGTGCTCCTGGACACCCCGGCACTCGAGGCGCGTGCGGCGGGTATGACGCTGTGAGCGTTCAGGCCTGACCACCGCGCAGGCCTGATCATCGCCGGGCGAGCATCAGGGCGTCTCCTCTCGTCCCAGCCGTAGCCGGAATGAGCGCGAGCTCGCCGTAGCCCCTGGCGGTCGCCCGTCAGAGTTGCGCCTCCGACGTGACCGAGCGAGGCCCATATATGGCCTCCGCACGGAGCCACGGGCGGGTGCCTCCCGTGCCCTCACGTTGGCCGACGTGGTGCGATGAGCCGACGCCCGCGGCATACCTTGCCGCCGGCGGGTCGATCCGGGCCGCCGCTGGAGCCCGTCGGCACCGCAAAGAGTCACCTTCTCGACTTGCGGGCGCTTTCGGGGCTCACCAGGGAGTACCTGATCTACCGCGGGCTGGCTCAGGGGTGGCTGGTCGTGGCAAGCCTCGAGCCCGACGATCTAGCTTTCTCCTGACGCGTCTCGACCTGAACCGCGAAGGTGGGCGAGGACGGCGAGCACGCGGCGGTGGTCGTCGGCGGCAGGCTCGAGTCCGAGGCGCTTCGAGAAGATGTTGGCGATGTGAGCCTCAACGGTCTTCCGGGCCATCCCGAGCTGGTCGCCGATCGCCTGGTTCATTCGGCCTTCTGCCATCAGCGCCAGGACGGCGCGTTCTCGCTGAGGTTGTCGAGCGGGACGCGCGATCGCCGGCCAACCAGCACCGCGACGACGGCTGGATCGATGACCGAGCCTCCCTTCGCGATCCGTCTGATCGCGTCGGCGAGATCATCGATGTCGGAAACCCGATCCTTGAGCAGGTACCCCACGCCGCCGGCACCATCGGCCAGCAGACGAAGCGCGAACGACGGCTCGACGCGCTGGCGACAGCACCACGGATCCCGACCGCGGTCCCATGCTCCGCGCGGATCGCCTGCGCGGCCCGAAGCCCTTCGACGGTGTGGGTCGGTGGCATCCGGATGTCCACGATCGCGACATCCGGATGGTGATCACGGGTCGCCTGGAGCAAGCCCATCGCGTCGCCGACCTGCGCTACGACGTCGAAACCCGCGTCCACGAGCAGGCGCGCGACGCCTTCGCGCACGAGCACCGAATTGTCGGCGAGGACGAGCCGGAGCGTCATTCGCAGTCCACCAGCGCACGGATCGCGGCCCCGGAAACCAGCTCCTTGGGAATGAAGCCCAGGCAATCACCATTGGCCAGGCGCCGTCCGTAGGCGCGCGCATCGCGGCTCAGGTCAGCACGACCAGCGGCGCCGGTCGGTGGAGCGCCAAGGCCTGGGCGACCTCGAACCCCTCGATATCGGGCAGGCCGATGTCTAGCAGGACGAAGTCGGGCAGCAGGGACCGGGCGGCCTCGAGACCCGACGCGCCGTCGACGGCCTGACCGATCACGTCGAAGCCGTCGGCTTCCAGGAGGTCGCGGGCCTGCGTGCGGAAGCGAGGGTCGTCATCGACGATCAGGATCGTGCTCATGCGGCCCATCGTGCCACCTGATCGGTCCGCGCACTACAGGGCTCACACGGGGTCCGGCCTAGGTTGATCGGTCGGGATCTGCGCCGAGATCCGCGTCTCCACCACCTGGCGGGCTGACGATCGTGATCGTCCCGTTGAGCGCGGCGAGGCGGTCGGCGAGTCCACGTAGCCCGCTGCCGGCGCGGGTCAGCACCACCGATCCCGTCGTCGTCGACCTCGATGCTCAGGTAATCGCGGAGCGCCCTGACGCGCACGACCGCCCTCGTCGCCTGGGCGTACTTCGTGACGTTGGTGAGCGCCTCGGAGATGACGAAGTAGGCGGCACCCTCCGCCACCGGGGAGTAGCGCTCCGAGCCGATATCAACCGACACATCGACAGACGTGCGATCGGCGAGGGACTCGACGGCCTCACCGAGGCCACTCTCCGTGAGGATGAGCGGATAGATGCCCAGGGCCAGGTCGCGCAACTCGGCCAGCGCGGCCAGGGCCTCCTCTGCTGCGCGATCCAGGCTTCGTCGAACCGCGGGGTCGCCGTCGTCACCGTAAGGCGCGCCGCGCGACCTGGAGCTCGAGAATGAGCGAGACGAGTCGCTGCTGGGCGCCGTCATGGAGGTCGCGCTCGACCCGCCTGCGTTCCCGATCGCCTGCCTCGACCATCCGCGCACGCGAGGCGCGGACCTCCGCGAGCTTGCGCTTCGACCTCGGCTGCCAGCCGATCGTTCTCGACCGCCAGCCACAGGGCGCCGGCGACAGAGGTGATCAGGCCCGGCTCCTCGAGCAGGATTGGGTCGTGAACGATTGCGGCCTCCCGGACGCCGTTCCGCTCGAGCAACGTGGCGGCCCGGCCCGCGTCGCCCTCAGGCAGTACCACGGGGTCGCCCGCCGCGTCGACGAACCGACCCAGGGTTGGCGCCCAGGACGCGACCTGGAGCGAGGGGTCACCGAGCGCATAGGCAAGGGCGTCGCGGAGGCGGGCCGGCGTCGGGGCCCGCCCCAGGTCGACAACGAGGTCCGGAACGGAGGCGCGGGCCATCCGTGACTGGAGGATCACGGCCAGGACCGCGATCGGGATCGCGATCTGGGCGAGGAAGATCAGGTCGTCCAATGCCTCGAGCGACGTCCCGGAGGACAGGAACATCCAGGACGCAGACTGGAGCAGGATCGCGACAGCGCCCACGAGGACGGGTGCCATCTGGCGCCTGCCCGGGCCGCTGGACCGCAGCCAGCGCCGGCCGAGCGAGATGACCAGGAGCACGGCACCCGCACCGAGATCAGGACACGCTGAAGCCTGTCGATCACCTGGGCGGCGCTCGGATCGGCCGCGATGCCCAGCGCGTTGAGGCCGTTGTCGGGCACCAGGAACAGGAGCCACAGGAGGTCGAGCGGGACGGTCACGAACAGGAAGATGCCGACGATCGCGCGGTCGGCCCGTGAGGGGAGGCGACCGGCCGGAAAGGACAACAGGAACAGGGCGAACCCGGCGGCCCAGAGGTCCGTCAGCCACAGCCCCGTCTTGTGTAGATGATCGGGCTGGGGACCAGGGTCATCGCCCGCCCGAGCAACCACAGCATCCCGACGACCGTCATCAGCGGCCCGAGGCGGTTCGCCGGGCGGCGAGCCCACAGGAAGATGCCGCAGGCGACGAACGACCAGCCGACGAGCGCCTCCAGCACCGTCCCGAAGGTGATCGGACCGCGCTGAGCGATGCCGACGAGCATCCCGAGACCGAGCGCGCCCGCGGCTACCAGGAGCATGGCGCGAGCCCAGTTGAAGGGCTGAGCGAGCAACGATCGCTCCTTCCAGGGTCGATCACGCGATGGACGGCGTCGCTCGAAGGCGACTCAGC
>CAVQSY010000077.1:0-7875 GCA_963716025.1 uncultured Chloroflexia bacterium
GACTCCGGGCCGCCCGGGCCGCCGTCACGGGTGGCAGACGCCGGCCTCGAAGAGGTCGCCCAGGGCCGCCGTGGCCGCGTCGGCGTCCGGCCCGTCGGCCTCGATCCGGATGACATCGCCGGTCCGGATGCCGGCGCTGATCAGCGCCAGCATGCTCCGGGCGTCGAGCGAGCGGCCCGGGTCGTCCACTCGTTCCAGGGTCACCCGCGCGTCGAGGGGGGCGAGCGTCTCCACGATCCGATGAGCCGATCGCGGGTGCAGCCCATAGCGGTCGCGGAAGGTGGCATCACGGGAGGTCACTGGTGGACTCCTCCTGCTCGTGGGGATGGATGACCGCCCGGGCCGTGGGCCCGGGCGGTCATCGACGGCTATCGCGGGGACTGCTCGGCGACTACGCCTCCGCGGTCCCGGCCTCGGGGGCAGCGCCGCCCGGGACCCAGCCGCTGTCGACGTAGCGCCGCTGGAACCAGCTCGCCGCGGCGAGCAGGACGACGCACAGGACCACGACTCCGATCGCGGCGACATTGCCCTCGATGCGGGCGATGTTGCCGACGAGGAAACCGAACCACTGGAAGTCGGCGTCCCCGAAGGTCGTGCCCTGGAAGCCGATCGCGCTCATGACCGGGACGAGGAACGCCGCGAGCAGGGTGATGATCAACCCGTTCACGAAGCCACCCGCCACCGCTCCGCGGCGGCCACCGGTGGCATTGCCGAACACGCCGGCGGTGCCACCCGTGAAGAAGTGCGGGATCATCCCGGGGAGGATGAGCGGGACGACCAGGGCGGCGCCCAGCCCGGCCCACAGGATGCCGAAGCCCAGCAGCCCGCCGACGACGCTCGCCAGGAACCCGACGAGGACGGCGTTGGGGGCGTACGGGAACGCGACCGGGCAGTCGAGCGCGGGGACCGCACCCGGGATGACCCGCTCGGCGATGCCGGCGAAGGCCGGGACGATCTCACCGAGGATGGTCCGGACGCCGAGCAGGATGACGGCGACGCCGCCACCGAACACGAGCGCCTGGTTGAACATCGTGGACATGAAGCCCAGGAACCCGCCCGCAGCGCCGGCTGCGCCGCCGAAACCGGCGTCGGACACGCTTTGCAGCGCGGCGGCCTCGCCGACGCGCAGGGCGAAGATCACCGCCAGCAGCAGGTAGATCACGATCATCGCGACCGCGGTGCCGACCATCGGGTCACGCAGGAAGCGCAGGCTCTGCGGGAACTGCATCTCCTCCGTGCTCTTGCTGCCCTTCCCGACCACCTGGCCGGTCATCCCGGCAGCGATGTAGCCGAGCGTGCCGAAGTGGCCCATCGCCACCGGCTGGCCGCCGGTGACCTTCTTCATCCAGGGCATGGAGAAGGCCGGCATGATCAACATCATCGTCGCGAGGCCGAAGGCGGCGACGAGGATCAGGACGACCGAGTCGACCTTGGCGTTGTAGAGCACGACCGTCAGCACGGTCGCCATGAACAGCATGTGGTGGCCGGTCAGGAACACGTACCGCAACGGGGTCAGGCGGGCGATGACGAGCGACGCGATGACCCCGATGAACATCGCGAAGGCGACGTTCTGGGCCACGTCCGGGATGTCATTGGCGATCGCGGTGATCGCCTCATTGGTGGGGACGACGCCCTCCACGCCGAACGCCCCGGTGATCAGGGCACCAAGCGGGGTCAGGGCTCCGATGACGGCGCCGGCGCCGATGCCCAGGATGATGAAGCCGAGCGTCGCCTTGAGGGCGCCGCCGATGACATCGCCGAGGCCCTTGCGCGAGGCGATCAAGGCGATGAGGGTCATCAACCCGACGAGGTATGCCGGGACGCCGAAGATGTCCTTGGCGATCCAGTTGATGAGGTAGTTGAGTTGATCCATGTCCATCCTCCTGCATTCCGCAAGACGTCGAAACGACGGCCGTGCTTGCCTCCCCGCCGGACACTGTCCGGCTCGTGGTCTACTCGATGGCAGCCCTGAGCTTGGTGACCATCTCCTCGAGATCGATGAAGTTGTTGATCGTCACGATCCTTGGCTTCACCGCACCGAGCTGCTGGGCGAGCTCTTCGGACGTGAGGATCAGGTCGGCGGATGAGGCCATGGCCCGGGCACTCCCGATATCGGCGACCTCGAGGTCGGCATCGATCCCGAGCCGCTTGAGGGCCTTCTCCGCCTGCATCCGCAGGAGCAGGCCGGTGCCGAGCCCCATGCCGCAGACCGCCAGGATCTTCACGATGCCGTCCCTCCTTCGTAGTCGCTGATCGCCCGACGGACGGCGTCGGCATCCGGCGCCTCCATGAGCGCCGTCCGCCGTCCCTCATCGGAGAGGAACTCGGCGAGGGAAGCGAGCGCCGTCACGTGGCCCTCATCGTCTGGGGAGGCCAGGCCGACGACCAGCCGGACCGGGTCGTTCTGGCGGTGGCCGAACTCGACGGGCTCGGCGAGGGTGACGAGGCTGATCCCCGGGCGATGCACGGCCGGCGACGGACGCGAATGGGCGAGGGCGATCCCGGGCGCGATCACGATGTACGGGCCGAGTTCCTCCACGGTCGTGATCATCTCGTCGGTGTAGGCCGGGTCCGTGGCGCCGCCGGCGACCAGGGCATCCCCGGCAACGCGGACCGCCGCGCGCCAGTCCTGGGCGCGGGCGCCGATCCGCACCGCGTCGTTGCCGATCAGGCGCGACAGCGCGAACGCATCCCCCTGCAGGCCGCTCACCACTGGGGTACCACCCTCCGTGCCCCCTCCGGGGCGTCATGACAGTATCCCCACGAGGCAAGCGGTGTCGATAGAGCCAGATGGCCCGGTCGCAGCGGGCGTGTCAGACGGCCCCCCTCGCCGCGGGATGGTCCAGAATCGCCCGATGCGACAGATCCACGGCGTCCCGGCGGCACCCGGCCAGGTCCGTGGCCCGTGGGTCGCGATCGAACGGTCGCCGGTCATCCCCGGTGGGCGCATCGCTCCCGAGGAGGTCGCAGCCGAGCAGGCCAGGTACCGGTCGGCGGTCGACGCCGCCGCGGCCGACCTGGTTGGGATCGCGGAGCGGATCGGCGCGCAGGGTCATCCCGACGAGGCCGAGATCTTCGCCGCGCAGGCGGCCATCGCCCGTGACCCGGCACTCCAGTCGATGGTGGACGACCGCGTCGCGGCCCTGGATGACGCGATCGCGGCGGTCCAGGCAGCCGCGAACAGCTTCGCGGACCAGCTCCGCGGCCTCGGGGATGAACTCCTTGCCGCACGCGCCGCCGACGTCATGGACGTCGGCCAGCGAATCGCCCGGCACCTTGCCGGCCGTGGCGAGGAACTCCCGGTCGGCCTGGACCACCCGGCGATCGTGGTCGCGGACGACCTGCCGCCGTCCGTCACCGCGACCCTTCCGCGCGAACGGCTCCTCGGGATGGTCCTGGAGCGGTCGTCCGCAACGGCGCACGCGGCCATCCTGGCCCGGGCCTACGGCATCCCGGCGGTCGTGGGAGCCAGCGGGCTGCGTTCCGCCCTGGGTCTGGACGATGCCGTGCCGCCGGGTGCGACCGTGACGGAACTCGCGATCGACGGCGCCACCGGCGAGGTGGTCATGGACCCGGACCCCGCGACCCAGGCTCGGTTCGACGGGGGAGCCGAGGCCTCGCGGCAGCAGCGAGCGGCCGACGTCGCCGTGGCCGGTCTGCCGGCGGCGACGACGGATGGTGCGACGGTTCGCCTGCTGGCCAACGTCGGGACGGCAGCGGACGGCGACCCGGCGGTCGAACTGGGGGCCCACGGGGTCGGCCTCTTCAGGACGGAGTTCCTGTTCATGGAGCGGGCGACCCCGCCGACGGAGGAGGAGCAGGCGGCCGCCTATCGTCGCGTCGTCGAGCAGTTCGCTCCGCACTCGGTCACGATCCGATTGCTGGACGTCGGCGGCGACAAGCCGATCCCGTACCTGCCCATCCCGGACGAGGCCAATCCGTTCCTTGGCGTTCGCGCTCTGCGCCTGGCGCAGACCGAACCGGCGCTGTTCGTGACCCAGCTGCGAGCCTGCTACCGTGCGGCCGCAGCCGGCCCGGTCAAGGTGATGGCCCCGATGGTCGCCGACGCCGGCGACGTCGACCTCCTGCTGGCCCTGGCCGATCAGGCCCGGACCGAGCTGGTCGCCGACGGCACGGCGATCGGCGAGGTCGAACTCGGCGTGATGCTCGAGATCCCGTCGGCGATCCTCGTGGCGGACAGCTACTTCGGCCGCATCTCGTTCGCCAGCCTCGGGACCAACGACCTGCTCCAGTACACGCTCGCGGTCGATCGCGGCAACGCCGCGCTGGAACGCTATCGGGACTCGCTCCACCCGGCCGTCCTGCGGCTCATCCGCGACGCGGTCCTCGCCGCCGAACGGGCGGGCATCGACCTGTCGGTCTGCGGCGAGATGGCGGGTGACCCAGTGGCCGCCCTGGCCCTGTGCGGGCTTGGTGTTCGGTCGCTCAGCATGAGCGCGTCGAGCCTGCCCGCGGTCCGGCGTGCCATCCGGGCCGCCGCCGCCGAGGACCTGGCCGCCGACGCGCGCGCCGCCCTCGACGATCCGTCCGCGGCGGCCGTCCGGACCAGGTTCAGCGCCCGGCCGGCCGACACGTCAGCGACGCGATGAGCCGTGGATGATCACGCGGTCGGTGGCTCTCCCAGCCCGGACTCGACCAGCGCCGCGAGGGCGTCGATCGCCGCGTCCTCGTCCTCGCCGTCCGCGGTGAGCGCGGATCCGATGATCCCGCGACACGCCGGCCGTCAGGACCATGAGCACGGACTTCGCATCGACCGGACCCTTGCCGCGGTCCAGGTTCTCGACGGTGATCCGCGCGGCGAACGCGACGCCGTCTCGACGAACAGCGTCGCGGGGCGGGCGTGCAGGCCGCTGGGATTCGGGACCGTCACTTCGATGGAAC
The DNA here is from genome assembly GCA_963716025.1 of uncultured Chloroflexia bacterium. Taxonomy (GTDB): domain Bacteria; phylum Chloroflexota; class Limnocylindria; order Limnocylindrales; family CSP1-4; genus CAIXZV01. The sequence goes on from CAVQSY010000077.1 coordinate 4,903, forward strand.
GCATGACGACAGCCTATCGCACCGGGCTCGCTGCGGAACGTCGCCGCCGCGTTCCATGCCGAAGCTGGAGACGACCTGATGACCGACCATGACCGACTTCGGCGCCTCGGCCGACAGCTGCGGATCGACGCCATCCGGGCGAGCAGCGCCGCCGGTTCCGGTCATCCGACCTCGTCGATGTCCGCGGCCGACCTCACGGCGGTCCTGCTGGCCGAGCACCTGCAGTACGACTTCGACCACCCGGACGATCCACGCAACGATCACCTGGTCTTCAGCAAGGGCCACGCCACCCCGCTCCTGTACGCGATCTGGCGCGCGGCCGGGGCCATCGACGACGGGGAGCTGCTGTCCTATCGCCAGCGCGGCAGCCGGTTCGAGGGCCATCCGGTCCCGGTCGTACCGTGGGTCGACGTGGCCACGGGGTCCCTGGGCCAGGGCCTGCCGATCGGCGTCGGCCTCGCCATCGCCGGCAAGCGGCTGGACCGACTCCCCTACCGGGTCTGGGTCCTGACCGGCGACGGTGAACTCGCCGAGGGTTCGATGTGGGAGGCGATCGAGCGAGCCGGCGTCGACCGGCTGGACAACCTCACCGCCATCGTCGACGTCAACCGGCTGGGCCAGACCGCGGAGACGATGCACGGCTGGGACCTCGACGCCTACGTCCGCCGGTTCGAGGCGCACGGCTGGCAGGCGCTGCCGATCGACGGCCACGACGTGGCCACCATCGATGCCGCCCTCGCGACCGCGACGGCGACCACCGGCCGCCCGACGGCGATCGTGGCACGGACCGTGAAGGGCAGCGGTGCGAGCGCGGTCGAGGACATCCTCGGGGCACATGGCCGGTCGCTGGACGATCCGGAGACCGCCCTGCTCGAGCTGGGGGAAGCGGACCTGGAGCGCGTCGTCGTGGCCGTGGGCCGGCCGCTCGGGGCCGGGACGCCCCACGCGTTCGCCATCGGTGAGCTGGCGCTGCCTCGCTACGAGATCGGCTCGCAGGAGGCCACGCGGCGCGCCTATGCGGAGGCACTCGTCGCACTCGGCCGCGCGCGCGGCGACGTGGTCGCCCTGGACGGGGAGGTCGGCAACTCCACGTACCTGGAGCTGTTCGCCGACGCCCTGCCGGAGCGCTACTTCGAGATGTACATCGCGGAGCAGCTGATGGCCTCGGTCGCGGTCGGCTTCCAGGTCCGCGGCTGGGTCCCGTTCGCGTCGACATTCGCCGCGTTCTGGAGCCGCGCCTACGACTTCGTCCGGATGGCGGCCGTCAGTCGAGCGGACATCCGCCTGAGCGGGTCGCACGCCGGGGTGAGCATCGGGCCGGACGGGCCCAGCCAGATGGCGCTGGAGGACATCGCCTCCATGCGCGCGGTGTGGGGCAGCACCGTGCTCTACCCGTGCGACGCGAACCAGACGGCCCGGCTCGTGGTGGAGATGGCCGATCGGCAGGGCGTGGTGTTCATGCGGACCACCCGGGGCAAGACGCCAGTGATCTACGGTCCGGACGAGCGGTTCGAGATCGGCGGCAGCCGGGTCGTCCGTGCCAGCGACCACGATGTCGTGACGATCGTGGCGGCCGGCGTCACCCTCCACGAGGCGCTGTCGGCGGCAGACACGCTGGCCGAGTCCGGGGTCCGCGCCCGGGTCATCGACGCCTACTCGGTCAAGCCGATCGACGCCGCCACCCTCGTCGAGGCGGCCCGGGCGACGGGCTGCCTCGTCACGGTGGAGGACCACCGGCCGGAGGGTGGCCTCGGCGAAGCCGTGCTGTCCGCCCTCGCCGACGCCGGAGCGACCGCGCGGGTCACCCGACTCGCCGTCACGACGATGCCCGGGTCGGCGACCCCGGAGGAACAGCTCGCCGACGCCGGGATCGACGCCGCGGCGATCGCCGCGGCGGCCCGGCGGCTCGTGGATGCGGACGGCTGACGAACGCCAGCAGTCTCGAGATGAACCTGGGATCTACCGGGGCGCGCCGGTGGGTCGGTACGCGTTAGTCGGCTGCGGCGACCGGCGCGGTGGTGGCAGGCGGGGGCGCCGTGGCGGACACCGGCTCGAGGTCGATCGTGCGGACCTGGCGGGTCTTGCCGGCCTCGGTGCGGACGACGGCCTGCGGGATCACCCCGCTAACGAGCTTCTCGATGACGGCGATCTCCCCGGCGTAGAGGCCACTGCCGGCGATCCGCACGCGGCCGCCGACGGAAAGACCCGCACGGCCCTTGCCGGCAGTGAGGTCGATCGTCGCGACGGTGGGGCGGACGTACGGCGCATCGTTGGGCAGGCCGGACGCTGGGGCGGGTCGATTGGCGGTCTTGGGCGGCGGGTAGGTGACCTTTCGTTTTCGCACAGGCTCTCCTGGAGCGGTCGATCCGTGCCGGGTCGGCAGCGGAGGTCGAACCGTGCGAACCATCGCACATCCGCGCAAGACCGTTCTGCGCGCGATCGCGCGGCAGGATGGGCTGTTGCGTGCCGTACCGCGCCCGGCTGGGCGGGGTGGCGCGCCCGATGTCAGCCGGCAGTGTCCTTCGCGGAACCCCGTGGCTTGCGGACCTTGACCGTCGGTGCGTCGACCGCGGGATCCTCCACCGCGACGGCGGTCTCGGCCTGCGCGGCAGCCTGGGACGCCGCTTCGGCGGCGCTCGCGGCGGCGGTATCGAGGGTGGCTGCGGGACCGTGGCCGTTCGTGGAGCCGTCGCCCTTCGCCCGCATCTCCGTGAGCTGCGCGTTCACGGTCGACTGGATGTCGCGGGTTCGCGCCTCGACCTGGTCGCCCAGCTCGCCGAGTCGCTGCTCGACGTGGTACTGGTCGCGGAACCGCTCGCCGGCACGGGACATGTACCAGGCGGCAACCCCGGCCGCGAGAGCGATACCCGTGATCACTCCGGTCAGGAAGCCCATCGTGCTCCTCCTCTCTGGATCCGTTGGGCCCCTGAGTGTACGCCGGTCGCCGGAAGTCCCGGTCGGGTCACCCGCCTC
>CAVQSY010000078.1:0-12649 GCA_963716025.1 uncultured Chloroflexia bacterium
TGGCCAGCCAGTTCGAGTCGCTGCTGCACCCGCTGCTGATCATGATCACGGTGCCCCTGGCGCTGTTCGGAGTCGTGCTGGCGCTGTGGCTGCTTTCGATCCCGCTACGTGGTGGTCTTCCTGGGCATGATCATGCTGGCCGGCATCGTCGTCAACAACGCGATCGTTCATGGTGGACTACGTCAACACGCTGCGCCGGCGCGGCCGCGGCTGGAGGAGGCGCTGGTCGAGGCCGGATCGGTGCGGCTGCGGCCGATCCTGATGACCACCGCGACGACCGTGCTGGGCCTGCTGCCGATGTCGCTGGGCCTGGGCGACGGCGCCGAGATCCGCACGCCGATGGCGCTCACCGTGATCGCCGGCCTGGTCTCCAGCACGCTGCTGACGCTGGTCGTGCTCCCGACCGCCTACGCCGCGCTGGAGTCGGCGCGGGACTCGCCTGCCGTCGATCCGGGAGCGCAGGCCAGCCCGGGGCGGACTCGCCGCCGCGACGGAGTGAGCCGCCGTGCCGCGGCATCCGAGAAAACGAAACGCCCCGCCACTCCTGGCTGCCCCGCATCTCCGTCGGCCGGCCGGTGACCGTGCTGATGATCCTCTGCGCCCTGGTGCTGCTGGGCGCGGTCGCGCTGACCAAGCTGCCGGTCGCTCTCACGCCGTCCGGCTTCGACCCCGCGTTCATGATGGTCCGCGTCCCCTACGACGGGGCCAATCCCGCCGAGGTCGAGGAAGAGATCGTCCTGCCGCTGGAGAACGCGTTGTACACCGTGCGCGGCATCCAGGAGGTCAACTGCCGGGCCTCCAACGACAGCGCCCGCTGCTGGGTCGAGTTCGAGAACTTCGTCGACATGGAGGAGACCTACAACGTCGTCGCCGACCGGGTGGAGCGGCTGCGCGCCACCGAGTGGCCCGACGACGTGGACCGGGTCTACCTCCGCCGCTTCAACCCGGACAACGACCCGACGATGCACCTCGGCATCCGGCTGCCCGCGGACCTGGACGACCCGTACTGGGTGCTGCAGCACCGCGTGGTCCAGCGGCTGGAGCGCGTGCCCGGCGTGGCCCAGGTGGACCTGGAGGGCGTGGAGGAGAAGCAGATCTTCATCGAGCCGGACCGGGACGCGATGGCCTCGCAGCGCATCTCGCTGTGGCAGCTGGTGCAGTCCCTGCGCCGGGCCAACTTCGCCCTGGCCTCGGGCGACCTGCGCGACGGGGAGCGCAAGCTGCTGGTCCGCTCGGTGGCCCGCTTCGACGACCTGGAGGAGATCGAGAACCTGCCGGTGCGCGCCGACGGGCTGCGGCTCAAGGAGGTGGCCCGCGTGCGCTACGGCGAGCCGACGCGGGACCGGGCCAGCCGGCTGGACGGGCGCGACGCGGCGATCCTCGAGGTCTTCAAGGAGAGCGAGGCCAACACCGTCGCGGTCAGCCGGCGCTGCGCGAGGCGCTGGAGGCGCTGCCCCGCGACGAGCCGCTGCTGGCCTCGGCGGGGGTAGTCGTCCTGTTCGACCAGGGCGAGGTGATCCAGGGTTCGATCCGCCAGCTGCGCGACACCGGGCTGATCGGGGCTTCTTCGCCGTGCTGATCCTCTACCTGTTCCTGCGCCGCATGCGCGTGACGCTGCTGATCACGCTGGCCATCCCGACCAGCCTGCTCGCCTGCCTGGTGGTGATGTACTTCGCCGGCGGCACGATCAACGTGCTCACGATGATGGGACTGATCATCTGCACGGGCATGCTGGTGGACAAGTTCGTCCATCGAGACATCACCAGTGAAGTTTTTACCGTTTCTCACCAGTTGAACCCAGACGGGATAACTAAACGATTGGCCGCTGTGGTGACCATCGAAATCCCACTGAAAGGTCAACCCATTGGATGGTGTTGAACCCATGAGAACATAATTAGAATACGGGGTTGTATTCTGTTTGAACATCACGCCCGCCTTTGCCCAGGCGTTGGTGTTTTCTTGGGCTAACTATCCGGGCCGTAATCTGGCAGTAGTCCAACGTCAACCGGTTGAAGCAAAATGGAACTCGTTGGTCAAAGTGCTCCAGATATCTTCACCTGATCCAGAAACGGTAAAGACCCCATTTGCGCTGGCTGTCCCAGGAACGCCAACGTCCCCTACATCTTTGTGATCCCACGGCGGTGGGAGAGCAGGCGTAGGAGTTGGTGTCGGAGTATTGGTCGAGGTTGGTATCTCATCGGGAGTGGAGGTAAACGTGGGCGTATGAGCAGGTCTGGAGTGGAGGTACTGGTGGGTGTGTTGGTTGGTGTATGGGTGGGTGTGTCAGTTGGTCCACCCGGTGTGTTGGTTGCGGTTGGTAGCGTGACAGGAGTCGGGGCTCGGGCCCGGTGTTGGAGTTGGTTCGGCGGCTGACATGGGCATCAGCGTATAGGTATGGATCAGAATGGGATTCTTTGATGAACCGTTGTGTAAATGGCAAGTTGAGCAAAAGTTTGTGCTGCCACCGATCTCTACCAGCGCAAAAGCAACTGCCCCGGATGGTGGGTTAGCATCCAGAAAATCCCGGATGTCCTGTTCTGAAACTCGATCGCGGTATTTTGGATTGTCTGGGTCAAAGTTGTCAAGCCAGGTAAAGTACCCTTCGTTGAGGTGGGTGGGAAGGTCAAGCGCATATTCGGTCCACAATATCTCCAGGTCGTCCGTATACGTTGGGACGCGAGACAATCTCAAAGGTGCCGGATAAGGGAGCGACTGCAAAAACGGATATCACGACGTCATCAGGGTGACCGTATCAGTTGGCATCGTCAAGGGGTGAATATCGCGATAGGCCAAACAGGACACTTTGAAGTAGATGTCGGTCACACGATCGCTCAGGATCGCTATAGGCAGTATCTTCGGGATAAAGATCATCGATGTAAGGCCCGTTTTCGCACAATGAAACCGGATCGCCCCGTATCCCGCCATCGTGACTCCAGGTCTGGAGCAAACGGGGGTTCGGGTCGCCATCCGCCGCCAACCTGGCCCCCTCGCGGGTAGCATCCAATAACGTCAAATAGTTGTTGGCGTAAAGTCCAATCTCGATCATTCCAGCAAGAAGGAAAATGAGGAGCGGGAAAAAGAGAGCGATCTCAACCATGCTTTGACCACGCTGTTCATCCCAACGTGACCGCAAGCGGGTTGTCCATCCTTTTATCAAGGCGATCATCTCATTTCCTCAATATGCGCCAGTTACGAATCCCTTTCTCAACATGCAAAATACCGACCGGCTTTCTTAGCGGCCGTTTGGTTGTAAAACTCCTATTCCTGCTGTTCGCTCGCGTTCGATTCCAGCGTGTTCGCTGTGACTCGTTCATTTCATAATGAAATTTTAACCAATTTCTGATTTATCCGCAATAGGACGTCGGTAACCAATGGTGGAACCTGTCCTCAATTTGGTACGGTAACCTCATAAGTGGTAAACAACAAATCACCATTTCGATACCAATGATCCACCCTCAAGCCATCGGAATACCCCTTTTTCACCCAATCCAACTCGTGAACCCGCTCTGGTAAAAAAACAAAGAGCGCCTTTTGCCCCCCCACAAGCCAGTTTGGTGGTTCTGCTATGGGCTTGGCGATCTCATAGCCATTCGCCTCCGGCGCCAGAAAAGCCATCGCCGGGTGGGTCCAATAGCCCATCCTGGGCGGGCAGACGCAATAGATATCCCACCCTTTGCCGCCAGGCGCCAACTTGTTCACGTGTTCGGCTACCCGTTGCGCAACCTCATCGTTGGGAACCCGGAAATTTCTTCCTGGTGTATAGTCATAGAAATAGAAATGAATATCCACAACCATGATAAATGATAATACCCCTATCGCCGCAACCCTGCCGGCAGTTTCCCGAACGTTTTCCGAGCTTTTGCAGCCAGTGGACCAACCGTTCCAACGGCAGGACCACCAGCAGCGCAACCACTGGCGCAGCGATGGCAAACCGCTGACCAGCCGGCGGATCAGTCGTCAGCGCTACCCCGAATACCAAATCCCCTAACAACAACGCCAGTAACATCACATATCGTAGGTCTCCGATCCGCAACAAGGCTAGCGCCACACCTACAACGAACAGGGTACCGGCGTATTTGAGCAACATCGGTTTTTCCGGCGTATACCAGTCTTGCAAGTCGAGATGGGTAAGCCCCCTGATGGCGCGACTGAACTGGTCCTTGAGCACCTCTGCCATGGAACGTCCTCCTCCAAAGACGTGAGTATTGTGCGCCGGTGGATACCCGGTCAGGATAAACGAGCGTGGCATTGGCTCGGTATAGATATCGGGGAATTCGAGATAATATTGCGCCAGCGGCAGAACGGTAACCAGGAAAACAAACCCCATCAGGATCAGGTTGGGCAGATGCCGGAAGAACCGGACCTTGTCTCGCAACAGGGCAATCAACAGCCAGACAAACAGCACCAAGAACAAGAAAGACCGGACACCTGGGAAGAAACTTTGCGCCAGCCCTAACGCTAAACCGGATAACAAGAAAGGCGCTTCGTCGATTGCTGCTCTCATCCCTCCCACAGTCCTGCCAGAACAACCGCGGCAGCGGTCTCTTCCCAGATATTTTGTAGCGCTATGCGACTAAAGTGGATATTAAAGTGAAAAGCTGCCATATATGCCGCGCCCATCAAGGCCATACGACATCCGAACATACTCCGCGCCAGCCAATAGGTCGCCAAGACTGCCAGCGTTCCACCGATGACGGAGGAAAAGCGCAACGCTTCGACTGTGTGACCAAATACCCGAATCGAGAGCCCTTGTAGCGCGAAATAAAATGATGGAGATGAGATTGTGGTGTTGAACAGGTTCGTGGCCTCTCCATCAGCAAAGGCCACCGAGGCTTGACCAATAGTCCCTTCATCTCCGCCCAGCATATATGGAATTCGGTCGGTTGCAGTAACTCGCAACAATAATGCAAGGATGATGATGCCAGGCGCCGCCCACAGCGCGCCCGGCTGCCATCGCAACGGTGGCCGCGGTACGATCGCGACATCGTCCCGGAGGACCCCGCGTGCTCACCCTCGAGACCATCCGCTCCGCGCCCAAGGCGCTGCTCCACGACCACCTCGACGGAGGCCTCCGCCCGGCCACGATCGTGGACCTCGCCCGCGAGCACGGCTACCGCGACCTGCCAACCCACGACGTGGGCGATCTCGCCACCTGGTTCCGGCGCGGCGCCGACCGCAAGAGCCTCGAGCTCTACCTCGACACGTTCACCCACACCGTGGGCGTGATGCAGCACCCGGATGCCATCACGCGGGTCGCCGCCGAGTGCGCCGAGGACCTGGCGGCCGACGGGGTCGTGTACGCGGAGGTCCGGTTCGCTCCGGAGCTCTCCACGCAGGCGGGCCTGACGCCGGACGAGGTCGTCACCGCTGTCCTGGACGGCTACCGGATCGGGATGGAGCGCGCCGCCCGTGACGGTCACCCGATCGTCGTGCGCGCCCTGCTTACGGCGATGCGGCAGGCGGCCCACTCGATGGAGATCGCCGAGCTGGCGGTCCGCCACCGCGATGACGGTGTGGTGGGCTTCGACATCGCGGGCCCGGAGGCGGGGTACCGGCCCACCCGCCACCTTGCCGCCTTCGAGCACGTCCGCCGCGAGAACTTCCACGTCACGATCCATGCCGGCGAGTCGTTCGGCCTGCCGTCGATCTGGGAGGCGCTCCAGATCTGTGGCGCGGAGCGCCTGGGCCATGGGCTCCGGATCATCGATGACATCACGGTGGAGCCCGACGGGACGGTGCACCTCGGGCGGCTGGCCGCGTTCGTGCGCGACACCCGGGTTCCGCTCGAGCTGTGCCCCACCTCCAACGTCCATACGGGCGGTGTGGCCTCGGTCGCGGACCACCCGATCGACCTCCTGCGCCGGCTCCGCTTCCGGGTCACGGTCAACACCGACAACCGGCTGATGAGCGGCGTCTCCGTGTCGAGCGAGTTCAAGGCCATCGACGAGGCGTTCGGGCTCGACCTCGACGAGATGCGGTGGCTGACCATCAACGCTCTCAAGTCCGCGTTCATCCCGTTCGACGAGCGCCTGTACCTGATCGACGAGGTCATCAAGCCGGGATATGGCCGGCTGCAGCAGACGGAAATGGAGTGGCCCCCTGGCTGAGCACGAGCGTACCCTCACGGTCTTCGCGGGAGCGGACGCTGCCTTCGACTTCCTCGCGGACCCGATCCACCTGCCGGAGTACGTGTCGACCATGCGGCTCGAGGATTCGACCGCGGTCGAGGGTGAGCTCGACCCCGACGCCGACCTCGCCGAGCGTGCCGGGGCGCCCGATGCGGGCTTCGTGGCCGACCGGGCGACGCGGCGGATCACCTGGGGTCGGCCGGGTGCCGACTATGGCGGATCGATGACCGTCGAGCCGGGCACGTCGAGCTCCTGCACCGTGACGATCCGCCTGCGCACCCGCGACGACGCCGACGCCGACGAGGTGGCCCGGATCGTGGACCAGGCCGTGTCCAGCCTCCGCCGCCTGCTGGTCCGCCGCTAGCGCCTACTCGATCGGGGCGAAGATCTCCGTCCGCCACGTCGCGGGATCCGGGTCGGTCTCGGGATCGGACCAGTAGACCTCCCACATGTCTCCGGTCATCCGCAGGCCAAGCTCCCCGAGCCAGCGGGTGAGGAGCCCGTATGTCTCGGCGAGACCGTCGTACGGCCCGACGTGGACCACCGAGGCGACCCTGCCTCCGGGCAGGCGCCCGGCGACGACCCGGCCGACATCGGGGGCTGGTCGCTGCACGGGAAACCCGACCTCCGCGCGGATCCTCGGCCCGAAGGCCAGGTACCGGGCGAACGGCGGCCCGGCCAGATCGACGCCGGCCGCTGCCATCGCGGTCGCGACCTCGCCGATGGCGTGGCCGATCGAATCGGGGAACTCCTCCGGGGCCACATCGATCGGGACGACGGCGGTCTCGCGCATCGGGAGGCGGTGGATCTCGGGCTCCGCGTGCGCGCGGTCGGCCGCCGGCCGCGGGGTGTCGCTGGCAGGGTGCTGCGGGTCGGTCATCGCGTCCTCCTCGCCGGAACGCTGCGCTCGCGGCCCGACAGGCGCCAGTTGCCCGGGACGTATCGGGAGGGGGCGGTTCGGCCCCTCCGGCGCGTCGAGCGACCCGGCTGATCAGGGAGCGACGCTCACGCTGAGGGGAGGGCCACCACGAAGCGGGACCCGCCGAACCCGTTCTTCTCGATCCAGACGCGTCCGCCCATCGCCTCCATCAGCCGACGTGCCGCGAACAGTCCGATCCCCGAACCCCGGGATCGCGCCCGGTCCACGCGGACGTACGGCTGGAATACGGCATCCCAGTCCTCGATCGGGACCCCCGGGCCATCGTCGGTGATGTAGACCTGGATCTCGTCGTCAGTCCGCCACACGCCGATCGAGACCGCCTGCTCCGGCGGGGCGTACTTCGCCTCGTTGTCGAGCAGGTGCTCGAGGACCTGGCGGAAACGGGCCTCGTCGCCGAGCGCCACGAGGGCGTGTCCCGGCGGGGTCCACCGGACCGCACGCGTCCGGAGCAGCAGGGCGAGCGTGCCCACGGTCCTGTCGATGTTGGCGACGATGTCGAACGGCTCGCGCCGGAGCCCGGTCAGCCCCTCGCCGCGGACCGACGCGAGGATGGAGTCCACGAGGCGGTCCAGCCTGGTCACCTGGTCGATGGCGCCGGCACGCCAGCTCCCTGCGACGTGCTCGGCCGGCCCCGCCGCGTTCGCGCCGGCCGCATCCGCGAGCAGGTCCACGTAGGCTCGAACGACCGCGAGCGGTGTCCGCAGCTCGTGGGTGACGACGGCGAGCAGCTCGGCTCGCGCCGCATCGAGCTGGGAGAGGCGATCCAGCTGCGCGGCCGCCTCGGCCTGCATCCGGCCCTTCTCCACGATCCCCGCCAGGAGCGCCGCGATCGTCGCCAGGAACTCGATCTCCTCGGGCGCGAAGTCGCGCGCGGCGGTGGTCTGCACGTTGAGCACGCCAACCACCTGCTCGTTCCAGACCAGGGGCATCGAGAGCATGGCGTGGAGACCGGCGGTGTCGAACCCGCGGACCCAGCTGAAGCGCTCGTCGCTGGTCACGTCGCGGGATACGACCGGCGTCCGACCCTCGGCGGCACGACCGGTGATGCCCTGGCCCATCGAGAGGGTGACCCGGCCGACCTGCTCCCGGTCGAGGCCGTTGGTTGCGGCGAGCCTGAGCGTCCGACCGTCGCGGTCCAGCAGGTAGAACGAGCAGACCTCGACCGCCATCGCCGCCGTCGTGCGGTCGACGACGGTGCGCATCAGCTCGTCCCAGTCGCGGGCCTGCGTTGCGAGCTGGGCGAACTCGTACAGCGTCGCGAGCCGGTCGACGACTCGCGCCGGAACGGTCGAGGCTGGCACCGGGCGGGCCGGGCGGCCCCGGCGCGGGGCTCGACGGACGCCGGATCGACCGCTGCCGGCAGGCGCTGTCTCAGGGCCGGGTTCGGGATCATTCACAATCCCGAGCCTACGGCATCGGGTGCCCCGCCGCGCTCCGATCCGGGACGGCAGGAGCCTCAGAGGCTCTCAGCCGGCGACGGCCTCGCCCTCCGCGATGCTGGTCGGCAGGTCGCCGAGGAGCGGATCCGTCCAGGTCCAGGCCGCGCCATGGTGCTTGCCGACACCGCCGTGCCGTGCCGCCTCGACACGGAGTGGCAGCCCGAAGATCTCGATGAAGCCGACCGCGGACGCGTGGTCGAAGGCGTCGCCCTCGTCGTACGTCGCGAGGTTCCTGTCGTACAGCGAGAGCGGTGAGCGGCGGCCCACCACCACGGCCTGGCCATGGTCGAGCCGGACGCGGACATCCCCCGACACCACGCGCTGCGAGCTCATGGCGTAGGTGCGCAAGTCGCGCGACAGGGCGCTGAACCACAGACCGTCGTAGATGATCTGGGCCAGCTCGTCGGCAACCAGGCGGTTGAACCGCAGCTGCTCCTTGCTCAGCACCAGGCCCTCGAGGGCGTGGTGGGCGGCCTGGAGGATGACGGCGGCGGGCGCCTCGTAGATCTCGCGGCTCTTGATGCCGACCAGCCGATCCTCGACGTGGTCGATCCGGCCGACGCCATGGGAGCCGCCGAGCTCGTGCAGCCGCTCCACCAGCTCCACGCTGCCCAGCCGCTGGTCGTCGATCGACACGGGGATGCCACCCTCGAATCCGATCACGATCTCGACCGGCTCCGGGGCGTCCGACGGCTTGGCCGTCCACGCGTACGCATCGTCGGGCGGGGTGACCCACGGGTCCTCGAGGACGCCGGTCTCGCATGAGCGACCCCAGAGGTTGACGTCGATGCTGTAGGGCGACGACTTGGTGATCGGGATCTCGATGCCGCGGGCGTTCGCGTAGTCGATCGACTGGTCCCGCGTGAGGCCCATCCCGACCCGCATCGGGGCCACCACCTCGAGCCCCGGATCGAGGGCGTGGACGGCGACATCGAACCGGACCTGGTCGTTGCCCTTGCCCGTGCAGCCATGGGCGACCGCATCGGCGCCCTCCTTCTGGGCGACCTCGACCAGGAGCTGTGCGAGCAGCGGCCGGGCGAGGGCCGTGGCGAGGGGGTACGCGCCCTGGTAGACCGCGTTGGCCTGGAGCGCGCGCCAGACGTACTGGCTGACGAACGTCTCCTTCGCATCGACGACGTAGGCCTTCGACGCCCCGGCCGACATGGCGCGGCGCTCGACGCCGGGCTTGATGGAGCCGCCACCGAGGTCGACGGTGAGCGTCACCACCTCCGCGCCGTACTGCTCCTTGAGCCAGGCGACGGCGACGGACGTGTCGAGTCCGCCGGAGTAGGCAAGAACGACCTTCTTCATCGGGACAGGGCCTCCGTGGGAGTGGGCACCCCTGCGGGTGCGTTCAGGGCGTCGAACCGCGCGAACCAGGCGATCAGCGAGGGCTCGTCGGGGAACAGGACGATCAGGGTGTTGTCGCCGGCGACGGTGCCCACGAAGCCTTCGAGGGTCGATTCCTCGATGGCCTGGGCGATGACGTTGGCCGTGGCGGGCTGTCCGTTGAGGACCAGGATCAGGCCGCTCCGCCCCACCGTCACGGGGATGTCGGCAAGGATGCGGCGCAGGCGCTCGTCCGAGGCGGGCTGGCGGGCGCCGACGGCCTCGGGCACCACGTACACGCTGTGGTCGCCGCGCATCACCTTGGCCAGCCCGAGCTCCGCGATGTCCCGCGACACGGTGGCCTGCGTGACGGCGAAGCCCAGCCCGGACAGCTCGGCCACCAGCTCGCCCTGGTTTGCCACGGGATGGGTCGTCACGAGACGCCGGATCGCGGCGTGGCGGTCGCGCTTCACGATCATCGGCGCTCCGACCTTGCGACGTGCGCGGTTCCCGGGTGGGCGACCCCGGCGTGGGCACGGGCGCTGACGCGGGTCCCGAACGTCGGGTCGTCGAGCGCGCGGACCAGCGCCCCGGGAACGGAGCCGTCCGCGATCACCGCTTCCGATCCCTCCCATGACAGCGCTGCCAGAGCCGCCTTGACCTTGGGAACCATGCCGCCCCGGATCGTGCCGTCGGCGATGAGCGTCTCCGCCTCCTCGGGCGTGATCGAGTCCAGGCGGTTGCCGGACGCGTCTCGGATTCCGTCCACGTCGGTCAGCAGGACCAGCTGCCTGGCGCCGAGGCCGGCCGCGAGCCCGGCGGCGGCATCGTCGGCGTTGACGTTGCACACGAGGCCATCCTCGTCCCGGGCGAGCGGGGCGACGACCGGAACCTGGCCGCCGACCATCAGGGAGTCGAGGAGGTCGCGGCGGACCCCGGTGACCGTGGCCACCAGGCCGACGCCCGGCAGACGGCGGCCGATGAGCAGCCCGCCGTCCACGCCCGACAGCCCCACCGCGTCGCAGCCCGCGTCCCGGAGGGCCGCAACCAGCTCGCTGTTGACAACGCCCCGCAGGACCGCGGCCGCGACCTCGAGCGCTTCGGGGTCGGTCACCCGCAGGCCGTTCTCGAAGCGGGTCTGGACGCCCAGCCGCTCCAGCCACTCGGTCATCCGCTTGCCGCCGCCGTGGACCACGACAATCGGCCGGTGGCGGGCCACGCGGGCAATCTCCACCAGCATCTGGCGCTGCTCTGAAAGCGTCGTGCCACCGAGCTTGACGACGATGATCTCGCTCACGTCGTGTACTCCGAGTTCTCCGTCACGTAGCCCTCCGTGAGCGGGCAGCCGAAGGCCTCGCCGGTCCCGACGCCCAGCCCGAGATCGATGCGGATGAGGAGGTCGTCGGTATCCATGGCAACCCGCGCGGCCGCCTTGTCGATCCCGGCCGGGCCGCCCGCCGGGCCGTCGTAGGCGACGAGGCCGGCGACGGCGATCCGCATCTGTTCCGGATCCACGGCTGCCGGCTGCCCGGCGCGCGCCGCAGCTTCGGTCGCCCGCATGCCGGCCGCCTCGAGCACGGCGGCGTCCGCGGCGCAGGCGTTGCCGGCCGCGCCGGCGATGCGTCCCCAGTTGGCGTCCCTGCCATGGATCGCGGCCTTGACCAGCGCGGAGCTGATCACGGCGCGCGCCACGGCCCTGGCGTCCACGTCGTCGGCCGCGCCGGAGACCTGGCACGTGACCAGCGACGAGGCGCCCTCGCCGTCGCGGGCCTGCTGGCGGGCGAGATCCCGCGCAACGGCCTCGAGCGCGTCGGCCAGCACGGAGCGGGCGACGGGGTCGTCGTCCGCGGAGGCCGCGCCGGCAGCCCCCGAGGCGAGCAGCAAGACGGTGTCGTTGGTGCTCGTGTCGCCGTCCACCGAGAGCTGGTCCCAGGTGGTCGCGGTCGCGTGCCGGAGCAGGCGGTGCAGGGTCGCGGGCGATGCGGTCGCGTCGGTCAGGACGATCGACAGCAGCGTGGCCATCCGCGGGTGGATCATCCCCACGCCCTTGCAGATGCCGGTCACGGTGACCGGGACCGTGCCACCGGCTGCTGCGGGCACGTCGACGGTCACGGTCGCCATCTTGGCCACCGAGTCGGTCGTGCACAGCGACACAGCCGCGCTGGCAAGGGCTGCGTCATCCGGGGCGAGCCCGTCGCTGGTGGCTGCGTTGCCGGCGACGCGGGCAACCTCGGCCATCACCCGGTCGAGCGGCAGCCGGACGCCGATCACGCCGGTGGAGAGGTGGAGCACCTGGTCCGGGTCGCAACCCAGCGCGGCACCCACGGCCTCGCCGATGGCCGCCTGGTCCGCGTCACCGCCAGGGCCGGTAGCCGCATTTGCGCTGCCCGAGATCGCCACGATCGCCCGGGCGTAGCCGCAGGCCGCGGCCGTCCCGCCCGTGGCCTGCAGGTTGGCCCGCGAGAGCCGCACCGGCGCCGCCGCAAAGCGGTTGGGCGTGAACACCGCGGCCGCAGGCACCGCACCGTCGACCGCCGTCACCAGCGCGAAGTCCTGGCGCCCGGAGGCCTTGATGCCGGCCGTGGTGCCGGCCGCCAGGAAGCCGGCCGGGATCCTCGCCGCGTACGCCACCGCCGGCCTGTCGGCCGGGAGCGGGAGGAGGAGCGGGTCGGATGCCTGGGTCACTGACGAGCCTTTCGAGACGGGTGGGGCCGAGCTACGGCGCGAGCGGCAGCTGGAGGAGGCCCGTGGGCTCGGGCAGACCATGGACGACGTTGAACGCCTGGATGGCCTGCCCGGCGGCGCCCTTGACG
>CAVQSY010000079.1:0-16843 GCA_963716025.1 uncultured Chloroflexia bacterium
GTGGCCAGTTCTCAAGGCGCTGCTCTTGGTCCTCCTGAGACCAGATGTTGAGCGCCTGCGGGCTACCGAGCTGAGCGGGCCGGCCGGGATCGACGACGACGTCCGCTTCCTCGCTGCGGCCCTGCTCGGCGCCCTGACACGGCGATCGCGTCTGCCTCATGAGGTGAGGCCCGCCCTCCTTGACGACGCGGTCGCTCGCTGGCAGTGCGACCGGCTGAGGACGTAAATCCCACCCCTCCCGCGAAGTCGCTCGGCGTGGAAGACGCGGATGACGGTTCGACTTGGCTCGTCGCTGATCGCCAGCGACTCCTGCCTCTCTATCAGCCGGTGATCGTGCCCGGCGACCTTGAGCCCGGGTCCCCGGAGGCCCCTGTGGCCGAGGGCCTCCGGCCGAAGGTCATGGAGTTGCTGGCGAGTTCTGGAGTGCGGATCGAAGCTCTCTCCGTGGCGCGCGACGAGCAGTGGCTTGACGCGATCGTGACCACCATTAAGGTGAGCGACCCAGACGCCGATCTCTCGGTTCGGCGTGGCGACCAGTTCATGCTGTCGATCGTGATCCGGGGTGACGCGAGTGTGTTCCAGGAGCTCGACGTCGAGCGCTTCCTGGATTGTGTGGCCGCGGCCGCGGACGCGGAGATCATCGTGAGACGACTGGAATCCGCCTGCCGGATGCCCCGAAGCCCCGCAAGCAGAGGAGGAAGGCGCCTCGCCCTATATGACGATGGCTCGCCACTACTGCGTGCCACTACGGCGTGCCAGGCTCGGCTGCAGCTCCTGACCAGAGGTACTCGAACCGGTTGAACGCCAAGGCTTCGCCATACGCGGCGATGTTGTCCTTGACGTTGACGATCACGCATACTTCCTTGCCGCCGTTGAGTGGTCCGCGGAGGCCCCTTCCGATCATCTGCTGGTACAGGTTTGGGCTGAAGGTCGGTCGAGCCACGTCACGGCACCCACCGCGGGAGCGTCGAACCCTTCGGTCAGGACAGCGTAGTTGGTGGAGAACCCGGATCTCGCCCTTCCGGAAGCGATCGATGAAGTGGCGGCGTGCGCTCATTGGCGTACGGGATGAAATGGCGCCGGCCGGAATGCCGTCCGTGCTGAGTCTTGCGGCAAGAACTTCCGCGTGCTCGACCGAAGCAGCGAACAGGAGCACTGTGTCATTGGCCGCGCGCCTGCGAACGGACGCCAGGAGGCCTTCGTTGCGCGCGACGTTGGCGGCGAGGCGCCGGCTGGCGGACGTGGGCACAAGCCGAGTCTGCTCAAGGTGAGCCAACTCCCCGGCCGTAAGCTCGAGATCCACTCCGTCGAGCAGTTCATGCTCGACACGGGCAAGAACCCCCATCTCCTGGAGCGTGGCGTACTGGTCCTCACCAAGAGCCCCGTCGTCCAGACGGTTCCCGTAGAACCGGTTGCGAGATCGAGCCGTCTGCGTCTCGCTCGTGCCCCGGTATGGTGTCGCCGTAAGGCCGACAAGGGGCCGCATTGACTGATTGGGCGTCACCCCGAGCCAAGTGAGGATGCGCGTGTAGACCGGAGCGATAGCTCCGTGCGCCTCGTCGATGACCACGCAGCTGGGTGACGCCAGCCACTCGTATTCCGGGTCGTCGACGCAGTTCTGAAGCTTGGCGACAGTCGCGACAACTACGTGATGACCAGAGGCCTGGGCCTCCGCCTCATTCGCCGACCACAATCGCGAGATTCGGAGACGTTCTCGACTGCCGACGGCCCGCCACACGTATGCCCACGCTTGGACCGCCTGCTCGCAGAGCTCCTCGGTCTCCGCCATCCAGAGGACTGGGGCGCCGAGGCTCCCGTGGGCGATGGTTTCCACCAAGGCCTGAACGGCAACCCGCGTCTTGCCAGCTCCCGTGGGAAGCGACAGAAGTCCCCGACCCCGGCGCATGGACAGCAGGTGGCGCATTCTGCCCGTGATGTGTTCCTGGTAGAGATGGAGGGCAGGCAGGTCGGGTGGCCCGTCTATCTCTAGGAGCGAGTCGAGCCGCTGGTGCTCACTGCCGGCGAATGCCGGGTCGAATCCGAGATCACGCACGAATGACCGAGCAGTTGCCGATCCCGCCCACTGCATCGGCGGCTCAAGTCCATTAGCCGCGAGTTGCTCGCGAAACTCATGGAGGACGTTCGGGCCCATCAGGGCGAACGCCGCTTGGGCCAAGGCTACGCCCGAGCTTACCTTCCCGTCGCTCAGCACGGCCTCGACGACCGGGGCAGGGAGTCGTGCCTTGAGGCCCTCGGGTCCAACAGCCGCGGCCAGTCGCTCGGCAACGTCGTCGATCCCGCGAAGCGCCGCCCGCCGTTTCGCCCGCTCCTGGTCTGCTCTGTGACTGGCGAGCTTCCTGCAGTCCTCCTCGTCGATCTGGAGATCGAGATCGACGCGAAGTCGCGACAGGAGATCGTAGTCATCGCCCGCCTGTGTCCAGTACACGGTCGACGCCGTCAAGACGTATGGCTTTTCGACCTCGGTGGTTCCCTCCGCCGTGACGACCCGCTCGCTCAGGTCGGAGCATCTCGCTAGAAGCAGGTTGGCATGCTGATCTGGGATGTACCACCTGAGTGGGGGGAACTCGTCGACGAGCGGCGACGGCTCCAAGACCGGGACGGCGACAATCTCGAAGCGGGCTGCATCGCCGAGCGACTTCATGCCCAAGACACTGACAAGGCGCTCGGCGTGCGAGACGCTATCGACGATGACAAACGGGACCGAGTGGGCGGCAAGATCCGGCGCGCGGGATGAATCCGAGAGGGCGGTCACCTGTGCGGCGGGGAGCGCATCGAACGAGTTGCCAACTTGCGCGCGGATCTTGCTGGGCCGCAACTCTGTTTCGAGCATTGCGACAAGGAGGGCCCCGAGTGAGCGAGCGTCCGTGCACGTGGAGGCTCGTCCGAGGGCCTCCGCCCATGCGTCTCTGTCGAGTTCTGCGTATGTCGACGGCAAGCGAAGGAGGCTCGCGTCCACGTTGTTGAGTCTCGCGACTGGAAGGAATGGCGCGAGGTCGGCCAGTTGGGGTCCGGCGGCCTTTGTGACCGGCACCACGCCGCAAGACGTCCGCAGTTGCCCTTCCTTGCGAAGCCGCCAAGAGATCGGTCCCCGGATTTGGGCGCGCCTGTACTTATCGGGCGTGGTCTCGTGTGACACCCAGACGCGTTCCGGACCCGCACCGGCCTCTAGGGCCGCGTGCGTCATGGCCGCCCGTCCCTCCGCGGAAAGCACCTCGAGAGCCTCAAGCGGCCCCGTGAGCGGATACGGTTGCCGTAGCTCCTCCACGCTGATGTACTCAGCCCGCGGCCGGGAGTTGCCCCTCGCCTTGATCGCGGTGATCAGCGTGTTTCGCGCGTACTCTTGGAAGCCCTCAATCCAAGGCTCGTCCGCCCTACCGCCCTGGGGGACGGGTGCGTCGACTGCCCCGAGGGCCTTAAGGTGATCCAGCACGTCGTCGTGGGCTCGCGTGTCGATCGCTACATGGGCGTCCCTGGAGCCATCGACGGGCACGATGCGGCCCGGGAGGAGCGTCAAGCGGAGAGGCTCCCAGGACCCGCCAAGCGTGAGCACTCGGAACGCCCGTGGATCCCAACCTGCCTGGTCTGCGACCGAGGCAAGTCGGTGCGCCGGTATCCGCGACGCGAGGCGCCGGAGCATGCGCCAGCCGTCCTCATCGACGCTGTCAATCCCCATAGAGAGGAAGGCAGATAGATCAGTGATCGGATCCAATTCGCGGATGCCAAGCGCCCTTAGAGCTGCCATGGCGTCTGGATCGGCGACAAGTGCGACGGACACATAATCGGCCCGGAGGTTGCGCTCTCGTCCGGGGACCGCGATCAGCACCGACTCCGGTGACTCCATCGTTCCTCGGTCGGTCAGAACGATCCGGGCACGCTTGACCTCGCGGGCGATAGCCGGCTTCACCTCGCTGGCGAGTTGGGCGGCGACCCTGACGGCAGCGATTGACGCTGCGCTTGTGCCGTCGGCAACGAGCGCTTGTAGCCAGTCGATGTGGCGCGCCAAGTTCTTCTCGGGGATCAAGCGCTCGACGCGCGCCCGTCGATTGACGGTCTCGGCCTCGTGGTGAACCCAGTCGCGGGGCCGACCGTCGTAGGTTGCCCACATGGCCATCGCCTTGGTGGAGATCCCTTCCGGGTGCAGGTTCAGGCCGCTCCCTGCCGTCGGCTGCCCATCTTGGTCCGGGACGATCGGCTGGTTGGCGCAGAGGTCGAACACCCGCTCGCCCAGCAGTTTGTCGGCCCAGTTGTATGAGTCGCGCGAGGGCAACAAATCGAGGTGGCGTGCAGGTTCAGCGGCAGACCAAAGGCCTGGGATGTTCGCCACGACGAGTTCAGCGGCTTTCTCGATGAACTCCTCGTTGAAGGGCCCCGGGAGCAGGTTCTGGCGATCCTCGTTGGTCTTCCACGGGGCATTGAGGATCCCCGACATGGTGGTCTGGGTCTCGGTGGGGAAGAAGGCCCAGAACCGCCCGCGCACGATACGACCTTGTTTCTGGACGGCCCATGCCAGAGGCAGGTCCTTGCGCTCTGCGTGAACGCCGCCGTCCTCGCGTACATAGTCGCTTGGCACGTACTTGTCGTTGGCTATCCACCACAACTCCTCGCGGTCATCGACACGGAGGAGGAGTCCATCGGGAGTCTGCTGCAGGGTGATCTCGCGCTCGCCAGCCGCGACCTTGTTGTGGAGGGTGAGACGACCCACATGCGGCGAGAAGAGCAGGAACTCGGGCGGAAACGTCGCGAGATCGGCCGACAACCACGGCGCAGTGCCGTAGAGACGCGGAAGTTTGATGACGGTGGTCGCCCACTCCATGAGCTCGCGGAGTACCCGGTCGTCCTTGGCCAGCTCACCCGGGGCAAGTGGCTCTGCCGTCCGCAGGATGGGGATCTCCTTCGCGTCGGCCTTCTTGCCAAGCGCCTTCGAGATGCGCTCCTCCGCGGCTCGGCGGTCGAATCGGAAGGAGCCTGACCGGCTGTAGAACTCCGGGACCTTGCTCACGGCGAGGACCGACTTGAAGCCGATCCCGAAACGCCCGATCTCGTTTGCCTTCTTGACGTTGAGGTGCGAGCTCAGGATCGCGTCGACGCCATCGGTATCGACAGGCTGGCCTTCGTTTGCACAATAGAGTGCATGATTCGTTAGGACGACGGCAATTCGCCCTCCGGCCTCGCCTTGCAACGCATCTGCGCCGTTCTGTACAAGCTCGTAGATTTGTCGTCGCCCGTAGCCGCCCTGAGTGGTGGCCCTCTCGATCGCCGCGTGCTCACGAACAAGTAGAGGGTTGACGCTGTAGGCGCTCAGTGCGGCCTCGGACTGTCGGCGCACCCGCTTGCCGACCGATGAGTCCGGCCCTTGCCACTTCCCGTCAGATCCCACGCAAGCCTCCACTGCCCAGCAGCTGGTCCGCCAGGAACCAAGAGAGCTCCGAATGACCGTACTCGGAATCTCGGCACGCTGGTGTCCCGATCCGCTTGACTCCTTGGTCACCCTACCCGGGCCATGCCTCGGCCTATCGCACCCTGCTGCTAGGAACGGCCATTTGCTGAGCGACGAGTGATGCTGTCTTGTCCAGTTCAACCGGTCCGCGCGTCTCGCACTCCCAAATCACGAACACCGTCCAGTTAGCCTGCGCTAGCAGTTGTTCCTGCTGGCTGAAGCGCTGTCGGTTTCGCGATAGCTTGTCAGACCAGAAGTCGGTATTGTTGGAAGGGCGAGCCGCAAACCGACACCCGGCATGTTGGTGCCAGAAGCAGCCGTGCACAAAGATCACGCTCTTGTACCGCGGCAGGACCATGTCGGGGGTTCCGGGCAAGCGACGGTCATGCAGGCGGTACCGGTATCCACGGGAATGGAACCAGCGGCGCACCATCATCTCGGGCCTGGTGTTCCGGGATCGGATCCCGGACATCATCCTGGAGCGCGTCTGCGGATCGACAATGTCCGGCACGGTCAGCCAGCCACTGCCCGTAACTCGGCGATCAGTTGCGTCACGCTTGAGAGGAGTCGCCGGGTCGCTCGACCGGAGTACGCCCGCTCGATGATCGGACTGGGAATGAACGTCCGGATCTTGGCTCGATCCAGTGCGTTGAGCACGTTGTCTGTCACCTTGTCGTCTAGGGTCAGCAGGTACTTGGTCTCGATCCGCTTGGCCTCGGGGACGACCTCCATCCAGCGCTCCTTCAGCGTGGACTTGCACGAGACGAGTCGCAACTTGTCCGCCGGGAACGTGGCATCGTGGTAGTCGGCGCAGCTCGGCACCAGGATGTCGGCAGGCGGGGGCTCAGCAGTGACGCACTCTGGTGTGAATGGGATCTTCTCGCGCCGCAACAGATGCTCGAAGTGACCCTGCAGGCTGCGTCCTCGTCGTGCCTTGCGGGAGTTCAGGCGCTTCGTGGACCACTCGAGGATTGAGGTCACATCAGGCTTGCCGCCGACCAGCACGTCGAGCTCGCGGCTGGCGATGGAATCCTCGATGGCGAAGAACAGCTTCGACTCGGCAATCAGACCCTCGTCGAGATAGGTGTCGGGGTCGATCCGGTCGCCCATTGCCGTGGCCACGATCTCGCGGGCCGAAGCCACCATCTCGGCGGTCTTGGGATAGTCGCCGGCCTCCGTCGCTCGCGAGAACGTTGGGTGCGCTCGTACCGCGGCATCGACCGGGATAGCCGGAACGGCCAAGGCGGTCCCAATCCGTGCCCCGTGATCGACCTGAGCACCTCCATCGACGTAGCGAAAGGCGTCCAGGCTCGGGATGTCCCTCTGGAAGAAGGCATCGAGGATCTCGGCCTCGGCGTGGCTACCACGCTCCGCCACGACGAGGCGTAGGCCGCCGTCCTCGGGACTGCGAAACAAGAGGAGCAGGTCCCCGGCATGGGCATGCTCCTGGAACAGGTTCGTCGCGGGGTAGAGGCGAAACTCGGAGCGGGGCGGCTTCCTGGCTTGGTAGCACGTGAAAGTCGTCGCATCGGCGATCGGGGATCCGGCCGCAGGATGAAAGGCAGCGAGGAGCGGCCCCTCGACCCGGTCGCCATCAATCCCGAGCTCTCGCCGCAGGCGGTCGGCGTGGAACTCGCGCTGATGAGAAGCGCCGGGCTCAACCTCGACCGCTGAGAGCCGCTTGATCGCGATGGTCTCGGCCATCAGGTCTTCTTTACTGCCCTCCGCGGGCGAACCTGGGACGCAAGCGCCTTGGCGAGGTGTTCGATCACCGGCACGACGACCGAATTGCCGAACTGGCGGTAGGCCTGCGTGTCGGACACCGGTATCTTGAAGCTCTCCGGGTAGCCCATCAGACGCGCGCATTCGCGCGGCGTGAGACGGCGCGGGGTTGGCCCACCCGTCTTGACCAGGATCTCGGATCCGTCCTTGTGGTACCGCGCGCTGAGAGTCCGCGCGGTGTCGCCTCGATCGACGAGCCCGTAGCCGAAGCCGTTGCCCTTTTCGCGATGCTTGCGGGCGTAGTCTTGGAGATACGTCCACAGGTGTTCACTGAGCACGTATTTGTCGGGTGCCACGCTCCGCTCGAGAACAGCATCGAGCGTCGGGAAGGGAGCCTCCTCAGGCGTGTCTGGGAATTCGAAGGTCTGCTCCCCGTAGACATCGCGGTGGAGGCCAATGATGTACGTGCGCTCCCGATGCTGCGGCACCCAGGGCTTGGCGTCCACGACGCGCGACGCGAGGTTGTAGCCCCGTTCCTCGAGCGAGTTGTGGATCACGGTGAACGTCCTACCTCCGTCGTGCCGGGTGAGGTGCTTGACGTTCTCGAGGAACAGGACCGGCGGCGGTGTCGGCGCATCGTCAATCAGCCGAATGATCTCGAAGAACAGGTTGCCGCTCTTCTCCTCGCTGAAACCGTGCTGGCGGCCGAGGCTCAACTTCTTGCTGACCCCGGCGAGGCTGAACGGCTGGCACGGGAAGCCGCCCGCGAGTATGTCGTATTCGGGAAGCGCGTCGGCTGGAACCCGTCGGATGTCACCCGCCTCAACGTGTCCGAAGTTGGCCTCGTACGTCTGGACAGCGAAGCGATCAATCTCGACGGTATAGACGCATCGTCCGCCAGCCCGTTCAAGGCCCATACGGATTCCGCCGATACCCGCAAACAGATCGATGAAGCGGAATGGAGGCCGACTTGCCTTCAGGAGGACCGCTTCCGAAAACATCGGGGTCGAAGTGGGGCGCGCGACAGAGGCGATGGCCATGGCTCCTGCGTGGATCCTCCCGTGAGTCTACCGGTCGCGTCGCCATGGTTCGGCTCGCCAGTGCCAGGTTGAGTGGCACAGGCGCACGACGTGGCCGAGGGAGGTAAGCCCAGCTTGTGACCGCGCCCTGCCTGCGACTCGTGTGCGCCCAGGCTGCGAGATCGCAACGAGACGGCGCCCGCCTCCGAGCGGGTGGATACTTGTCACATGACCTCCCCATCCCTCGACCAGCTGCTCGAACGCGCTCGCACCGCCGACCCGCGTGATCGCATCGAACTCCGTGACCCAATCGCCGCCCACGGGGAGGCCGCGATCGACGAGCTGACCGACTGGCTGGCCGACCCGAGGCTGGCGGCGTTCGCGGTGCGGGTGCTGGAGCGGATCGGGCGCGATGCCGACAACCGCGCGGCAGTCGTGGCGGAGCTGAAAGCGGTGGATCGCGAGGACCTGGCCCCGGGCGTCGCGGGCGACATCGACGTCGCGCTCCAGGGCCTTGGGGTGGTGTCGAGGGGCGGGCGAACGGCCAAGCGGCCGGCATCGGTCACCCTGGCCAGGCGGATCCACGGGGTGCCGGGCGTCCCCGGCCGGCGCTACTGGGTGATGCGCACGAGCCCGGGCCGCCGGGAGCTGATCTGGGCCGAGGCGGCCAAGGGCAACCTGCGCCAGGGCTGGGGCTGGGACGACAGCCAGGACCTCGAGGTCATCGCGGAGCTGATCCGAGTCGGGAAGCCGCTCAGCGACGAGCAGCAGCTCGCCCGGCGCTCGCTCCGGATGCGCACGGCCGAGCCGGACGGCGTGCACGTCGGCGATCTCATCCTGGCGCCGCACCTGCCGGCCTGGGGCCGGCTGTCGGTGTTCCGCGTGGCCGGCAGCTATCGGTGGGACCGGCTGGACCTCGGGATCGAGGATGGCTTTGGGCATGTGCTGCCGGTGGAGCTCCTCGCGGAGGGGATCGATCGGTCGTCACCGGAGGTCACCGACGAGCTGCGCTCGATGCTCCACCCGCAGACGCGCCTGTACCGGATCGACAACGTGGGCGGCGACGTGGAGCGGCTGGTCGCGGGGGGCTGATCTCCCGAAGCAGATCAGGCTCAACAGGAGCCGTCCAAGGCCCATTGCGCCGCCTGAGTAGGATGGCGTCCATGATCGAGATTCGCACGGTCCAACCGATCCGCGGCCGACGCGTTCGCCTGACGCTGTCCGATGGGACGCAGGTCGAACGCGACCTGTCCGGGTTGCTGCGAGGCCCCCTCCTTGGTCGGCTCGCCGATGATGACGCCCTCTTCTCCCAGGTCAGGGTCGAATACGGGACGCTCGTCTGGCCGGGCGAGCTCGACATCGCCCCGGAAACGTTGATCTGGGACGGACCAACGCCGGAGGACGAGCAAGCGCGACGACCAGCGGCGATCCTGCGGCCCCGGCTCCCTCGCGATGCGCGGTAGCACCCGCACCCGGCGTCTCGACGCCCAGGAGCCGCTGGCGGGCGCTTACCGTGCGTCCCGTCGGCCGCCGGCGAGCCTGGCCGCCCGAGCCGGGGCGGCCGCGGAACTCGACCTCGGCTCGCGGATCGGCCTCGCTTCGGACATCCAGGCCTCGGCCGGTAATGCGGCGACGGCCCAGCTCGTGGGCTTCACCCGGACCGATCGCCAGCAGCAGCCGCCGGCAGGGCTTCGGGCGCTGATGGACGCGAGCGGTCCCGGGAACCGCGGCCTGACGCGCACCAGCTACGGGGCCGATGCGCCGCTGTTCCGGATCCGGCGCACGGAGCAGGTCGGCGAGACGTGGCACGTGAAGCCGGGCGACGTCCGGCTCAACCCGCCGGACCACGAGGTCTGGTGGCCGGCGGCGGGCCGGCATCGGGTCGGCGACTACGGGCGCGGGAGCCAGATCCTCGAGGTCACCGAGGAGTGGTCGAACCGGATCCTGGCGGGCGAGGACGAGCACGTCGCGGACAGCGACCTCGCGTTCGAGATGACGCGCGGCCGGGTGGCGTCGGTCATCAACGAGATGGCGGCGGGCGACGACTTCACCGGGGCCACGGTGGATGCTGCGAGGGCCGCGGCATGGGCGGAGTTCAAGCGCCGGCTGCCTGCCCCGATGCGTCCCGAGGGCGACCAGCCCACGAACGAGGCGCAGGAGGCGAAGTGGGGCCAGGACCCGAACACCACGATCTTCCGCCGGATGATGCGGGTGACGAAGCAGGCCCGGGACCTCTCGGGCTGGCACACGCCGGACCAGTCGATGCACGCGATGGAGGGCGAGGACAGGATCGACCGGCTCTCGGCGGGCAACTCCCGCATCCCGGGCACCGCCTCGCAGCAGCTCATTCGCGAGGCGTGGGATCGGATCACGGGGAGCAGCTGAGCGGCGGGGTGCGCGGGAACGGCGCGCAGCGCGCCACGTAAGCGGCCAGCAAGCGGCAGCCGATACGGTTTCGCGACAGCCGATCGACAGGAGTCCGAGCCTTGACCTCGTCGCCCGCACCCTCCACCATTCCCACCACTGGTAGGAATGCAGCGGAGCGTCGATCCATGGCCGTGATCAAGAAGTCGGTCGCGTTCGACGAGGCGGTCGGACGCGAGGCCCTGGAGCGGGCAGGGGAGCGCGGCTTCTCGCGGTTCGTCAACGACGCGGTCGCGCAGCGCCTCCAGGCCCTCCGCGTCGCCGAGCTGCTATCGGACCTCGACGAGGAGCTGGGGCCGGTCCCGCCCGACGTCATCGCGGACGTGGAGGCGGAGTGGGACGCCGCGACGCGACCCCGCTGAAGCCGAGGCTCGTCCTCGACACGGGTGCGCTCATCGCCCTCGAGCGGGGTGATCCGCGGGCACGAGCCCAGCTGGGCGCGGCGGTGCGCCGTGGATACGCGATCGTGGTGCCAGTGCTGGTCGTGATGGAGGCGCTCGATGGGGCACGGTCGCCGGCGAGGCTGAACCAGGTGCTCGCTGCCCTCGATGCCGAGCTCCCCCTGGTCCCGGCCATCGCCCGCCAGGTCGCCGGGCTCAAGCGGCGCGCACGTGTCCAGGGCGACGCCGACGCCACGGTCGTCCTGGAGGCGCTGGCCGTGCCTGGCTCCGCCATCCTGACGGGCGATGCAGCCGACATCCGGGCGCTGCTCGAGGTGTCCGGTGCGACGGGTCGGGTGCCGGTTCTCCGCGTGGAACGGGATGTTCGCGCACGTCGGGTGCGGGCAAGCCCGTCGCGCGACTCTTGCCGGTCCAATCGCCTTCCCAGCCCCGGACGCCTGGAATGTGGCGTGGCCAGGTCCACATCCACCCCGACTTCGACCGAAACGATCGGGGCCTGCTGGAGAGCTTCGAGGGCATGATGGATCTCGAGCAAGGCTGATCCGTCGCGGGCCCCACCGGGATCGGCCGCATACTCCTTCGATGACCGACGCCATCCGCGCCCATCTCGAGACGATGTTCGGGCCCGGGGCGGCGTTCCGCGAGGGGCAGCGGGAGGCGATCGACGCGGTGGTCCGCGACGGCTCGCGGACGCTGGTCGTGGAGCGCACGGGCTGGGGCAAGAGCCTCGTCTACTGGATCGCCACCCGGGTCCGGCGGGACCAGGGCCACGGCCCCACGCTGGTGGTCAGCCCGCTGCTCTCGCTGATGCGCAACCAGATCGAGGCGGCGGATCGGCTGGGCCTGCGCGCGGTGACGATCAACTCGGCCAACCGCGACGACTGGGCCTCGATCGAGGGCGACCTGGCGGCGGACCGGATCGACGTCCTGTTCGTGTCCGCGCAGCGGTTCGCCAACGCGGACTTCAACCGGCCGGCTGCTGCCCGCGATCCGGCGTCGATCGGGATGTTCGTGGTCGACGAGGCGCACTGCATCAGCGACTGGGGCCACGAGTTCGTGCCGGACTACCGGCGGATCGGGCGGCTGCTGCCCTCGCTGGGTCCGGACGTGCCGGTGCTGGGGACGACGGCGACGGCGAACGACCGGGTGGTCGAGGACGTGGCCCGCCAGCTGGGCGACGACGTGTCGGTGATCCGCGGGCCGCTCGCGCGGGACACGCTGCACCTCGACGCGATCCCGCTGCGCGACCAGGCGGAGCGGCTGGCCTGGCTCGCCGAGCACCTGCCGGCGATGCCCGGGGCGGGCATCGTCTACTGCCTCACGGTCGCCGACACGCAGCGGGTGGCCGGCTGGCTGCGCGGGCAGGGGATCGACGCCCAGCCGTACAACGCGGACATGGACCCGGCGGAGCGCGAGGCGCTGGAGCAGGACCTGCTCGCGAACCGGCTCAAGGCGCTGGTGGCGACGGTGGCCCTGGGGATGGGCTTCGACAAGCCGGATCTCGGGTTCGTCGTCCACTACCAGCGGCCGGGGTCGCCGATCGCCTACTACCAGCAGGTTGGGCGGGCGGGCCGGGCGGTCGAGAACGCGTTCGGGATCCTGCTCTCGGGTCGCGAGGACGACGCGATCGCCGAGTACTTCCTCGCGACGGCGTTCCCGCCGGCGGCGCGGATGCGCGAGATCCTGGCGGCGTTGGAAGCGCTGGCGGCGACCGATTCGGCGACGATCCGGTCGCTCCAGGCGTCGGTGAACCTGCCGTACGGCCAGATCGAGAAGGCGCTCAAGCTGCTCGAGGTGGACGGGGCGGTGACGCGCGACCGGGGCCGGTTCGTCCGGACGGCCGAGCCCTGGGAGCAGGACGAGGCGTGGGTCGCGGGGGTGCTGGAGGCGCGGCGGCGGGAGCTGGCGTCGATGCGCGAGTACGTGGAGACCGCCGAGTGCCGGATGGCGTTCCTGGGCCGGCTGCTCAACGATCCCGTCGGCGGCGGACTGCGGGCACTGCGCCAACGACGGCGGGGTGCGCTGGCCACGGTCGGTGTCGCCGGCGCTGGTCCAGGAGGCGGTCGCGTACCTGCGGCGCGACGTGCGCGCGATCGAGCCGCGGCGGCAGTGGCCGGAGGGCGGCAAGATCGCGAAGCCCAACGAGATCGGGCGGGCGCTGTGCATCCTGGGCGACCCGGGGTGGGGGAGGGATGTGGCCGGGGCACTCGCCGGGGGTCCGGGGCCGGACGTGCGGTTCGAGGAGCACCTGGCCGAGGCGGCGTTCGAGGTGATCCGCGGCCGCTGGCGCCCGAGCCCGATGCCGGAGTGGGTGACCTGCGTGCCGTCCGTGGCTCGACCCGGCTCCGTGGAGGCGTTCGCCCGACGGCTTGCGAGCGCGCTCGCCCTGCCGTTCGCGCCGTGCCTGACCTCGGCCGAGGGTCCGGCGCAGGCCGCGATGGCCAACAGCGCGACGCAGGCGGCGAATGCGCGCTGCCCGGCTGGGGGTCATCCCGGCGGCGGTCCGAGGCGGGCCGGTGCTGCTGGTCGACGACCTGGTGGACTCGCGCTGGACGCTGACCGTGGCGGGTTCCCTGCTTCGCGATCACGGTGCTGGCCCCGTGCTTCCGTTCGCGCTGGCGGTGGCGACGCCCCGCGGCGAGTAGGTCTCGCTGCCCCCGGTCGCGGACCTACACTCAGCCCACAGCGTCCGCGAAGGGGTACGCGTGGCCAAGATCGTTCATCGGCGTCCCGTGCGGGTGCCGGCGCCCGAGCTGCGAGGCCCCGGAGCGAGCTTGTCGGCGCTGACGTGGGTCGGCTGGGTCTCGCTGATCGCCGCGGTGGCCTGGTTCGTGAACGGGATGCGGCCGGTTCTCGACATGGGCGACATCCGGAGCTGGAGCTGGCCCGAGGTGGCCTGGTTGGCGAGGAAGAGCATCGCCGACGCCTCGGTCATCGCGCTGCCGGCGGCGCTCGAATGGGGCGTCCCTGGTGCGCGAACGCGGACGCCGGTGCTCATGCGTGGCGCCGTCCTGCTGGCGCTTGCCAACCTCCTTCGCGGAGCGGTCTCGATCGTTCCGCAACTGCTATTCGTCTCGCTCGACGCGGACTTCGCGCCGGACTCGGCCTCCTGGCTCTCGTTCTGGATGCTGGAGATGGGCGTGAGCGTCGTCGTCATCGCAGGAGTGTGGACGCTCTCTGATGGGCTCATCGACGCTGGCGCCCGCATCGGCCGGCGCCTGTTCATGGCGGCGATCGTCGCCGGCCTCGCCCTCGTTGCATGGCTCGTGCCGCTCCAGGTTTCAGCCGATGCCCTTGGGGGCACGCTCGGTCTGCCGACAGCCTTGCTGGGTCTCGCCGGCCTGGCCCTGGCGGCCATCGACTCCGTGCTGTGGTGCGTCGTTGCCGTCCGGCTCATGGCTGGGTTCGGGGCTCGCCTTCGGCCCCGGCGCGCGTGGGCGATCGGGGCACTCGCGGGGGCGGCGATGATCGCGGCGCGCACCTTCTCGATGCTGCTCGGCATCACCGGCGGGCAGGGCGCCTGGCTCACCGTCGTCGCGCAGCTCCTGGCCGTCGCGCCGTGGATCCTGCTGGTCCTGGCGCTCCTGGCCGGCCTCGGGCGTGGGCGCGAGCGCCGCGACGCCCCGCCACGCCGGATGCGCCTGTTCATCCGCAACCCGACGGACTGAGCCGGTGCCGATACGCTGGTGCCCAGTGGATGCTCACCGGACACATCGTCCGACCGGCACTTGCTCGCGGCGCCTCTCGGGCTAGATTCCGGTCACCCCAGAGCCGCGACGGGCAACGGGGTCGCGTGGCAGTTGGACCATGGGGGACAGGGCAGGCGATGACCGATCAGCAGGAATCGGATGCTGGCGTCGTTGGCAGCACGGCAGACTGGGTCAGGGCAGCGATCTGGATCATCGCAATCGTTGCGGCCGTGATCCTGCTGTTCATGTTCGGGATCGGGCAGTTCTGCGACTGCACCACGAAGCCTCCTGCCTAGGACCCACCAGGCGCAAGACTCCCGCGCCGGCAAGCGCAGCGGAGGGTCCCCATCACGACCCCGCGTCTATCCCGACCTGGCTGCGTTCGATGTCGGCGAGGACGAGATCGATCTCACCGATAGGGAAAGCGTGCGCGCTCGCCCGGCGGATGGCGGCCAGCTTGTCGACGGATGAGGGACCGGGTTCCGCGAGGCGCGCGGCCAGCAGCGCACCACGTACCCATTCGGCGGTGGTCTGATGGCGACGCCCCGCGAGGCGCTGGATGTCGCGCAGCTCGGTGTCCGAAACGAGAACGTGGAGGCATTCCGTCATGACCTGAGCCTGAACGACTGATGCTGATGCGTCAATCGAGGTCGTCCATCTCCATCGTGATCGCGTCGAAGTTGATGGCGGCGTCGCACTCCTCGCAGATGGGCGGGTTCCAGCCACCGGCCTCGGGGAGGTCCGTCCGGCCGCAGGTGGAACAGGCGAACACGAGGAGCGAGCCGTCGTCGACGGGGTCGTCGAGGACGGGCCGGGCGTGGGGACGGCGTGGCTCAGGGTTGGGGTTCCGTCGCCGGAAGGGCCAGTGCATGACGCCATCATGGGGGCAGGTCGTGCCACCAGCCTGTCACAAGGGTCGATCGGCGATCGAACCTACACTCGCGCGATGCGCTACATCGAGATCGACGGGATGCGGCTTTCCCGCATCGGGCTTGGCACCTGGCAGTTCGGGACCCGCGAATGGGGGTACGGCGAGCAGTACGCCAACGTCACGGCTCCGGAGCTGATCCAGCGCGCCGCCGAGCTCGGGATCACGATGCTCGACACGGCGGAGGGATACGGCCCGGCGCGCTCCGAGCGGATCATCGGCGAGACGCTGGAATCGTTGCCGGCCGAGGTCCGGTCGGCGCTGATCGTCGCCACCAAGTTCTCGCCGATCGCCCCGATCGAGCCGATCGTCGCCTGGCAGGTCGACGGGTCCCGGCGGCGGCTGCGCACTGATGCCATCGACCTGCTGTACGTCCACTGGAAGAACCCGTTCGTGTCGGCCCGGCGCGTGATGCAGTCGGTTCGACCGCTGGTGGAGGAGGGGATCGTGCGCCACGCCGGCGTGTCGAACTTCACCCTTGCCCAGTGGCAGGAGGCGGAGCGCGCGCTGCGGCGGCACGTCGTGGCCAACCAGGTGCAGTTCTCGCTGGCGGCCCCAGGGGCTGCCGACGACCTGATCCCGTGGGCAGGTGCCAACGGGAGGGTGGTCGTGGCGTACTCGCCGTTGGGCCAGGGGGTGCTTGCCGGGCGGACGACCGTGCCCGGTCCCGGCGGGTTCGGGCGGCCGCAAGCCAGATTGGCGAGCCGGCGGCCGGGCATCGAGGGGCTGATGGAGGCGATCGACGAGGTGGCGGCGGCGCACGGGGCGACCCCGGCACAGGTGTCGCTGGCCTGGGTCCTCGCGCATCCCAACACGGTCGCCATCCCGGGTGCCCGGACGGTCGAGCAGCTCGAGGAGAACGCCGCGGCGGCGGATCTCGAGCTGGAGGTTGGCGAGGTCCGGCGGTTGACGACGGCAGCGAGATCGATGGGCCGCAGGGGGTAGGGTCCCGAGGTCCTCGCCCGGCTTCGCGCCCCCAGCCTCGCGGCCCTGCCCGGCCCTGCGCGGTCCCGAACGGCCCTTGCCCGGCCTGGCGCGGTCCCGAGCCGTCCCGAACCGCTCGGCGGCCCAACGGTCGGTCCCAGCCGACGTTTGCGTCGCCCAGCGGCACACTTGATGGTTCGAGGTGTCTCCCAGCCGAGGGCCGCTCCGCTGGGCGGCGCATTTGTCAGCCCGAACGAACGGTTGGGCCGCCGGGCGGA
>CAVQSY010000080.1:0-16978 GCA_963716025.1 uncultured Chloroflexia bacterium
TGCCGGCGTGACGACGGCCCAGCTCCGCGTCGTCTCGGCGGTGCTCCTGGTGGCCTTCGGGGCCACGTTGCTCATTCCTGCATTCGGTCGTGCGGTCGAGCGCCGGATGGCGTGGATCGCGCGGGCGACGACGCGCGTCGCCGGTGCCTCCGGGCAAATGGATGCCCGGGGCGCCGCCGGCGGCGATGATCGAGGCGCGAACACAGGCCTGGCCGGGGGCCTCGCGCTCGGGGCGCTGATCGGCCTCATCTGGTCGCCCTGCGTGGGCCCGATCATGGCGGCAGTCATCGCGACGGCCGTCACCCAGGGACCGTCACCGGACCTGCTGCTGGTGACCCTCGCCTACGTCACGGGGGCGGCCATCCCGCTGGCGGCCATCGCATTCGGCGGCCGACGGGCGGTCGCGAGGCTGGGCTCCGGTCTGGCCCGAGAGCGACTGGTGCGGACGTTCGGGGGGGTCACCATGGCTGCGGGCCTGCTGGTCGCCACGGGCCTGGATCTCCCGCTACAGGCGCGGATCGCGGGGCTGCTCCCGGACGGCTGGGCAACGGTTGACGGGGTCGCACCCGCAGCCGCGGCGGTGGAACCGCTGCCGTCCGGGGCCGCCACGGTGCCCGAGCCCCTGCTCAACGCCGACGGCCGCCCGCTGCCCAAGCCCCTCGCCGACTCGCTGCCCGCAACCGTGGCCCTCGAGGACCTCGGTCCCGCGCCCGAGCTCGAGGGGATCAGCGCGTGGATCAACGCCGAGCCCCAGACGCTCGCCGCGCTGCGCGGGAAGGTGGTCATCGTCCACTTCTGGACGTTCGGGTGCATCAACTGCGTCCACGTGCAGCCCTACGTCAAGGACTGGTCCGACCGCTACGCCGACGCGGGGCTGGTCGTGCTGGGCGTCCACACGCCGGAGCTGTCCTACGAGCGGGATCTCGACAACGTCCGCGAAGCGGTCGACCGCCAGGGCGTGCGGTTCCCGGTCGCGGTCGATCCCGAGTTCGCGAGCTGGCGCGCCTACGGGAACCGGTACTGGCCGGGGTTCTTCTTCATCGATCGCCAGGGCCAGATCCGGCGCGCGGATGCCGGCGAGGGCTCGTACGACATCCGCGAGCAGGTGATCCGGGAGCTGCTCGCCGGCGCGTGACCCTCCTGGCCAGCCGATGGCACGCGCTCAGAGCTGCTTGTAGCGCGGGCCCTCGCCACCCTCGGGCGGCCCCCAGGAGATCACGTCCTCCGGGCACTTCACCGTGCAGGTCATGCAGTGGAGGCAGTTGGAGGGCGACAGGACGATCTCCGACCCGCTCCAGCGGTAGACCTGCCCCGGGCAGAAGTGGGTGCAGGCGTTGGCGTAGTCCGCCTCGCACGACACGCATTTCGCCGGGTCAGTGATCGTGATGTGCGACGGCTCGTCCTCGCGGTGGAGCGTCCCGGTCAGGGCGACGAACGTCGCGCCGTCCATGCGTCCGGGATCCGGCCGGTTGAGCCGGGCCTTCTTCTTCGTGGCCTGGCCGTCCCGGTGGAGGCCGATCCGGGCCGGGATCTTCGACTGGATGAGGGACAGCGGCGTGCCCCCGAACAGCCCGAACTTGAACACCTGGCGGTAGTTGCGCGCGTGCCGGAACTCGCCCAGCATGCCGCTCGCCTCGAGCCGCTCGCGGTAGCCGTCGAGCGACCCCACCGCACCGTCGGCCCCGATGGCGTCGAGCGCCGTGTCGGCCGCCGCCATGCCGGACCGGATCGCGTAGTGGATGCCCTTGATCTTCTCCATGTTGACGAAGCCGGCACCATCACCGGTGACCATGGCGCCAGGGGCGGTCAGCGCACCCTGCGCGTACAGGCCGCCCTCGGGAATCGTCTTGGCGCCGGTGGCGACGGTCACGCCGCCCGCGAGCAGCCGGCTGATGAACGGGTGGGCGCGGAAGCGTCTCGAACTCGCGCTGCGGGTTGAGGTCGCCGTACTTCCAGTCCAGCCCGAGGATCAGGCCGACCGCGACGGTCTTCTCGCCCATCGCGTACAGGAAGCCGCCGCCGAACACGCTGGGCGGCATCGGGTAGCCCAGAGTGTGCATGACCCGGTTGGCGCCGAACGGGCTGGGCTCCGGGAACTGGACGATCGCCTTCATCCCCAGCGAGTACACCTGCGGGTTCGGCCCGTGCCCGAAGCGGTCGCCGAACTCGGTCGAGAGCACGCCGTGGGTGCCGTCGGCGAGGATCGTGATCGGGGCGCGGATCTCCTCGGCCGGCAGATGGTTGCCCTTGGGCGAGCCGTCGTGGGCGAGCCCAACGTCGGCCAGTCGGACACCGCGGACGGCGCCGTCCTCCACGATCAGCGAGCGCGCGCTGTACCCGTGGTAGACCTCGACGCCCGCCGCCTCGGCCTGCTCGGCCAGGAACGCGGTGAGCCGCGAGACCGAGATGATGAGGTCGCCCTGGTGGTGCATTCGGGACGGCACGACGAACGACGGGATCCGGTTCGCGGCCTTCGCCCGCAGGAAGTACATGTCGTCCCGCTCGACCGGGACCAGGTTGCTGGTGAACGGGTTGCGCATCTCCCGCCAGCCGGGAACGAGGTCGTCCAGGCAGGCGGGCTCGAACGCCGCGCCCGAGAGCGTGTGGTTGCCGGCGGCCGGCGCCTTGTCGATGACCGCGACGCTCAGGTCGCGGCCGGCGGCGGTGGCCGCCTGGCGGGCGCGCAGCCCGGCCGCCAGCCCCGCCGGACCGGCACCAACGACCAGGATGTCGATGCCGCCCATCAGTTGGCCTCCTTCGCCGCGCGAGCGAGCTGGGGCACGACCGTCTCGAGGTCGCCGACGACGCCGAAGTCCGCGTAGTTGAAGATCCGCGCCCGCGGATCCTTGTTGATCGCCACCACCGTGTCCGACATCTGCATCCCGGAGATGTGCTGGACGGCACCCGAGATGCCCACCGCCACGTACAGCTTGGGCGCCACCGTCTGCCCGGTCTGGCCCACCTGGTAGTCGTGGGTGGTGAAGCCGTCCTCCACCGCGTGGCGGCTGGCGGCGACCTTGGCCCCGTCGCCCAGCAGGTGCTCGAAGCCCTCCGCGAGCGGCTGCAGGAGGCCGTCGAAGTCGGCCTTGTTGCGGATGCCGTGACCGCCCGCGACGATGATCTTGGCGTCCCGGATGCTGACCTTGGACACAAACGACTCGACCGGGGTGATCGTGACCCCGTCGGCGCTGTCCCCGAGGTCGGGGGCGACCCGGACCACCTCGCCGGTCCGCGCGTCGTCGCGCGGGGGGACCTTGAACACGCCCGGCCGCACCGTGGCCATCTGGGTGGGCGAATCCTTGGTCATGATCGTGGCCATGATGTTGCCGCCCAGGGCGGGACGGGTCTGCTTGAGGATCCCGACCAGGTCCTGGCCGCCCTTGGCGTAGTCGCCGATCTCGAGCTTGGTGCAGTCGGCGGTCAGCCCGGAGTCGCAGGCATAGGCGATCCGCGGCGCCAGCTCTCGGCCCAACGGGGTCGCCCCGAACAGCATCACCTGCGGCCTGTGGTCCCGGACCAGCGGGGCGATCGCCGCCTTGTAGGGCAGCGGCGAGAACGTCGCCAGCTGCGGATCCTCGATCACGTACACGGTGTCCGCGCCGTGGGCGATCAGCTCGGCCGGGAGGTCGCCCGCGTCGGCGGCTGGCAGCACGGCGGCAACCTGCTCGCCCAGGAACGCGGCCAGCTCGTGGGCCTTGCCAAGGAGCTCCAGGCTGACGGACTTGATGCCGTCGCCCTCTCGCTCGGCGAGGATCCAGAAGCCGCCGCGGTACGTCGGGTCGCGGCCATCGAGCGCGTAGGCGCCCTCCTCGTGGACCGCCGGTCCGCCAGTGGCGAGCCGGTATTTGGCCTGGACCCGGCGCACGAGGTCGGCCGGGTCGCTCACCATCTCGCAGGTCTTGGCCCGGTCCTCGGACGGCGAGAAGATGCGGTACACGGTGGTTCTCGAGCCCTTGATCCCCACCTTGTCGGGGGTCGCGCCGACATCCGCGGCGCTCCAGGTATGAATCACGGCATTCCGCGCGGCGCGGGCGCTGTGGAAGCTGCGGTAGAGCGTGTCGGTGCAGGCGGTCACGGTCACCAGCGCGGGGAAGCGGAGAGGCGTGACGTCCTCGATCCCCTCGGCGCCGATCCGTCGGAACGTAAGTTGCGGCTCGGTGTGGACGTCCTGCGCATAGGCGACCTGGTCGATCCCCAGGTCCTCGGCCAGCTGCGGCGGCACCTGTGCCGTGTCCCCGTCCACCGACTGCATGCCGGTCACGATCAGGTAGTCGCGCGAGCCGTCGAGCAGCTCCCGCTCGATCCGCCGCACCGCCTCGGCCAGGGAGTAGGCGGTGGCCACGGTGTCCGCGCCGCCCATGACCCGATCGGTCAGGAGGACCGCCTCACCGGGTGCCCGCGAGATGCAGTCGGCGAGCACCTCCCGGGCCTGCGGCGGGCCCATGGTGAGGTAGATCGTCTTCGCCTCCGGGTCGCCGGCAGTGATCCGCCGGGCGAACGACAGCGCGTGCAGGTCGAGCGGGTTGAGAATCGAGTCGAGCAACGCGCGCCGGAGCGTCCCCTTCTCGCGATCCCAGGCATCCTCGGGGATGTTGCTGACGTCCGGAACCTGCTTCACCAGGACGATGCAGTGCATGGTCACCTGCCGGGAGGGCGTGAGCGCCGTCATCGACAGCTGCTCAGCCGATATTCGATAGTGGACGAACGGCACCATCGGGCGCCGACGGTGTCCGCCGTATCGAGTCTAGGCAGACCCTGGATCGTGGGCCGGGGCCATTGGTCCCACGAATTGGTGGCTCCCGGCTGCCAACGAACCGGGACCCAGGGGGCCATGCGGGTCAGGCGTGGCGGAGACCCGCCCAGGCCCCGGCCGGGAACGCGGCGCGCTCGTCGCCGATCGAGAGGCAGCGGAGCGTGGACTGGGCCGCGTCCTCGAGGTTGAGCGCCCGGCGGTAGGCCATCTCGACCGACGGGCCCAGCGTGGAGGTCCCATGGTGCGACATCACGATCGCGTCGCACTCGCGGGCGGCCTCGGCGGCCGAGTCCGCGAGCTCGTCGGTCCCGTTGTGCGCGAACGGCACCGCCACCACCCGGCGCAGGTAGTACGCGTGGTCGAGCGTGATCAGGCGCACCTCGTGCCCGCAGGCATCGAGGACCACCGCCGCCTGCGGGTGGAGGTGGATCACGCAGCGGACGTCCGGCCTGACGTCGTAGGTCCGCGCGTGGAGCCGCCACTCCGAGGACGGGGTCGGGTGCCCGTCGAGCACCGTGCCGTCCATCGCGAGGATCGAGAAGTCGTCGGGGGCCAGGCGGTCGAACCAGGTGCCGGCGGCGGTCACGACGAAGGCGTCCCGGTCCGGCAGGCGGGCCGACAGGTTCCCCGCCGAGGCGAGCACGAGGCCGCGGCGGGCGGCATCGCGACCGACCTCGCACAGCTGGGCGACCAGCGCATCCAGTCCGGCGGTCTGCGGGTCGGCGGGTTGAGGCATGGCGGGTGGCTCCTGGGATGTCGGATTCGGTCCTGAGCCTACATCCGGCACCCGGTGGCGATCCCCCGGGCCTGCCGGCGGGACGAGCCACGGGCCGCGGCCGCGTGATTGCTGTGTGCATCAGGATCCGCCCCTTTGCTCGGGGCCCGGGACCCGAAACCCGGGTTTGACCGCGCCGGCCCCTCGTGGTGAAGCCCGATCTGATGCACATCCCGATCAAGGGCGGGCCGGAATCGATCAGGGCGAGCCGGAATCGGCCCGAGCGGGCCGGAATCGACCCGGGCGTCTAGTCCAGGGCCAGACCCGGTGCCAGTCGGCGAGCGACCGGCCGACGGGGCCGCCAGCCGATCGCGGCCCGAAGGCGCTCCCGCCGCTAGCCGATCGCCGCGCGCAGCCGCTCCCGGCGCACGTCACGGTCGCGCGCGAACCGCTCCACCGCCTCGAGGATGTGCCCCGAGTCCAGGTGCGCCTCCTCGATCACCTCGTCCACGGAGCCGCCCGTCCGCCAGCGGTCGTCCCAGTCCGCGCCCAGCGAGTACGCCTCGACGACCGGACCGGACGCCCAGTCGCGCATCAGGCGCACCGCGCCGTTGGTCACGACCATCGCGTCGAGCCGGTCGGTATCCGACACCAAGGACTCGCGGTAGGCCGCGTCCTGGCGCCGGAACAGCTCCTCGCTCTGGGCGGCCACGATCCGGACGTTGAGCCCGCGCCGGTCCAGCTCCGGGAACAGGGCGACCAGGTTCTGGGTGGACATCGTCCCGCGCACGAACACGGTGCCCGCCCGCAGGGCGTCGTCGCGGTACTCGCGCAGCACGTACGCGCCGCGCGCCGCCTCCAGGTGCGATGGCATGCCGAGGGCGGCGCGGTCCGGGATCGCGATCGGCGGCCGCGTCAGGTGGAGGACCACGATCGGGACATCGGTGCGGAAGGCCGCCGCGAGCAGCACCGGCACCTCGTTGTATTCCCACGGATGGAGCTCGATGACGTGCCCGCGCGGGAACAGCTGCATCACGCCCGGCGAGAAGATGCCGAAGTGGGTCCGGCTGTCCTCCGCGGTCTCGGGACCCGAGTGGCCGGCCACGTACAGCAGGCGCCCCAGCTTGAGCTCCGCGTCCTGGGCGACCTGGCTGAACAGGCGCAGCGGGCCGTACTTGAGGTAGCTGAACGAGCCGTAGGTGCTCATCGCGCCCCAGTACCCGTCGAACTCGGCGAGCGGATCGGGCGCGAGGTTGACCGAGGCGAGGCCGGCGAGCATGCCCGCGTTGGTGAACTCGGTGATCTCGGTGGGCAGGAGCGAGCCTGTCGGGTTGGAATCGCGTTCGTACCAGCCGCCGCCGGTCTCGCCGCCGAACCCGTTCCCGAACCCGGCGAGGTTCGTCGATTCGGCGAGGTCCGCGGAGGCGGCCACGAACAGGGGGCGGCCGTGCTCGCGGAGGGCCGTGGCGTTGATCCAGCCGGCCCAGGCGCCGAGACCGGCCCGGTTGGGAGCCTTGTCGCCCGGCTGCTTCCAGAGGGTGTCCGGGTAGGCCGCGGGGTCGAACAGCCGCCCATCGGAGAACACGGCGGCCGAGCGGCGGCCGAGCCGGTACCCCGGCACCTCCTCGGGGACGGTCGCCGCGATCGCGAGCAGCCGGTCCGACAGCCAGCGGACGAGCGCCGGGTCCCGCCGGAGCACCGACAGCGCGACGTCGAGGTTGCGCGTCGCCTGGGCGCCGCGCGCCGCGTCGTCGGCAGGCGCGGCTTGGTCCACGCCCTCGTAGGTCACGCCGTGACGGGCCATGAACTCGCGGCGCACGGCCCAGAACTCCGGGGCGTGGCGCGGCCACGGGGTGCCGTGGCTCGCGGCATCGTGCTTGCCGTAGCCGCGGCCCTTCCGGGTCTTGAACCAGGCCATCGACGGGACGCCCTCGGGGTTGTCGCCGCGGGACGGCCTCGAGGACCGCCCGGGTCACCGGACCCCAGGCCATGCCGTCGTCGGTGCCGGTCACGCGGAAGCCGTACGGCGCGAACCAGTCCTCGGGCGTGCCGGGGACGACCGAGGAGGCCGGCCGGCCATCGATGCCGAAGTCGTTCCAGTCCACGAGGAACACGAGGTTCGAGAGCCCCAGGCCCCAGGCCGTGTTCCTGGTCTCGTGGGTGGCGCCGGGGGTGAGACCGCCCTCGCCCTCGACCACGAACACCTTGACCTCGCCGGCGCCGGCCATGCGCAGCGCGAGCGCCTCGCCGGCCGCGACCGGCATGCCGTGGCCGGACGGTCCGGTGTTGGCCTTGAAGAACAGGGTACGGCCGGCCATCTCGGCGTGGCCGGGCAGCCCGTCGCGACGCCGGAGCTTGAGCAGCCACTCGGGGGTGAGCGCCCACCTGCCGTCGTCGGGGAAGGCGAACCGCTCGTCGCCGTCGAGCTCGTGCCGCAGGCGGAGCGACTCGTTGAGCACGGCCAGGATCGAGTAGACCGCGGGAACCGTGTGGCCGGCCGAGAGGACGAACCGGTCGGCAAAGCGCAGCCACGGGCGGCGGATGTCCCAGCGCATCGCCCCCGACAGCAGGAGCGAGAGGAGCATGTGCATCTTCGAGCGGGAGCCGCCGGGGTGGCCGCTCTGGCGGTCGTTGAGCATGAGGTCGAGGCACTCGTCGACGACGTCGCGCACGACCTCCCAGCGCTCGAAGTCCGCCTCGGCGGCCTCGAACAGGCGGTCGACCTCGGTCGTGCCGGCGGGGACGTGGCCGGTCATCGGGCGGCTGCCGCGGTCGCGGCCAGGGGCTCGATCACCGTGCGCATCCGGCGCAGGGCCTCCTCCAGGTTCTCGCGGGAGTTGGCGTACGAGAGCCGGATGTGGTTGACGCCCACCTCGCCGAACGCCGTGCCGGCGAGCACCGAGACGCCGGTCTCGCTGAGCAGCCGGTCGGCGAGCTCGGCGCCGGTCAAGCCCGTGCCCGAGATCTCGGGGAACACGTAGAACGCCCCGGTCGGGCGCAGGCACCGGACCCCGGGGATGGCGTTGAGGCCGTCCACGACGAGGTCGCGGCGAGCGAGGAACTCCCCGACCATCGCGTCGACCTCGTCCTGCGGTCCGGCGATCGCCTCGACCGCCCCCCACTGGGCGAAGCTGGTGGCGCCCGAGACGGAGTTGA
This sequence comes from uncultured Chloroflexia bacterium, assembly GCA_963716025.1. Classification (GTDB taxonomy): domain Bacteria; phylum Chloroflexota; class Limnocylindria; order Limnocylindrales; family CSP1-4; genus CAIXZV01. The sequence goes on from CAVQSY010000080.1 coordinate 8,625, forward strand.
TCAGCAGCCGCCCGAACCCGTGGCGGAGCGACTCGGGCACGATCCCGTAGCCCAGCCGCCAGCCGGTCATCGCCCAGGTCTTGGAGAACCCGTCGAGCACGATCGTCCGCTCGCGCATGCCGGGCAGCGCGGCGATCGAGGTGTGCTCCGCGCCGTCGTACAGGATCCGCGAATAGATCTCGTCGCTGAGCACGGCGACGTCGCGCTCGATCGCGATCGCGGCGATCCGGCGCAGGTCATCGTCGGTGAGCACGCCGCCGGTCGGGTTGGCGGGCGAGTTGATGACGATGAGCTTCGTGCGGTCGGTGACCAGCGAGGCCAGCTCGTCCGGGTCGAGGCGGAACTCGTTCTCCTGGCGGATGGCGATGGGCACCGGCACGCCGCCCACGAACCGGGTGACCGACTCGTAGATCGGGTACCCGGGATCCGGGACGATGACCTCGTCGCCGGGGTCCACCAGGGCGAGGATCGCGTAGTACATGACGCCCTTGCCGCCGACCGTCACGAACACGTCGGCCGGGTCCGGGGCAAAGCCGCGCCGGAGCGCCGAGTCGGCGGCGATCGCCGCACGCAGCTCGGGGATGCCCGGGAACGGCGGGTAGTGCGTCTTTCCAGTGTCGAGCGCTCGCTTGGCAGCCTCGCGGATGTTCGCGGGCGTGTCGAAGTCGGGCTCGCCGATCTCGAGGTGGATCACGCTGCGGCCGGTGGCCTCCAGGGCGCGGGCTCGGGCGGCCGCCTCGAAGGCGGCCTCGGTGCCGATGGACTGCATGCGGGCAGCGAGCTGCATGGGTGGTGCTCCCGGGTGCACGGCGACGTGGACGCGCGAGCACGGCGTCTCGCGGTCACCGCCGGGACCCGCACCATCTCACGGCGGATCGGGTAGCGTCCAGCACCAGCTCCTACCGCTTCCGTGAAACAGGACTACCTGACCGGAAGCAGCGCCTCGAGCGTCGCGGCCACCGCAGGGTGCGCCCGGCGCTCGGGCTTGACCGCGACCAGGACCTGGCGGACGAGGCCGCCATCGATCGGCGCCACGGTGGCCCGCACGTCCCGATCGCGAAGCGCGAGCCCGGGCAGGACCGCCACCCCGAGCCCGGCCTCGACCAGGGCGATGATCACGCTGTAGTCACGGCAGTTGGACCGCACCTTGGGCTCGAACCCCGCCCGCAGGCAGTGCCGCCGGACGGCGCCGTGGATCCGGCTCGATTCGGCGTCCATGATCCAGGGCATGTCGCGCTGGTCGGCCAGCGCCACCGGTTCGTCGACCCGCCCCGGATCGCCGGGGATGGCGAGGTAGAGCGGATCCTCCATCAGCACGACCAGCTCCAGGCCGGGCTCGTGGATCAGCGTGGCCTCGTCGTAGACGTCGACCACCGAGAGGTCGACCTCGTCGAGGCGGAGTGCGGCGAGGCTCTCATCTGTCTCCAGGTCACGCAGGGTCAGCCGCAGGCGGGGATGCGCGCTGCCCAGGTGGGCGATGACGCCCGGCAGGATGGCGCGGGCGGCCGTGGGGAAGGCCGCGATGCGGAGCGTGCCGCTGATCTCGCGCTGCATCGCCGCGAGCTCCGCCTCGGCGGCGTCGATCGCCGCGGTGATCGTGGCGGCATGGCGGACCAGCATCCGGCCGGCGTCGGTGAGACGCACGCCGCGTCCGTGCGCCTCCAGGAGTGGCACCCCCGCCTCGGTCTCGAGGATGCGGAGCTGCTGGCTCACGCCCGAGGGCGTGATCGACATCGCCTCCGCGGCAGCGCGGATGGTCCCCCGTCGCGCGACCTCGATGAGCAGCTGCAGGCGCCAGATCCCGAGCACTTCAACCTCCATCGGCAGTCTACGGCGCCGGGATGCCCGGTCTCGCCTATCCTCGTCGGCGTCCATCAGCCGCCGGGATGCCCCGGCCACTCGCCGCCGGCGTCCCGGCGGATCCCCGGAGGCCCCGTGTTCTCGTTCCTGCGCCGTCTCGGTCCCCCGTCCATCGACATCGCGGAGCTCGAGGTCCTGCTCGCAGACGGATCGATACGCGTGCTCGATGTCCGCGAGGACCACGAGTTCCGGAGCGGCCACCTCCCGAATGCGATCCACGTCCCGGTTCGCAGGCTCCCGGACCGCCTCTCCCGGCTCAAGCGAGACAAGCCGTACGCGGTGATCTGCCAGTCGGGCAACCGGAGCCGCGGGGCGACGAGCCTGCTGCTCGATTCGGGGTTCGAGGGCACCGTTTCGGTGCGCGGAGGCACCGGCGCGTGGGCGCGGAGCGGGCGGCCGATCGTCCGCTGAGCCGGTGCCGGGCCGAAGTGCCGAGCCGCCCGGCGGCCCAGGCCAGGTGCCCAGCCCCGTACCCGGCTGCAGCCCGGGGCCGAGCCGCCCGGCGGCCCAACCGGCGGCCCGGCCCAACGATTGGCGCTGCCGGCGGCGCAACTGGCCGGCGGCATTGCCAGTGACCCAACATCCGGCGCGCCCGGCGGCACGTCCGTCGGCTGCAGCGGATCGTTGGCCCGCCCACCGTTTCGCGGGGCGCTGGAGCGCGCGCGGCGGCGTCATTTCCGGGCTGCCAGCGTTGTCGAATTGGCCGATTCCGAGTACCGTTGGACGGTCGCTGCAACTCGTGGCGGCGCTCCGCGTGGTCGACCCCCCCTTCTCGAACGGACCGTGCGTCTGCTTTCCAGTTCGGGAAGAGGAAGGATCAGCCCATGGCCACGGGCACGATCAAGAAGGTCGTCGCCGATCGCGGCTTCGGCTTCATCACCGCCGAGGACGGGAAGGACTACTTCTTCCACCGCGGCGGGCTCACGCCCCCCCTCGAGTTCGACTCGCTCACCGGCGGTGAGCAGGTGACGTTCGAGGTTGAGCAGAGCCCCAAGGGACCTCGGGCCGTCCGAGTCACTGCGGCCTAGGGTCGCCAGGCGGCCGCCCCCAGCGGGCGGCCGCCCCTCGAACGGAGCTCCACGATCACCACGACGGCCTTCGTCGCAACCTATTCCCCGCACCCCTGTGCGGTCGCCTCGTTCACCTACGATCTCGCGACCGCGGCCTTTCCTCGTCAGATCGTGGCGCTCCATCCGCCGGATGGTCCGGCAACCTATCCCGCCGAGGTCCAGCACCGCATCCGCCGTGACGAGCCGGAGGACTACGCGCTCGCCGCCGAGTCCCTCAACGCGTCGTCAGTCGACGTGGTGTCGCTGCAGTTCGAGCCGGGCATCTGGGGCGGCAAGGACGGCGAGTCCATCCTCACGCTCCTCGGGGCGCTCGACGTCCCCGCCGTCACCACCCTGCATACCGTCCCCCGCCGGCCCACCCCCGGGCAGCTGAACGTGATCCGGCAGATCGTCGAGGCCTCGGCCGCGGTCGTCGTCCATTCGCCCGAGGCAGCCACGCTCCTCGCGCGCACCTACGGGGCGGGACCCGGCTCGGTCGAGGTGGTGCCCCACGGCGTTCCCAACCTGCCGCTGGTGGACCCCGAGACGGTCAAGCCGCGGCTCGGGCTGGAGGGCCGCCACCTGCTGCTGAGCTTCGGCCTGATGAACCCCGGCAAGGGCTACGAGGCCGCCATCGACGCGATGCGCGCGGTCGTCGATGCCGATGCCAACGCGCTGTACGTGATCCTGGGGGCCACCCACATCGACCTCCTGGGGACCGAGGGCGAAGCCTACCGGGAGCGCCTGGTCGCCATGGTCGCCAAGCTGGGCCTCGGCGAAAACGTCCGATTCGAGAACCGGTTCGTCGGGCGGGTGGAGCTCGCCCGCTGGGTGGAAGCGGCGGACGTCGTCATCGCGCCCTACGTCGACCCCGACCGGATGGCCTCGGGGACCATCGCCTACGCCATGAGCGCCGGCCGTGCGGTGATCGCGGCGCCATCGACCTATGCCAAGACGCGCCTCTCCAAGGGCCGCGGGGTCGTGCTCGCGGACCGCTCGCCGGCAGCGATCGCGACAGCGGTGCTGCGACTCCTGGACAACCCGCGGGTCCGCGAGGGCTACGGCCGCAAGGCATGGGAGGCCATGCGCGGCGAGATCTGGTCCGAGGCGGGTGCCGCCTACTCGCGGATCTTTGCCAAGGTCAAGGGTCCGAGCGCCATGCCAACGACGTCGCTGCGGGGGCTCACGCCGGTCGCCCGCTGACGCCCGGGGGCCCGGCCATCAGCCGCCGGGCGTGATCTCGGCCTTCCGGCGATCCACGTACTCGTCGATCGCCTCTCGGATGCCCTCGTCCATCGGCGGATCCTCGCCCTCGTCCAGCAGCCGCTGCCAGGTGGTCGCGGCCCGGTCGGTCGCCGTGCGCGCGCCGTCCTCCGCCCAGGTCTCGTAGTTGCGCCAGTCGCTGATCATCGGCTGGTAGAACGCCGTGTCGTAGCGCTCGAGGGTGTGCCCCGTTCCGAAGAAGTGGCCCCCGGGTCCGACCTCGGCGATGGCCGAGAGCCCCAGGCTCGCCTCGTCCACGGTGACCGGCTGGAGCACCTCGGAGATGAGCTGGAGCAGCTCTGCGTCCAGGATCAGCTTCTCGTAGGATGCGGTGAGCCCGCCTTCGAGCCAGCCGGCACCCTGGTACAGCACGTTGACGCCGCTCATCACCGCGCCCCAGATCGCCATCTCGCTCTCGTAGGCCGCCTGCGCGTCCACGACCGGCGACGCGGTCACGTTGGACGACCGCCACGGCAACCCATAGCGCCGCGCCATCTGGCCGGTGGCCATCTGGCCCTTCACGTACTCGGGCGTGCCGAACGCCGGCGATCCGGTGCGCATGTCCACGTTGGACGTGAACCCGCCGTACACGATGGGTGCGCCGCGCCGTGCCAGCTGCGACAGGGCGACCATGAACAGCGCCTCCGCGTTCTGGAGGGCGATCGAGCCCGCCAGGGTCACCGGGCTCATCGCGCCGGAGAGCGTGAACGGGGTGGCGATCACGGCCTGGCCCGCCTCGGCCATCGCGATCAGGCCCTCGGACATCGGGCCGTCGAAGCGGAGCGGGCTGTTGGTGTTGACCACGGTGATCAGCGTGGGCTCGTGCAGGAGCTGCTCCCGGGACACGCCGCGCATCCGGCACGCGATCTCGACCGCGTCGTTCACGATCACCCGCCCGTAGGCAAGCGAGTGCCAGGTCTTGTCCAGCAGCGTGGCGAACGTCCGGTACATCTCCAGGTGGCGCACCGGGACCGGGATGTCCGTGGGCTCCACGGCGCCGCCACCCTCCTGGTGGAGGACGTTGAGGCGTCCGACGAGCCGGGTGAGGTCCCGCATGTCCGCGAGGGTCCCGGGCCGCCGCCCCCGGACCGTGTCGGATGCAAAGGCCGGGCCACCCACCGAGCAGAACACGAGGTCCCGGCCACCCACGACCACGTTCCAGGCGGGGTTGCGCGCGTGCAGCTCGAACGTCCCGGGGGCGGTCCGGATCAGCTCCTCGACCAGCCCCGGGTCCAGGCGGACCCGGCGGGTGTCGCCCTCGACGGTTGCACCCGCTCCGCGGAACAGGTCGAGGGCGCGACCCCCGAGGACCTCGATCCCCGTGTCGCGCAGGATCTCGAGCGAGGCATGGTGGATCGCCTCCACCTGGTCCGCCGACAGGACCTCGACCGGCGGAAACGGGTTGACGAGGCGCCTGGGCGGCACCTGGGGGATGCCCGGTGCGGCGCGGCGTGGGCGGCGGCGGACCGCCCCGCGTTCGTCCATGGTCACGAAGCGGCTCCTGGGACGAGGTGGACCTGGCCGCGATGGTAGTCGGACGAGGACGTTCGCGGGTCCAGCGTTGCGGGGCCATACTCCGTCAGGTGGAAACCATGCGAGTCGACGTCGCGGACGGGGTGCAGCTGGCGGCCGACACCTGGGCGCCTGCCGGCGACGCACCCTCGACCGCAGATCCTGCGGCGCCGTTCGTGCTGGTCCACGGCCTTGCCTCGAATGCGCGGATGTGGGACGGTGTCGCCGCCCGGCTGACGGAGCGCGGCCACCCGGCGGTGACGGTGGACCTGCGCGGTCACGGCCGATCATCCAGGCCCGATGGACCGTACGACATGCCCACCGTGGCCGACGACATCGCGAGGCTGATCACGGAGCTGCGGCTGGACCGCCCCGTGATCGCCGGCCAGTCCTGGGGCGGCAACGTCGTCCTCGAGCTCGCCGCTCGTCACGGCGACGCGGTGCGCGGCATCGTCTGCGTGGACGGCGGATGGCTTGAGCCGAGCCGCGCCTTTCCCAGCTGGGAGGCCTGCCTCGAGGTGCTCGCCCCGCCGCGGCTGGCGGGACGCAGGCGTGACGAGATCGAGGCGCACATCCGCGCCGCCCACCCGGATTGGCCGGAAGCCGGCATTGCCGGCGTCCTTGCCAACTTCGACAGTCGCCCCGACGGCACCGTCGTCCCCTGGCTCACCTTCGACCGCCACCTCGCCATCCTGCGCGGGCTCTGGGAGCACCAGCCGTCGCGGCGCTACCCGGACGTGCGATGCCCCGTGCTCCTCGTCCCCGCCGATACCGGGGACGCCTCGCGCGAAGCGCAGAAGCGCGATGGCGTCGGCTTCGCGCTCTCGACCCTCCCGCGGGCGAGCGTCCGCTGGTTCACCGGCGACCACGACATCCACGCGCAGCACCCGGTCGAACTTGCCGACGTGATGATCGACCACCTCGCCACGGAGGCCGCCGCGTGAGCACCGAGCCTCGCGTCCTCGCCATCATGGGCTCCGGGGAGACGGCGCCCGCCATGGCCAAGGTGCACCGAACGCTGTTCGACCGGTTCGACGGCGGACCCGTCCCGGCCGTCATCCTGGACACCCCGTACGGCTTCCAGGAGAACGCCGACGAGCTCTCGTCGCGGACGATGGGCTTCTTCGAGACCAGCGTGGGCAATCCCGTCGAGGTCGCCTCCCTGCGGTCACGGGACGTGGGCGCGCTCGCCGAGGCGACGGCGCTTGCCCGCATCCGGGAGGCCCGGTACGTGATGGCCGGCCCCGGCAGCCCCAGCTACGCGCTCCGCCACTGGGCGGACGGTCCGATCCCCGAGGCGCTGGCGGAGAAGCTGACGGGCGGCGGGATCCTCACGATGGCGAGCGCGGCCGCCCTCACGCTCGGGGTCGTCTCGATCCCCGTGTACGAGATCTACAAGGTCGGCGAGGATCCGGCCTGGCTCGGGGGCCTCGACCTGCTGGGCCGCGCCACCGGCCTGCGGGCCGCGGTCGTCCCCCACTACGACAACGCCGAGGGTGGCAACCACGACACGCGCTTCTGCTACATGGGCGAACGCCGGCTGCGGGTGCTGGAGGCGCTGCTGCCCGAGGACGCGTTCGTGCTCGGGGTGGACAGCCATACCGCGTTGCTGCTGGACCTCGAGGCCGGGGTCGGTTCGATCGCCGGTCTGGGCGGGGTCACGGTGCGGGTGGACGGGCGCAGCACCCACTTCACGGCCGGTGACGCGTTCGCGATCGAAGCGCTCGGGGAGGCGGCCCATGGCCTCGCGGCCGGACGATCCGTGGACGCCGTGCGGGACGAGGTGGTGGCCAGTGCCGAGCCGGACGGGCTGGTGCGCGCGGCGGGCGCATCCCGGCCGGCCGCTCCGCTCCGGGACGAGATGACCGAGCTCGAGGGAACGTTCGTCGCCGCGCTCTCGGCGGGCGACCACCAGGCGGCCGTGGCCGCGCTGCTCGACCTCGACAGCGCGATCTCGGCGCGCGTCCGCGCCGGCGAGGACAGCCCGGATCTCGACAATGCGAGCGCCACCTTCCGGTCGCTGATCGTGCGTCTCGGCGACCGGGCGGCTGCCGGGTCGACCGACGGGATCGCGCGGGAGCAGCTCGAACCGCTGGTCGGCGCCCTCCTCGCGGCCCGGGACCAGGCACGCGCGGCGCGCGACTGGGCCGCGGCCGACCTCATCCGCGACCGGCTCGCAGAGGCGGGCATCGAGGTCCGCGACTCGGCCGAGGGGTCATCCTGGCAGCTGGCAGGCCGGTGAGTCGCACGGACGACCTCAACGCCATCGGGTCGATCCCCAACCTGCGCGACGCCCTCGAGGGGCGCCGAGCAGTCGCGGCAGACGTGCCCCGTCAGGGAGCCGACGGTGCGCCCGGGTGCGTGGAGCGCGGGCAGGGCATGGGGCCTCCGGGTATTGCCTCGGGGCGGGGCGGGGGCCTAACCTCCACGAATGAGGCGATTGGCCATCACTTCTGTGGGAGCGACGATCGCGCTCCTTGTGTTCCTGATCCTCCTCTTCCTCGGGACCTATGGCCTCGAGCCAGGAGCCCTCGCCCCCGTCTAGGGGTCAGGGGCCGGACCCATTCCGGGACTCCGTGTTCCTCGTCGAGCATCTCGCCGGCGATCTGGATCGCCTCGTTCCCGCCGATCCAGCAGCTGAGGCGGGCGTCGGTGGTTCGCCGCCTGGGC
>CAVQSY010000081.1:0-13083 GCA_963716025.1 uncultured Chloroflexia bacterium
CCATCGCCACGTATCGCTCCCTTGAGGATGCGGAACGGGTGGACCGCGGCGGCCCACCTGGGGCTATCGTCGCGGACTTCGAAGTGAAGGTGGTCGAAGCCACCCACCGTGCCGGACGTGTCGGGTTGGCACTTCTGCGGCCAGAAGCTGACGCCATTCGTGGGCCAGCCCATGCCGGACTCGCCCGTGGTTCCGATGACCTCGCCGGCCACCACGGATCCGCGCTGGGCGGCTTGCGCGTCTCGAGGTGCGTGTACACGCTGTACCAGGTCCCAAGCGACGGGTCATCGTGCTTGAGCACCGTCGTCATGTCGTCGTAGAGGGACGTTGTGATGTTGACGATGGTCCCATCGGCGACTGCGTGCACCGGGGTGAAGCACGGGGTCGGGATGTCGATGCCACGGTGCCAGTCGTAGAGCTTCGTCGATTCCTGAACCCGCGGGCCGTATGTCGAAGACAAGGGCTCAGCCACGTGGCTGGGGAGAGGCCACGGCAGGCCCGACGGGACCATCGGGGTCCCAGGTGTCGGCGCTGGGCTTGGGCTGGGTGTAGCGGCGCTGGCGATGCTCGAGAGACCCAAGACTGCCGCGAGCCCGGCGCTGACAGTGCGACTGCGATGGCGAACATGGCTGCCCCCTTGCCGAGTCGACGCTGGCACTGCCTTTGGGAGTGCGCAGGGCTCGCCTCGATATGCCACCGCGGATGCCAAGGCTGCCTGGCAGGCCCACGCGCCCACTCTGAAGCACACAGTACGTCCGCCACTCCATCCCCTCAAGAGGGGAAGGGCCGACGCACCAGACGGCTGAGCGGCAGCGCCGACTCCCACACGATGGGCAGATCGTGGAGCCGCACCCACCTTGATGGGGGTGCACGACCGCCATGGCTGTCGATGTGCGACAGGCTCGCTGCCGTGGCGAGTCAGGGACGTCTCGGTGGACTTCCTCTACTCGCTTGCCTCGCGCTCGGCGGTGACGGTGAGGCCCTCAGGGGTCACCGAGACCGAGGTGAAGCGACCGCCACGCTCGGCCACGTAGCCGTTGAGCGCCGCCACGAGGGCGCGCACGACGGGGTGGAAGGTCGGCGAACTGGTACTGGCTGAGCGTGACGCTGATGAGGCCGTCGTCCCCGACTCACCGGCTTGACGAGGATGCTCCCGATGCCGGCGTCGGTGGTCGACGACCACGATCGAGCCATCGGTGAGCCAGACCTCCCGCACCAGGTCGGGCAGGAGCTCGCGTAGCGAGCCGATGTCGCTGGCCGGGACCGTCACCTCGCCGCGCTGGCTCCGTCTCGAGTTCCTCCCCGAGCACGGCGACCAGTCACTGACATCGCGCACCGCGCCGGCACCCGCGGGTGGCAGATCGGCCACGATGGCGGCGATGCCGGGGGGCACCCCGATGAGCTCGGGAGGGGGATCGGGGTGGGGGAGGCCAGCGGCCCCGGAGCCTCGGTGGGCACGCTCGCCGGCGACTCGGTCGCGGGCTCAGGGCTCGGCGATGGCGTGGCCGGCACGGTGGTCGGGTCCGGGCTGGAGGCACCAGGTGTCGGCGTAGGCTCGGGCGTGGACGACGGCTTCGGGCTCGGCAGGGGCGTGGGCGTCGGCGCCGTGGTCACGTCCACGGTGACCAGCACGGACCAGTTGCCGTCAGCGTCCGTCACGAGCGGACCGTAGGCGCCGATGGTGGCCCGGTCGCCGAGGAACCCCTCGCGGATGACCTTGCCGCCGGGTCCGCCGATCACGAGCTGGTGCTGGTCGTCCTCGGACAGCTCGATGGTCGTGCCCGTGACCGGCGGCTCCTCGCCGGGTCCGCCACTCAACACGACGTCGATCGTGGTCTGAGCGGTCACGGTGGTCGGGTCGGCCGAGGCACCCTCCTCATACGGTGCGGGGCCATCGGGAGCATCGGGGCAGCGCGAGGTCCGAGTGGCGGCGGCAGCCTCGAGCGTATCGGCCAGTGCCTGCCCACCCCAGCGTTCGGCGAAATCATGGCTGACCTCGACCGCCACTGGGTGATAGCCGCGCCAGTACTTGGTCGAGCCGCGCTTCTCGATGGTCTTGGCCGAGCACAGGGCGGTCTCGCCGGGGTCGCTCTCGTACCACTCGAGCCAGACGAAGCCCGAAGCGTCGTCAGCGGCGTAGGCCGACTCATAGCGGCAGACCAGCTGGTACCGCTGGAACGAGCCATCGTCCATCGCGACCACGGCCGGAAGCTCACCGCCATACCAGTCATGCCGGACGAGATCGCCGGGCATGAGCAGTGGGCAGGAGAGGCCATCGCGTGGCATGGCTTCAGCTGGCGGGACACAGGGATGACTCAGCGATCCGGCTGAGCCGATGAGCCGCTGGAGCGCGGTCTCGGCATCCGCCAGGGACACGCGTGGGTCTCGATGGAAGGCGACACTGCCGTCGACTCGCGTGGTCGGGCTCTCCAGGAGCCAGACGTCGCCAGAGTGGTCGATCCTCCGTCAATCGCGGTGCTCGCGCACCGCAGCGGTCCCGCTCGCCCTGGATGTCCGGATACCACTTGACCCTGAGGACGACCGTGCCGCCCTTCTTGGGGTTGGGGTGCAGGTAGTCGCAAGTCTGGAAGCTGTGCTCAGGGAAGGCGCTGAACCCATCGAGCTTGTACGCACCGACCTTCTTGGGGCAGGGCACCAGAGCCTTGGGCCCCTTGGCATCGACGGTCGGAGTGCCGGTCGAGCTGGGCACACCGATGAGCATGCTGACCGCGATGGTGGCGGCGATCGTTGCTGCCAGCGCGGAGCGGCGTTCCCCCATGGCTACAGGGTGCGCCGGCAGTCAGTCGCGCGTCAATGCCTCGAGGCGTGACGCCCGTCCACTTGCTTGTCGTCGTGGGTGCGGTCGGCCACGAGGTCAGCCTGGCTGGCGGTCCTTCACCAGCACCGCACGATCGCACACGACGAGGGCATCGTGGGCTGGCCCGGGGGTCTTCGGGTGTAGCGCAGCGGTAGCGCACATGCTTTGGGAGCCTTTCGAGCTCGAGCGGTGAAGGTCCCGGCCTCTTGAGCGTGATGGCCGAAGCGGTGAAGATCTCGATGATCGTGCGGTTCGTGAGCGCCGTCCGGTCCGGCCGTTCGCTATCCTCCAAGCCGGGCAGCCGGTATCGTGGGCGCGAAGGCTCAGGCTCGAGCCGCGCGCCAGACGGCAGCGGCAGAACGGCGACAAAGGGGAGTCAGGCAGCGATGGCGACGTGGAGTGAGCTGGTGGCCGCCGACCCCGAACTGGCCAGTGCGGCTCGCGAGCTTCTCTCGGTCCCTGGGGCCGGGTTCGGCTATCTAGCCACCGTCGGACGCGACGGCACCCCGCGGATCCACCCCATCAACGTCGTCTGGGCCGACGGCTGCTTGCAGGCCTTCATCGTGCCGTCCCCGAAGCTCGACGATCTCCGACGCAGTGGCCGGTATGCGCTGCACTCCACGGGATCCGAAGACGTCGATGACGAGCTCGCGATCCGGGGCCGGGCGCGAGAGATCGCCGACCCCGCACGACGAGCAGCGGCGATCGCCGCCTGCCCGTTCGAACCCGGAGACGATCACGTGCTCGTGGAGCTCGATCTCGACCACGTGCTCTGGGGACACTACGAGCCGCGTGGCGTCTTCCCCCCTCGCTATCGCGGGTGGCGCGCTCCCCAGCGAGACCCGTAGGTCGTCACTCGGCGGCCACGTTTGAGCTAGGCCCTGCTGCCGCGATCTCGTCCGTCCTCAAGGCGGCGATCGCGTCCCCACCCCAGAAGAGGCCTGGGCCCGCTGAGGTGTGGCACGGCCCATCAGCGAGGTACCGGCCCGCCCGTACCGGTCGCCCAACGTGTGGGCGAGCGCTGTAGGCCCTCCGCTATCGCTTCAGACGCCTGCTGTGTACCCTAGTCACGCACGGACTCGTCGGGGTGTAGCGCAGCGGTAGCGCACATGCTTGGGGGCAGGCTCGTCATCCGCGGGGGGCTCGCGTCACGCGTACGTCTGCTTACCTAGACGCGACACGATGCGCCGATTGTGGCAGCACCATGACGGACGGGACGTTCACCGGCGACGAGGCGGGTGACCTTTGGGCTGGCCTCAGTGGTGGCGCCTTCAAGGGCAGTCGGGGCGGTGAGATCGACTTCAGTGTCTTCGATGAGACCTTCGATGGCGGCACGGGTGGGCCCAGCTGTGATTTCGCCGGCGAGGCTCGTGCCGGACGGGCCTCTTCCCGTGTTCGACGAGCCCGGCGCCTCCAGGATCGTCGCGCGATTTGGACGACGCCGCTGGGGTCGTCCAGACCCCTCTCCGAGCGGCAGGTGTCACCTGAGTCTGACGTCCACGTGGTCGTATCGCGGGGGCGGCCTCGCCATCGCCGGCCAACTGGTGAACCGAACTGGCACCTGGGCGCTCTATGCTGTGCCGACCGCGCCCCCCGAGGCGTCCATCCGGATGCCACGCGGCAGGAGGATCTCATGGCCAAGTACCTGTTCACTGGCAGCTACACCCCCGAGGGCGCTCGAGGCGTCCTTGCCGAGGGCGGCACGGGTCGCCGCGATGCGACCGAGCGAATGGTCGCGTCGGTCGGCGGGACGGTGGAGTCGTACTACTTCGCCTTCGGGAGCGACGACTTCTACCTCATCGCGGACCTGCCCGATCACGCGGCAGCGGCCGCGGGGGCCCTGACAGCGTCCGCGTCGGGAGCGATCCAGGTTCGGACGACCGTGCTCATCACGCCCGAGGAAGTCGACGCCGCTGCCAAGCTCTCGCCAGACTATCGAGCACCCGGCGCCTAGGAACACAGCAACCTCCCGACCCAGGGCGTCGGGAGGTTGCTCCAAACGAGGCCGCTCCTCAGGGCTATCCCAGCCCCGCTCGCCTGCAGATCGATTGGACACAGTCCTACCTGGGTCACGATGTGGTGATGGTACGGGGTTCCGTGCAGGCTTCTCATCCGGGCACAACGACGTCACAGACGCTAGAGACGAGTACTCTCAAGCTTTCCGGGCTGAACGCTGCAGCCCCCTGCGTGGAGGGGCGAGCGTAGCGGGCACAGTTATCGACCCCTGCTGAGCTGCAGGTCGTGGCTCACTACCCCGCCCGGCCACCCCACACTTCATCTCGTCCAGCTCGCGTGCGGAAGGAGCCTCGGTAGACGTGTCGACCGACACGCAGGGAGTCGGCGATATGCTGGAACACACTGTGGCTGTGACCATCCGCCCGCCGAGCGAAGCTGACCTGGAAACGCTGGCAGCGATCGACGTCGCACTCGAAACCGGCCGCATGCTGTCGTTGGAGCGCTCCGGGACGGCGCCCGAGCTGACGTTCGGCCTTCACTGGCATGCGGCGGCGCCTCGAGAGGAGTCCTACGACGACCTGACCGCGGAGGGGTTCAGGATGGCGCTCGCCAAGACCGACCTCTTCCTCCTAGCCGACGTCGACGGCGAGCGTGCCGGATACCTGATGGTGGTGCTGCCTCACTACACCGACGCCGGGGAGGTCGACTGACCTCGCCGTACACCGGCCGCTGCGCCGACGTGGCGTCGGCCGGTGTCTGGTCGAAGCCGCGACGGCGTGGGCGAGGGAACGCAAGCTGCGCGCACTCTGGGTGGAGCCTCGCGCCGACAACGCAAGCGCCATCGAGTTCTACCTTTCCCTCGGCTTCCGGATCAGCGGTTTCAACGACAGGATGCACTCGAACCAAGACGACGAGCGGCCCACGATCTTCATGTACCTCGAGACGCTACTCGCGTAGCTGCAGTGTGGCGACGGCACCCGTCCACTGGGCTCGCTGAGCGTCAATGGAGACCGTGATCAGGGTCGATACTGCTGGTGGCTGGTCGTCTGCGGCTCTCCGTTGGTGGCTATGGACGCGTAGTGTGGGTCTACCTCCCGGCTTGGTGTCCCCGCCTGAGCTCAGCGATGATCGGCACCGGCGGTCGTGATGGACGCCAGGCTCATCTCGTTCGGTCTCATCGGGATCGACGGACGGCGCTTCGGGCATGACGTGGTGCTCGAACAAGGAGCCATCCGGAAGCGCAAGCAGGGAGCGTCGAAGATCCACCGGGAGTACCACTGTCACACACCGCTCTCACGCGACGAGGCTATCCCGTGGTCGGCGCCGGTCTTGATCATCGGGACGGGAGCCTCTGGTCAGCTGCCGATCGTGCCCGAGCTGTACGAGGAGGCACGCCGGCGCGGCGTGGAGGTCGTCGCCGAGCCGACCGCGGCGGCGTGCGAGCGGCGGCACTCAGCCGACCCGGAAGACGTTTCGCCATCCTCCACGTCACCTGCTGAGGTGGCGGTGAGCGAGACTGGCACCGACAGGACACACGGCGTCAGAATGGGCTCGACAGCGCCTTGACCGATATGGAGGTGTCTCGTGGGCGACAAGGGACCAGGTAGCAAGAGCAGCGGCAAGAAGCCCAAGGGTGGACCGAAGCCGGGGGACAAGAAGAAGAAGCACTAGAGGACGCTCCGCGCCTCTACCTGAGTCGTGGTCGTCCGTGCGATGGACCCGTGAGGGGCCCGCCATCGCGCAGCGCACCGACTACAACCCCCGCGCGCTCGCCCGCGCCCTTGGACTTACCGCTCACTGGGTGCCGCCGCCACCTGGCTCAGGTCGCGAGCACGAGCCCACGAGCGTCAGACGTGTCGCCCTCGAGGTGCACCACCGGAGGCGAGGCCAGAGAACGTCGCGCGCCTCTCGTCAACGGCCGCCCCCTGGGTCACAATGGACAGGACCCGGCGCGCCGGGCAATACCGGCGAGGCGCTGCTGATCGTAGTTCCACATCGCCGGACCTCACCGGGGCACCGGGTCCTCCCTCGCCGCCGTGCCCGTGTGTGGCCTGGAGGATGCGGGCGGTCGCGGACTCCACGACCGCCCTGGGAAAGGAGGGATGGCGATGTCCGGTCCCCGCGCCACCGGTGCCTGGATCTCCGCCAGCTCGGCCACGGTGTGGTCCTTCGACGTTTCGTCACTCTCTGCACCGAACAGGAGACCACGATGACTCAGGAGCCCGGGGGGCGCGAGCCCTCACGGAACCCCGCCACCCGAGGCCGCCGCTTCAAGCCCCATGCACTCGAACTCGCGGACGGCGGCAGGCTCGTCCTCGGAGCCGATGGCTCGATCGATCACATCGATGACCATGGCTCCGGAGTGCGCCGCTGGACACCCGACGACCCGGAGTGGCCGGACCAGGCGATCCGGTTCGGGCTGCACGCCCAGGCCCCCACGGTGACACCGAAGGGCCCCGTCCAGGGCACGAAACCACCGCGCCGGTAGCGCTCCGCTCCCCGACGGATCGTGAGCAAACCCGCGCGGGAACGGTGGGCAGCAGCGGGAGCGTGACCCAAGGTGCTTGGGCCGAGGTTCGTCGAAGAGCTGGCGGCAGGAACCGACCTTCGAAGCCGGCCTCCGGCACGACGCCGCTGCTTGCCACGGTTGCCTGGACCCCCACGAAGATGTGATAGTGACTGACCACAGCTTCGGATCCATCCATCCGCGTCCTCCAATGGAACGTCAACCGCGCGTCCGATGCGGTCCGTAGCCGACGTCACCGAAGCCCAGCACATGACTGCCACGAACGCCGCGGTGGCACCGTCCGCGCTCGAACCCGATGTGCATCTGGGCAGGGTCGCCGTCGGTCGCCTCCCACCGATCGTCCTCACGATGAGCGGCCGACACGACCGCGGCCTCGGTGTGCTCCCAGTCCCGCGGGAAGGTGGTGGCGAAGCCAGCCTCACGATGCTCGACACGACCGCCCTCGAGGACGGGGCCCACCACGTCCGTCACGATCCAGGCGCCGAGCAGGATGGCCGGGATCAGCCCTGCTCTGAGTACGAGACCCCGCATGGCGAGGCTCTTCGTCCTGTCCACGTCCCCTTGCCCTCGCGGCGGCGCTGCGACCCATCGTCAGCCGAGGGCCCTCAGCGGGTCAGGTGCCGGGTCCCCGCGCCGGATCAGCGTTGCCGGGGCCGGTGTGGACGGTGGCGGGCATCGCTCATCTCCTGCTTGCGGGGGTGTGGGCACGCAGGCCTTCATGCTTGTGGCGGGTGGGAGAATCGAGGCCGAAGGCCCACCTGTCCAGCTGGGCCAGGTGCCCGCGTCCACGCACTCCTCCCGCGATCCGCGGGCATAGCGGAAAGGGGGCGCATATGCGCAAGCTGCTCGTCGGCGCCATGTCCCTCGCCTTGGGCCTGACCGCCCTGATGGCGGCCCCGGTGGCAGCCAAGGACAAGGTCTGCAAGGACGAGAGTATCTACGGCGGCACGATCGTCGGTGACGTGAAGATCCCCGCGGGCAAGTACTGCCACCTGTACGGCGTGACCGTCAGGGGCGACGTCAAGGCCGGGGAGGATGCGGCGACCGGCATCTACAACACGTCGTTGGTCGAGGGCGATGTCAAGGGCAAGGACGGTTCGATGCTGTGGGTTGGCCTCGGCTCGACCGTCAAGGGCAGCGTGCGGGCCGACAAGGCCGCGGGGCTCACCGTGAGTGGAGCCAAGGTCGAGGGCGATGTCCAGGCCGCCGAGGTCGCGTATGGCCCCTACGTCGTCGACTCGACCATCGATGGCAACCTCCAGTTCGAGCGTAGCGGCTTCATGCTGCCCTCCGGCCCGTACTTCCCACTGGAGGTGTCCGGCAACACGGTCGGTGGCAACTGCCAGGGCAAGGGGAACACGTTGCCGATCATCTCGTACGGCAACGTGGTCACGGGCAAGATCAAGGGCCAGTGCAACTGCGTCGCGGGATGCTAGCGCGCACCTATCCAGCACATCGTCGGGCGGGCAGCGCGCCCGACGGCGAGTGATCGAAGCCCGTCCCTCACCGGACGGGCTTCCCCTATGCCTCCCGTTCCTCCAGCAGCGCCGGCGCGCCGTACTTGTCGCTCATCGCCATCTGCCGCCCGACCTGCTCGCCCTTCGCGTGGGGCGCCTCGCGGCCCGACCGGCACGGGTCGTGCACTCCTCGACGATCCCGGCTCAGACGAGCCCGGCGACGATCGCGTCCAGCTCGGCGTCATGGTCGTCGGTCACAGACAGCCCCTCTCCAGGCCGACGACCACCCAGAGGGCCAAGCGGCCTCGGATGAACGATAGAGCCGTTTCCGCCCCGGTCTCCTCGACCGTCCCGTCCCAGTCCTGGGGATCCAGGAGCAACTCGGGCCAGCTCGGGGAGAGCGCCGACCAGCCGGCGACGCCGATGCCCTCCGCCAGCTCATCACGGTGCATCGCCTCGACCTGCGCCGCGTACTCCGCATCGATCGCCCAGTGGGCCCGCACCGGGTCAGAAGCGCCCGGCTCATCCTGCGCCGTGGTCGGACCGCCGACGATGCCGAGCGCCACCACCAGCAGCCCTGTGGCTGCCCGCTACATGCTTCCCCTCCTCGGCGCTCTAGCGTCTCCGCGGGCCGACCACGCTCCCGTCGTCGGCCCGTGTTCACGTGGTAGATACCCTTGCCCACCGGGCGGATAATCAGGACAGGTCGGGCACGCCGAGCGGCCCGTCATCGTCCGCGGAGCCATGCGGACCAGGCCGCCCGCCCTGTCAGGCAGGAGCCCGACGCAGGGGGAGGCTCCCATGTTGAAACGACTGATGATCGGGCTGGCCGCCGGTGCGCTGCTGGCGGCGATGCTGCCGGGCGTGGCCTCGGCGGGTGGCCCCAAGGACATGGTCAACGGGAGCGCGAGGGCCGAGGGCGATGACTCGCACGTTACCGTGCACGCCAAGAGCGATGCTGACGGAGCGAACGCTCGCGGCACGTACAGGTACGTCGGCGTCTATCCTGGCCACGGCCCGTTGAGCCTCGTCGCCGATGTCGTCTGCCTGGACGCCGACGGCAACGAGGCCGTCGTCGGTGCCCTGGTCACGGCATCGAGCAACATCACGCTCTTCCCCATCGGCAGCGGGCTGCTCCACTATGTCGAGGACAATGGCCCACCCGGCATGCTGGATGCCTCGCAGACGCTGGGTCAGAGGCCCGCGCAGCAGGCGGAGTGGTGTGAGCTCTTCTCATACTCCTGGAATCCGCAAGACACCGAGACCGGCAACTGGGTCGTCAAGGACCGCGACTGAGACCACCGCTCGACATCGAGCTCGCAGGGCCCGTCTCATGAAGAGGCGGGTCCACCCGTGTCCGTCGGCACTCACAGCCGCGACCCGCACCATTGCTGCATCGTGCTGTCAGTGTGTTCCGTGATGACCACCAAGCTCGCGTAGTCTTGCTGGTATGGATGAAGTGACGACCCTCGGTGACCAGGCGCGCGATGCGCTCGCAGCCTATGAGGGCCTCGCCACCCTCGCAGAGGACATCGAGGACGAGTGGATGTACGTGACCGACCTCTCCGCTGCATGGCGAGAGCGGATCGAGGAGCTCATCGACGAGCGGGGCACGGAGCCCGTCACCGCGCTCGAGGAGGCGGCCATCAGCCGTGCTGTCGATGAGATCGGCCGTATCAGCGACCCGCACCGTGCCATCGACTGGCTCTCGACGTTCCCGCAGATCGTGCTCGTCACCCTGGGCGAGCGGTCATGAGGTTCCAGGATGCTGCGCAAGATGCCCGCGCCATCACCTACGCGGCCATCCAGGCGGAACCCGTGGTGGCGCAGGCGGCCGGCCTCCTCGCCGATGCCACGCCCGCACAGCGGCTGCTGGCCAGGGCGGTGATGAACGGCGAGACGCTCGACCCTGATGGCTGGCGGACCATGTTCCCGACGCTGTTCGGGCCGACCGTCGAGCCGTCCGACCGGGAACGATCGGAGGCCATCCTGACCGTGTCACTGGCCATCGCCGACCGGGGCGACCAGACGCGCAACCAGCTGCGCGGCGCGCTCGTCGAATCGCTGACCGTCGAGCTGCTCGGTCGCCGGGTCGGCGCAGCGGGTGTCCGTCGTGAGCGGCGCATCCTGTTCGATGGAGTGCGTGCGGAGATCCACCCCTACGACGTGACCGTCGAGCGCTCGGGCGCGGCCGAGGCCTACGACTGCAAATGGGGAGCTCGTGGCATCAACGCGGACGTGCTCAACCAGTTGGACGATGCGCGTGCCAACGCCGAGGCCGAAGACGGAGGTGCTCCGCGTGGCCCTCGTCGTGTTCGACGCCGAGCTCTCGTGCCGCGTCCGCCTCGAGCGCCAGACCGCGCCGCACGACCGGTCCGGCCTGGTGACGCTCGAGTCCCTGGAGTCCCTGTCGAGCTGACTACGACCACGGGCCGGCGTTGGTCTTCCGGTGTCGCTCCCCTCGCATGACGACATTCACCCCTGTCGCGATGTAGCCGCGGCCGAGCGCACCATGGCCTGCTCGTGGGGGTCACGAGCCTTCGCCGTGGACAACGGGCGGAGAATCATAGGTAGCGGGAGGCCGTGAAGTGCGACTCGCGTACGTTGGCCGCCTGAGTCGTTCCGAGCCACTGGCGAACCCGGCCCGCACGAGCGTTCGAGGAGGGCTTCGTCATGGCCGAGTCCGCACTGTTCATCGGATGGGGTGACCCGCACCCCGGCAAGGCGGTCGCGTCACTCAAGGTGTTCGAGGAGGCGGTCGCGTACTGGGAGTCGCTCCGGGCCGCCGGGGAGATCGAGAGCGTCGAGACGGTGCTGTTGGGCTATCACGGGGGCGACCTGAGTGGCTTCACGCTGCTGCGGGGAGACGGCGAGAAGCTCGGACGCCTGCGCATGGCGCCCGAGTTCCAGCGGATCACCTGGCGCGCCTCCGTGTGCCTCGCGAACATCGGCGTCGTGCCCGCCCTCGTCGATGACGGGATCACGGACACGCTGACCGCCTACCGGGAGGCGATCGCCGACCTGGCCTGAGGGTCGCGCCTGATCGGATGACGGCGGCCGGGCGCCGTGCCCAAGCAGGTCCGCGCCACAGTGAGGCCCGCTCCGCGAGGGGCAGGGCCTCTCCTATTGGCAGCCGGGTAACCCCATCGCGCCGCCTCGGCTACCTGCGGCTCGTCAGGCCTCCTTGATTGCCAGCCGCGAGAGAATCTGTAGGTAGCGGGAGGCTGCGAGACGCGACCCGTGTACGTTGGCCGCCTGTACCGCGCCGAGCCACTGGCGAACCCGACCCGCACGTTCGTAGAAGGAGTCTTCCATGAAGAGAGTGTTCGTGCTGTTTGCGGCTGCGCTGCTGCTGCTGACGGTCGCCGCACCGACCGCAGCGTCACCGGACCTCGGCCGTATCCGTGATCGGGCAAGGTGACGTTGGGCTCCAGCAGGTATTCGGGATGACCAGTAAGAAGGACCTAGCGGACATCGACGCGGTGCTGGCGCACCGACACGACAACGGCGCCGACTACTGGGCGAGCGCCGACGGGCGGATCGGGGTCGGCGGTCCGTTCAGCACCGTCGAGTCGCTCTTGATCCTCCATGAGCTCGGGGTGCCGCGGACCCACGAGGCGGTCCGGGGCGCACTGGACCTCGTGCTCGACGCCTGGCGGGAGGACGGGCGCTTCGGCTTCGCGCCGAAAGGGACCATCTATCCCTGCCACACCGCGTGGGCCGCCCGGGTCCTCTGTCGGTTCGGCCGCGCCAGCGACCCGAGACTGCGGCGGACGTTCGCCCACTTGCTCGAGATCCAGCATGACGATGGTGGCTGGCGCTGCCGGAGGTTCGCCTTCGGCAGGGGGCCCGAGACCGAATACTCGAACCCCGGTGTTACGCTGCACGTCCTTGACACAGCCAGGTTCGCTCGCGACCTCGACGAGGACCCTCGGCTCGACCGGGCCGCGGAGACGCTGCTGGACCACTGGGAGGCGCGGGAGCCATGTGGGCCCTGCCACTTCGGCATCGGCTCGCGATTCATGCAGGTCGAATACCCGTTCCTGCGCTACAACCTGTTCTCGTGGGTCTATGTCCTCTCGTTCTACCGGCGCGCCAGGGAGGATCGACGCTTCAGGGAAGCGCTGGGCATCCTCGAGTCGAGGCTCGATGAGCGGGGCCGGGTCATCGTCGAACACGCCCACCGCGAGCTGTCGCCGCTCAACGCGTTCGCCGAGGGACAGCCATCGACGCCGGCCACGCGACGCTATCGGGAGATCCTCGCGAACCTCACGTAGGGCGTCGACGCTCCACGCGATGTCGCCAACGACGGACGTATCCCTCGC
>CAVQSY010000082.1:0-26975 GCA_963716025.1 uncultured Chloroflexia bacterium
GGAGTACATGTTCCTGGACGACACCGCCTGCAACCTGGCCTCTCTCAACCTGATGAAGTTCGTGGGCGAAGACGGGGAGTTCGACGGTGACTCCTTCAAGGCCGCGTGCCGGACGATGATCACGGCCCAGGAGATCCTGATCGACAACGCCAGCTATCCCACGGCCGCCATCGACCGCAACAGCCACGATTACCGCCCCCTGGGCCTCGGCTACGCCAACCTCGGCGTGCTGCTCATGAACCGCGGCCTGCCCTATGACTCCGACTCGGGGCGGGCCTTCGCCAGCGTGGTCACCGCGCTGATGCACGGCGAGGCCTACGCCCAGAGCGCGCGGATCGCTGCGGCGATGGGGCCGTTCAAGGGCTACAGGAAGAACGCCGAGCCGATGCTGAGGGTGATCGACAAGCACCGCCAGCACACGCACATGATCGAGGAGTCGCTCGTGCCAGCCGATCTGCTGCGCTCGGCTCACGACGTCTGGGACGAGGCCTACGCCCTCGGCGCGCAGCATGGCTACAGGAACAGCCAGGTGACCGTGCTGGCGCCCACGGGGACGATCGGCTTCATGATGGACTGCGACACCACCGGCATCGAGCCCGACATCGCGCTCGTGAAGTACAAGCGGCTGGTCGGCGGGGGCATGATGAAGATCGTCAACCAGTCCGTAGCGGGGGTGCTACGCAAGCTGGGCTACTCCGCCGCCGCAGGTGGAAGACGTGATGGAGCTCATCGAGGAGAAGGAGACGATCGAAGGCGCACCGCACGTCGAAGCAGGAGCACCTGCCGATCTTCGACTGCGCCTTCCCACCCGCCAAGGGCGAGCGCAGCATCCACTACATGGGCCATATCAAGATGATGGCCGCCGTGCAGCCCTTCCTCTCGGGCGCGATCTCCAAGACCGTCAACATGCCAGCGGACTCCACCCCCGACGACATCGCCCACGCGTACCATGAGTCGTGGCGGCTCGGACTGAAGGCGGTCGCGGTCTACCGCGACGGCTGCAAGCGCAGCCAGCCTCTCACGACGGCCAGGGAGGAGGCCGCGGGGAGCGACAGACCACCGCCGAGGAGCGCCCGGCCCGGCGCAAGCTGCCCGACGAGCGCGACGCCATCACGCACAAGTTCTCGATCGCCGGCCACGAGGGCTACATCACGGTCGGCATGTACGAGGACGGCAAGCCGGGCGAGATCTTCCTGGTGATGGCCAAGGAGGGCTCGACGATCTCCGGCCTGATGGACGCCTTCGCGACCTCGATCTCGATGGCGCTGCAGTACGGCGTGCCGCTCGAGGCGCTGGTCGAGAAGTTCTCGCACGTGCGCTTCGAGCCATCCGGCTTCACCAAGAACCCCGAGATCCCGTACGCCAAGAGCATCACCGACTACATCTTCCGCTGGCTGGCCTCCAAGTTCCTGAGCGCTGGCCACCAGGCGGAGGCCGGCAATCAGGTGCGGTCCGATGCCGTGGGCTCCGAGGCGGGCGACCTGGTGCCGTCGAGCCACTCCTCCGGTACCGCTGGCAGCTATCAGAGCCAGGCGGACGCGCCGCCGTGTCACTACTGCGGCAGCATCATGATTCGCAACGGCAGCTGCTACCGCTGTGCCAACTGCGGGTCGACGAGCGGCTGCTCGTGAGGGATTGACAGGAGGCCGGTCAAGCGACGCCCGCGCAGCCGTGAGCACGCGAGAGCCGCAGAAGGTCGTACGGCGACCGGCTTCGCGGCCGGCGCTTCGCAGCCTCGTCATCTCGCTGGCCCGGGACCGCGCCATCGTCGAGTTCTCTCGCAGGCTGGTTCAGGCCGTCTCGGTCCGCGACCGGCTGGGGCGGCTCGCGGCGCTCTTCACCTTCGTGTGCCACCTCGTGGATGTGCCGCCCCACCGCGAAGGCGAGGTCGCGGACGGCGTCGACTGCCTTCTGCGCCTGGCCGGCGAGGACGAGGGGCCTGCCGTGATCCTCGCCGCGCTGCTGCAGGCCGTCGGCGAGCGGGCCGCGGTCGAGGTGGGGCTGGAAGTCGCCTTCGTTCGTGTCGAGCTCGAGCCTGGCGACCTGAGGCGGCTGCCGCCGCACGCCGCGTTGCTCGTGCTGGCGGGCCGCTACTACCTGCCTCTCGACGCCCGCGGCGCCCGCAAGCCACTCGGCTTCCTGCCGCAGCCTGTTCGGCGAGGCCTGCCCGTGGTCCGCTCAGCGCGCCCCGTGCGGGCTCTGCCCTGATCCACGTCGCCGTACAGGCGCAAAAGGCAGAAGCGCAAGAGCCTGACCCCATCCGGTTCTGGGGAACCCGCGAGACTTGCCGGTCGTCTTGCCTTATGACCGATCAACCGGTCGGTTAGGGTACACGGATATGGCAAGTCAACAGCACAAACAGAACAAATCTAAGCTCCTTATTTCTGAATTTCAGTTCATTGGACTGTCGCTTGACACCGACCAGTCTGGTCGGTTATATTATGACCGACCGGTCGGTCATGTCCATTGGCTGAAGACGGAGTCATCGATGCCCAAGATCGTCGACAAGGAGCGGAGGAGAAGCCAGATCGCCTTGCGGGCCGTGGACGTCTTCGCCGAGCACGGCTTCGAGGCGACCTCGATCAGCCAGATCGCGGAGGCGGCCGGGATCGGCAAGGGTACCGTGTACGAGTACTTCGACTCCAAGGAGGACCTGGTCACGCACGCCATCACGGCGTGGGTGGAGCAGGCGAGCCAGCTGGCCGCGGGGCAGCTCGAAGGGCTGGACGATCCGGCGGAGCGGCTGCGTCGTTTCGCGGAGCTCTCGATGGAGGCGTTCATCTCGGACCAGCGCACCGTCAAGGTCGGGATCGCGATGTTCCTGTCGCTGCTCTCCGGGGGAGTGCCCGCCCACCACGACCTGATTCGCGAGATGTTCCGGGGCTTCCGCAAGACGATCATCGACATCCTGCTCGACGGGGTCGCGCGGGGCGTGTTCCGCCCGGAGGTGGCACGCGACGCCGAGAGGATCGCGATCAACCTGACGGCCTACCTCGATGGGATCGGGCTGCACTACTACATGAGCAAGGACTACATCGACGTGAAGAAGCAGGTGGACTTCCACATCGCTCACCTGCTCCCGAGCCTTGCGCCAGAGCGTGCGCATTCGGAGTGAACGGACCAAGGGATGCGTGAATGGATGCTGAACGGTCTCGACAGGATGCGGGCTGCCGCCGGTCTGAGCGTGCACCGGGCGACGGAGCTCGAGACCTCGGAGCTCGGTGGTGGAGGGATCCCCTCCGAGCCGACAGGTCTTCGAGGCTCGCGGGCTCACCAAGGTCTACCACATGGGCGAGGTCGAGGTGCACGCCCTGCGCGGCGTCGACCTCGACCTCGTCGAGGCGGAGTTCGTCGTCCTGCTCGGGCCCTCGGGCAGCGGCAAGTCGACGCTGCTCAACATCCTCGGCGGCCTCGACACGCCCACCGCCGGCCACGTGCGTCTACCGCGGCCGCGACCTCACGCCGCCGGCGAGGCCGAGCTGACCGCCTACCGCCGCCACCACGTCGGCTTCGTCTTCCAGTTCTACAACCTGATCCCGAGCCTGACCGCCCGGGAGAACGTGGCGCTGGTCACCGAGATCGTCGCGCGACCCGATGGCCCCGGAGGAGGCGCTGCGAGCTGGTCGGCCTGGGCGACCGGCTCGACCACTTCCCCTCCCAGCTCTCCGGCGGCGAGCAGCAGCGCGTGGCCATCGCCCGCGCCATCGCCAAGCGGCCCGACGTGCTGCTGTGCGACGAGCCCACCGGCGCCCTCGACATCTCCACCGGCATCGTGGTGCTCGAGGCGCTCGAGCGGGTCAACCGCGAGCTCGGCACCACGCACCGCGGTCATCACCCACAACGCCGCCATCGCGGCGATGGCCGACCGCGTGATCCGCCTCTCCGACGGCCACATCGCCGCGGATCGAGACGCAACGCGGCGAAGCGTCTCGCCCCGGGAGCTCCAGCTGGTGAGGCGCCATGAAGATCGCGGCCCTCGACCGCAAGCTGCTCCGCGACCTCTGGCAGATGAAGGGCCAGGCGCTGGCCATCGCCGCGGTCATCGCCGCCGGGCGTGGCGATGTTCGTGACGTACCTCTCGCAACTTCGACTCGCTGCGCCGCACCCAGAGCGCCTACTACGAGCGCTACCGCTTCGCCGACGTCTTCGCCCCGCTGCAAGCGGGCCCCGCTGCGCCTCGGCGAGCGGATCGCGGACATCCCCGGCGTGGCCGCGGTCGGACCGCGGGTGGTCGCCGACGTCACCCTCGACGTGCCCGGGCTACGACGAGCCGGCCACCGGCCGGCTGATCTCGATCCCGGCCGAGGGCGGCCGCGCGCTGAACGACGTCTTCCTGCGGCAGCGGGCGCTGGATCGAGCCCGGCCGCCCGGACGAGGTGCTCGCCAGCGAGGCCTTCGCCCACGCCCACGGCCTCGGGCCCGGGCGACCGCGTCGCCGCCATCATCAACGGCCGCCGGCGCGAGCTCCGGATCGTCGGCCTCGCGCTCTCGCCCGGAGTACGTCTACACCATCCCGCCCGGGCGAGCTGATCCCCGACGACCGCCGCTTCGGCGTCTTCTGGATGGAGCGACGGGCCCTGGCGAGCGGCCTTCGACATGGAGGGCGGCTTCAACGACGTCTCGCTCCAGCTGATGCCCGGGCGCCTCGGAGGACGAGGCGATCGCCCGCCTCGACCGCCTGCTCGACCCCTACGGCGGGCTCGGGCGCCATCCCGCGCAGCGCTGCAGATCTCCCACTGGACCCTCGACAACGAGCTGGCCCAGCTCCAGAGCTTCGGCTTCCTGATCCCGGCGATCTTCCTCGGCGTCGCCGCCTTCCTGCTCAACGTGGTCCTGACCCGCGCCCTGGCCGGTCCAGCGGCCCGCAGATCGCCGCGCTCAAGGCGCTCGGCTACACCAACCGGGAGATCGGCTGGCACTACGTGAAGTGGGCCTGGTCATCGCCGCCCTCGGGGCCGGGCATCGGGATCGTCGGCGGGCGCCTGGCTGGGCTCGGGCATGATCGCGCTCTACAACGAGTTCTTCCGCTTCCCGATCCTGCGACTACCGCCTCGTCCGGCGACGTGGCGGTGGCGGCCGCTGCTGCATCGCGCCTGGCCGCCGGCGCGCTGGGCGCGCTTCTGCGCGGTGCGCCGGGCGGTGCGGCTGCCGCCGGCCGAGGCCATGCGCCCGGAGCCGCCGGCGCGCTACCGCACGAGCTGCGTCGAGCGCCCCGGCCTCCAGCGCCGGCTCACCCACGCCACGCGCATGGTCCTGCGCAACCTCGAGCGCCAGCCCCTGGCGCGCCGCCGCCTCGGTCGTCGGCATCGCCTTCGCGGCGGCCATCCTGCGTCTTCGGCTTCTTCTTCCTCGACGCCATGGACGCTGCTGATGGACCTCCAGTTCGACCTGGTCCAGCGCCAGGACGTCACGGTCACGCTTCGTCGAGCCGGCCTCCGCCCGGGCGCTCCACGAGATCGAGCGCGCTGCCCGGGGTGATCGACGTCGAGCCGTTCCGCTCGGTGCCGGTGCGCCTGCGCTCCGGCCACCGCTCCCGCAACCTCGCGGTCACGGGCATGCCCGCGAGGCCCGACCTCAGCCGCGATCGTCGACGCTCTCGGGCCGCGTCGCCGACCTGCCGCCCGACGGGCTCGTGCTGATCTCGCGGATCCTCGGCCGAGATCCTCGGCCGTCGAGCCCGGCGACACCGTGATCCTCGAGGTCCTCGAGGGGGCGCGGCCCGTGCGGCAGGCGCGTGGTCGCGGGACTGGTGGACGACTACCATGGGGGTCGTCGGCCTACATGGAGATCTGGACGCCCTGCACCGCCTGCATGCGCGAGGGCGGCTCGCTCTCCGGCGCCTACCTGCAGGTCGACCCGGCCGCGCTCGACGACGCTCTACCGGCAGCCTCAAGGCGCTCCCGGCGGTGGCCGGGGTGGCGCTCACCGCCGCCGCCTCGAGAGCTTCCGCGAAGATCATGGCCGAGAACTTCGAGCTCATCATCGATCTTCAACGTCGTCTTCGCCGCCATCATCGCCTTCGGCGTGGTCTACAACGCCGCCCGCATCTCGCTCTCCGAGCGCAGCCGCGAGCTGGCCAGCCTGCGGGTGCTGGGCTTCACCCTCGGCGAGATCTCGCTGATCCTGCTCGGCGAGCTGGCGCTGCTGACCCTCCTGGCGCATTCCCCCGGGGCTGCTCGTCGGCTGGGCCCTGTCGACGTGGACATCCTCACGCCTTCGACAGCGAGGTCTACCGCATCCCCCTCGTCATCACCGCCCCGAACGTCGCCTGGTCGCGCTCACCGTGCTCGCCGCCTCGCTCATCTCGGCCCTCGTGGTCCGCCGCAAGCTCGACCGGCTCGACCTGGTGGCCGTCCTCAAGACCCGGGAGTAGACGCGATGAACCCGCTTCGACATCTCCGCAACCGCAAGGTCCTGGCCGTCGCCGGGCTTCGTGGCTCTTCCTCCTGCGTCATGGCCCTGTGGCCCGCAGTCGGTGCCCGTGGACCTCGCCACCGTCGAGCGGGGCGCCGCTGCTGGTGACCGTCGACGAGGAGGGCGAGACGCGCGTGCGCGACCGCTTCGTCGTCTCCGCGCCGGTGGCCGGGCGCGTGCTGCGCATCGACCTCGAGCCCGGCGACCCGGTCCGGAGGACGAGACCGTGCTGGCCACCTTCCTGCCCGCCGACGCCGGTGCTCCTCGACGCCCGGACCCGGGCCGAGGCCGGAGGCCGCGGTGGCCGCGGCCCGGGCAGCCCTCGGGCGGGCCCGCGCCGAGCAGGAGCGCGCCGAGGCCGCCCTGCGCCCTCGCCCGCTCCGAGCTCGAGCGCCACCGGGAGCTGGCCGCAGCAGAAGATCGTCTCGCGGCAGGCCCTCGACGCGACGGAGACCGAGGCCCGGGCCGCCGAGGAGGCACTGCAGGGCGCGCCGAGTTCGCGATGGCCAGCGCCGAGCACGAGCTCGAGATGGCCCAGGCGCGGCTCCTCCAGGCCACCGGCGGCGCCGGGGCAGCGGGCAGCCCATCGAGATCCGCTCCCCCATCGACGGCGTCGTGCTTCAAGCGCTACCGGTGAGAGCGAGGCGGTGGTCCCGGCCGGGCGAGCCGCTGCTGGAGCTCGGGGACCCGCGCCGACCTCGAGATCGTCTCCGACCTGCTCTCCACCGACGCGGTGCAAGGTCAACCCGGGCGACCCGGTCCTCATCGAGCAGTGGGGCGGCGACGAGACCGCTCGCGCGGCCGGGTGCGCCGCGTCGAGCCCTCGGGCTTCATGAAGATCTCGGCCCTCGGCGTCGAGGAGCAGCGGGTCAACGTGATCGTCGACTTCGAGGACCCGGTCGAGGCCTGGGAGCGCTCGGCGACGGCTACCGCGTCGAGGTCCGGGTGGTGATCTGGGAGGGCGACGACGTCCTCAAGGTGCCCACCAGCAGCCTGTTCCGCAAGGGCGACGCACTGGGCGGTCTTCGTCGTCGACTCCGGGCGGGCCCGCCTCGTGCCGGTCGAGCTCGGCCAGCGCAACGGCCTCGAGGCCCAGGTGCTCTCCGGCCTCGAGGCCGAGCCAGGAGGTCGTCGTCCACCCGAGCGACGCGATCCTGGACGGCACCCGCGTGAACGAACGGACAGCGTGAGCCCTGGATGAGTGGACCGAGCAGGACGCGCGGGACTGGTGGGCGCGGCAGGCCGGTCAGCCGCGGCTGCCCAGGCAGTCCGAGGAGGCGGCCGCGATCAGCGCCGCCCCGACCCTGTCCGTCAGCCTGGCCAATCGCTTCGGCCAGCCCGTGGGCGGCGGTCTCCCGCGCGGCGAGGTCGTAGAGCTATTGCCCGCCCGCTCGCGGCTCGGAGCTCGTGATCGGCGCTGCCCCTTCCCTGACGCCCGCCCCGAAGGTGATGCGATCGACCATGATCCCCAGATCGCGGGTGTCCTCGGACTCGGGCACCACGTTGATCGGTCGCCAGGCCGGCATGTCCAGCCGGAGCACCGGTGGCCCGGGCGGCAGCGGATCGGGCAGGCAGAGGACGTGCTGCTCCCACTGCGATCCGACGACGAAGCCTCCCAGGGGAACGCCAGCTAATGAGGCCGTTACAGGCGTTGCATCGGGTCGGTGCTCGACCGAGGCCGTGATGGTCAGCGTCTGGCCGGCGCGGACGCTGGGCACGTAGACCGAGGCACACGCGCCCGTCCAGCGGTAGGTGCGGTCGGGGGCGAGCTCCTTGTCGAAGAAGCCGGAGACCTGAAAGTCGTCGAAGCCTCCGATGTCGACCTCCGACAGGGCTGGCACCTGAAGCTCTTCCGGCGGGACGACCCGCGAGACCTCGAAGTGCAGGGAACGGAACTCCGGCGCACCCGGGCGCTTGTTGTAGGCGTACCACTCCGACGTCCCGAAAGAGAAGAACCCCACGCGCTGCAGGAAGACACTGCACAGCTCGGTGCGATAGGTGTGGACGAAGTAGATGTTGCGGACGTGGGGCCGCCACGACTCGATCAGGTGATGCAGGCGATCCGGGTCGGGGTTGAAGCGGGCCAGCTCGAGGATGTTGACGCCGTGCGCGGCCCACAGCGGCAGCGAGAGCAGGTGGATGCTGCGCGGCTGCTCGAAGATGACGATGTCGCGAGGGCCGAAACGCCGCGCCACGTCTCTCACGAAGCCCACCGCCCCACGCCAATCCACGTGGTTGACGATGACCCGGGTGTCCCAGACGTAGATGCCGACCAGGCCAGCGACGAGCAGGGCCGCGACGGCGCGGCGCAGGCCGGGGCGCGCCGCGAGCCGAACCAGGAAGAAGCAGGCCAGCACCAGCAGGAACGGCGCGATCAGAGGCACGAAGCGCCGGAAGGCGAAGGGGTAGTCGTTGAACACCCGGATCTTGTAGAAGTAGAAGGCGGAGAGCGTCGCCGCCGTCAGCACCGGGAACAGGAACCTGGGCTGCCACTCGCGGATCACCAGGAGCAGGCCCAGCAGCCCGAGCGCGAGCCCGAGGGGGCTCAGGACCCAGCCCAATCGCAAGAGGGACTGGGCGTCATGTGCCGCCAGGCGTTGGAAGCCCAGGGCGCGTAGCCATCCCGGGTCAGCGAGGGCGGCTGCCTCGGGGTTGCCATCGCCACCGGCCCAGGCCGAGAGCGCCGGCCTGACGAAATAGGCGTAGAGCGCCAGCAGCACGAGCCCCGCCATCAGCGCGGTGCGCAGCAGGCTTGCCCGCCTCGCGCACCAGCGCACCAGCACCGGCTCCACGTGGTGGGCCCCGATCAGCGCCAGGATCCCGAGCGCGGCGACGATCGCCCCAGACCATGCGGAGGCTGTTGCCAATACGGCCGCGAGACGATGTCGAGCACGTAGTGCTGCGCCCAGACGAAGCCGTGCACGGCGGCGTGGAGCGCGAGCAGCAGAAACGGCACGAGCACGGGCCGCCGCGTCCTTCCAGGCGAGCTGCCCGCGCGCGCGCCGGGTCACGAGAAACAGGCCGAGCGGGATCACGATCAGCACGCTGTCGATCCGGACGAGCAGCGACAGGCCGAAGGCCGCGCCCGCGATCACTCCGAAAGCGCGTGACCGACGCTCCTCCCAGCGCGAGAAGGCCAGCAGCCCGAGGAACATCAGGTACTGGGACATCCCCTCCGAGACCGGGTAGCGCCCGAACCACACCTGGAGGACGTTCAGGCTCAGCAGCAGCGCCGCGAGCACCGCAACAGCCTCACCGAACAGCCGGCGCGCGGTGAAGTAGACCCCGAAGAGGCCCAGGATACCGAAGATGGGAGGCGTGGCGAGCGCGCCCTTGAGCCCCATGGACTGGAAGAGATATGCACCGAAGGCTGGGAACAGGTGGAAGAACTGAGGATAGACCCTACCGCTCTCGGGGCTCTCGAGGCGGAAGCCCATGAAACGCGACCAGGAGAAGGGAGGGTTCTCCGGGTGCCGGTAGAACAGCCAGAGATCCTCCTCCGGGATGGACAGCACCGCGGGGTCCTCGTACACCAGCCCACCGGTTCGGGCGATGATTCCCATCGCCGCGACGTATGCCCCTGGATCGCGCCCGCCGACGATGTACTCGGTCGGTCGCGCCTGCAGGAAGAGGGCCAGCGCCAGGATCAGCGCGGTCGGAGCCAGGGCGCGCCAGCTCGTCGGTCTCGGCAGCGGCCAGCCCAGATGCCTCCGCCCGGCCAGCGCAGCCGGCAAGGCTCGCGACCCCGAGCAGTACCCCTGCGGTCACCAGCGAGAAGACACCCGCCTCGGCCAGCACCAGCGCCAGCCACGCCGAGGCCGCCACGCTGAGAGCGACGGCCAGATACAGGGCTTCGTCCAGGCGAAGGGCCTCTCGGTCGCGGCGGGGCAGCAGGGCGAGCACGACCAGCCCCGGAATCAGCAGCAGGCAGAGTCCCGAGACGAAGGCGGGGATCGCCGGAACGATGTGCACGAGCCTACTCTAGCGCCGAGTCGTCGTTTCCACGAAGCCGCTTGACGCTTTCCGTGAACGAACGCTAGTCTGCCTTATGACAGCCCCGAAACGGCCAGCCTCCGTGACCGCCAACGCGGTCGCCTTCCTGACGACGTCGGCGGAGCTGCGTTTCGGCGATGGTTTTCACGAAGAGGAGTACGACGGCGTCGACGCTTTCCGGTGGATGTCACGGCGCGGGCTGGTGCTGTTCGAGCCGGCCGCGCACGAGCGATTCCTCGAGCTGTGGCTCTTCTGCGAGTTTGCAGATCTCTCGCAGCGTCTCCGGTTCGAGTCAGACGGTCAGGCGGACGAGCTCGAGCTCGTCCACGGCTGGGCTCCCGTATCCGTGCCCGTCCCCGCGGGCTCGGAACGGACGACGCTCCAGGCCAGCCGGGTTTTCCCGGCCGAGCTCCACTCCGGGGACCCGCGCGATCTTGCCTTGCGCGTGCGCCTGGTACGCCTGCACGCCGACGCGGGCCGGCACGCGGCCGTGCATCGGCAGTGGGCGAACGCCGCTCTCAACACCCGCGAGCTGTTGATGGGTCGGACCGCGCTGGAGTCGACGCCGCCGTAGCTCGGGATCGACCTTCACGGCGCGTGCAACGTCAAGCCGCCGTGCGTCTACTGCGAATGGGACTACGCAAAGCGCAAGGAGGGGAAGAACGCCTCGGCGCCCTTCACCCTCGAGACCCTCGACGAGCACGGCGAGTTCTTCGCGAACGCGATGAGCCTCGTGAACTGCTCGATCGGGGAGCCGTTCATGATGCGGGGGTTCGACGACATGCTGGCAGCGATTGGAGACCGGGGCAAGCCGCTCGAGATGTCCACCAACGGCCAGATCCTCACCGACCGCAACATCGAGCGTCTGCTCGGGCGCAACGTCGAGCTCTACGTGTCGCTCGACGCGGCGACGCCCTGACGTACGCCCGTCTGCGCAACGACAGGTTCCAGAGAATCCTCGACAACCTGCGCCGCCTGATCGACGCCAAGCGTGCCAGCAGGGCCTGCCGCGGGTGTACCTGGTGTTCATGCCGATGAAGGTCAACGCGCACGAGCTGCCGGGCTTCGTCCGGCTGTGCGCCGATCTGGCGTGGACAAGCTGGTGCTGCGGCCGCTCAACGCGACTCAGGGCAACGACCTGGTCTGGGACCGGGCCGGGTACCGGTTCAGCTACGACGACGAGCTGCTGCCGTTCGACGAGCAGGTGCGGCTCGCGGAGCACGCCGCCGAGCTGTGCCGGGAGCTGGGCGTGCCGCTCGCCAACCAGCTCGACTTCGGAGGTGCGGCCCAGGGGCCGGTGCCCGACGAGGAGAGTGCCGCGCCCCGCTCGGGGACGCAGGCCGTTGAGCGCTCGACCGAGGCGCCGGATGCCCCGCGCGACGGCGCCGTCCGTTCAAGGGCCCGAGCCGGACGCGCCGCCGTCACTCGGCTTCGAGCGCCTGCCGGTCTGCAGCGAGCCGTGGCAGAGCCTCTACATCCTGCGTCGAGGGCTGCGCCCGTGCTGCTACGGCGGCGATCCGGTCGGCCCGATGAACGGCTTTCGAGATGCCTGGAACGCCCCTCTGCTTCAAGGGATTCGCGCGAGCTTGCGCCAGGGTGTCTTTCACGACTACTGCCTGCGCTCTCCCGCGTGCCCGATCGTCGAGAAAGCGCGTCACGCCGGCGCCGCCGTGCCCCGGGGCGGCTGGCAGGTGCGGGCCTGGCGCGCCTGGGTCATGTTGAACCGCGCGACCGGTGGCGTGCCGCGTCGGTTGCTTGGAAGGCTCCGGAGCCAGTCCCGCTAACGCGCCGCCTCACAAGACGACCAGCTCGATGCTCACCGGCTTGGAGCCGCGCTGCTCGAACCAGGCGATCCCCTCGTCGACCATGTCGAACAGCACCCGGTAGCGTCCCGGCGCCGTGGGCGCAACGAGCGCGCAGCGCAGCGTCACCTGCTCTCCCGGCGCCACGGGTCGTGGTAGAGCGACGCGCAACAGGTCCAGCTCGAGCAGCTCGCCAGCCGCGCTCGTCAGGTGCGCGCCCAGACCTACGCACCCGTGCTCAGACGTCTCGCCTGCCAACCAGAGCGTGTTGCCCAGGTTGGTGACCCGAAGCTCCAGGCTCGCCGGTTGGCCCGTGCTCAGCGCGAGCCGGGGCGGTGCGTCGACGAGCTCGATCCGGGCCTCGAGCAGCCCTGGAGCAGAGCTGTCGGGGGTCTCGGCGCTGGCCTCGAGGTCGAGCTCCAACGTGGGTGACCCGTGATTCTGAAACCAGCAGATGCCCTCGGCCACGAGGTCGAGCTGGAGGCGATACCGACCTTCGGCGGGTGGAGCCGCAAAGCGACTTTCGAGGGTCACGGAGTCGCCCGGGTCCACCGAACGGGGGAGGCTCACACGGAACAGATCGCTGTCCAGCAGCGTGCCGTCGGCGTCGAGCAGACGCCCGCCCAGGCTGACGGTCCCTGTCGATCCCGGGGGCTCGTGAAGCCAGCTCGTGTCCCCGGTGTTCGCCAGGCGCAGCGGCAGGGAAACGGGTGAACCTGGCTTCAGCGCTGCTGTCGGCGGAGCCGCGTCGAGGGCGATCTCGGCGCCGAGCCGGTGGGGCTCGCGGCTGTCCCGGAATGACTCGACGACGAGCGCGACCCCTGAGGTCTGCGAGCCGCCCTGGGCAAACCAGGTGATCCATTCGTCGACCATGTCGAGCTTCAACACGAAGCGACCCAGCTTGCTCGGCAGGTCGACGCCCACATCGAACTCGACGCTCTCGCCGGGGCGCACGCTGCGCGGCAAGAGCGCGCGCGCGAAACCCGTCGTCAGGTGCTCGCCCTGCTCGTTGAGCAGGTGCCCGCCCAGGGAAACGTAGCCGCCGTAGGGCGTCAGCTCATGGAGCCAGATCGTGTCTCCGACGTTGCGGACGCGCACGGGGAGCCGAACACGCTCGGAGGCCCTTCCCAGAAGCGGCCCCTCGTGGAGCACGGAGATCTCGGCCTTGAGCTCGCGTGGGTTCCTGCTGTCGAAGACCGGCGCTCCTTTGGTGAGGATGAAGACGTAGAAGTGCCGCAGGTCGTCGCGCAGCACGTGGATCGGAAACAGCGCGTCGTCACCCTCCATCAGACGCACGTACTCGTCGCCCGCGAGCGTGATCGAGCGGGGGTGCGGATACGGTTTCGTGAGCACCCTGTCGAAGCCGGCCTCCCGCGCCTTGGCGATCACGTCCCGCATGTCGAGGTCGTTTTCCAGAACCCCGCTCGTCTCGGTCTCCATGACGGACTGCTCGGCGTGGGAATGCCCCTCGCCCGGCTCGGCGAACACCGCTCGGCCGCCGGTCCTGAGCACGCGATGGATCTCCGACAGCACCTCGCGCTGGTTGGGCACGTGGTGGAAGGCGTCGAA
The DNA here is from genome assembly GCA_963716025.1 of uncultured Chloroflexia bacterium. Taxonomy (GTDB): domain Bacteria; phylum Chloroflexota; class Limnocylindria; order Limnocylindrales; family CSP1-4; genus CAIXZV01. Next base: position 13,779 of record CAVQSY010000082.1, read on the forward strand.
GCACACGACGCGATCGACCGACTCGTCGGGCAGCGGAATGCGATGGCCGTCGTACGGGAGGAACTGGGGCTCCAGCTCCCACTTGTGCCGCGGGTCGATCTCGAACAGCTCGCGGCCCAGCTTGAGCGCCGTCGGGCTGACGTCGATCGAGACCGTCTTGCAGCGCAAGCGGTTGAGGTGCGAGGACAGCCAGCAGCTTCCCGCCCCGAAGTCCAGGACCGTCAGCCCGACACCGACATCCAGCTCCTCCAGCACCAGGCCGAGCCGGTAGAGGATGTCGGCGGAGTCGCGTACGGTGCTCAGCGGCTTGTTCAACACGTGGCCGCGAGGCCGGCGGGATCCGCGTCGATCGACTGCCAGTGCAGCTCGGCGCTGCGGTTGAACTCGTCCATGCGCTCGAGCAGCTCGGCCTCGGTGTACGTCGGCGCCGGGACAGTGCGCTCGCGCCCTGTCCCCAGGCGGCGCAAGATCGCCCCGGCGCGCCGTTTCAGACGCGTAGCGAGCCTTTCCAATGGCATGACGACATATCCTATCAGACGCCGGGATCGACCCCGTCGGCGTCCTGGCAGCGCCTCCCGGTGAGGCCGTTGCCTCATCCGTCGCCTCGCGGAGGTGTGTCAGAATCTACGGCGCGCGGTCTTTTCCGGCGCTCTTCTGGAGGCACCCATGAAGGACATCCTGAAGCAGCTCGGCATCGCGGACGACAACCCCGGCGGGTTCTGCGGGGAGTGGATCGGCAGCGGCGACACCCTCGAGGTCCGCACCCCCATCGACGGCAGCCGCCTCGCCCGGGTCACCCAGGTCACCGACCGAGGAGTACGACACGGATCGCGGACGCGCGCCCACGAGGCCTTCCTCGAGCTGGCGCACGGTGCCCGCCCCCAAGCGCGGCGAGATCGTCCGCCAGCTCGGCAACGCGCTGCGCGAGCACAAGGAGCCGCCTGGGCGCCCTCGTCACCCTCGAGATGGGCAAGATCCGCGCCGAGGGCGAGGGCGAGGTCCAGGAGATGATCGACATCTGCGACTTCGCCGTCGGTCTCTCGCGCCAGCTCTACGGCCTGACCATGCACTCCGAGCGGCCCGGGCCACCGCATGTACGAGCAGTGGCACCCGCTGGGCGTCGTCGGCGTCATCATCGGCCTTCAACTTCCCGGTGGCCGTCTGGGCCTGGAACGCCGCGCATCGCCGCCGTCTGCGGCGACGCCACGCTCTGGAAGCCGTCGTCGCAAGACGCCGCTCACCGCCATCGCCGTGCACCAAGCATCGCCGAGCAGGTGTGTCGCGACGAACGACGTCGACCCGGCGATCTTCAGCCTGGTCGATCGGCACGGGCGCGACCGTCGGCGAGCAGCTGCTCGCACGACCGGCGCATGCCCGCTGGTCTCCGCCACCGGCAGCTGCCGGATGGGCCACCGCGTGGCGCGAGGTCGTGCGGCAAGCGCCTCGGCCGCACGATCCTCGAGCTGGGCGGCAACAACGCCATCATCGTCACGCCCGACGCCGACCTCGACCTGGCCGTGCCGCGCCATCCTGTTCGGCGCGGTCGGCACCGCCGGCCAGCGCTGCACCAGCACGCGCCGGATCATCGTCCACGAGTCGGTGCGCGACGACGCTGGTCGAGCCGGCTGGTGCAGGCCTACGAGCAGGTCCGCATCGGCGACCCGCTCGACGCCGGGCACGCTCATGGGGCCGCTGGTCGACACCGGGCGCCGTCGACGACATGCATGACGGCCCTCGAGCCGCGTCGAAGCAGGAGGGCGGCGAGGTCCTCTGCGGCGGCGAGCAGCTGGCGGGCGACGCGTACCCCGGCGGCTGCTACGTCACGCCCTGCATCGTCGAGGCGACGAACGACTTCGCCGATCGTGCAGGAGGAGACCTTCGCGCCGATCCTCTACATCATCGACGTACCGAGACGCTCGACGAGGCGATCGCGCTGCACAACGACGTGCCCCAGGGGCTCTCAGCTCGGCGATCTTCACCGACGAACCTGCTCGAGGCCGAGCAGTTCCTCTCGCGCCGCGGGCAGCGACTGCGGCATCGCCAACGTGAACATCGGCACCAGCGGCGCCGAGATCGGCGGCGCCTTCGGCGGCGAGAAGGAGACCGGCGGCGGCCGCGAGTCCGGCTCGCGACGCCTGGAAGGCCTACATGCGCCGCCAGACCAACACCATCAACTGGAGCACGGAGCTGCCGCTGGCCCAGGGGATCAAGTTCGGGAGCGACTGACCCCATGGACTACCGCAACCTCGGCAACACCGGTCTCAAGGTCTCGCCTCTGTGTCTCGGCACGATGATGTTCGGCGAGTGGGGCAACCCCGGCCACGAGGAGAGCATCGGCGTCATCCACCGCGCGCTCGACGCCGGCGTCAACTTCATCGACACGTCCAACATCTACTCGCAGGGCGAGTCGGAGGAGATCGTCGGCAAGGCCCTCGAGGGGCGGCGCGAGCAGGCGGTGCTCGCGACCAAGGTCTGGGGCGCGATGGGGCCGGGTCCCAACCAGAGCGGTCTGTCGCGCAAGGCGATCCAGGAGCAGGTCGAGGACAGCCTGCGTCGGCTGCAGACGGACGTCATCGACCTCTACCAGATCCACCGGCCCGACCCGACGACGCCCTGGGAGGAGACGCTCTCGACGCTCGACGACCTCGTGCGCCAGGGCAAGGTCCGCTACCTCGGCTGCTCGACGAACCACCGCGACGGCCCGCTCGTCTGGGAGATGCGGCTCGAGGCCTGGGAGATCGTCGAGACGCTCTGGCTCTGCGAGCGCCACGGCTGGGAGCGCTTCGTCTCGCTGCAGCCGCCCTACACCATCCTGCGCCGCACGATGGAGCACGAGCACTTCCCGATGACGCAGCGCTTCGGGATCGGCAACATCGTCGTGGAGCCCGCTCGAAGGGGGCTGGCTGACCGGCAAGTACCGCAAGGGGCAGCAGAACCCCTCGACACGCCGCGCGCCCGTCAATGGGTCGGGGATCTCGGCAACCCGAAGTTCGCGCGCCGGTCGAGGTCGTCGAGGAGCTGCTCCCGCTCGCGGAGGAGAAGGGCGTCCCGCTCTCGCGCTGGCGACGGCCTGGACGCTCCGCCACCCGGCCGTGACGTCGGCGATCATCGGGCCGCGGACCATGGAGCAGCTCGAGGACGCGATGGCCGCCCTCGACGTCGAGGTCAGCGACGACGAGGCCGAGCAGATCGACGCGCTCGTCCCCCCCGGGACGAGCGCGCTGTAGTCAGCGCACGATCTCCGGGAAGCCCTCCAGCACCCGCTCGCGCACCCGCGCGTCGAGCCGGCTCTCCTGCGGCGTGGCACGCAGCTTCGCCACGAACGCCCGGGCGCGCGCCAGGGCGTTGTCGTCCGGCCGATACATCTCCCGGGTCTCGCGGTTGGCGAGCTTCGGAAGGAAGAACTCGCTGCGCATGTGCTCGACCGTGTGCTGGCGGGCCAGGAAGTGCCGCTCCGAGCCCGATTCCCTGCCGACCTCGCAGATCAGGTCGACCGCCAGCGTCTCGTCGTTGACCTCGATGCCGCGCAGCACGCGCTGGCACATGCCGAGGATCTCGTTGTCCATCACCAGCTTCTCGTAGGAGACGGTCAGGTCGGATTCCATCAGGCCGGCGATGTCGTGGATGTAGTTGGCGCCGGACATGGCCACCAGCAGGCTCGACATGGCGCTCTCGTAGGCGGCCTGGACGTCGACCTCCTTGGCGTCGGTGGTGCCGCCGGTCGAGTAGAGCGGAAGCTCGAAGTGCTGGGCCATCTGGGCGACGGCGGCGTTGATCATGGCCCGCTCGATGGCCCCGCCGAGATGGTCCATGCGTCTGCAGGTTGGTGATCGAGCCGACGCTGCCGCAGATGCCCGGCGCGCCCTTGCGCACGCACTGCACCAGCGCGATGCCCGCCAGCGTCTCGGCGACGTGGGTCAGCACGTTGCCGGCCAGGGTGATCGGCGAGGTGGTGCCGCAGATCGGCTCGGTCGGCACCACGACCGGCAGGCCCTCCTCGGCCAGGTAGCAGGTCATCTCGCCGTAGTGCTCGTCGATCTTGAAGGGGCTGATGATCAGCGTGATGAACGAGACGAACGGCTCGTCCCGCAGCTGCTCGGCGCCGCCCGCGATCTCCTCGGCCATCGCGCACGACCTGGCGGCAGCCGGCCATCGAGTAGATGCCGCCCATCACGTGCTTGGTCGTGTTGTCGAAGGCGTGGAAGAAGCGGTTGACGTCGATGTGGTCCTGGTCCTCGATCTCGTTGGGGAAGACGTTGATCGTGAAGACGTGGATGTTCTCGAGCGCGTCGACCATGCGCGCGTTGAGGACGACGTCGGCGACGGTCGAGGGGCGCCGCTCGCCCGTGTCCGGGTCGAGCACGTAGATGGCGGTGCCGCCGGTGCCGTAGTGGACGCGGTTCTGCTCCAGCACGGCGTCGTGACGGCCGTCCCGCGAGTGAGAGCGTGATGCGACGAGGGGTTCGAGGCGATGGCGTCCTCGACCAGCGCCCGCGGCAGCCGCACGGCCCGGGTCTGCCGATCGACGTCGGCCCCGGCCGCTCGAACGCCGCGAAGGCCTCGTCCGAGTAGACCGCCACGCCGGACCGCTCGAGCACCTCGAAGGCGGCTTCGGCCGTCTTGCGGACCCCGTCCGGCGTCAGCGGCTTGTAGAGCGAGGCCCGGATCCCGACTGGCTCGTTCTCTGACATGATCGTGCCTCTTCTCGTCGCCTGACGCGAGACCCATCTTACCTGTGGAGAGGAGATTGGCGGATCGGAGTTAATATCCCGCACGTGGTCCGTCCCCGCCGCGCGCTCCAGGCCCTGATCCCGTTTGCCCTGCACGGGCTCGCCCGCGAGGTCGACGCAGCGCTGGGCGTGCTGCTCCACACCACCCTCGACCTGCCGGGCCTCGTCGGTGAGGCGCTGTCGTTGCTCGACCCCGTGCAGCTCCTGGGCCGCGTGCTCGCCTGGACGGCCGCTGGCGCGGCGGCCTGGGCGCTGCTCGCCGCCGAACGCAGCCGTCGCGAGTCGCGTTCCTTTGCCGACGCCCTGGACGGGGAAGCCGGCACGTTCAGCCCGCTCCTGCTGCGCCCCGCCGTGACGCTGCTCGCCCTCATCGCGCTGGCCCTGCTGCCGACCTTCCCCTACGGCTTCACGCTGCCCGTGGCGCTCACCCAGGACTGGGGCGTCGCACAGGACGTTGCTGCGATCGCGGTGCTGGTCGCCTTGCGCTTTCCGGCGCTGCGGCTGCCGACGCCGAACGCGCTGAGCGTGCTGCTGCTCGCGTTCCTGGCCTATGGCTTCCTCTCGCCGGAGTGGGCGCGGCACTGGGACAACCATCCCGGCAACGAGCCGAAGACGCTGCGCATGGCCGTGGCGGTGGGCCACGACCTGACGCTCGACGCAGAGGGCGTGAGCGCGGCGATGGAGGAGCTGACGCCGGAGCCCTTCCTCTCGGCCGCGGGAGCTGCCGCCGCGACGCTCGCGCGCGAGTCGCGGCTGATGGCCCGAGCCATGCTCGGGGGTGCGGTGGGCCGCGACGCCATCGAGGCGACCCGTCTCGCGCGACAGACAGTCAGAGGCAAGGACGGTGGGGTCTACTACGTTCTCGCGCCGGGACCCTCGGTGCTGCTGGCTGCGCCACTGCGTATCGACCGTGGCCTGAACCGGACGCTCGGCACCGAAGGACGGCTGGCGGTGACGCTGCTGTTCTGGAACCTGCTCGCCGCCGGACTCGTGGCGGCGCTCTTCCGGCTGGCTCGTGACGCCTCCGGCCGGCCGGGATCGCGGCGCTGCTCGCCGGGGGCTTCGCGCTCGCCCCGCCTTTCGTCTTCTACTCGTACCAGTTCTACCCCGAGATGCTCGGGGCGCTGGTGCTGGCGCTCGCGCTGCACGAGTTGCTGTGCGTGCCGCGCTGGACCAGCGCCCGCCTGGCCGGCCTCGGGCTGCTGCTGGCCACGTTGCCGTGGCTGCACCAGAAGTTCCTGCCCGTGTGGGGTGTGCTGGTGCTGATGGCGATCGTGATGGCCGTCGATCGCCTGGTTACCGTTCGTGCGCTGCTGGCGCTGCTCCTTCCCCAGTTCCTGACCCTGTACCTGACGGCGCTCTACAACTTCGCCATCACGGGCAGTGTCCGGCCCGATGCGCTGTATCTCGCGTGGGGACCGGCAGGTGTCACGACCGCGCGCATCGGCGACGGGCTGCTGGGCATCGCGCTGGATGCGCGTTACGGGATCTTGCCCTACGCACCGATCTACCTGCTCGCCGTCGCGAGCCTGGCGCTCTCCGGTCGCGGGGCCGCGGCGGCTACGGCTGGCCTTGCCGGCGGCCGCCGTCTACTACCTGACCGTCGCCGCGGCCGACAACTGGAGCGGAGCGGTCTGCAACCTGGGCCGCTACTTCATGCCGCTCGCGCCCCTGCTCGTGGCGTTTCTCGCCGTCGCCCTCGCCGAGCTGCGTGGGCGCCGGGGCGCGATCGCCCTGGCGTTGGTCGTCTCGGCCTGGACCGCGGTCTTCGGCGTCCTGCTCCACGGCGATCCCCACGCCGCCAACGACGGCGCGGTGCTGATCGAGAAGAGCGTGTTCGCGGACGGCAACGTCTATCTCCCGAACCTCTTCTTCCGCTCCTGGAACTACGCGGCCCCGGGGCACGCGGCCCGCGTCGCCGCCTGGCTCGTGGGGATCGTCCTGCTCGGCGGTGGCTGCGCCGTGTGGCTCGGGGGTGGGGCGGGACGTCGCCTCAACGGATGCTGGCGGGCCTCGGCGTCTTCATTCTGGTGGCGGCGTTCGTGCTCGAGCGCTGGCCTTCGCCCCACGGCGCCGCGCGCCTACAGGAGGGGATCGAGCTGGGCACCGGGGTCACGGCCTTCGTCGCCGGCGAGGTGTCGCGCCGGGACGACGCGCTCCGCTCGACAGGTGGCGATGTGGACCTGCTGATCCGGTCTCGCGAGCCGCTCGAGGCGGTCCGGCTGGAGGCCCGGGGGGAGGGCGCGCTGTGGCTTCCGGGAGGCCGGCGGCTGTTCCTGCCGTCGAGTGGCGCGCGGCTCGAAGTCGGGCTCGAGCGATTGCGGGATCTGGTCGGGCGCCGGGGCATGCGCGAGAGCCTCAGCCGCCTGAGGCTGCGTGTCGAAACGCCGAGCGAGGTCTACCTGCGGCTCTCCTCGGATTAGGCGTTGCGCGCTCGGATGAGCTGCTGTTTCCGTGACCTGAGCTGCTGTCTGCGGGTCGTGAACCGTTGCCGCATCGGCCTCGCGCACGCGCGCGATCGGAGATCTTCATGAAGGCGTCATTCCTCATCATGTTGGCACTGTCGTTGGTCCTCGGCGGCATCGCATATTCCAGGAACCCCAGGCTGCTCGTCGATGCGACGCGTTCCGGTGGGTTGCTCCTGCTTCAGCTGATGCCCATTCTGGTGCTGGCGTTCTTCGTCGCGGGTCTCATCGAGGTGCTGGTGCCCACGCAGATGGTGATGGGCTGGGTGGGGAAGGGGAGCGGTCCCAGAGGCCTGCTGGTCAGCACGCTCCTCGGCGCCGTCGCGCCCGGGGGCCCCTTCATCCAGTTCCCGCTCTTGGCTGCCCTGTACAAGGCGGGCATGGGCATCGGGCCCCTGGTCGCCTATCTCTCGGCCTGGTCCCTGATCGGCCTGAACAGGGTCATCGCCTTCGAGATCCCTCTGCTTGGCCTGCGTGTCGCCGCAACGCGGCTCGCCTGTAGCCTGATCTTCCCCGTAGTCATCGGCTACATCGCCCAGCTCGTCTTCGAGAGGCTTCCGCAGCCGATGCCGACACCCTGAGTCCGATTCAGCGTTGCGGCACGAGGCGCTTCAAGAGCTGGATCTGGCCGGCGTGGTAGAGGTCGTGGGCCGCCGCCCCCCGGATCAGTCCCTCGAAGGTGTAGCGGCTTCCCGTCGTCTTCTTCGACAGGACGCGCTCGTCGAGAGCGGCCACCACCTCGCGGAGCCTGCGGTGCTCGTCGACCAGCAGCTTCACGTCGTTCCGCCACGCCCCCTCGGTCGGCTCGGTGGGCCGCTCGAACCAGTTGCTCCCGGACAACGCGAACGAGCCTCGCTTCTCGCCCGTGAGGCGTCGGCGCACGGCGTACTTCCAGTACGCGGCGTGGACGGCGATCTCCCAGACATTGTGGCGCCTGGGACCCGGCCGCCAGGCCGCCTGCTGGGCACTCACCCGCCGGAGGGAGCCGCGCAGGTTGGTGCCGTGCCACGCCCGCGCGTCGAAGGCCTCGTCCAGCAGCGCGAGCAGCGTGGTCAAACGAGGCGAGCGTTTGTGTGCCACAAGACACCTCCTGGTCAGGGACGTCAGCAGCATAGCACCGCTACCAGGGGACATGACCGGATTCCCGCTGTGGCGGTCGGGAATCGGGATCGTGTCCCAGGGCCATTGGAGACATGACCGGACTTGGCGGGTTGCCCGAAATCCGGATCGTGTCTCCCCGTTAGGCTCTTCCAGCCGGATCGCACACAATGACGGTTTACGGGAGTGGAACAATCACCGGGTCGGTCTCGTTCATGAGTGAGGTGGAGGACCAAACGCTCGTCGAGTTCCGCGACCTCCAGGTGACCTATGGCCTGGTCGAGGCCCTGTCCGCCGTGTCGGGCACGTTCGCGGCGGGACCGACGGGACTGCTCGGCCCCAACGGCGCCGGCAAGACGACCCTGCTCAAGACCCTGCTCGGCTTCCTCACGCCCGACCAGGGCGGGATCCAGGCCTTCGGGCTGGATCCGCGCTTCGAGCCCCTCGAGGTACGGCGCCGGATCGGCTACATGCCCGAGGTCGACTGCCACATCTCGGGCATGACGGCCTCGGCCTTCGTGGCCTTTGCGGGCGAGCTGTCGGGGCTGCCCCGGGACGAGGCGATCAGCCGCAGCCACGAGGTGCTCTACTACGTGGGTCTCGGCGAGGCCCGCTACCGTACCCTGGAGACCTACTCGACGGGCATGAAGCAGCGCGTGAAGCTGGCCCAGGCGCTCGTCCACGATCCGGACCTGCTGCTGCTCGACGAGCCGACCAACGGTCTCGACCCCCAGGGACGCGAGGAGATGCTCGCTCTGATCCGCGACGTCGCCAGGCGCCGCCAGATGAGCCTGATCCTGTGCTCGCACCTGCTCCACGACGTCGAGCGCGTCTGCGAGCGGGTGATCGTGCTGAGCCAGGGCCGGATCGCGGCCTCGGGGACGATCGCCGAGCTGACCGGGTACCCGCCGCTCCGTCTACGACGTGCGTTTCAAAGGCGAGGCCACGGCCTTCCTCACCGACATGAAGGACCTCGGCTGCGACTGGCGCGAGAGCGAGGACGGCTACCGTTTGTTCCTCGAGGAAGGCAAGGGGCCCGAGCTGATCTTCCGCACCGCGAGGGAGTGCGGCGTACAGGTGCGCCACCTGCGGCCCGGCGCCGAAACCCTGGAAGACGTCTTCCTGCGCGCCCTCGGGCACGAGGTGCAGGAGTGAGCACCCGCCGCAGCAAGCGAGCCTGAATGCCCATCTATGATCAGAGCTACCGGCGCTACGAGGCTCGCGGGCCGCTGCGCCGCGTGCGCTTCTGGCCGATCACCCGCGAGGCGCTGCGCCTGATCCTGGTGCGGCGCGCCTTCCTCGCGCTGCTCGCGGCGGGCTGGCTGCCCTTCATCGGCTTCGTGATCTTCTTCTATGTGGTGACCCGCTTCCCCGAGGCGGGCAACGTCGTACCGGTGAACGCCTCCCTGTTCGGCCGCTTCTTCCTGTTCCAGTGGCCCCTGGCCCTGCTGCTGACGACGTTCGCCGGCGCCGGACTGGTCGCCAACGACCTGCGGACGGGAGCGATCCTGGTCTACCTGTCGCGCCCGCTCAGTCGGCGCGACTACGTGATCGGCAAGCTCGGCGTGCTTCTGGCGCTGAACCTCTCCGTCACCCTCGCCCCGGGCCTGCTGCTGTACTTGGTAGGGATCGCGCTGGCCCCGAGCCACCTGCTGAAGTGGGAGCTCGCAACGATTGCCCCGGCGATCGTCGTGTATTCCGTCGCGATCGTCGGTCGCGCTCAGCCTGGTCGCGCTCGCCGTCTCGGCACTCTCTCGCAGTGCTCGCGTGGCCGGGATCGCCTTCTTCGGCCTGATGGTCGGACTCGAGATCGTGCGCGTCGTGCTCGTGCGAGGTCCTGGACAAGCAGGCGGTCGCGCTGATCTCGCTGCAGGCGAACCTGCGCGCCCTCATGGCCGCGTTGTTCGGCCTCGAGGAGTTCGCCCTCCCGGTTCACTGGGGGTTCGCCGTGGTGACGCTCACCCTGGTCGGTCTCGCCTGTCTGGCGATCCTGCGCTCCCGTGTGCGTGCCGTGGAGATCGTGAGGTGAGCACGGCCACGCTCGAGTACGTCCGGGCCTCTCGCTGGTACGGACCGGTGATCGCCCTCAACGACGTGACGCCCACGGTCGAGCCCGGCGTCACGGCCTGCTGGGCCCCAACGGTGCCGGCAAGTCGACCTTCCTCAAGCTGACCGCCGGACAGCTCGCGCCCAGCCAGGGCGCGGTGCGCTGCTGGGCCGACCGCCTGGGGCACCCCGGAGCTGTACCACCGGGTGGGCTGTGCCCCGAGCCCGACGCCTTCTGGGACGTCCTTACGGGGCGCAGTTCGTGATGGCGCTGGTGCGCCTGCACGGGCTCCGACGAGGCGAGTGCCGCCGCCGCGCCGAGCAGGCGCTCGAGCAGGTCGACCGGCGCCGGCCAAGGACCGCAAGATCGGCGGCTACAGCAAGGGCATGCGCCAGCGCATCAAGCTGGCCCAGGCCCTGGCCCACGAGCCGGAGGTGCTGCTGCTCGACGAGCCGGTCACCGGCATCGATCCCTCAACCGCCGGCGCGTGATCGACCTGGTCAGCGCTCGGCCGCGAGGGCAAGACGTCGTGGTCTCGAGCCACGTCCTGCACGAGGTCGAGGCCATGACCAGCCGCGTGCTGCTGATCCACGACGGACGCGTGCTGGCCGAGGGCGACGTGCGCGAGATCCGCGACCTGCTGGACGAGCATCCCACACCGTCGTCGCTTCGGGCCGCGACCCGCGCGCCTGGCGCGCCGTGGTGGGCGAGCCCCACGTGCTGTCGATGAGCTTCGGGCCCGAGGGCGAGTGGCTCACGATCCAGACCGCGAAGCCCGACGCGTTCTACGGCGGCGCTCCACGAGGTCGCGATCGAGGCCGGCGTCGCCGAGATGTACTCGCCCGGACGAAGACCTGGAGTCGGTCTTTCGTTACCTGGTGGCGCGATGAGCGAGTCCGGCGAGCGCGACCTCAGCCAGCCGCTGCCGTTCTGGCGCGCGGCCCGCGGCGTCTTCGACCTGTCCCTCGAGGGCATGATCTGGAGTCGCGCAGCCTGCTGATGGCGCTGCTGCTGGCCCTGCCCGTGGGATTCGCGATCCTGTATCGCGCCATCGTCGCGGCCGATCTGCCTCGCGGATCACCGGCTACGACCTGTACGGAATGCTGGTGGCGTTCTACTACGTGCGCAACGTGCTGCCGCTGGCGGCGCTGTTCTACGCGACCGCGCTGGTGGCCGACGAGGTCGACGGCAAGACGATCACGTACCTGCTGACGCGGCCGATCCGCCGCGGCTCGATCCTGGTGGGGAAGTTCGCGGCCTTCATGGCGACGACGCTGACCCTGACGCTGCCCGCCCCTCGTGATCTCGTTCTTCGTGACCGCGACCGCCGACGGCGCGGGTGGCCTCGGCGGGCGCGTGCCGGATCTGTTCCGCGACATGGGCGTCGCGGCGCTCACGCTGGTCGCCTACGGCGCGCTCTTCACGTTCATGGGCGTCCTGCTGCGGCGGCCCGGTGATCCCGGGGCTGCTGTTCCTGTTCGTCTGGGAGCTGGTCGCGAACCTGCCCGGCTACATGCCGCGCTTCACGATCACCGCGTACCTGCGCTCGCTGATCAGCCACCGGCCTCCGGCCGAGGGGCTGAGCGCGATCTTCGGCCAGGTGCTGCCGGCCCCGCTATGCCTCGCGACGCTCACCGGGCTGACGCTCGTGTTCCTGATCGGGGCGGCCTGGATCTTTTCGCTGCGCGAGTACGTAATGGAGCAGTGAGGATGGTGTCCCCGGGACAGGTGGCCTGTCCCGGGTAGCACCTCCCGGGGGACCGTCATGACGCGCAGCCGGTGGGTCGTCCTCGCTTCCTTCTCGGTGGTCGCACTGGGCATCGCCGGCGCGCTGGGTGCGCTGCTGCTCGTCCCGGCCCGCGCGGCCATCGGGCCGCTGCCAGCCGAGGGGCTGATTCTCCCCGCCGCTGCCCGCGTCGTGATCGGCGTGGACCTTCCACGCGTGACCGAGAGCGCGCTCTATCAGAAGCTGAAGGCGCAAGGCTCGAGCGGCCACCTCGAGATGCTGCGCGAGCTCGAAGAGAAGACCGGCCTCGACCCCGAGCGCGACCTGGAGCAGGTCGTGATCGCCGGGCGGCCGCGTGAGAGCGAGACGGGCGGGAGCTTCGACCCGGTGATCGTGTTGCTGGGCCAGATCGACCCGTACAAGCTGGGCCGCGCCATCGAGACCGCGAAGCAGGGCGTGAGCTGGAAGGACGTCAACGGCACCAACGTCTACCTCTTCGAGGAGTCGAAGCGCGGGCGGCTGGCGGTCGCGTTTCTCGACGAGCGTGCCGTGGTGCTCGGCGCGAGCCAGGCGGTGGAGGCGGCGATCACCAGCCACGCCGCCGGAGCGGCGCCCCTCGAGTCCAATGCCGAGTTGATGCGGCTGCTCGAGCGCGTGGAGCCGGGCTCGGCCTTCTGGATGGTCGGGGATCGCAGCCTGCTGTCGCAGCTCCCCCAGACGTTGCCAGGGCCCGGCGGGGCTGGCTTCAGCCTGCCCGCGATCCAGAGCCTGGTCGTGAGCGGCGAGGTTGCGCCCGTGCTCTCGGTGAAGCTCACCGCCGAGGCGGCCGACGAGACGTCGGCCAACCAGCTGGCCGATGTCGCTCGCGGTCTCAGCGCCCTGCTGGCGCTGCAGGCGAGCCAGAGGCCCGAGCTCGGGGAGCTGGCCTCCGCGATCAGCGTGACGACCGAGGCGAGACAGGTGCACGTGAACGCCCGCCTCTCTGAAGAGCTGATCGACGCGCTCATGACCCGGGCCCAAACCCCGTTACAGGAAGAGCCCTGAGAATCCCCTCTCCCCTCCGGGGAGAGGGATAGGCTCAGGGGCAGAGTATCTCTGGCAATGTCCCGCCGGCGTCGGTCCGTGTCACAC
>CAVQSY010000083.1:0-3382 GCA_963716025.1 uncultured Chloroflexia bacterium
TGTCCGTGCGGTAGAAGAGGATGCGGGTGTCGGCCACCCAGGGCACGCTGGTGACGGTACCGTCGCTGCTGAGGTTGGCGGCCGACACCGCCTCGGGGAAGTTGGAGCTGTCGAGCCCGGGTAGTCGGCCAGGTAGGGGCGCGAGATCCTCGAGTGCGCCGGCCTTCACGAACGTGGGCAGGAGCGACAGGCCGACTGGGTCACGTCGGGCCCACTCCCGGAGGCCACGGCCGTGGTCAGCTTCTTGCCGACGGCGCCCCAGGGACAGCCTCCACGTCGACCGACGCCGGTGGATTCCTCGAATGGCTTGACGAGTCCCTTGAACCTGGCTGCGTCTTCCATGGTCCAGACCGTGACGGTCGTGCCCTGGAGGGAGGCGTCGGGCGTCCTGCGCGACCGCTGGGGCGACCGAGCGGCGGTGAGGCTGAGCGCGGCCGAGCGCTACCGCGATGCGTGACCGCCTGGTCAAGGTTCCCATGTCTAGTGCTCCTTCCTGCGTGTGCTGGGCGGTTCAGCCGCGAGGCGCTCCGCTGACCGTCGCGAGCGGCCGGGCGGAGGCCCCTGAGACGGCGATGACGTGCGATGAGGTCGCGATACCAGCCGGCGCTGGCCTTCGGGATGCGCCGCTGCGTCCCGTAGTCGACGTAGATGAGCCCGAATCGGCTTCGATAGCCCTCCCCCCATTCGAAGTTGTCCAGCAGCGACCAGGCGAAGTAGCCCCGCAGGTCCACGCCCCTCGATGGCATCCGCGGCGGCCGCCAGATAGCCCTGCAGGTACGCCACGCGTTCCGTGTCGCGTACCTGCCCACCCGGATCGACGCTAGTCGTGGTACGAGGCGCCGTTCTCGGTGACGTAGAGCGGGATGGGTGGGTAGTCGGGGTGGACGCGCAGGAGCACGTCGCGGAGCGCCCCGGGGATCACCGACCAGCCGAGCGCGCGTGGTGGCTGGTTCGGCGGGCGTGCCGTGCGCCCCGAGATGCGCGTCGGCCGGGTCGGCCGCGACGCGGACGCGCTGGTAGTGGTTGACCGCGAGGAAGTCGATCGGGGCTCGCGATAGGTGGCCTCGTCGTCCGGGTGCAGTAGGGCGTCGAAGCCCTGCTCCCGGTAGAGCTCGTGGACGGCCGCGGGATACCGGCCCAGGAGCACCGGATCGAGGAAGAGCCGATTGCTGTTGGTGTCGTAGCGCTCGGTGGCCGCGAGGTCCTCGGCGCGCTGCGAGGCGGGCACGACGTCGGTCACGATGTTGGCGATGCCGAGCGTTCGCTGCGGCCTGCTCGGCACGGATGGCCCGCGACGGCCAGGCCGTGCGCGAGGTTGAGATGGTGGGCCGCCGCCACGGCGGCGCGGAGGTCCCGTCGGCCCGGGGGCGTGGATCCCGCTCTCGTAGCCCAGGAAGGCCTGGCACCAGGGCTCGTTGAGCGTGATCCAGTCGTCGGCGAGGTCGCCGAGGGCGGCGACCACCTGCGCCGGCGAAGTCGGCGAAGCGCGAGGCCGTGTCTCGCGCGGCCAGCCACCCGCGTCCTCCAGCTCCTGGGGCAGCTCCCAGTGATAGAGGGTCACGAAGCGGTCGCACACCGGCCTCGCGCAGGCGCTCGAGCAGCGCGCGGTAGAAGGCCACGCCCGCCGGGTTCAGCCGGCCCTGCCCGCCGGCTGCAGGCGCGGCCAGGAGACGGACAAGCGGTACGCGGAGAGGCCCAGGTCGGCGATGAGCGCCGACGTCCTCGGGCCAGCGGTGAAAGTGGTCGCAGGCGATGTCGCCGGTGTCGCCGTGCAGCGGTCTTGCCGGGCGTGTGGGCGAAGGTGTCCCAGATGGACGGCTCCGTCCACCCTCGGCGACGCCGCCCTCGATCTGGTAGGCGGAGGTGGCCGCGCCCCACAGGAACCCTCGGCGGGAAGGCTCGGCGACGTCCGGTTCGCCGGTCGCGGTGCGCCGATGGCTGGGCGGCTTCGTTCATGAGCTGACTCCGCTGAGTCCGGCGCGGGTGTCCGGCTCGCGTCCGCGGTCCCCGCGTGCGCTCGCGGGTTCCTTGCGCCTGGGGGAGGGCAGGACGAAGCCACGTGCCAGGAGCTCGTCGACGACGAGGGTCGCCGCGCCCAGGGCGACCGCGTCGTCACCGAGCTGTCCCTGGACCATGCCACCGACTCGAAGGGCTGCCGGAGCGAGTAGCGCTGCGCTGCCGTACGTACGTCCTCCAGCACGGCGGGCGTGACCCGCAGCCCGACCGAGCCGGCCAGCACGATGCGCTCGGGGTTGAAGAGGTTGATGAGGGTGGCCAGCCCCGCGCCCAGGTACCGGGCGAAGTCGGCCGGCGACGGCAGCCGCGGCCGGTTCGCGCGGCCACGAGCGAAGAGCTCCTGGATGCGCACGGGGTCGGGCACCGCTTCCGACGTCTCGTGACCTCGAGGGCGTCCCAGCGACGCAGCGAGGGCGGACTCTCCGATGTACGCCTCCAGGCAGCCCAACGAGCCGCAGCGGCAGGGTTCGCCATCGACCACGATGGGCGCGTGCCCCCACTCGCCGGCGCTGCTCCGGGAGCCTCGGTAGAGCCGGCCCTCGGTGAAGACCGCTGCGCCGACGCCGATGCCCAGGAGTGCGACGATCGCGTCGCTCGCTCCCCGTCCGGCTCCGAACCAGAGCTCCGCCTGCCCCATGGTCTTGGCGCCGTTATCGACGAGCACCTTGCCGGGGATGACCCGGCGCAGGAGGCGCCCGAACGGGATGCCGTCCCAGCCGAAGGCGGGTGCGTAGATCCGGGCGTCAGCGCTCCGCTCGACCACGCCAGGCACGCTCACACCCACGCCCAGGAGCTGGGCATCGGGCATGGCCGCACGGTCCATCACGTCGGCGACCGCACCCGCGATCCGCTCGCGATCATCGCCGGCTTCGGCGCCCCGGGCGTTGAGGTCCACGACGACCTCGGCTCGCCGCTGCCACGCCAGGTCGAACGCCTCGACGCGCAGCCCGCGCTCGCCGAGGTCAACGCCGACGGAGATGGCGCGTTCCGCTGCGACGTCTGCAGGATCGTTCGAGGTCGCCCGCCGCTCGACTCCTCGGAGCCCACCTCCACCAGCAGACCCCTCCTCGAGCAGGTCAGCCACGACGGTCCCGACGGTCCCCGCGCTCAGGCCAGTCAGGTCGGCGAGCGCCTGGCGGCTCGTCGGTCCCACCGAACAGCAGCGTCGCGCAGCAGGCTGACCCGGTTGGAGCGGCGCAGGTCGCGGGTCGTGGGACGGGGTCGTTGCCATCGCGTTCCTTTGGGACTTACTGTAAGTCATATAGTAAGTGCCCTGTCAAGCCCCCACCGGATGAGTGTGCGATGGAGATCCCACACGGGTCGAGACCCGCGCCTTCAGCTGGCGAGCCGTCTGCCTGCGCGACCG
>CAVQSY010000084.1:0-38002 GCA_963716025.1 uncultured Chloroflexia bacterium
CGCCGTCGGCGAGGACGGGGTAGCACGGGATTCCGTCGGCGGCCAGGACGAGGCGGTAGCCCAGGCTGAACGGGACGGGCGACTCGGGGACGAACGCGGGTGCCCCGGCCTTGAGCAGACGCGAGCGGATCTCGGCCTGGGCCGCGACGGGGTCGGCCACGGCGTGCGGCTGCGCCCCATAGAGGCGCTCCAGAACCGGGGACCGGTCCGCCGCGGGGACGGCCTCCCAGATCGCCGCCTGGATCGACCGGGCGACGTGGCGCTCCTGCAGCACGACCCAATCGACGGGCACACCCGCGCGGGCGGCGACCCCGGTCGCGATCCCGTCGTAGTCCGGGATCCGGGGAGCTCCTCGGTCCCGGAGCACGGCCGCCACGCGGGCGACGAGCGCCCGCATCCGGTCCTCGTCCGCCGCCCGGACGCGTGCCGAAAGGTCGCGTCGCAGGCTGTCATGCTCCGCATCGAGAGCGATCCCCTTGCCGCACAGGTACATGCGACCCGGGTTGGAGGGATCGTTGACCCGCGTGCCGGCAGGATGCGGGCCCTCGAGGAGCGTGATCACCTCGATACCGAACAGGGCGGCGATGCCAGCCGAGTCACATGCGTCGGCGAACCGCCGGTAGACACGCTGATCCAGGAAGTTCGAGGCGCCGAGAACCCGCACGCCCTCGTCGACCGCCGCCGCAACGGCTTCCTCAACGGTCGTGAACGCCGAGAAGTTGGGCGGCAGGTGCAGATGGGTGTTGGTGACCGGGTGGCGAGGATACGGCAAGATGCTGCGACCCTGTTGCGTTTCATTGCGTTTGCTTATTGCTACACGCCATTCTACGCTGCGGCCAGCGCGTCGCGCAATGTGCTCATTTGAGCGCTTGACGCTCGAATGATCGCCCACTAGGCTTGGCTTCGTGGTCCTTGAACCGAGTCCGTCTCCATCGCGCCTCCACCAGCTGAGCACCGTGCTCGCCTGCCGCCGCTACTACCTCGACGGGGCGTCCAAGAGCGAGATCGCGGCCGAGCTTGGCGTCTCGCGGTTCCGGGTCGCCCGGATGCTGGACCGGGCGCGGCGGGACGGGATCGTCAGGATCGACGTCGCCTCGGTTCCAGAGCTGGACCTGGAGCTCGCCGATGCGCTCCGGGACCGCCACGGGATCCGGAGCGTGGTGGTCGTGCGGTCGCAGGGTGGCTCGGAGGCCATGCGCCAGGCGGAGCTCGGCCGCGCGGCCGCTGCTGTCTTGGGAGACGTCCTCGAGGCCACCGACGTGCTCGGCATCTCGTGGGGCCGGACGCTGCACGCCCTCGTCGGCCAGCTCCCCCGCCTCCCCGCCTGCACCGTGGTCCAGCTCGTCGGCAGCGTCCCGACCATCGGACTCGAGGTCAACTCGCTCGAGCTCGTCCGGCGGCTCGCGGAGCGCGCGCCGGGGCCGGTCTTTCCGCTCCACGTGCCGCTTCTCGTGGGCAGCGCCGAGATGGCCGATGCCCTCGCCAGCGACTCGATGGCGTCGGCCACGCTGGGCCAGTTCAACTCGCTGACGCGAGCCGTCGTCGGCATCGGGGCCTGGACACCGGGAGCCTCGACGATCCGGGCTGCCCTGTCGGACGCCGACGCACGGACCGTCGATCTGGCCGGCGGCGTCGCCGACATCGCGTCGATCGTCCTCGACGCGGATGGCCGGCAGGTGCGTGCCGCCGGCCTTCCCGAACGCTGCATCGCCATCCAGGAGGACCAGCTCCGGCGCGTGCCGGACGTCATCGCCATCGCTGGCGGGGCCGACAAGGTGCCCGCCATCCGTGCCGCGCTCCGCAGCGGCCTCGTCCACCGCCTGGTCACCGACGAGGAGGCTGCCCGCCTCCTGGTCGCCACTCCCTGAAACCCAAGATCCCCCGACCGCATCGACGCAACCCAGGAGACCCGTGATGAGCACCGAGACCGTCTACCGCAGCGACACCCGGCCCGACTTCGCGCCGTTCGAGGAGGACCTCGGGTCCATCACGGGCTTCGGCTACACGGGGGACCTCGCTTCGGAGTTGGCCGCCGGACTGCTGAAGAAGCGGGCGGCCATTGACCTGCTGGAGGACATGCTGATCGTCCGCGAGTTCGAGGAGATGATCGTCAAGCTGCGCTCCGGCGGCTACGACCCGCTGCCCGGCTACGACTACCGCGGCCCGACGCACGTGTCGGTCGGCCAGGAAGCCGCCCACGGTCGGCGGCTGCGCCGGCATCGCGGCGCGGGGACAACATCACTCCCCGCACCGCGGCCACGGCGACAGCATCGCCAAGGGCTGCTCGCTGCGCCGATGACCGTGAGCAGTTGCGAGCGGGTGGCCCGCCCGGAAGGCCCCGCGACGACCTGCTCGAAGCCGCGCTGGAGGACCACGTCTACCGGACCATCGCCGAGCTGTTCGGCAAGGACGACGGCTACTGCAAAGGCCGCGGCGGCGGCATGCACATCGCCGACTTCACGGTCGGCCACCTCGGCGCCAACGCCATCGTCGGCGGCGGGGTGCCCATCGCCACCGGCGCAGCCATGGCGCACCGCTACGCGCAGGGCGACGGAGTCGTCTGCTGTTTCGCCGGCGACGGCGCCTACGCCAACGGCGTGTGCTCGAGTCGCTGAACTGGGCCGCCCAGGACCAGTTCACCAACGACCTGGCCGGCGACCACCAGTTCGGTCTGCCGATCATCTTCGTCATCGTGAACAACCACTACGGCATGACCCACCGGACCGACGACGAAGTCATGGGCGTGGACCATCTGGCCCGGCGCGCCGCCGGGTTCGCGACAACAACATGCACGCCGAGGTCGTCAACGGCATGGACGTGCTCGCCGTGCGCGACGCCGTCCGCCGGGCCGCCGAGCTGTGCCGCAAGGGCAAAGGCCCGGTCCTGCTCGAGTACACCTACCGCTACTACGGCCACTCGCTGAGCGACCCGCGCAACGAGTACCGCACGCGGGAGGAAGAGGCCGCGTGGAAGGCGGTCGATCCGATCGAACGCTCAAGGGCCAGCTCGTCGAGGGCGGCCTGGCGACCGAGGCCGAGCTGGAAGCCGTGACGCCGGGCGGCCGAGCGCAACGCGCGCGCCGCCGCGCGCCGCCGCGGCCGCGGACCCGGACCCGCGACGTGCTGGACTACTGTACACCGACGACACGGCCGAGACCGTCCCGGCCGCGTACGCCGAGCCGTGCTGATCGCGGACGTCCCGGAGATCAAGGCGACGCGAGGGCCAGATCCTGTACCGCGACGCGATCAAGGAGGCGCTCATCGAGGAGATGCTGCGCGACACGCGCGTGATCTTCTACGGCGAGGACGTGGCCGACTACGGCGGCGCGTTCAAGCGTCACCAAGGGCCTGCTCGAGGCCTTCGGCCGCGACCGCGTGTTCAACACGCCGATCTCCGAGGCCGCGCATCTGCGGCACGGCCGTCGGCGCCGCCATGGTCGGGCCTGCGGCCGGTGGTCGAGCTGATGTACATGGACTTCGCGCTGATGTCCTCCGACCAGATCAGCAACCAGGCCGCGAAGTGGCACTACATGTCGCGGCGCCCAGGTCGAGGTGCCGCTGGTCTATCCGCGTGCTCGGTCGGCGGCGGCAAGGGCTACGGCGGGCAGCACTCGCAGACGCTGGAATCCATGTTCGCGCACATCCCCGGCCTCTACGTCGTCTACCCGTCCACGCCGTACGACGCCAAGGGCATGCTGAAGTCGGCCATCCGCGACAACAACCCGGTGATGTTCGTCGAGCGCCAGGTGCTCTACGGCGACCAGGGGCGGTGCCGGAGGAGGAGTACCTCGTCCCGCTCGGCGTGGCCGACGTGGACCGGCGAGGGCAACGGACCTGACGATCGTGGCCTGGGGACCGGCGGTGCACGACGCGCTGAAGGCGGCCGACGCTGCAGGCGCGGGCGGGGTGCAGCGCCGAGGTGGTCGACATGCGGCACCCTCGTGCCGCTCGACATGGAGACGATCTGCGCGTCGGTGCGCAAGACCGGCCGCTGCGTGGTCGCCAGCCAGGCGTCACATCGGGAGCTTCACGGGCGAGATCTGCCTCGACGATCATGGCGGAGGCGTTCGACTACCTGGACGCGCCGGTCTGCGCGTGGGGGCCGCGAACGGGATTGCGCCGCAGTCGCACATCCTCGGGAGGCGGCGTTCCTGCCGAATGCGACGACATCGTCGCCGCCGCGGGGCGCTTATCGGACGACCGGGCCGACGAGGAAGGAGCGATCATGGCACAAGCCGATCATGATGCCCAAGCTCGGACAGACGACCGAGGAGAGCCGTCGTCGAGTGGCACAAGAAGGAAGGCGATCCGGTCGAAAAGGGCGACGTGCTGTTCGAGATCGAGACGGACAAGAGCGCGATGGAGGTCGAGACGTTCGAGGAGGGCGTCCTGCTCGCGCGCGTCATCGCCGAGGGCGAGACCGCGCCGGTCAACGCCGTGTGCGGCTGGATCGGCCAGGAGGGCGAGGCGATCCCGGAGTCCTCTCCTGCGCCGATCGCGGCACCTGAGCCCGAAACGGTGGCGCCTGTGACCGCGCCTGAGCCCATGGCCGCCGCCAGCACGGCTGAGCCCGTGACCGCGCCTGAGCCCATGGCAGCGGCGACCGCGGCACCCGTCGCCGCCGCGGCCGTGTCGGCACCCACCCCGGCCAGCCCTGCAGCTGCCGGCCGCGTGAAGATCAGCCCGCGTGCCAGCCGGCTGGCGGCCGAGCTCGGCGTGGACCCGCTCACCGTGACCGGCACGGGACCCGACGGCCGGATCGTGGAGCGCGACATCCGGACCGCGGCGAGCGCGCCGGCGACCGCGCCGGCTGCAGCTGGGGCACCCGTGGCTCCGGCTCCTGCGGCACCAGCGCCGACCGCCTCCTCCATTGCCCCGGCACCGATCGTCCCGATTGCCGTACCGCCCGCGGAGGGCGAGGACGAACCACGCCCGATGAGCCGCATGCGCCGGACCATCGCCGCCCGCCTCACCAGCAGCTGGCAGACGACGCCGCACTTCACGGTCACGGTGGCCGTGGACGTCACCCGCGTCCTCGCCCTCCGCGCGGAGCTCAAGGCCGAGGGGCACAGCCTCACGGTCACCGACTTCGTGCTCGCGGCGACGGCCCAGACGCTCGCCGAGTTCCCCGACGTCAACTCGCGCACCGACGGCGAGCAGGTCTACCCGCGCCGGCGCGTCCACCTCGGCGTGGCGGTCTCGGTGCCGTCAGGGCTCGTCGTCCCGGTGGTGCGCGACGCGGACCGGATGACGATCGTCCAGCTCCACGATCGGGTCGCCGCCCTCGCCGCGACCGCCCGCGAGGGCACCATCGCGGTCGACGACCTCGCCGGCTCCACGTTCACCGTGAGCAACCTGGGGATGTTCGGCGTGGAGGAGTTCAGCGCGATCATCAACCCGGGCGAGGCGGCCATCCTGGCCGTGTCCTCGGCGGTCGCCACCCCGCTGGTGGTGGACGGCGGCATCGGGATCCGGCAGGTGATGCGGCTGACGCTGTCGGCGGATCACCGGATCGTGGACGGCGAGATGGGCGCCCGGTTCCTCAACGCGCTCCGCCGCCGCCTGGAGGACGTCCGCGCGTTCCGGGACGAGGTCGCCAACGCCTGATCCGTCAGGTCACCGACCCTCGTCGGCGGCGAGGCGCCGGATCTCGGTCAGCATCCCATCGGCGCACGGCCGGACTCCGGCCGTGCGCCACACCCCGGGCCAGGGTGAACAGGACGTTGCGGGTGTCGGGCAGCAGGTCGTCGAGCAGGGCCGGGACCCCCGCCACGATGGCCCGCCGGAGGTCCGCGTGCGGCACGGGGTCGAGCAGCCCCCGGCGGCCGCCGGTCCGGCCAGCGGCTGTCCGGTCGCGCGGACCATGGTGATCAGGGTCGCGACGTCGGGTGTCTCCGCACGCTCCGGGATCATCCCGGCCCGGTAGTCCAGGCGGTGCCACTCGCCGTACAGGATGTCCATCACCGGCGGGTAGCGCCAGGGCTCCACGTGCCGCCGCACGACCGAGATCAGCCTCGTACACGAGGGTCACCATGGCCCGGACCTGGGGCGTCCTGCCGTCCTGCCGACCGCCGCCGGCGACCGGCCTACCGCTCGGCAAGCACCACCACGCGGTCCCCCGCCGCGAACACCAGCTCGCCCTCGCGGGTCGGGTTGAGCACGACCCCGTACTGGGCTGCGGCATCCTTCGCGCTGGCGGCGAGCCGGTAGCCCAGGGCAACCTCGCCGCGTCCGAGCGCCGCGGCCTGGAGCGTTGCGAAGGACACCGGCCGACCGAGGGCCACGTAGTCCCGGACCTCGCGGAGGTAGACCTCGGCGCCCTCTGCCTTGAACAGCTCGCGGAAGACGTCCGCGAGGTCCGGGGTCTCCGCGATCTGGGCCAGGAGCAGGGACAGGAGCCGGGAGCTGACGATGAAGTCGTCTGCCTCCGACACCTCGGCCAGCTCCCGATCACCCTCGTCGAGCATCTCGGACACGATCGTGAACGCCTTGTCGCTCCGCGACCCGATGTCGCGCAGGTGGAGCAGGGTCAGCAGGGTCCGGGCATCGGCCATGTCCGGGTCGCGGTCGTCCGACTCGCACAGGACGATCACGTGCGGGAACGAGGGGACATCGAGCGCATCGAGCGACGGGCGCTGGGTGGTGCTCTGGACTTGGCCGGTGGCGCGCAGGTTCACCAGTCCTTCGATGGCATCGGCCTGGAGGACCGACTCGAGCGACGACACGGCCAGCACTTCCGATCCCGGGGCGACGTACTGGTCCAGCTCGCGGATGATCGCCGCACCGCGGCGATTCCAGCCCGGAGCAGGGTTCGCTCGGGCTCCGCGTCGCATGGCTCGGCGCCCCGGATGGCCGTCGCATCGACCGGCACGGGTGCCCCGGCCCTGGCCGACCCGTGATCCTCGGCCAGCACCACGAGGCGGTCATCCGCGCCGATGACCTGGTCGGCGGGCGGCACCAGCCGCACGGTCCCCTCGCGGACGATGCCCACGGTGACGGCGCCCGAGACGGTCGTGACGGCATCGCCGAAGGTCCGGCCCACGAGGTCCGGGACGGCCGTCACATGGAACTCGTGGCCCGCGAAGTCGAGCAGCTCGAGGTAGACGGTGGACAGGCCGGACTGCCGGCTGGTCTGGGCGATGATCCGGGCCACGAGCTCGTCGGCGAGCAGGAGGTGGACCTCATGGCCCGCCACGAGACGGGCGATGCCGGCGCTGGCACTGTCTCGGACCTCAGCGACGATCCGGTACGGTCGCGCCCGCCGGTCCGCGCGACCGGTGAGCGCCAGGATGGTCTTGAGCACCTCGACGTCCGGGTCGTCGCCATCACCCTGGAGGACGATGATCGCCCGCGACTCGTCCGGGTTGGCGATGCGCAGATCGGACAGGACGGATCCCCTGCCGGTCCGGCACACGACGTTGGCCCGGCGGGGGATCCTCACCCGGTCGCGGAGCTCGGTCTCCATCTCGACCCGGTCGCGATCGGCCAGGAGGACGATGGCGTTGCGCGGCCTGCCCGCACCGCCCTGGAGCAGCTCGGCCACCACGGCGAAGACCTGCTGGCTCCAGCCGAGGATCACCACGTGGTCGCGCTCGAGGACGCGGGAGCGGCCCTTGCGCAGGGCGGCCAGCTTGTCCTGGAGGCCGTTGCTCAGGATGCCGATGAGGGTGCTGATGATGAAGATGCCCGCGAGCGTGACGGCGAACATCCCGACCAGGAACGGGGCGCTGCCCTCATCGCCGCCCATCGTCCCCGGGTCCAGGGTGCGCAGCATCGACATCCAGAGCAGCGTCGGGATGTCGCGCCCGTCGTCGCCGCGGACGAGGACCATGGCGAGGACGATCGCCAGGATCGCCAGGATCGAGATGACGGCGAGCCCGGCGATGAGCGCGATCGTGCCGCGCTCCATGAACCGGTCGAATTGATAGAGAGGCGCTCCCTGGCCCCCGAGACACGCGCGGAACGGGTCACGGAACAACCTCCTGCTGGCGTGGACAGCGCCGGGATCACAGGATAGCGACCTCGCCGGCGGGCGCCGTGCCCGAGTCCGCGAGCACCGACGGATGCGCCGGCGCGCGTGCTAGCGTGGCGAAGCCATGATCGACCGCACGATCGACTGGGTCGACGACGCGATCCAGCTGATCGACCAGACGCTCCTTCCCGACCGGCTGGTCGTCCTGCGGGTGACGACGCTCGACGGCCTCGTGGCTGCGATCACCCGGCTCGCGGTCCGCGGCGCTCCTGCGCTGGGAGTCGCGGGAGCGATGGGCGTCGCGCTGCTGGCCCGCCTGCATCCCGGCGACGAGCCGGCGGTTCGGGCAGGCGCCGCCCGCCTGCGGGGCGCACGTCCCACGGCGGTGAATCTCCTGGGGAACGGATCGCGCGCTCGCGCGCCTCCCGGAAGGCCCGGGCTCGGTGCTCGCCGAGGCGCTTGCCGTCCGCGACGAGGACATCGCGGCGTGCGCCCGGATGGCGTCCCGGGGGGCGGACCTCGTGCGGGAGCTGGTGGCCCGGCCGCGGATCCGGGCGATGACCATCTGCAACACGGGCGCGCTTGCCGCCGTGGAGCGAGGGACGGCCCTGGGCGTGATCGGCGAGCTCCACGCGCGTGGTCTGCTCGACGAGGCCCTGCCGCTCGAGACCCGTCCGCTGCTCCAGGGGGCCCGGCTGACGGCCTGGGAGCTGGGCCGCCTGGGCGCGCCGTATCGCCTGCTGGTCGACGGCGCGGCGGCGTCCGTGCTCGCCCGGGGGCTCGCGGACATCGTGCTGATCGGCGCGGACCGGATCGCCGCCAACGGCGACACGGCGAACAAGATCGGGAGCTACTCGCTGGCGATCGCCGCTCGCCACGCCGGGGTCCCGTTCCTGGTGGTCGCCCCAGAGTCAACGATCGACACGGCCACGTCCGATGGCTCCGGGATCGAGATCGAGGAGCGCGACGCCGGCGAGGTCACGACCTTCCACGGAATCCGTTCGGCTCCGGCTTCCGCCCGGACGCTCAATCCGGCATTCGATGTGACCCCCGCGATGCTCATCACCGCCATCGTCACCGACCGGCGGCTCATCCGGACCGACCACGGGGAGACCCCGGTCCCAGCCTGAGCCCGCCCCCGATCGCCCGGGCCGGGGCGGTCCGGGCAGGTCCGCCAACGACGGGCATCGGTCGCCAGACAACCGGCATCGCCTGGCGGCGCACGGCCGTTCGATCCGGGTCCGAACGGCCGTGGCGATATACCGATCGATACGGGCCGATTCTTCCCCGATGGCACCTGTCGCAACCGACGGCCGTGACCGACAATTCACGTACCGACGATCGTCATGCCCGCACCCTGCCCTGGGGCAATTGGAAATGCAGATCACCGAACTGTCCGAGTCCGTCGCCCTGATCGTGCCGATGCTGTTCCTGGTGGAGGGCATCGTCGCCCTGGTGGTGTGGTTCGCCTACGGGTCGCGCGGCGGCCGGGGCGCCCGCATCGCGGCCTGGCTGGGCCTCGTGACCCTGACCCTGTGGTGCGGCTCGGCGCTCGCCTACGTGGCGCTGATGCTCGTCTACTTCAACCTCGGCGCCCAGGCGACGATGATCGCCGCCGCGCTCGTCACCGTGCTCATGGTTGCGATGCCCTTCTTCTGGGCGTACGTCGTCAGGAACCGCCACGGGGACGACGCAGGGACGCCGCAGGTCCGTTGACCGGACGCGTCATGACCTCCGTCTCCGACCCCCGAAGCGGGGCCTCTCCCATCGTGGACCGGCTCGGCGTGCTGCTCGCGATCGTCGACTTCCCGATGCTCTCGACGGCCGTGCGATCGATCATCGACGGCGCGCCGGACATGCGGGTCATCGGCGAGGTCGACAGCCGGGAGCGGGCCCTGGAGCAGGCACGCGCCGCCCAGCCGGACGTGATCGTGCTCGAATGCGAGAGCGTCGGGGGCTACGGCTGCGGCACGTACGATGCGATCAGGGCGATCCACGAGGTCTGCCCGGACGCCCGGATCATCGCGCTCGACTGCCGCTGCGCCACCGAACCGTTCTCCGTGGTCCTCAAGGCGGGGGCACACGGCTTCCTGACCCGCGAGGCGCAGGACGGCGACATCATCGCCGCCGTCCGCAGCGTGGCCGCGGGCCATACCTACGTCAGTCCGGCGATCGTCACCCGGATGGTCGACACGTACGTTCGCCGGACCCCGGACGCCACGCTCGACGACCCGTACGAGGCGTTCACCGAGCGCGAGCGCCAGATCCTGCTGCTCGCGGCCATGGGGCATACGAACCGCGAGATCGCGAAGTCGCTTCGGCTGTCGGAACAGTCCGTCCACTACAACCGCGCCAACGTGATGGAGAAGCTGGGCCTGCACGATCGGGTCGAGCTGCTGCGGTACACGGTCCGCCGCGGACTCCTGGACCCCTCGGTCCTGTGAAGGCGTCGCTGCGGCTCCGCCGCTTCTGGGAGTCCGTCCGGCCGCGCACCCGCCGAGGCGGGATCATCGCCGCTGCCGCCATCCTGGGCGGCGCCGCAGCCCTGTCGGTCGGACTCGCGGTGGGCGTGACGATGGCGTGGAGTCCATACCTCCAGTACTCGCTCGACGGCACCATCAACGCGAGGCAGTGGGCGGGGCTGGAGCTCTCCTACACCTCGTCGGGCACCTGCCAGGCATGCCACGAGGTGGAGCACTCGGCCCTGGTCCTCGCCGCTCACCGGGACATCGGCTGCCAGAGCTGCCACGGTGCCCTGATCGAGCATGCCGAGGCGGGCGATGCGGCGACCGCGCAGCAGGTTCCCGTCCGCGTCCCCACCGACGAGGTCTGCCTGCGATGCCACACCGCGGCCACCGGTCGCCCGACGGGCTTCCGCCAGATCCTGCCGGGCCAGCACTACGTGGCGGAGTGCCTCGAGTGCCATGACCCGCATGTCGGCACGGCCAACCGCCCGCCGGTGGTCCTCCATCCGCTCAACGATCTTCCGCCGTGTCTCACGTGCCACGGCGCGGACGGCTTCAAGGCCCGCAACCAGCGCCACCCGGAAGGCACCAGCGACGACGCCCGCTGCCTGGAGTGCCATGCGCCCGGACGAGGGCCGGGCGAGAGCGCCGGCGCCGCAAGCCTCGGAACCACGGCTACCCCCACGCCACAGGTGTCCCAATGACCGAAGACTCCACCACCACGGGCCGCGAGGTCGATGCCCCTGAGCCCGGGCGCGTGACCGGGCCCACGCCCGCCTCCGCCGAGCCGAGGCCCGTCGAGGCGGCCCCGGCCGACGCGGCGCTTGTCCCCCTCGAGGAGCTCGCGCCGGCCATCACCGCAGCCTCCACGAGCCGGCGCGCCTTCCTGGGGTTCGGGCTCGCGCTCGCCGGTGGCGCGGTCGGAGCGGCGGTCCTGGCCAGGTTCACCCCGGTGTTCGCCGACGAGCTCTCGGACACGGCGCCGATCATCCCGACCTACGACCCGCAGGCGCGACGGTGGGCCTACGTCGTGGACACCTCCGCCTGCATCGGCTGCGGCCTGTGTGTCGTGGCCTGCAAGGAGGAGAACCAGGTCCCGGAGGAGCCCCAGTACACCCGGACGTGGATCGAGCGCCACGTGGTCACCACGGACGGCGAGCTCCACATCGACTCCCCGGACGGGGGCATCGACGGCTTCCCGTTCGACTCCACCGATCCCACGGCGGCCGGAAAGATGGTGGACGAGGCGTACTTCATGCCGCGGCTGTGCATGCAGTGCTCGA
This sequence comes from uncultured Chloroflexia bacterium, assembly GCA_963716025.1. Lineage (GTDB taxonomy): Bacteria > Chloroflexota > Limnocylindria > Limnocylindrales > CSP1-4 > CAIXZV01. The sequence continues at coordinate 11,720 of CAVQSY010000084.1, forward strand.
ACTCCCCGTGCACCTCGGTATGCCCCGTGGGCGCCACGTACAAGACCGTGGACGGGGTGATCCTCGTCGACGCCCGCCGATGCATCGGGTGCGGGTACTGCGTCGTTGCCTGTCCCTACGGCGCCCGGTACATCGTCCCTGCCGGTGAGCACGCACCCAACGACACGCCCGGGATCGCCGACAAGTGCACCTGGTGCTACCACCGCATCAGCCGCAACCTCCAGCCGGCGTGCGTGGAGGTGTGCCCTGTCGGGGCCCGGAAGTTCGGTGACGCCGCGGACCCGGACAGCGAGATCAGCGACATCCTGCGCACGACGTATCCCAAGCCCCTCTGGCCCGAGTACGGCACCCAGCCGCGGGTGGTCTATGCCGGACCCATGGACAAGGAGCTCTGAGGGTGCGCGCGACCGTTGCGCCGCTCGAGCTCCACCTGCTCGAGTACCGCATCCCGCTGGCCCCGCGCCCGCTCGCCCGCAAGCTCGTGGACGAGGTCCGGAGCATGCCCGTCGTCCTGCAGGCGTGGTTCGGCCTGCTGCTGGCGCTGATGTCCGTCATGGCCGTGGCCGCGATCGTCTCGCTGCCACCCGGCTGGGAGGTCTTCGGGACCACGCCCTCGTTCGAGTGGGGGCTGATGATCATCGGCTACGCCTTCTTCGCGATCATGACCAGCGGGCTGTGCCTCGCCTCCTCGCTGGGCACGGTGTTCGGCATCGAGCGCTTCCAGCCGTTCGAGAAGCGCCATGCGATCCTCGCGCTGCTGTCGCTCACGACCGCCTTCCTGATCATCGCGCTCGACCTGCACTACCCCGTCCGGATGGTCTTCGGCGCGGTGCTGGTCCCCTCCCCCGCGTCGCCGATGTGGTGGATGGGCGTGTTCTACGGCGCCTACCTCGTGGTCCTGATGGTCGAGGTCTGGAGCCTGTTCACGGATCACCCGAAGATCCACCAGTACGCCTGCACCCTCGCGTCCATCATCGCGATCCTGGCACCGGCCACGCTGGGCGCGGTGTTCGGGGTCCTGGGCGCCAAGGCGTTCTGGAACGGGATCTTCACCCCGGTGATGATGGTCGCCTCCGCGTTCCTCGCTGGGACGGCGCTCCTGGGGATCGTGTTCTCCGTTGTGCACCGGCTGCGGCTCGCCGATTTCGAGCGCGCCGCCCCGGTCGCGCTGCCGTCGGCTCGGCTCCTGCTCGCGGTCGGGCTGGCCCTGGTCGGCGCGCTGATCGTGCGCCAGGTCGCCGCCGGGCTCAGCGGCGAGGAGCGGGGCCTCCGCGAGGCGACCACTGCCCTGCTGACGGGGCCGCTGGCCGCCCAGTTCTGGGCTCGGATCATCTTCGGGCTGGTGGTCCCGGCCGTGATCATCGCCCTGCCGATCGCCCGGCGGCCCGAGGCGATCGGGGGCGCGAGCCTGCTGATCCTGGCCGGGATCCTGCTCGACCGGTTCCTGTTCGTCGCCGCCGGCCAGATCGCACCCGTCTCCGCCGGTGCGGGGACCGTGGCCTACCCCTACGCGACGTACACGCCGACGATGGTCGAGATCGCCATCCTGGTGGGTGCCGGCGCGTTCATGGCGTTCTTCTACACGCTCGCCGAGCGCTACCTCAACATGGGCGAAGGCGACACGCACCTGTTCTTCAGCTGGCCGTGGCTCCGCAAGCACGAGCACCCCGATGAAGGGCAGGTCGAGGGCGGACCGGCGGGCGGGCTGGAGCCCGAGCCGGCGGCACCCGTCGCCGCCGCGCAGCGGACCGCGGAAGGCGCCGGGTCGTGATCCGCGCCATCTCGATCTACGGCTTCCGGGTCGTGGTCCTGCTGCTGACGCTCGGGATCGTGGTGGTGGGCGCCTTCCTCGTCGTGGTCGCCGTGCCGGACGTTGCCGGCGACATCGCGTCCGCCCCGACGCCGAGCCCGACGCTCGCCCCGACGCCGAGCCCGAAGTCGGCCATGGCCCTCTCGCCCGTGGGCATCCAGATGCCCCCGGAGGCCAACTGCAACGGCTGCCATCTCACCGCCGACGGCGGTGTCGGGACGAAGCCGATCCCGGTCATGGGGCATCCCCTTGCCGGCTGGCGCGACTGCACGGCGTGCCACTCCGAGGCCAGCCTGGTCAAGACCGCGGAGGGCCACAGCAGCCTCCACAAGGAGGACTGCCTCATCTGCCACCAGACGCGGCTCGAAGCCGGGGCGAGCGCCGTCCCCGAGTTGCGGCCGGAGCACATGGGCGGCACCCAGCCGTGCTCCTCGTGCCACGGCGTCGACGACCATGCTCCGTTGCCGGCATCGATGGCCAACCGCGGCGACAACTGCTGGATCTGCCACAACGGACCGGAGTTCGTCTATCTCTTCGAACAGCAGCCGAGCGACGCCCCGCCGGCAGGCGGCTGATCCCGCCGGGGCGCCGGACCCGTCCCGTCAGGCGCGGCCCTTCACCAGGTCGATCAGACGACCCACGACCCGCTCGCCGTCGGCACGCAGCCCGTTGTGGGCGTACTCGTTGGTGATCCACGGTCGAAGTCCGCGGACCAGCACAGCCGTCTCCTCGGCGAAGGCCCGCTCCACGTAGACATCGTCCACGTAGATCGTCGCGGCCACGGGAACCTCGTTCCGCGCCAGCGCCGCCGCGTCGTACACGCGCGGCCACGGATGCCCGGCGAGGAGCTGGGCTGCCGCCCCGTGGGGGCGCAGCGCGCCGTACTCCTCCCACATCCAGGGGAACACCTGCTCGGCGGTGAACACCTCGCCGGCGAGGGCCTCGTCCGGCGTCAGCCGGTGCGCCGACCAGCGGGTCGCCACGCCGTCCGCGTACGAGGACTCGTGGAGCGTCGCGTACATCGGGTTGCGCGCCCAGCGAACGGCATCGTCGACATCGTGCAGGAAGGCCGGCGACGCGAACGGCAGCTCGAGGACATGGTGGAGACGCTCAAACCCATCCGAGGCACCCAGCCACATGCCCATCTGGCGGAACCGGCGCCCGGTCAGCCGGTCGCCGGACGGCAGCCGCAAGTCGTCATCGTCGAGACGGGCGTTGATGTCCCGCAGTCGGTTCCGATCATCGGGATACCGCTCGAAGTACCGGCCGTTGGCCTCCAGGACGCGCGACCACGTGGCCCGATAGACATCGTCGACGGAGCGCCCGACCGGCGACAGGCCGCCGGTGATGAGCGCGGCGGCAAGACCCTCGGGCGCGAACGAGAGGTACGTCAGGGAGGTGAAGCCCCCGAAGCTCTGGCCCAGGATCGTCCAGCGGTCGACATCCAGCTCCTGGCGGATCCACTCGCAGTCGCGCACGATGGCATCGGCCCGGAACAGGGTGAGGTAGGCGGCCTGGTCCTCCGCCGTCTCGCCCGGGATCTGGTCACCGACGGGCGTCGATCGCCCGGTCCCGCGCTGGTCGAGGAGCAGCACGCGGTACTCGGCCAGGGCCCGCTTGAGCCAGCCCGACGGCGGGCTGGTGGGCCGCGTCGCCTCGAAGCCCGGACCTCCCTGGAGGAAGACCAGGTACGGGCGGTCGGTGCCGTCCGGGTCGGCGACCTCGCGGGTGAACACGGTGATGAACCGGCCGTCGGGTCGGGCGTGGTCGAGCGGGATCCGATGCTCTCGCTCCGTGAGGATCGCGCCCGGCACGCGGTAGGTGGCAGTCACGCCCATGTGGGTCCCCTTCTGGCTACCAGCGCTGGTGGACGAGTGGCCTGATGCGGGTCTCGTAGAGCTCCGCCACCCGGTCCATCGTCCCGTGCGGCAGCGGCGGGAGCTCGGCCGCGGCGGCGTTGGCCGCCGCCTGCTCGGGGGTCTTCGCGCCGGGGATCGTGGTCGCGATCCCGTCGTGCATGAGGATCCAGCGGAGCGCCAGCTGGGCGAGCGTCGCCCCCTCGGGGACCAGCGCCCGGAGCTCCTCCACGACCTCGAGGCCGGTCTGAAAGTCGACACCGGCGAACGTCTCGCCGACGTCGAACGATTCGCCGTGCCGGTTGAACTGCCGGTGGTCGGTCGGCTCGAAGGTGGTGGCCGCGGTCAGCTTGCCGGTCAGCATCCCCGACGCCAGCGGCACCCGCGCGAGCACCCCGACGTCGCGACGGATGGCCTCGGCGAGGAACCGCTCGGCCGGGCGCTGGCGGAACAGGTTGAAGATGATCTGGACCGTGGCCACACCCGGGAACTCGATCGCCTTGAGGCCTTCCTCGACCTTCTCCACGCTGACGCCGTAGTTGCGGATCGCGCCGGCGGCCACCAGCTCGTCAAGGGCGGCGAAGTGCTCCGGGCTGTAGTAGATGGATGGATGCAGGCAATGGAGCTGCACGAGATCGAGCGTCTCCATGCCCAGGTTCTCACGACTCCGGTCGGCCCACGCCCGGAACGCCTCCGGCGTGTAGCTGGCGAGGTCAAGGGGCGCGCGCCGGCCCATCTTGGTCGCGATGAAGAACGACTCGCCGGGCCGCTCGCCCAGGAACCGGCGGATGACCTGCTCGCTGTGGCCGTCCCCGTAGACGTCCGCGGTGTCGATCAGGGTCACCCCGGCATCGGCGGCCGCGTGGAGCGCGCGGAGGCTGGCGGCGTCGTCCACCGTCCCCCAGTCGGCGCCGATCGCCCAGGCGCCGAACCCGATGACGCTGACCTCTCGCCCGGTCTTGCCGAGCCTGCGGTACTCCATGTCGATTCCGGTCTCCGAGCTGGGGCGCCAGGGTGGGGTCCCAGCGTAGCGCGAGCGCACCGTTCGGGGGCTTCCACAGGTGGTTACCATGGCGGACAAGCTGAGGACGAGGCCGAGGGCTACGTCAGGCCCGCGGGCACGAGCTGAGGCGAGGACCGAACGGGGGCAGGATTTTGGGACCTAGGGCCCTCGGGGTCTGCCGTCCCCTATTCGAATTGGCCAACCATTGCGACGCCTGTCGCTCCAGGAGGCCTGAGCCCGGATGGTGCACCGGCACCGGCAGCAATGCTCGGACACTCGCGCTGACCGGGGTTTGGCCTTCGTGACCCAACGACCCCCAACCAGTGCGTGGCCCCCGTCATGGGCCGCTCACGACGGCGTTCTGGAGGGAACCGCCTGGGGTGCCGGAGCGGAGGGCGCCGCGTAGCAGGAGGAGGGGCCCGTCAAGGGCCCCGGGAGTGGAGGATCTCTATGGCAGTCACATCCATGGAGCAGGTGGTCCAGCCCGACGGCCGTGTCGAACTCGACCCCGCCGTTGACGCGAGCCTCGAGGCCTCGGGGCTCCACAACGACGACCTTGCCCCGGTCCCCGTCGGCAAGCGGACCTGGACCACCTACAACTACCTGGCCCTGTGGGTCGGGATGTCCATCAATCTCCCGTCGTGGGCGCTGGCCGCCGGCCTGATCGCCCTCGGCATGGACTGGGTCCAGGCGATCCTCACGGTCGGCCTGGGCAACGTGATCGTGCTGCTCCCCATGCTGCCGATCAGCCACGCCGGCACCAAGTACGGGATCCCCTTCCCGGTGGTCGCCCGCTCGTCGTTCGGAGTGTTCGGCGCCAACCTGCCGGCCCTCCTCCGTGCTGGCATCGCGTGCGGCTGGTTCGGCATCCAGACGTGGATCGGTGGCCTGGCCGTGTTCGGCATCGGCGCTGCGTTCTTCAACTTGATCCTGGGTGATGGGAACTTCTGGGTCACGGCCGGGAAGATCTCGATCGGGTTTGGCGACGCGGCTGCCCAGCAGTGGACCATGTGGCTGAGCTTCCTGATCTTCTGGGCGTCAACATCCTGATCATCCTGCGAGGCATGGAGGCCGTCCGCCGCTTCGAGGGCTGGGTCGCGCCGTTCCTCGTCCTGGTGTTCGGGGCGCTCATGGTCTTCATGGTCGTCGACGCCGGTGGCCTCGGACCCGTCCTGGCCGCGCCCGGCAAGCTGGGCTGGGGTGCCGACTTCTGGGCTGTGTTCCCGATCTCGCTCATGGGCATGATCGCGTTCTGGTCCACGCTGTCGCTCAACATGCCTGACTTCACCCGGTTCGGCCGCAGCCAGCGCGAGCAGGCGCTCGGCCAGACCCTGGGCCTGCCGACCACGATGACCCTGTTCCCGCTGCTCGGGGTCATCACCGCGTCGGCGGCGGCCCTCGTCTACGGCGAGGCCATCTTCGATCCGACACAGTTGGTCGCCAGGATCGACAACGTGTTCGTGGTCATGTTCATGCTGTTCACGTTCGCCATGGCCACCTTGTCCACCAACGTGGCCGCCAACGTGGTGAGCCCGTCCTACGACTTCTCGAACGCCTGGCCGAAGCGGATCAGCTTCCGCACCGGCGGCCTGATCACGGGTGTCATTGGCATCCTGATCATGCCGTGGTACCTGTTCAACGAGCCGAGCGTCTACATCTTCACCTGGCTGGGCACCTATGGCGGCCTCACGGGCGCCATCGCCGGCGTGCTCATCGTCGAGTACTGGCTGATCCGGCGGAAGAACCTGAAGCTGGCCGATCTGTATCGGAAAGACGGGATCTACCGGTACGCCGGCGGCTGGAACTGGCGAGCGGTGGTTGCGCTCATCATCGGCGCCATCGTCGGCATCGGTGGGGCCTACACCCCGGCCGGCTCCGCTGGACCGTTCCCGGCCGACGGGATCATCGGCTTCCTCAAGCCGTTCTACGACTACAGCTGGGTTGCCTCGCTGGTGGTCGCGGGCGTGCTGTATTGGGTCTTCGCGAAGTTCGTCCCCCAGCCGGGGCAGGACTTCGAGTAGCCCGGCGTTCCCGTGGGCCGGCGACGCCGGCCCACAACCCCTTCGCGCGGCATTCCGGAGCCCCTTCGATGACCGAGGGGGCTCCGCCGCTTGGAGCCGTGCCGGCCCGCCGCCGGACCAGGCGGCATGGAGGACTCTCTTGAGCAACGGCCCGAGCGCCGATGTCCTTGTCGCCGGCGGCATCTTCCTCGTCGCCTACCTCCTGATCGCCACGGAACGTGTTGACCGGACGCTGGCGGCCCTGGCCGGCGGGTTCCTCGTCATCATCCTCGGGATCCTCGACCAGGCTGAGGCGTTCGCCGCCGTCGACTTCAACGTGATCTTCCTGCTGGCGGGGATGATGGTCATGGCGGGGGCGCTGTCGGAAGACCGGCTTCTACTTCGATTGCATACGTCGCCGTGCCACGCGATCCACCTCTCGCGGGGCGCGAGCCCTTCCGCCTGCTCGTGTACCTGGCGATCCTGACCGCGGTGCTCTCGGCCTTCCTGGACAACGTGACGACGGTCATCCTGCTCACGCCGGTCACCCTCGCCATCACGCGCACGATCCGGGTCAACCCCTTCCCGTACCTCATCAGCGAGGTCTTCGCCTCGAACATCGGCGGGACGGCGACCCTGATCGGTGATCCGCCGAACATCATGATCGGCTCTGCGGCGGGCCTGGGCTTCGCCGACTTCCTGGTCAACCTGACCCCCGTGATCGTGATCATCTTCGTCGCGTTCCTGGGGATCGTGCGTAGCCTTCCGCTATCACATGGACGACGACGCTCCGACCGCCTGGACCGGCTGGCCCTGGTCGACCCGTTGGCGGCCATCCTGGATCGCCCTCCATGAACCGGATCCTGATCGTGCTGGCCGTGACGATCGTCGCGTTCGTCTTCCACTCGGCGCTCCGCCTGGAGGCCGCGACGATCGCCATGCTGGGCGCGACGGTCGTTCATGCTGCTCGGCCGCCTGGACCCGCACGAGGCCCTGAGCGAGATCGAGTGGAACACGCTGTTTTCTTCGTCGGGTTGTTCATCATGGTCGAGGCGATCGTCCAGGTCGGGATCGTTGGCGGGATCGCCGATGCGGTGGTGCGGAACGCCGACCAGCAGCATCTCGACGGCCGCCACGCTGGCGATCCTGTGGTTCTCCGCGGCGGTCTCGGCGATCGTGGACAACATCCCGTACACCGCCACGGCGATCCCGGTGATCCAACAGCTGGCGGCGAGCGGGCTCCACGCAGAGCCCGTGTGGTGGGCCCTGTCGCTGGGCGCCTGCCTGGGCGGCAACCTGACGATCGTCGGGGCGTCGGCGAACATCGTGGTCGCGAACATGGCTGCACGGGAGGGCCACACGATCCACGTTCATGCAATTCCTGCGCTATGGGGTGGGCGTGGTCGCGGCTTCCCTGGCGATCTCGACGGTGTACCTCTACCTGCGCTACCTGGGCTAGTCCCGGTTCGCACGTCGCTCGCTGGCGGCCGGCACGTGGCGCCGGCCCGTGGCGCCGGCCCGTGGCGCCGGCCCGTGGCGCCGGCCCGTGGCGCCGGCCCGTGGCGCCGGCCCTGCTGCGCCGGCCCGTGGCGCCGGCCCGGCGGCGCGGCCCGTGACCCAGCCAGGGGTCAGCTCGGGCGACGGCGTGCAGGGGTGCGGTCGCGAACCTGCTGGTTGTGGCGGAGCCACGCTTGTCGCACCTGCACCCGACCCTGGGGCGGGTCAGGCAGCCAGGGATCAGCTGGATCGGGACCGTGGTGAGCCGAGGTAGCGCCACCACACATAGGCGGTCGAGATCGCCAGCGAGCCGATGATCACGACGGCGCCGTAGCGGAGGAACTGCCCGAAACGGATGGGGTGGCCGCCGCGCTCGGCCAGGTTGGCCACGACCACGTTGGCCGAGGCACCGACGATGGTGAGGTTGCCGCCCAGGCAGGCTCCCAGCGCCAGCGACCACCACAGGGCATCAGCGGGCAGGCCGGCCGCGATGACCTGCTCCACGATCGGGATGGCCGTGGCCGTGTAGGGGATGTTGTCGATGATGGCGGAGGCCCCGGCCGAGAACCACAGCAGCGCCATCGTGGTGGCCGTCGCTGCCCCGCCGGTGGCCTCGACGATGGGCGTCGGCGATGCCGCCCACGATGCCCGTGCGGACCACGGCCTCGACGAGGATGAAGAGGCCGATGAAGAAGAAGAGCGTGACCCACTCGACGTCGCGCAGCGCTTCGCCGACGTCGAGTCCGGCCGACGAGCAGCAGCACGGTGGCTCCCAGCAGGGCGATGGTGGCGACCTCCACACCCAGGAAGCCGTGGGCCAGGAAGCCGACGATGGTCAGCGCCAGGATGATGAGTGCGCGGCACGAGCAGGCGGCGGTCCGTGATGATGGCCTCCTCGAGGTCCCCTCCAGGGCCGCCTCGCGGCGCTCGTCGGGGACCTGCAGCGAGCCCCGGAAGAGCACCACCATGGCCGCCACGAAGGCCACGAAGACGACCACGATGACCGGCCCGAGGTTGGTCAGGAAGGCCATGAAGTCGAGCCCGGCGGCCGAGCCGATGAGGATGTTGGGCGGGTCGCCGATGAGGGTCGCGGTGCCGCCGATGTTGGAGGCCAGGATCATGCTGATGAGGTAGGGCACCGGCGAGATGCCCAGCGTTCGCGCGATGGAGAGGATGACCGGCGTCAGCAGCACGACCGTGGTGACGTTGTCGAGGAAGGCCGAGAGCAGCGCCGTGATCGTCGACAGGGCGAGAGCAGGCGGAACGGGTCGCCGCGCGAGAGGCGCACCGCGCGCACGCCCAGCCAGCGGAAGAAGCCGGTCTGGCGGAGCGCGCCGGCGATGACCATCATCCCGGCCAGCAGGAAGATGACGTTCAGTCGACGGCCCCGAAGGCCTCCTCCTGGTCGATGATGCCGATGAACACCAGGAGCAGGCCGGCCAGGAGCGCGACCAGGGTGCGGTCGAGGCGCTCGTGGCGATGATCAGGCGTAGGCGAGCAGGAAGACGCCGCCGGCGATCCAGGCGTCCATCGTCAGGACCCGGCTCCGGCCGGATCAGCTGGCGCTGTCAGTGGCCGGCACGTCAGGATCACCGCCCAAGCATACCGGCCCGGCAGGGGCCGATCGGACTGGCGGGACCGGCCGTCACCCGTCATCATCGAGGGACAGCGGAGGTCAACGTTGCAGGAACCGCGGCAAAGCGTCATTCGGGACTGGGTCGCGCTTGCCATCATCCTCGTCGCCGTGCCGATGTCGGTGTTCGGCGGGGTGAACGTCGCCTGCGTGGGCCAGGGGGTCACCCAGAGTTGCGCCCCGCAGGTGGTCTTCCTGTCCCCGATGGTGCTGCTGATCTCGGGCGTGCTCGCGGGCGTGATCACGCGCGGCTGGACGGGCCTGTTCGCGGTGGGCGTGGGGCAGATCGCCGGGCAGGTCCTGATCGTGGTGCTGTCCTACGTTGCCGGACGGCCGGTGCCGATCGACCTGTTCTCCGGCCTGGTGGCGACGATCTGGTTCGGGGTCCCGATCGCCACCGGCTACGGGGCCAGCCGGCTCGTGAGCAGGATCGCGGGGCGGCGCCGGAGCGCGCAGAAGCCCTGACGCCCCCGCCCCCGGGGGGACCAGCGGGTGCTACGGCGTCAGCCCCGGCGGGAGGCGACTCAGCAGATCCGCGGCAGCAGTTCCCCGCCGGGGACGTCCACGATGCGCGTCCCGCGCGATGGCCGTCTCCATGAGCACGCGGCCCGCGGGCTCGGCCTCCACCCGGCCGATCCCCGCACCGCCTCCCGGCCCAGGGGGTGGCTCCACATCGGCCCGCATCGACGCGCGCATCGCTTCGCGGAGGCGGCGGGCGACGATCGCCGACCAGCTTTCCCTCGTTGGCGACGTGCAGGGGATCCAGGCCCAGCATCTCGCACGCGGCCCCCACGGGCCCCGGGATGGGCAGCGCCGCCTCGTCGAGCACCATGCCGACCCGGGACGCGGTCGCGATCTCGTTGAGCGCGGACGACAGCCCGCCCCGGGTGGGGTCGCGCAGGACGTGGACATCGGGCTCGACGGCCGTGATCGCCGCCACGAGGCCGTTGAGCGACTGCGTGTCCGACTCGATCTCCACCTCGAACTCGAGACCCTCGCGGACGCTCATGATCGCCACCCCGTGGAGCCCGATCGGGCCCGACAGGATCACTGCGTCGCCGGGCACCGCCCGGTCGGCGGAGGGCGCCACGCCATCGGGCACGAGCCCGATGCCCGCGGTGTTGACGAACAGCTGGTCCGCGGCTCCACGGCCGACGACCTTGGTGTCGCCGGTCACGATCCGCGTCCCGGCCTTCACCGCGGCGGCAGCCGCGGAGGCGGTGATCAGGCGGAGGTCCTCGAGCGGAAGCCCCTCCTCGATCACGTAGGCGAGGCTGATCGCGAGGGGCATGGCCCCCATCATCGCGAGGTCGTTGATGGTCCCGTTGACCGCCAGCTCGCCGATGTCGCCGCCCGGGAACCGGATCGGCGAGACCACGAACGAGTCGGTCGTGAAGGCAACCCGGGTGCCGGCGACGTCGACCACGGCGGCGTCGTTGAGCACCCCGTCCACGGAGGCGGCGGCGAGGGCCGGGGCGAGGACATCGCGCATCAGCGTCGCCGACAGCTGGCCGCCCGAACCGTGACCCAGGATGACGCGCTGGTCCTCCGGGATCGGTGCGGCGCAGAAGGCGCCCTCGGCGTCGATGACGGCGGCCGGCTGGGCCTCGTCCCGGGTGGTCATCGTGTCGCCTCCCCGGCCACCGGCACGACCTGGACCAGGGGCATCGCGGGCGAGAACGGCGCGCTGGCCTTGAGCCCGCGCCCGGCACCGTAGAACGCGGCGCAAGTGCCCTCGGAGCTGACCATCGGTGCCCCCAGCGGTTTCTGCGGACTGCACAGGGTCCCGTAGGCGGTGCAGTCGAGCGGGGTCTTCTCGCCCGTCAGGATGGCGCCTGCGATGCACGCCGGATGCTCGCTGGTGTCGATGTCGCCGACGTCGAACTTGCGCTCGGCATCGAAGCGGGCGTACTCGGGCCGGAGCCGGTAGCCGGACATCGGGATCTCGCCAACACCGCGCCACTTGCGGTGTCCGATCTCGAACACGCTCATGACCTGCTGCTGGGCGAGCGGGACACCCTCGCGGGTCACGGCACGCGTGTACTGGTTCTCGACCACGTGGCGTCCTTCCTCCAGCTGGCGGATCGCCATCAGGATCCCCTCGAGCAGGTCGAGCGGTTCGAAGCCGGTGACGACGATGGGGACCCGGTACCGCTCGGCGATGGGCTCGTACTCGGTCCAGCCCATGATCGCGCACACGTGCCCCGCGGCGAGGAACCCCTGGACCTGGTTGGTCGGCGAGTCGAGGAGGGCCGTCATCGCCGGTGGGACCAGGACGTGGGACACCAGGACGCTGAAGTTGTCGATGCCCCGGCGGGCCGCTTCGGCGACGGCCATCGCGTTCGCGGGCGCGGTGGTCTCGAAGCCGACGGCGAAGAACACGACCTGGCGGGACGGGTTGGCGAGGGCGATCTTCACCGCGTCGAGCGGGCTGTACACGATGCGCACGTCGGCGCCGCGGGCCTTGAGGGCCAGCAGGTCCGTGGACGAGCCCGGCACGCGCAGCATGTCGCCGTAGCTGGTGAAGATGACGTCGGGGCGGGCGGCGATGGCGAGCGCCTTGTCCACCTGCTCGAGCGGGGTCACGCAGACCGGGCAGCCGGGCCCGTGGATCATCCGAACGCCCTCCGGCAGGGCCTCGTCGATCCCCTGCTTGACGATGGTGTGGGTCTGGCCGCCGCAGACCTCCATCAGCGTCCACGGCCGGGTGGTGATCCGGTGGATCTCGGCCAGCAGCTTCCTCGCGAGCACGGGGTCGCGGTACTCGTCGAGGTACTTCACGGCGTGGGGCCGGCCATCGTGGAGGAAGGCCGGGCCGGGTCGAACGTCAGGGCGCCCGGGGCATCGTCAGAGACAATGGCCGGCTCGTCCATTCCCGGGCCCATGGTCATCAGCTCCGGCTCCATGACGCCCATCTCGCCGAGGATCTCGAGGGTCTTGAGGGCTTCCGCCTCGTCCACCCTGCTGATCGCGAAGCCGACGTGGACGATGACGTAGTCGCCGAGCGCGATGTCCGGGAGGTACGCGAGGCAGGCGTCCTTGCGCACGCCGCCGAAGTCGACCTTGCCCATCGCCAGGCCGGCCTCGTCCCGGATCTCGGTGACCTTGCCGGGGATCCCCAGGCACATGTCTCAGCCCTCCTTCGCGGGCCGTCCGCCCGCTGCCGATCCTTCGGCCAGCCGTGCCGCCGCGATGGCAGCCTGACCATAGCTCACCCCGCCATCGTTGACAGGAACCTGCCGGTTGATGAACGTCTCGAACCCGTCGGCGGCAAGCCCCCGGAGCAGGTCCGAGGCCAGCCGCCGGTTCTGGAACACGCCTCCGGAGAGGCAGACGACACGGACCCCCGTTGCCTGCCGTGCCTCGTGGGCCATCGCCACCGTGACGTCCGTGATGGCGGCCTGGAACGACGCGGCGAGCGCCCCCGCCGTCCGCCCGCGCGACCGGCCGTCGAGCAGCGCCGCCAGGGTCGGGCGCGGGTCATACACGAGCAGTCCCTCCACGCGGTCGAGGCGCCATGGCAGGGGCTGAGCGCGGCGATCGCCCGCGGCGAGCTCCAGGTCGATGGCGGCCTGGGCCTCGAACTCGGCCACGTCGCGGATCCCGAGCAGCGCGGCGGCGGCATCGAACAGTCGGCCGGCGCTGCTGGCCACCGGGGCATTGAGCCCGCGGGCGACCTGGGTCCGGACCAGCGCGATCTCGCGTGGATCCAGGTGGGCGAGGAACGGTGCCGCGAGCTCCTCCACCCCGTCCATCCCGACCCCGCCCCCACCGACCGCCTCGGCTCCGAGGAGGTAGCCGAGCGCCATCCGGTAGGGCTTGCGGACCGCGAGGGCGCCACCGGGCATCGGGGCACGGCCGAAGCGGGCCAGGCGCCGGTAGGAGCGCAGGTCGGCCAGGAGCAGCTCACCGCCCCAGAAGGTGCCGTCGTCGCCCATCCCCAGGCCGTCGTAGGCCACGCCCAGGAACGGCCCGGTGATCCCGTGCTCCGCCGCGCACGAGGCGACGTGCGCATGGTGGTGCTGGACGGCGATCCGCTTCGCGGCCGGGAAGCGGTCGAGCGCGAACTTCGTGGACAGGTACTCCGGGTGCAGGTCGTGGACAGCGATCTCCGGCTCCAGCGCGAGCAGGCGCGACAGGTGCGCGAGGCCGTCCGTGAAGGCGCGGTGGGTCGCGAGATCCTCGAGGTCGCCGTTGTGGGGGGCGACGTGGGCGCGGCCCCCGCGGGCGAGCGTGAACGTGTGCTTGAGCTCGGCACCCACCGCGAGCAGCGGGACCGGCGTCGCGACCGGCAGCGGAAGCGGTTCCGGGGCGTAGCCGCGGGCACGCCTGACCACCGACTCGCGGCGCGCGACCACCCGCGTGACCGAGTCGTCGTAGCGGGCGCGGATCTCGCGGTCGTGGGCCAGGAAGCCGTCGGCGAGGCCCGCGAGCCGGGTGCGGGCGTCGTCGTCGTCGGTCGCGAGCGGCTCGTCGGTGAGGTTGCCGGAGGTCAGCACCAGCGGCCGGTCCACCGCCTCGAGCAGCAGATGGTGGAGCGGGGTGTAGGGCAGGAACACGCCCAGACGGCGGTTCCCGGTGGCCACCGACGGCGCGAGCGTGGGGCGGCCGTCGCGGCGTGCCTCGAGCAGGACGATGGGACGGGCCGGTCCCTCGAGGAGCCGGCGCTCGAGCGCTCCGAGCCGGCACAGGCCGCGGACCGCGTCGTGGTCGCGGACCATCACCGCGAACGGCTTGGCCCAGCGGCGCTTGCGGTCGCGCAGCCGGCGCACCGCGGTGTCATCGGTCGCGTCGCAGGCGAGGTGGTAGCCGCCCAAACCCTTGACCGCGACGACCTCCCCGTCGAGCAGCGCGTCCACGGCCGCGGCGAGCGCGTCCTCGCCCGAGGCGGTCGGTGCCGGCGCGCCCGTCCGCTGCCACGCGAGTGTCGGGCCGCAGGCCGGGCATGCCACCGGCTCCGCGTGGAAGCGGCGGTCGGCGGGATCGCGGTACTCGGCCGCACAGTCCTCGCACAGCGGGAACGCCCGCATCGTGGTCTGCTCGCGGTCGTAGGGCAGCTCCGTGATGATCGTCGCCCGGGGGCCGCAGTTGGTGCAATTCGTGAACGGGTACCGGTGGCGCCGGTCGGCCGGGTCCCGGAGCTCGCGCAGGCAGTCGTCGCAGGTGGCGATGTCAGGCGGAAACAGGCGGTCCGCGCCGGCGGCGGCCACGCTCTCGTCGATCAGGAACGGGGTGGGCAGTCCGGCCGCGGCCCGCGCGTCGAGCGGCGTGACGGTGACGCGCTCAACCCTCGCCCGCGGCGGTGCGTCCGTGCGCAGGCGGCGCGCGAAGGCGTCGAGCGCGGCCCTGGGACCCGTTGCATCGATCTCCACGCGACCCGCCGCGTTGCGGACGCGGCCCGCGAGGCCCAGCTCGGTGGCAAGCCGCCAGACGAAGGGGCGGAATCCCACGCCCTGGACCACGCCCTCAACGAGGACGCGCCTGGCAATCGGGAGGTCGGTCGTGGCGGCCGGGACGCGGCCGTCCGCTCGAACGGAAGCAGCCATGTCCTAAGCCTCCACCCGCTGGCGGGTTTCGATCCCCTGCCGAACGGCCCGTATCGCCGTCCGACGGGTCGCCTGTCATGCGACCCGCGCGCTGGACACCCGTGCCCGAAGGCATGGCGTCCGGCCTCTCGCGGCCTGTCCGGGCTCACGCGGCGTGGCAAGGCCCCGCGCTCGCCGCCCAAGGCTACACTCGTTCTCTGCCGACGGCCCCCCGCACACCCCTGGAGGTTCCGTGGCCGATCGCCACGTCGTCACCGTCACCGGTCGCCGGGCGCTTGACACGCTCGGCGTCGTGGACGCGCACGACCATCTCCTGATCGACTCGCCCGCATCTCCGGGCGAGGGCTTCACGGACCCCGTCCGCTCGATCGAGGAGGTCCTCGAGGGCAAGGCCACCGGGATCGGCACGATCGTCGAGATGACGCCCATCGGCCTGGGGCGCGATCCGGCCGGCCTGCGGGCGATCAGCGAGGCGACGGGCGTGGCAATCATCGGCGCGACCGGCTACCACCGCGATGCCCACTACCCCACCGGCCATTGGGTCCACGATGCGACGGTCGAGACCCTCGCCGAACGGGTCATCGCGGACCTGCGGGACGGCATGCATCCCCGCGACTGGCTCGACCCCGATCTGCCGCTCGACCCGGCCCGGGCCGGCGCCATCAAGGGCGGCGCCTCGTACCACCGGATCACGCGGTCCGAGCGGCGCCGCCTGGAGGCCATCGCCGGGGCATCGGCGGCGACCGGGGCGCCGATCCTCGTGCACACCGAGGTCGGGACCGGTGCCCACGACGTCGTCGACCTCCTGCTCGCCGCCGGGGCGGCACCGGATCGGATCGCCCTCGCCCACCTCGACCGGAACCCGGACGCCGAGCTCCACGCCGAGATCGCCGCGCGGGGCGTCACCCTCGAGTACGACACGATCGGGCGGACCAAGTACCACCCCGACTCCGTGCTGCTTGACCTGGTCGAGTCCGTGGTGGCAGCGGGGCACCTCGACCGGCTGATGCTGGGCCTCGATCTCGGGGCGCGCGGATACCTGCGGGCCTACGACGGCGGCCCGGGTCTCCGCTACCTGATGGCCACGTTCGAGCCCCGGCTCCGGCATCGACTGGGTGCCGACCCGACGTCGCGGATCCTGGTCGAGAACCCGGCCCGCTTCTACGCGATGCCGGTCGATGGGGCGGCGGACGGTGCGGGCATCGGCCCCGGGGCCGGGCGGTGAAGGACCGGTACGACATCGTCGTCGTCGGGGCTGGGTCGGCTGGGTCGGCGGCCGCCATCGCCGCGGCCCGGCTCGGCGCATCGGTGCTGCTGGTGGACCGGCTCGCGTTCATGGGCGGGACCTCGACCGCGGTGCTCGACACCTTCTACGCGTTCTACACCCCCGGCGATCGGCCCCGGCGCGTGGTCGGCGGCATCGGCTGGGAGGTTGCGCGCCGGTTGACGGCCGATGGGGTCGCGTTCGAGCGCCCGAACACCTACGGCGCGGGCACCGGGGTGACCTATGACGCCGAGGCGCTCAAGGTGCTCTGGGAACGCCTGGCGGAGGAGGCCGGCGTGGATCTGCTGCTGCACACGACGATGACGGGCGTGCGGGTCGGGGACGGGCAGGCGACCGCGGTCCGGCTCTGGAACAAGGGTGGCGAGCGCTGGGTGGACGCCCGCGTGGTCATCGACGCCTCCGGCGACGCCGACGCGTGTGCGATGGCCGGCGTCCCCCACGATGCGCCAGGCGTGGGCGGCACGGTGCAATCGCTCTCGACGCTGTTCAAGGTGGCCAACGTGGACATCGCAGCGGCGACGGCCGTCCCCAAGCAGGAGTTGTGGCGGCTGATGGGCGAGGCTGCAGCGTCGGGCGGGTACCGGCTTCCGCGCATCGAGGGCTCGTGGCACCGCACCCCGTTCGAGGGCGTCGCCCTCGTCCACATGACCCGCATCCCCGGCGTGGACGCCACGGACCCCGAGCAGCTGACGGCGGCCGAGGTGGACGGACGGCGGCAGGTCCGCGAGTACCACCGGTTCCTGCGCGACCGCGTGCCCGGCTTCGAGCGAAGCGTGGTCGTGGCCACCAGCCCGGCGATCGGGGTTCGTGAGAGCCGTCGCGTCCATGGTGACTACCGGCTCACCCGCGAGGACGTCCTCGCGGGCCGCCGGTTCGCCGACGAGATCGCCCTGTGTGGCGCCCCGATCGAGGATCACGGCGCCGGGGGCGACACGCAATGGGAGTACGTGGGCGATGGGGGCGTGTACGGGATCCCGTACCGGACCCTGCTCCCGCGGGGACTGGAGGGCATGCTGGTGGTGGGACGATGCTTCTCGGCGACGCACGACGCGCACGCGTCGGCGCGCTCGATGGCGACCTGCATGGCGATGGGCCAGGCGGCGGGAACCGCCGCCGTAGCCGCGGCGGCGGGCGGAACGGTGCCGCGCGCGCTGCCGGTGGACGCGCTCCGGGAGCGGCTCGCCCGCGACGGGGCGCTGCTGGATCCGCTGCCGGTCGATGGGTCCGTGATCGCCGGTGCGTCCGGTGCGTCCGCGGTGGCCCGATGACCGCTGATGCCCTCCGCCACGGTCCGGTCGCCGCCGCCATCCGCCGCCATCGACTGATCGTCGTGCTGCGGCGGGTCGCGCCCCAGGCCGCGCTGCTGGACCTCGTCGGCGAGCTCGCGGACACCGGCGTCCGCGCCTTCGAGGTCACGTTCGACGCCGCAACCGCCGAGGCCGACCTGGTCGCCGTTCGGGAACGCCTCAGGGCTCGTGCGGACGGGCCGTTCCTGGTGGGAGCCGGGACCATCCTCACCCGTCACGTGCTGGAGTCGGCGCGCCGGGCCGAGGCCGACTTCGCGGTTGCCCCGCTGATCGACCTCTCGCTGATCGACACCGCCGTGTCGGAAGGGCTGCCATTCATTCCGGGAGCCCTCACCCCGTCCGAGATCCACGCCGCGTGGAGCGCCGGGGCGACCTTCGTCAAGCTGTTCCCGGCCTCCGCGGTCGGGCCTGGCTTCGTGCGCGAGCTCCGCGGCCCACTGCCCGAGGTGGAGCTGGTCCCGACGGGCGGCCTCGGGACCTCCAATGCGCGGGACTATCTCGATGCCGGCGCGGCAGCGGTGGGGATCGGCAGCGCCATCACGAAGGCGGACGCGGCTGCGAGGCGAGCGCTGGTGGCATCGCTGCTGGACCCCGCGGACGGCGCCTCGTGACGAGCCCGCGTCGCTTCGCGGGGCGGACCCTGCTCGTCACCGGGTCGACCGGGATGGCCGCGTCCGCCGCCCGTCGGGTGGCCGCGGAGGGTGGTTTCGTGTTCCTGGTCTCGCGCACGGCGTCACACCTCGAGGCGCTTGCTGCCGAGATCGCCGGAGCCGGTGGCGCCTGCGCCTGGCATGCGGCCGACCTGCGCCGGGAGGACGATGTCGACGCCGCCTACGCCGCGTTCGACGCGCTCGATCGCCGGCTCGACGCCGTGTACAGCGTGGCCGGCATCTCGGCACGCCGGCACGGCGACGGCCCCGTGGACCAGGCGACGCTCGAGGGATGGGAGGCCGTGATCTCGTCCAACGCGACCACGCAGTTCCTGGTGTCGCGGGCCGCCGTGCGGCGGATGCTGCGCCAGGCTCCCGACGAAGACGGTGGCCGGGGGGCGCTGCTGCTGATGTCGAGCACCCTCGCGACGCACCCGGCGCCAGCGTTCTTCGCGACCCACGGGTACGCGGCGGCCAAGGGCGCGATCGAGAGCCTGGCCCGCGCCATGGCCGCCCAGTACGCGGCATCGAGGATCCGGGTCAACGTGATCGCGCCGTCGCTGGTCGCGACCCCCATGAGCCGGCGTGCCCAGGACGATCCCGAGATCCAGCGCTACCTCGCCGCCAGGCAGCCGCTGGCCGGCGGGCCCATCGACCCTGACGCGGTCACCGCCACCGCGCTGCACCTCCTGTCGAGCGACGCCGCGATGGTCACGGGCCAGGTCATCGCGGTGGATGGCGGCTGGGGCGTGTCCGAGGGCAGGTGATAGACGGGCTCAGCGCGCCCCGGCGACCCACTCGCGGCCCCGGGTGACCCGCCGCACACGAAGCTCGTCGTCAAGCTCCACGAGGTGGGCCAGCCGGCCGGGCTCGATGGTCCCGCGGTCCGCGAGGCCGAGCAGCGCCGCGGGGTTCGCCGATGCTGCCGCCGTTGCGGCGTCGAGGGACCGTCCCTCCCGCACCAGGTTCCGGACGGCCGTGTCGAGCGCGATCACGGAACCCGCGAGCGTGTCGGTCCCAAGGAGGGTGGCCCGGCCGCCGCGCACCTCGACATCGAGCTCGCCCACGAACCCCCGCCCGTCGCCCATCCCGGCCAGCGGCAGCGCATCGGACGACGAGCACCAGGCGATTCGCCGGCTTGGTGCGGGTGATGATCGGCCACAGGGCCGGGTGGACGTGGTTCCCGTCGGCGATCAGCTCCACGTAGGCGTCGTCGTCGGTCAGGGCCGCGACCGCGAGCCCCGGCAGCCGGTGATCGACGCCGGTCATCGCGTTGAACAGGTGGGTCGTGGTGCGGCCACCGGCCGCGTAGCCCGCAAGCGCCTCCTCGAGCGTGGCATTCGAATGCCCGATCGATGGCGCGATGCCCAGCGCCGCCAGCCGTCCGATGAGCTCGAGCGCGCCCGGGAGCTCGGGGGCGATGGTGATGATCCGCAGCCCGTCGAGCGCGGCGTCCAGCAGCGCGGGATCCAGCTCCGCGGGTGTCCGCAGCAGCGCCGGGTCGTGCGCGCCCTTGCGGGCCGGGGCGAGGAACGGCCCCTCGAGATTGAACCCCAGCGGTTCCGCACCATCGGCGGGCGCCACCGGCATCCACGAGCGGACCCGCTCCGCGAAGCGCGGGATCTCGGCCTCGGGCAGCGTGGGCGCCGTGGGCAGGAAGGAGGTCACGCCCTGGCGGAGGAGCGCTCGGGCCATCCCGGACAGCGCGGCGGCATCACCGGTGGCGTCGTGGCCGCCCCAGCCATGGACGTGGACGTCGATGAAGCCCGGGGCGATCAGGGGTCCCGCGGCAGCCTCGGGATCGGCCGGGTCCTCGACGACCGAGGCGATCCGGCCGTCCTCGACCGCGATCCGGCCGGGTACGACGCGCCCGGCCAGCACGAGGCGCCCGGCGATGGCGCGGATCGGCGACTCACCCATCGTTCGCCTCCCGCAGGGCATCGCGCATCGCGAGGATGTTCCCGGGGGGAACGTTGGGCTGGATGTTGTGGACCGCCGCGAACACGAACCCGCCGTCGCCGCGGAGGTCGCCGACCCGGCGCAGGACCTCCGCGCGGACCTCGGCCGGCGTCCCGGACCCCAGGACGCGCTGCGTGTCCACGCCGCCACCCCAGAACACGAGATCACGACCGAACTCGCGCTTGAGCTCGCCCGAGTCCATGTTGGCCGCCGACACCTGCACGGGGTTCAGGATATCCACCCCGATGCCGACCAGGTCGGGGATCAGGTCACGCACCGCACCGCACGTGTGGAAGAAGACCTTCGCGGACGACCGGGCGTGCAGGTACTCGAACAGCTCCCGGTGGAGCGGCTTGACCAGGTCCCGGTAGGTCCGGGGCGAGAACAGGGTCCGGTCCTGGCCGCCAAGGTCGTCGGCCTCGACGAGCACGTCAACCGTGTCGCCGACCTCCGGCAGCGCCCGCTCCCAGTACCCGAGCTTGACCTCGAGCACCCGCTCCATCACCCGCCGCGCGAGAGCCGGATCTCCGGCGAGGTCCAGGTAGCCGTCCTCGAACCCGCGGAGCTTGAACAGGCCCTCCGAGAGCCCGCCGCAGATCGACCCGACCGCGACGGCGAACCCGTCCGCCGCGTGCCGCCGTGCCTCCTCGCCCATGCCGGCATACCGGGCGGGGTCGGCGGCGTCGGGGACCGGGAGGACGTCAACCGCGGCGCGGTCCACGTCCCCCGCCATCGGTGGCGCGAAGGAATCGTAGTAGAGGCCTCCATCGACCGGCATCCGCCGGCCCACGCCCCACTCGTCGGTGAACGTGTCGTAGCCGTCGATCTCCCGGATCTCGCGCCGGTACCCGGAGCCACCGCGGGCCGACACCAGCCGCACGTCCGTCCCGAGGGCCGCGGCGACGTCCGGCTCGATCTCTGGCCAACTGCTGTGTGAGGTCGCTGATCCGCGCGGGGCGTGGCTCCAGGCCCAGCGCCGGGCGCAGCCGCTCGTAGGCGCGAGCGTGGATCCCGGTGACGCGGGTTCCACCCAGGTCGAACGGGATCCGGTCCGGCTCCCGGTGGTCGAGCGCCGCCCGGACCCGCTCGCGCGGGGCCATCGTCATGGCGTCAGTAGCCGACCGAGGGCATGTAGGCTCCCTCGGGCTCCTGGTACAGCCCGATGGTCATCATGTTGGTCACGAAGAAGATCCGCAGCCCCTCCTCCAGGCACCAGCGGAACAGGTCGTTGTTGGCCAGCGGCACGAGGAACCCGGGCGTCCCGAAATCCCCGGCCTCGCAGATCATCGCCCGGAGGTCGTCGTTGGTCTCGGCGACGGAGTGGGCGAAGTAGTTGATCCGCGTCGTGTAGCCGGTGATCCGGCCGAGGCGCTCCACCACCCGCGCGGTCCCGGACTCGATCGCCTCGCGTACCTCGCCCGCACGCGCATGCCCGTGGACGCGGACGCACAGCGAGTTGCAGGCGTACTCGTCGTCGAGGGTCGCCGGGCGGACGTCATAGCCGGGCATCACCCGACGGATGGGCATCCCGTGCATCGCCGCGAACGACCCCCGGACCTCCATCCCAAGCTTGGCGTACAGGCTCAGGGACCGGTTGTGATAGGCGATCTGGAGCAGTCGGACGCCCGGCGCGTTGCGCGCGTGGGCCCGGTCCAGGACCGCATCCATCAGCAGCCGCCCGAGGTGGTGGTCCTGGGCCGCGGGGTCCACGCTGATCGGCCCGATCGCGCTGATCGTGCCGCGCTCGTCAAGGAAGTTGGAGCCCAGGATCCTCCCGTCCTTCTCGGCCACGACGCCGTAGACACGCGGGTGGTTGATCAACCAGCGGATGGGCTCGGCCGCCGCGGCGACGGTCGGGAAATCGTGCGGGAAGCCGTGCTGGTCGGCGAGGGCGGCGAATGCGTCGTAGCAGATCCGGCCGGCCTCCTCCCAGTCGGCGTCGACCGCCTCCCGGATGTGGACCCCGACCTTGCTGGGGGCGATGGTGATCACGTGACGACCTCCTGAGGCGCCTGACCCGCAGCAGGCTCACCGCCCGCTGGGGTGTAGTAGCGGCGGTACTCACCGGGCGACATGGCGCATGACCGGTAGAACACCTTGTAGAACTGGTGCAGGTTGGTGTAGCTGACCCGCCGGGCGATGTCCGCGACGGACGCATCCGTGGACAGGAGCAGGCGCTTTGCCTCGGCCACGCGGACGGCGGTCAGGTACTCCTTGAAGCCCACCCCGGTCACGTCCTTGAACACGTGGCGGACACGCGATGGGCTGACATGGACGAGGTCCGCCACGTCGTCGAGGGTGATGCTCTCGCGACAGTGGCCGTCCACGTAGGCGAGCACCGGCCGGATCTGTTCGCGGCGATCGGCGGCGACCCGGGCGGTGGCCGCGAGCGCCACGGACCCCTGGTCGCGGTTCACGAGGGCAAGGGCCATCCGGAGCGTCGCGTCGGCGAGGTGCCGCTCCGTGGCGTCCCCACGGTCGAAGATGGCCCGTAGCTGGTGGAGCACGGGCGCGACCTGCGCGGCGAGGGGCGTCGAGCCTGCCACCCGCGGCGACCACGTCCGCTCGTCCACGCGGAACGGCGCAAGGTATCCGAGGTCGAGCTCCCGGCAGCCGGGGCCCGCGACGAGCTCGGGGCGGAACAGCACCAGCAGCAGGCGGAGCGACTCGCCCCGGTCCGCGAGCGCCACGTGCGGCTGGCTGTTGTCGATGAAGAACAGGTCACCGGCCTCCGCAGGCAGGCTCCGGCGGCCGAACAGGAAGCTGCCGCGCCCCTCGAGCACCAGGGCGATCTCGAAATGGTCGTGCCAGTGCATCGGGTCGGGAGCGCCGTGCGCGGTGTACTCGAGCACGGCGAGCGGAAACCCGGGCTCCATGTCCTGCTGCCAGACGTAGACGGCCATGGGACAAACCCTCGCAGCGGACAGCCCCATCCGACAGGGCCATGTGGAGGGTTTCGGGGCGTCCAGCGGGACTGGCGGCCGCTTCTGCCAGTCGATCGACCGTGACTGGCATTGCCGACCGGCCGACGCGGGGGGACGATCAACGCGTTGCAGCCTGCCCGCCACCCCAGCAGGAGACCTCGTCATGACCTTCCCGAACCTGTTCAGCCCCCTCCAGCTGGGGAACCTGACCCTCCCCAACCGGATCGTGCACGTCCCGACCGATATCAGCTCGTCGAATGCGGACGGCGAGGTCAGCGAGCGCGACCTCCACCACCATGGGAACATCGCCAAGGGCGGTACCGGGTTCGTGATCGTGGGCGCCACCACGCCCGACATGAAGACCGGCCGACCCACCGTCACCTGCCTCGTGGCCGATGGCGACAACTACGTGCCGGGCCTGGCGCGCCTCGCGGAGTCGATGCACCGCTACGGCGCGAAGTGCGCCGCGTGCAGCTCCAGCACCCGGGCCGCCAGTGCGCGATCCCCCGCTACAACACGCTGGGCGCCACGGACCGAGTCCTCAAGCTGCCCTGGTCAGCGGGACACGAGATCGTCTATGAGAACGCCGAGGAGAAGGGCAAGGAGATCCGCGAGGCGTCGATCTCCGAGATCCTGGAGCTCGTGGACCTGTTCTCCGAGGCCGCCTGGCGGGTCAAGCAGGCGGGCTTCGACGCGGTGGAGCTGCATGCCGCGCACGGGTACCTGCTGTCGGAATTCATGAGCCCCTACCTCAACAGTGCGGACCGACCGCTTCGGCGGCTCGTTCGAGAACCGGATGCGGTTCCCGCTCGCGGTCATCGACTCCATCCAGAAGAAGTGCGGCAAGGGCTACCCGATCCTCGTCCGGTACTCCTTCGAGGAGTGGTGCCCGGGCGGTCGCGGCATGGAGGAGGGCCTCGAGACGGCCCGCGTCCTGGAGCGGGCGGGGGTCGCCGCGCTCGACCTGTCCCAGGGCATGCAGGAGTCCCCCGGCGCCGGGTTCGACCCGATGCACTACCCCCAGGGCTGGGCGACGTATGCGGCCGAAGCGACCAAGAAGGTCGTCAAGGTCCCGGTCATCACGAGCCACTCGCTCCGGGACCCCGAGTACTGCGAGCAGATCCTCGCCGAGGGCAAGACGGACCTCGTGGGTCTCGCCCGACAGCTCCTGGCCGACCCGTACTGGCCGGTCAAGGCGAAGTACGGGAAGGTGAAGTCCATCCGGCGCTGCATCTCCTGCCTGGGCGGATGCTGGCAGGAATCGCTCATGGCCAAGCACGAGATCGCGTGCTCGATCAACGCGGCCTGCGGACAGCCCGCCTACGACGACATGACCCGGACGCAGACGCCCGTACGGGTTGCGGTGGTGGGCGGCGGCCCGGCCGGCATGGAGGCCGCCCGGATCGCGACCGAGCGCGGCCACCTGGTCACCCTGTTCGAGCGCTCGGGCGAGCTCGGCGGGGCGATGAAGTACGTGTGCCTGGTCCCGGGCAAGGAGAAGATGCGCTGGTACCTGGACTGGATCCGGGACCAGATCCTCGATCTCAACGTGGAGATCCGGCTCAACCACGCCCCCACCGTCGACGAGCTCCGCGGCTACGACCTCGTGCTCAATGCGACCGGCGCCGAGTCGTACGTGCCCCCGGTGGTCGGCGACGCGTCGCGGGTCGTCCCGTTCGAGGAGACGATGGCCTGCCCCAAGGTGGCCTGCGAGTGCCACCCGGGCGGCCGCAAGATGCGCAAGCTGGGGCAGCGGGTGCTGCTCTGGGGCGACTCCTACGCGGCAGCCGATACCGCGGCCTGGCTGGCCGACATCGGGCGCAAGGTGACCATCGTGACCGAGAACCGGGAGTTCGCGGCCGACGTCGAGGTCATCCACATGTACGTGCTGCGGAAGCGCTTCGCACAAACCGACGCCGAGGTCCTCAGCTCAAGGCCGTACAAGCACCCGGTGGACGTGATCACCTCCACCACCGTGGCGGAGATCCGTGACGGGTCGGTCATCCTCCAGGACGCCGCGTTCAACCGGCGCGAGCTCGAGGTGGACGACATCGTCGCCTGCCATACCCGGCCGATCACCGGCCTCTACGAGGAGCTGCGCGCCGCGGGCGTCAACGTCCTCAACGTGGGTGACTCGGTCGCGCCGCGAAACCTGTACCACGCCGTGAAGGAGGGATCGGCGTTCGGCCTGGCGGTCGACCAGCACCTGCTGTTCAACTCGAACGGCGCGATCGTCGACGATCTGCCGATCGACGTCCTCGCCCAGCTGACCCGCGAGGATGGTCCGTCCTACACCGCCAAGCGGATGCTGGAGCTGGCCGGGGTCAGCGCCTCCTAGGCCGGCGGTCCGGGCGGCCGTCCCCCGCCGGCCGCCCGGGTCCTTCCGGTCTTCGCCGTGCCCCATGTCGGCAGGGGCCGTTGCCGATGGCGATCCATGCCGGGTCTTGACCCTCGGTCACGGTTTCCTGCCTGAACCGCGTCGGCCGCATTCGCTGGGTGGGAACTCCTGACGCCGAGTCACGTTCATGGCCCGAGGCGGGCTCACGGCGCGCGCAGGTGGCTGTTGAGCCCCGGATCGTTGACTGCGCGTCAGGGCGCGAGCGCCGCTGTCCCCGCGCGCCAGGGCGCGAGCGCCGATGCGGGAACGCCGCTGTCCCCGCGCGCCAGGGCGCGAGCGCCGATGCGGGAACGCCGCTGTCCCCGCGCGCCAGGGCGCGAGCGCCGATGCGGGAAGCGCCGCTGTCCCCGCGCACCAGGGCGCGAGCGCCGATGCGGGAACGCCGCTGTCCCCGCGCACCAGGCCGCGAGCGCCG
>CAVQSY010000085.1:0-44221 GCA_963716025.1 uncultured Chloroflexia bacterium
TCAGGACGAAACCGAGGCTCGGTCCGGGCGGCGCGTCGGCGGCTCAGAGCGGCAGGATCGTCCCCAGGCCTCGCGCCTCCGCGGGCGCAGGACCAGCGGCGCGACGGCGATGTCGTCGAGGGCCAGCCCCAGGTTGCAGGCCATCGTCCGCTGCTCGGGTGACGTGCGCCCCGGGTGCGCGCCGACGACCAGCTGTCCGAGGTCGGCGGCGATCGGCGGGATGTGCCCGAAGTACCCGAGCTCCCGGAAGTGCTCGAGCTGCGGGACGTCGTCGGTCGTGAACAGGTCGAGCTCGGCGAGCGCGGCCGGGTCCCAGTAGCTGTCGAAGTCGACGGCCGATGCGAACGCCCCGGGCGCCATCCAGCCCGCCTTGATCGACGCGTGGGGAACGCGGAGGATGGGTCCCGAGGTGACGATCACGTCGCGCCGCGGACCGCCGCCTCCGCGTCGTCCGCCACGGAGACCTCGATGCCGTGGCGGGTTCGGACCCCCTCGGCGAAGCCGGCCACCCGGGCCGGATCCGGATCGAACGCCCGGATCACCGTGAGGCCGGGCAGGACGGCCCGCAGCGCGTCGACATGGAACGAGCCCTGGACGCCGCAGGCGAGGATCGCGAGCACCGACGAATCCGGGCGCGCCAGGTGGCGGGCGGACACCGCCGACGCCGCGGCCGTGCGGATCCCCGTGATCCAGGTCGCGTCCATGACCGAGATCGGGATGCCGGTCGCCGGGTCGTTGAGGATGAGGAGCCCGGTGATGTACGGCAGGCCCAGCGCCTGGTTGCCCGGGAAGCCGCTGACCCACTTGATGCCCACGGCATCGAGCGCGGGAATGGACGCGGGCATGGCATGGATGAAGTTGTCGCCCGGTCCCGGGTGGACGCCCGGCTTGGGCGGCATCTCCACCCGCCCGTGGCCCTTCTCCCGGAAGCCGGTCTCCACCGCGTCGATCACCGCCTCGACCGTCACGCCGGCCGCATCCACGTCGGCCCGGGACAGGTAGCGGATGAGGAGGGGTTCGGCGGCGGCCGGCGGCGTGGTCATGGTCGGTGGCTCCTGCGCGCGGGGACTGCTGGGCCGCGGCCGTGCTCACGGCCGCATCGGGCGACAGACATCAACATGGTGTCACGGCGACCGGCTCGACCGACGCCGTTTCCGGCGGGTGGCCCGCCCGGGTGTCACGGCCGCTGCGGCCGTCGCCTGCGCGACGAGGAGTCGGCGGCTCAGTTGGGTTCCTCACGACGGACCGTCGCGACTCGATCGATGCTGCGATCGAACGAGGCGATGACCCCGATCCCGGTCCGTTCCGCGCTGGCGACGAGATATGCGTCGGCGAAGTCGAGCCGGTGGACCTCGTAGACCTCGACAGCCCGCTGGAGCAGATCGGCGTCGAGCACACCAATGGCCGGATAGGCCAGCACGGCCCGGAGCGTGGTCGCCACCTGTGCCCGGGGCAGCTCATAGAAGGACTCGAGGACGTAGGCGACCTCAGCAAGGATCAGGTCCGCCAGCAGCAGCTCGTCGGCGGTTGTCAGGTAGCGTGTCGCCCTCGTGGCCATCTCCGGCGGCTCGCCAGTGAGATGTCGAATCAGGACATTGGTGTCGACGAATGCCGTCACCGGCGCTCGGCGGCCCGGAACCGCCGCGTCTGGTTGAGGACCTCCGTCCACGGCGTTCCCCGCTTCGCCGCGGGCACGCTGACGGACCCGGCGAGCGCCAGGAGGTCCGGGGTCCGTGCCAGCACGGCGTGATCGCCCTCGACGCGGAACACCAGGCGGTCGCCTTCCTCGAGGGACAGCGCCTCGCGGACGGCTCGTGGCACCGTCATCTGGCCCTTGGAGCTGAGTCGCGCCGTGACTTCCATGGTGCGGACTCCTTACGATCCGACCCTGATGTAAGGATATCAGCCAATGAGCCCACCAGCCTCGCGCCCGCATGGGCTCTCCGTAGCCGGACACGCAGGAAGCCGGCCTCGCGGCCGGCTTCGAAAGGTGGTCGCTGGAGCCGACACTCGGATTTGAACCGAGGACCTGCTGTTTACGAAACAGCTGCTCTACCACTGAGCTATGTCGGCGCGGAGGGCATCTTCGCAGGCCCGCCACGCTCGGCACCTTCCCTGGCCCCCGGTCGTGATCGTCCTGACGGCGGTCTTCCAGCGGCTGCGCTGGCGGTACCAGGAGCGCAGCTACCGCTACGCCCTGATCGAGGTCGGGCACATCGGCC
This sequence comes from uncultured Chloroflexia bacterium, assembly GCA_963716025.1. GTDB lineage: Bacteria > Chloroflexota > Limnocylindria > Limnocylindrales > CSP1-4 > CAIXZV01. The sequence continues at coordinate 2,223 of CAVQSY010000085.1, forward strand.
AGAACGTCTACCTGGCGGCCGAGGCCGCGGGCCTGGGCGCGTGCGCGGTGGGCGCGTTCTTCGACAACGCCGTCAACGGGTTGCTCGAGGTCGACGGCGTCGCGGAGGCGGCCCTGATGCTCCTCCCGGTCGGCCGCCGCTGACGCCGGTCCTCGCGGGGTCGGTGGTCTCGCTCAGCCGCCCGTGACGGTCACCACCTTGCCCGTGGCCACGCTGCGCGTCAGCCGCCGGTGACGGCCACCACCTGGCCGGTGGCCACGCTCTCGATCGCCGCCTCGGCCAGGACCAGCGCCGCTCGCCCGTCGGCGAACCCGACGATCGGCTCGCGGTCCTCGCGGATCGCGGCCACGAACTCGGCGAACTCGGCCTTGTACGCGGGCATGTAGCGCTCGAGGAAGAAGTTGAGCACGGGACCCGCGGCCTCGGTCCGGGTCGCGGACGACGCCCGGACGGTGGTCGGGGTCATGTTGTCGGCCTCAAGCGAGCCCGCATCGCCGAACGCCTCCAGGCGCTGGTCGTAGCCGTAGGCGCAGGTGCGGCTGTTGACGATGGTGGCGAGCACGTTGCCGGCGCTGCGCAGGGTGATCATGGCCTGGGCGTGGTCGCCGGCCTCGATGAACACGGGGTCGTTGTTGTGCGAGGCGACCGCGGACACCTCCGTCACCTCGCCCAGGAAGTAGCGAGCCATGTCGAAGTCGTGGATGGTCATGTCCCGGAACATGCCGCCCGACACCGCGAGGTACGCGGCAGGCGGGGGCTGCGGGTCGCGGGAGGTGACGCGCAGGGCCCGCAGCGGGCCGATCTCGCCGGCGGTGACCCGGGCCTTGATCTCCCGGAAGGTCGGGTCGAACCGGCGGTTGAAGCCGAGCATCACGAACGGCGCCTTGTCGCGGATGGCGGCCCAGGTGGCGTCGATGCGGGCCATGTCGAGGTCGATCGGCTTCTCGCACAGCACCTTCTTGCCGGCCAGCACGGACTCGCGCATGAGGTCGGTGTGGGTGGCGGTGGCGGAGGCGATCAGGACGGCATCGACCGACGGGTCGGCGATGGCGTCACCGGGCTCGGGGCTGGCCTTGGCGCCATACCGGCCGGCGAGCCCCGTGGCGGCGGCCTCGACCGGGTCACAGACCCAGGCGAGCTCGGTGTCGGGGTTCTCGGCGATCGAACGGGCGTGGACCTGGCCGATGCGGCCGGCGCCCAGCAGGGCGATGCGAAGCATGTTGGTGTCTCCTGGCAAGCTGCTCCGGCAGGGCCGCACCGGGGGTGGGTGCGCGGGACGCCGCTCCGGCCCTGGACCGGCACCATCGTAGACGCCCGGCGCCCGCCGCGGGACCGGCCCGCCGCGCGCCGCGGGACGCCGACCCCGGCCGCCCGGGCCCGCCCTCGCGTTCAGTGGTCCGCTGCCGGCGCCTCGTGAATGGCCTGGGCGGCCCGGATCCCGGACTCGAGGGCTCCCTGGATCCAGGCGTGGTACAGCGAGCAGTGCTCGCCTGCGAAGTGGAACCGGCCCTCGGGCCGGACGATGTCGGCCTGGAGCTCGGTCTGCTGGCCGGGCGCGAACATCGCGAACGCGCCGCGCGCCCAGCGGTCGCTGTACCAGGCGTGGCTGAGCGCCCACCTCGTACACGTCGCGGATCCGGGGGTGGATGCGCTCCACGTCGTCGATCGCCTCCTCGAGGCGCGTCTCCTCGTCCATCGCCCCCCACTGGAGGGCGTCCTGGCCCCAGGTGTAGGACGCGAGCAGCACGCCGCGCCGGGTTTCCGGGTCCGGTGTCGGGTAGTTCATCCGGCGGATCGGCAGCTCGGTGACGGTGGCCGCCGCCGAGGATCCCGTCCTCGGACTCCCAGATCCGGTCCCGGACCTGGAACACGATCTTGGTCGAGGCGTGGTAGTTGAGCTGGCGGATCGCCCGCTGCTTGCCGGCCGAGAACGGGGTGAGGGTCTCGATCGTGCGCAGGACCGGGAACGGGACGGTGATCACGGCGTAGTCCCCGCGCACCGACCAGCGATCGGCCTCGGTCTTGACGTGGACCGTGACCCCGTCGGCGTCCTGGTCCAGGGCGAACACGTTGGCGCCGAACCGGATGTCGTCCGCGAGGGACGGGTAGAACGCGTTGGGCAGGGCATCCATGCCGCCCGCGATCTCGGACATGTCGGAGTACGCGCCGCCGAGGTCCTCGCGCAGGATCTCGACCAGCGAGTTGTGCATGTCCGCCTCGAGGAAGTTGACGACGGTGAAGTACTCGATGGCGCCGCGCGACCAGCCCCGGGCGCGCAGGAACTCGTACAGCGAGAACTCGTCGTACTCGCGCACGATGTGGTCCCAGGCGGCGGCGCCGTCGTGGTCCACCATCACCCGCAGGTCCCCGATCGCGGCCTCCCATAGGGCGTCGGCGGTCCGGCCACGCTCGTGGTCGGCGACCTCGAACGGCAGCCGGGCGGGGTCGGCGTCGGCCTCCGCCTTCGTCATCCGCTGCCCGCCGAGGTGGACGAGCCCCCGAGGGTTGCCCATCACGAACGGGCGCATCGGCAGCCCGAACAGCTCGCAGTAGCGGAGGGTCAGGTCGTGGGCCCGCGGGATGCGCATCCCGCCGGCCTCGGCGTACAGCCCGGGCGCGAACGGCGCGCGCAGGGTGTAGATCCGCCCGCCGAGGCGGTGCTGGGCCTCGAGCACGGTGACCCGGTGCCCCTGGCGCTTGAGCTCGAAGGCGGCCACGAGCCCGGCGAGGCCGGCCCCCACGACCACCACGCGCTTGCGCCCGGGGGAGCGGCCGTCGAGCCCCTCGACCACGGTGTCGAGGATCTCGGGGTCGACCGGTGTGGTGTCGGGCGGCGTGTCTCCCGGGGTCTGGTGGTGGCTCACTGGCGTCCCTCGGCAACCGGGATCTCGTCGCGCATCCCGGCGTGGATGGCGTACGCGTTCTTGACGGCGGCCTCGATGGCGCCCTCGATCCAGCGCCGGGCCCGCCGGTCGCAGGCGTCGTTGGCGAACCAGATCCGGCCGACCGGGCGCACGATGTCGTCGTAGAACTGGCCGCTCATCTCGAACGGCCGGAAGAGCGGGCCGATGCCGCCGCCGTGGCGGTCGAGCGCCCAGTCGTGGCTGATGCCGTACTCGAACGTCTCCCGGCGCCTGGGGGTGGATCTTGACCAGGTCCTCGAGGGCCTCCTTGATCCGCGGCACCCTCCTCGAGCATCGAGTAGGCCATCGAGTCCTGCTCCCAGGCGTAGGAGGCGATGATCACGCCCTTGGCGATGTCCGGGTCCTGCCCGGCCGGCGTGTAGACCACGTTCCGGATCGCGAGGTCGGTGACGGTGACGCCGTGCTGCGATCTGCTCGTCCTCCAGCCACCAGCGGCGGCTGAACTGCATGAAGATCTTGTGCGCCCGCCCGTAGTACACGTTGCGGATCGTGTACCACTTGTCGACGTCGAGGCCGGTGATCTCCATGTGCCGCATGAGCACGAACGGCACGGTCAGGATCACCTCGTCGGCGTCGACGGAGAGCTGGTCGCCCACCGTGTTCCGCCAGCGGACGGTGACCCCGTCGGGCCGCTGCTCCACGGCGTTGACCTCCGCGCCGAGGCGGGTGTCGTCGAGCAGCGCCGGGGCGAAGGCGGCGACGAGGCGTGTCCGAGCCCGCGGTGATGAACTCGAGGTCCCCGAACACGTCCTCGTGCCAGTGGCTGAACCACTCCACGAGGCTGAAGTGGTACCGGCCCTCCAGGTTGAACAGCGGCCCCATGAGCGAGAGCGCCTGCTCGCTGACGCCGCGCTCGGTGAGCCAGCCCAGCAGCGAGTAGCGGTCGTAGCGCTCGATCAGCCGCTCCCAGCCGTCGGGCTGGTCGATCAGCTCGATGAGCGGCGCCATCGCCTCGTGGAGCAGGGCCTTCGGGTCCCGCTCTGCGTCGGGCAGGCCGAAGTCGAAGCTGTCGAGGGTGACCTCGCTCCGCCGCACACGCCGGCCGCTGAGGTGGACGAAGGTGTCGGGGTCCTCCATCCCGAACGGGGTCGTCGTCGAGCCCGAAGCGCTCGTGGATCAGGTGCTGGCCGAGGCGGTGCTGGCGCGGGAAGCGCATCGCGCCGAACTCGCCGTACATCCTGCCGGCGAACCCGCGGTAGGTGTAGATGCGCCCGCCGAGCCGGTTGCGGGCCTCGAGGATCGTGACGCGGTGACCGGCCTCCTTGAGCAGCAGGGCCGCGGTGAGGCCGGCGATGCCGGCCCCCACGACGACGACGTGGCGGGGCTCCGCGGGGCGGCCGGGCAGGCCATCGCGGAGGACGACGAGGGGATCGATGCGGGCAGCCATCGCCACACGGTACGGGGGCCGTCAAGCCGGACGAGACGGCTACCGGCGCTCGTGCCAGCGCTCGTACGCCTCCACAGCCACCGGCAGGGTCGGGTACATCCGGTCCTCCTCGATGACCTCGAGCAGCCCGCCTCGCCGCAGCTGGGCCCGGAGGTCCTGCTTCACGCGCGCCATCGCGAACACGATCCCGCGCCCGTCGAGGGCATCGACGAGCTGGATCAAGGCGTCGGCGGCCGTGGCGTCCAGCTCCACGATGGCCTCCGCGTTGAGCAGGAACCACGAGACGGGTTCGGCCTGGGCATCGACCGCACGGATCGCCCGCGCCCGGAAGTCCTGGGCGTTCGCGAAGCACAGCGGGGCGTCGTAGCGGAAGATCACGAGGCCCGGGATGGTCTCCGCGTCCGGGTAGTCCTCGATGTTGTGCAGGCCGGCCAGCCCCGGGACCCGCCCCAGCACCGAGGCCGGCGGACGCGCGACCCTCGCGAACAGCTCCACGACGGACAGCCCCACCGCGACCAGGATGCCCGCGAGGACGTCGAACGCGAGCACCCCGACGAACGCGATCACCGCCAGTCCCAGCTCGGTCGACCGGAAGCGCCTGAGCCGCTGGATCGCGCCGACGTCGATCAGCCTCAGGGCAGCGAACACGACGACGCCGCCCAGCGCCGCCCGAGGGATCAGGGCGATCAGTCCGGGCACGGCCAGCACCACGAACACGACGGACACCGCGGCCACCAGCCCGGCCATCTGGCTGTGGGCCCGCATCGCGTCGATGATGGCCGTCCGGGATCCGGACGCGGACAGGGCGAAGCCGCCGGTCAGCCCGGCCGCGACGTTCGCGACGCCGAGGGCCAGGAACTCCTGGTTGGGGTCGATCTGCTCCCCCGTCCTCGCGGCAAACGCCCGGCCCGTGAGGGCGACGTCCGAGTAGCCGACGAAGGTGATCGCGGCCGCGCCCCCGAGCAACGACATGCCGTCCGCCAGGGTGATCGCCGGGAGGGCCGGCGCCGGCAGGCCGCCCGGGACCGCGCCGATGACCGCGACGCCCTGCGCTTCGAGCCCGAGCACCCAGGCGATCAGCCCCGCCCCGACGACGCCGATGAGCGTTCCCGGCGCCAGCGGCTTGAATCGCTTGAGGACCAGGAGGAACACCGCCACCCCGCCCCCCAGCGCCAGCGGCAGGAGGCGGATCTCGTCCAGGCGCTGCCCCAGCTCCATGACCTTGCCCCCCACGCTGTCGGCGCCGAGGCGGATGCCGGTGAGGGTTCCCAGCTGGGACGCGATCATGATCACCGCCACCCCGGCCATGTAGCCGACCAGGATCGGCTGTGACAGGAGGTCGGCGATGAACCCCAGCCGCGCGGCCCAGGCCGCGATGCACACGATCCCGACCAGGAGCGCGAGCGCAGCACACAGGGCCAGGTAGCGCGCAGGGTCCCCGCCCGCGAGGGGGGCCACCGCGGCCGCGACCATGATCGCCGTCGCCGACTCCGGACCCACGGAGAGCTGGCGGGACGTGCCCAGGAGCGCATACGCGATCATCGCAAACACCGCGACCCACAGCCCTGTGACCGGGGACACGCCGGCCAGCTCCGAATACGCCAGGCACTGGGGCACGAGATACGCGGTGACTGTCACCCCGGCCAGCACGTCTGTGCGCAGCCACTCCTGGCGGTACGCACGCAGCTGGGCGTACCCCGGTACCGGCCGGACTGCCCGACGCGTCGCTCCCCTGATGCTCAACCGGTCACCTGCACAGCTTGGGAACGTCCCCCGCGATTCGGGACGTTGGGCCCTCTGTTGAATTGACCCGTGCATGGGATGGTAGGCCTACGCGAGGCTCGCGGCCCGTGGTACGAGCAAACCGACCGCCCGCTCCGAACCAGGCCAAGGCACCGATCCGGCTGACCTTCGCGGCGCCGGTGAACACGGAACCAACGGCCGACCTGGAGCGCTGGCAGGACTGCGAGCCCCGCTGCTTCCTGTCTCGGCCGGAACCCGAGAGCCGCGCCCGCCGTCTCGCGCCCATGACCGATCGACGGCCCTGCCCGCCCCTTCGGCGCGGCACCCTGGCCATCCTCCTCTCCGTCGCCGCCCTCGCAGCGGCGGCCTGCGGGTCCTCCGCCCCCGGGGCGTCAACCGCGCCGTCACCCTCGCCGGCGCCGTCCGTGGCGCAGGTGACCAGCCCCGAGTCCGCGGTGGATGCCATCCGCGCCCGGGTCCCGCTGTTCGACGGGATCGCGGCGCGCAACCCCGACCTGATCGGGCAGGGGACCTTCTGGACGGCCGACGCGGCGGCCGGGGGCTGGCGGGTGACGTTCGAGACCGGCTGGGGCGACTGCCCGGCCGGCTGCATCGACCGCCACACCTGGACATGGGACGTGGCGGTGGATGGCACGATCGCGTTCGTCGCCGAGGACGGCTCACCGCTGTCCGATGACGTCTTCGCGGCGATGCAGGCCGGCTCCCCTCGCACCGGCGTGGCCGGTCGTGCCACGGGGGGTCCGACCTGCCCCGTGGAGCGGCCCGGCGATCCGACCTGCGCTCCGCGCCTGGTCGGCGGCGCGGAGCTCGCGATCCTCGACGCGTCCGGCGCCCAGGTCGCAAGGGTCACGACCGATGGCTCAGGCTACTACCGCCTCGCGCTGGCTCCCGGCGAGTACACGCTGCAGGGGCCGGCGGTGGAGGGGTTCATGAGCGGGCCTGCCCCGGCGCCGTTCACCGTGCAGGACGGCGCCGAGACCTGGATCGACCTCTCCTGGGACACGGGGATGCGGTGACGGGCCCGGGATCCGGAGGGATTGTCCGTCAGGCAAGCCTACGTCTCCTCGGGCGCCTCCGCGGGGAGCCTGATCGTGAAGCTCGCGCCGCGGCCTGCCTGCCCCGGCTCCAGCTCCAGCTCGCCGCCCATCGCGCGGCACAGGGCGCGCGAGACGTACAGCCCGAGACCTGAACCCTCGCCCGATGGTCGTTCGCTGCCCCGCTCGAAGCGGCCGAAGAGACGATCTCGATCCTCGTCGGCGACGCCGGGCCCGTGGTCCGTGACGCTGACGAGCAGGTCCCGGGACGACGGCTCCAGTGCCACCACGACCCTGATGGGTGAGCGGCCACCGTAGCCCACCGCGTTGTCCAGCAGGGCCCAGAGCACCTGGTCGAGCTGGTCCTGGTCGCCGAGCGCCAGCCATCCCTCGGAACGGTCCTCCAGCGTGAACGGGACATCGGCCGCGCCAAGCGCCTCCCACGTCTTCCTGACGCGCTGGACGGGCGCGAACACCTCGAGGCGGGATCGGAGCGCGCCGGACTCGATCCGACTCACCGTCAGCAGCTGGCGAACCATCCGCGACAGGCGATCGGCCTGCTCGGTGATGATCTCCAGCCGCCGCTCGGGGTGCTCGACCGCCAGCTGGGTCGCGTAGCCACGGATGCTCGCGAGTGGCGTCTGGAGATTGTGGGAGACGCCCCGGAGGAATTCGTCCTTGGCCTGGTCGAGGTCGATGAGGCGGCGGTTCTGCGTCTCCACGCGCGCATACAGGTGGGCGTTGCGGATCGCGGCCGAGATCTCGATCGCGAACAGGTCGAGGAGGTCCTGGTCTGCGCGCTCCCAGCGCCTGGTGGCCGGGAGGTGGCCGGTGATCACCCCCAGCTCCTCGGCGCCGATCACCCGCAGACTCGCGCGGACGGGAACGGGCTCGCCTGGGACCGGCTCCTCCGCGGGTACCTCCCGTGGGTTCACCAGGAGCACCTCGCAGTCGATCATGCCGAAGGCCAGCCGGGCATCCATGGCCGCGCGTCTCGCGATCGCCGCGGGAACCTCGTCGGGCGTGATCCCCTGGAGCGCATCGAGCAGCCTCCGGAGCTCCTGGTTGCGGCGCGCCAGGTCCCGGGCGAGACGGTTCTGGCTTGCGGCAAGCCGGCTGATCTCATCGTCGCCGGGAAGGTCGAGTCCGGCGTCGGCGTCACCCGCCGTCACCCGGTCCATGGACCGGGTCAGGGCTCGCAGGGAGCCGGCGAGGTTTGCCGCCAGGAGGGCGGCGAGCACGACCGCGAGACCGACGGAAACGGCGATGGCGAGGAGCAGGCCACGCGCCAGGGCCTCATCGGTCCCGGGCTCCAGGTCGACCAGCCGGAGCACGACGGCGCCGAATGCGGCAACAGGGACGACGGCTGCCGCGATCAGCGCGAGCGTGAGACGCGCCCGGAACCCCAGGCCGGAGCCGACGCGGCCCCGGCCGCCGTCCGCGAGCTCGTCCGGACCGGTGCTCGGACCGCTCATGGCACAGGCGGCGAGCCGGCCGACACGAGGCGGTAGCCGATCCCGCGCACGGTGAGGAGGTGCACGGGTCTGGCGGGGTCGACCTCCACCTTCTGGCGCAGGCGACGCATGGTGACCCAGACGTAGCTGGGATCGGCATCCTCGGTGTCCGTCCAGCCCCGGGCGAGCAAGGTCTCCGTGGTGACGGTCTGGCCCAGGTTGGCCGCAAGCGCATACAGCAGCCGCGACTCGGTGGGCGTGAGGGTGACCGTCTCGCCGCCCACCTCGGCCAGCCGCTGGTGGAGCTCCAGGGCGAGCTTCGGCCCCAGCTCGAGACGTTGGCGCGGGACCCGGTCCCCCAGGCGCCGCAGGACCCGCTGGATCCGAGCCCGCAGCTCCGGGTAGTGGTAGGGCTTGGTGACGTAGTCCTCGGCGACCTCGTCGAGCAGGTCCGCCTTGGAGTCCGCGGTGTCGATGGCGGACAGCACGATGATCGGCAGGTCCGCGCGCGCCTTGACCTCGCGAGCCAGGGTCAGCCCGTCCATCCGGGGCATCAGCATGTCGATCACGAGGAGGTCCGGCCACGACTGGCTGAGCCGCCGCAGGGCCTCCTCGCCGTCGCGGGCCGTCAGGATGTCGTAGCCGTCGGCCTTGAGCTGCTCCGCCAGGATGACGAGCAGGTTGGGATCGTCGTCGACGATCAGGATCCGCGGCGCCGTGACGCCGTACGGGCTGGAGCCGCCGGGCAGCATGTCGCGAGGATAACCGCCCGCCGGGGGTCAATGCCGGTCGCCCGCGAGCGGCGGGCGCCCCAACGGTTGCACGACGTGCTGGAACGGGCGCCGAGCGCCCGCGGTGTTCCGTGGCCGCGGCGCACGTACGACGAACGCCACGCCCGACGCCCGGCCTGTCCCACGAGGTGCTCGTTGGGGCGGCCGACGCCCGAGGCGGCGACGCCCGAGGCGGCGGAGCCCCGAGGCGGCGGAGCTCCCGACCTGCACGGGGCCGTCGGGCGCCTCGCCGGCCAATGACCTCCGGATGCCGGGCGCCGTCGCCGATACACTTGCCCGCGATGTCGGACCTGCCCATCCGTCCCTACGAGCGCCGGCCCTCCGCGTACCAGCCGTGGGACCCGCGCACGGCTGAGGTCGCGCTCGAGCTGGCCCGCCTGATCGAGGGTGCGCGAGCGGGCACCGTTGTCGAGCACATCGGCAGCTCGGCGGTCCCTGGCCTGCCCGGCAAGAACATCGTGGACCTGGGGATCGAGGCGGACCCCGGCGAGATCCCATTCCTGGTCGAGGACCTCCTGTCGCTGGGGTTCGGGCGCCAGGTGGGTCCGGCGCCGTTTCCGCCCACCCGCCCGATGCTCACCGGCGCGGTGATCCACGACGGCTCGGAGTTCCGCATCCACCTGCACGTGGTGCCCCCGCGCCGCTCCGAGCTGCGCGAGATGATCGCCTTCCGCGACGCCCTGCGCACGGACGCGGCGCTGTGCGCCGAGTACGCGGCGACCAAGGACCGGATCGTCGGCGCCAACCCCGATGGCGCCCCGCCGGAGCTGTACACGATCAGCAAGAGCGACTGGGTCCAGGACGCGCTGTACCGCCTGGGGATCCGGCAGGGTCCCGCCGATGCGCCCGAGCCACTGGCCCCGGGCTCGGTCATTGGCGTGCTGGGTGGTGGGCAGCTCGGCCGGATGCTGGGGTTCTCGGCCAGGGCGATGGGCTACCGGCTGATCGCGCTCGACCCGGATCCAGCCTGTCCCACCGCGGCCGTCGCGGACGAGATCATCGTCGGGCGGTACGACGACGTGGACGCGGCCCGGCGGCTGGCGGCCCGGAGCGATGTCGTGACCTACGAGCTGGAGCACGTCGGCATCGAGGCGGCGTCGGCCGCCGCGGGGCTGGCCAGCCTCCGTCCCGGGCTGGCGGCATTGCGGGCGACCCAGGACCGGCTCGCCGAGCGGCGGTTCATCCGGGACATCGGCGAGCTCAGCGCCCCGTGGCAGGAGGTCCGCGGCGTCGCGGAGGCCGAGGCGGCGGCCGAGGCGCTGGGGTACCCGGTGCGGCTCAAGCTGGCGATGGGCGGCTACGACGGTCGCAGCCAGATCCGGGTCACGTCCCGTCGGGAGGTCGCCGGCGCGGTCGACGCCCTGGGCGGGACGGCCGGTCGCGCCCTGCTCCTCGAGCGCGAGATCGACTTCGAGGCCGAGCTCTCGGTGGTCTGCACGCGCGACCGGACGGGACGCACGCTCGCGTTCCCCGTGTCGCGCAACGTCCACGACGCGGGGATCCTGGTGGAATGCGTCGCGCCGGCGCCGGTGGACCCGATCGTCGCCCAGGATGCGCGCGAGATCGCGGACAGCCTCGCCCGGGGCCTCGATGTCGTGGGCACGCTGACCGTGGAGCTGTTCCAGCTGCGGGGCGGCGGGCTGATGATCAACGAGCTGGCGCCACGCGTGCACAACAGCGGGCACTGGACGATCGAAGGCGCCGCCACATCGCAGTTCGAGCAGCACCTGCGCGCGATCCTGGGGCTGCCCCTGGGATCCGTCGAGCCCCACGGCGTGACGGCGGTGGTCAACCTGCTCGGCACCGGTCACGAGCGGGACGCGCGCCTCGCGGGCATGGAGGCGGCCCTCGGGGACCCGGGCGCCCACGTCCACGTCTACGGCAAGCGCCGGGTCTTCGAGCGGCGCAAGATGGGACACGTGACCGTGGTCGGCGCCGACGCGGACCAGGTGATCGGCCGGGCGCGGGCCGCCCAGGCGGCGCTCAGCTGGGAGGACTGAACAGGTGAGCGAGACGCGGCCGCTGGTCGGGATCGTGGGTGGCAGCCGCTCGGATTTCCCGGTGCTCGAGAAGGCGGTCGCGGTGCTCGACGCACTCGGCGTCGCGTGCGAGCTGCGGGTCGTGTCCGCGCACCGCACGCCGGACCATCTCTTCCGCTATGCGGAGACGGCGAGGGGCCGCGGGATCCGGGTCATCGTCGCTGGCGCCGGGGGAGCCGCGCACCTGCCGGGGATGCTGGCCGCCAAGACGAGCCTGCCGGTGATCGGCGTCCCGATCCCGACCCAGCACCTGGGTGGTCTTGACTCGCTGCTCTCGATCGTCCAGATGCCGCGCGGGATCCCGGTCGCCACGGTGGCGATCGGCAATGCCGACAACGCGGCGCTGCTCGCGGCCGCCATCCTCGCGCTGTCCGACGCCCCGCTCGCCGAGCGCCTCGAGGCCTACCGTGGCGCGCAGACCGAGTCGGTGCTGGGCGACGCGTCCAACGCGGAGCCGCTGCCCGGGTCCTGAACACGCCGCGGGGTCTCGCGCTGCGCGAGACCGCCTGCAACGGCCTGCGACCGCCCCGGCCCACCGCCGATCCCGCACCCCCGGCTAGACTCGGTGTGACATGCACGATGAGCGCTGGGAACCGGGGATGCCCGTGCTGGACCGCCAGGCGGTGCCGGCTGCCTCGGCCGACGCCCACCTGCCGCCGAGCCTGCGCGGCCTGCCGCCACGCAGCGTGCCGGAGCCAAGGCCCACGCCGCTCCAGAAGCACTATGTGCTGGTCTCCGCCCCGGCGCTCGTGCTGGGCACGGTCGCAATCACCGCGCTGGAGCTCGGAGCGGGCTTCGGCAGCCCGCTGGTCAAGGTCTGCATCCTGCTCGCCGCCCCGCTGCTGCTCGTCGGGACGCTGGATGCGACCCTCCGGATCTGGCGCTCGGCCTGGGCGTGGATGCCCGTGGACCGCAACCGGGCGCTGTTCCGGCTGGCCTGGCTGGGCCCGGCGGTCGTCTTCGTCGCCCTGATCGGCGGGGCTGTGCTGCTTGCGGTACAGGCATGACGATGCACGAGCGGCGGCTCACGGGTGACGAGTTGCGGCTTCTCGACGCCATGGGCCGCGGTCCCGACGGCCGTTCCACGGACGTGGACTCCGGCGGCGGCGGCCCTCGGTGGTTCCTTCGCTCGCTCAACTTCTGCTCGAACTGTGGTGCGGAGCTGGTGTCCGGGGTGCCGCCGACGGAGCACCGCGAGCGGATGGCGTGCCCGGGCTGCGGGTTCATCGCCTACGCCAACCCACGGCTCGTGGTCACCACGATCCCGGTGACCGACGCCGGCGACGTCGTGCTGCTCCGGCGGGGAATCGAGCCCGGCTACGGGTTGTGGGCGCAGCCAGGCGGGTTCCTGGAGATCGACGAGACGGTCACCGAGGCCGCGGTCCGGGAGACACTCGAGGAGACGGGCCTGCTGGTGGAGCCGGGCGAGGTGGTGGGTCTCTACTCGCGCCTGGAGGCCGCGGTCGTGACGATCGTGTTCGAGGCGCGGATCGTGGGTGGCGCGGCACGGGTCACGCCGGAGGCGCTCGAGGTCCGGGCCTGGGCGGCGGGCTCGATCCCGTGGGATGAGATCGCGTTCAAGACCTCGTACTTCGCGCTCCGCGACTGGGTGGAGCGGCGGCAGCCCGACACGCCGCTGCCCGATTCGTTCACCGGGCTGGAACCCTTCTAGCGGGGCCCCTTCTCGGCCGGGCCCGCCCCGGGGGTCAGGGTGGACCCACCGTCGGCCAGGTCGCCGTACGCGCGCCGCCGCAGGCCCGTGGCGACAGCGGTCTGCTCGGGTCCGGACACGCCCATCCGGGCGAGGGCGGCGCGCGCCAGCTCCAGGGCCGCCTCGAGCTCCGGGTCGGCGAGGCGGGCAACCCCCAGCGACCGCATCACGCCGATCTCGGTTCGCCCGCGCGCCCGCGCCACCACCGTCAGCCTCGGGTTGAGGAGCCGGGCCCGCTCCACCGCGAGCCGTGCCGACATCGGATCGCCGATGGCCACGACCAGGAGCCGCGCGCGGTCAAGGCCGGCGCGGGCGAGGATGGCCCGGGCCGCCGCGTCACCGAACAGGACGGCCGCTCCCAGCTCGGCGACCTCGTCGAGAGCCCGCTGGTCCCGATCCACGACCACGCACCGGAACCCGCGGGCCCGGACCGCGCGGACCACGACCCGCCCGACGCGCCCGGCGCCGAGCACCACGACGGCCAGGCGTTCGTCGCCGACCGTGTCGGCGGCGAGCTCACCACGCAGGACGGGCCCCGACCCGGGCACCGGCGGGTCCACGGTGCCGGCGCGATGCTCGATTCTCGTGGCGAGTGCCGCGGCGACATCCACGAGCGGCGGTGTGAGCACGATCGAGAGCACCGCCGTCGCGAGCACCAGGTTGTAGCCGCGAGCATCGATGAGCCCCAGGCCGAGGGCCTGCCCGGCGATGAGGAAGCTGAACTCGCCCACCTGCGCGATGGTGGCGGCGAGGAGGAGGGCGCTGCGCCACGGCAGGCCCAGCATCCGGGCCAGCACGGCGCTCGCCACGGATTTCACCCCCATGGCGATGGCGAGCAGCGCGATCAGGGCCGGCCAGTCCGAGACCAGCGCCGCCGGGTCGAGCAGCATGCCCACCGAGACGAAGAACAGGACGGCGAACAGGTCGCGGAACGGCAGGATCTCGCCTGCCGCCTGGTGCGAGAGATCGGACTCGGACACGATGATCCCCGCCACGAACGCCCCCAGCGCGAGCGAGAGGCCGAACACCGCGCTCGAGATGAAGGCCGCGAGCAGGGCGGTGGCGAAGACCGAGAGCAGGAACAGCTCGGGGGATCCCAGCCGGCTCACGGTCTGGAACAGCCACGGCAGCAGCCGCGTCCCGACCACGAAGGCGAGCGCCAGGAACACGGCCGCCCGGCCCAGCGCGAACAGCAGCGGCACCACGGAGCTGTCGCCGGCGAGCGGCTCGAGCATCGCCATCAGGATGATCGTCACCAGGTCCTGGACCACCATCCAGCCGATGGCCGCCCGCCCGTGGAGGCTGTCGAGCGCGCCCCGCGCCACCAGCAGCTTGAGGACGACGAGCGTGGAGCTGATGGCGATGGCGGACCCGATCACGGCGGCGGCCGTGATCGACAGGCCCAGCGCCACCGCGACCAGCGCACCGGCCCCTGCCGTGATCGCCACCTGGGCGAGCGCCCCCGGCACGGCCACCCGCCAGACGCGGCGCAGCTCGCCGAGCGAGAACTCGACGCCCAGCGCGAACAGCAGCAGCACGACGCCCAGCTCCGCCAGGTACGCGATCTCCTCCGGGTTGCCCACGAACCCCGGCGTGAACGGCCCGATCACCACGCCCGCGGCAAGGTAGCCGACGATCGGCGGCTGACCGAGCCGGGTGGCGATCGCGCCGCCGACCAGTGCCAGGGCCACGGCCATGCCGAGGTCCAGGATGAACCGGAGCTCGGCGGTCAGCGCAAGGTCGAACGGCAGGGCAGGCACGAGCCCATTATCAAGGTGCCGCTGCCGTCCCGGTCGGCGCGCGCGGATGTGTCATCGCGGCGCACTGGCGGGGGCCTGATCAGCCCACCCTGACGGACTCCGTCTCCGCCGCGCCCATCGCCGCGCCCACGATCCCGGCGTCGTTGCGCAGCTGGGCCGGCACCACGCGAGCCCGGACCGTCAGCCGCGGGATGAACTGGTCTGCCCGCTTGGACACACCGCCGCCGATGATGAACAGCCGAGGGCTGAACAGCTTCTCGATCGCGAGCAGATGTTCGTCGAGGTCCATCGCCCAGGCCTTCCAGCTGATGCCCCGCCGGACCCGGGCGGCCGCCGCGGACCGGCGCTCGGCATCCCGGCCCCGGATCTCCATGTGCCCGAGCTCGAGGTTGGGCACCAGTCGCCCGTTGGAGAACAGGGCCGACCCCGTCCCCGTCCCAAGGGTGATCAGGAACACCGTTCCGGGCTCGTCGCGGCCGGCGCCGAAGCGCATCTCGGCGATCCCGGCGGCATCGGCGTCGTTGATCAGGTGGACCGGGCGCTCAAGGATGCGCTCGAGCGCGGGGTCCGCGTCGAAGTCGACCCAGCCCGCATCCACGTTGGCGGCGCTCCTGGTCCGGCCATCGATGACGATCGCCGGGAAGCCGACCCCGACCGGGGCCTCGTCCGGGAGCTGGACCTCCCTGGTGATCTTGCGGACCATCCGGGCGATCGATGCGCACACGGCCGCCGGCGTGGAGGGCTGGGGCGTGGGGACCCGGTGGCGCAGGCCGATGAGCTCGCCGGTATCGAGATCCACCGCCGCCGCCTTGATCCCGCTGCCGCCGACGTCGACGCCGATGGCCACCCGGCGGCCCGCGACGTCGATCGGCTCAAAGGTCGCGGCGGGAGCCTTGTCCTGGTCATCCTCGACCGGCTTGTCGGCGAGCTTGACGGCCTTCTGTGCGATCCGGATCGTCGCGTCGTCGGGTGACTGGCTGTCGTCGCTCACCATGCCGGGCTCCTCGAGCAGGACGGCGGCCGGGCCGCCGTGCGTTCTCGAAGACTAGCGCCAGCCGTCCAGCCCCGCCGCCCTAGAAGTAGTTGACGGTGATGCCCCCGTCGATCACGAAGTTGGAGCCGTTGGTCCAGCGCGACTCGTCGGATGCGAGGTACACCCCGACGTTGACGATCTCCTCCGGCTTGCCGAACCGGCCACTCGGGTTGCGGGCGAGGCGCAGCTGCTTGGCGGCCTCGTCCTTGAGCAGCCAGTCCATGAGCAGAGGCGTCTCGATGGGGCCCGGGCTGATGCTGTTGCAGCGCACGCCCCGGCCGGCGAACTGCACCGCGAGCGACCGCGTCAACGCGAGCACCGCCCCCTTGGATGCCGTGTACGCGTCCTGCGGCACCGAGCAGCCGAGGATGGCCACGAAGCTCGCGATGTTGATGATCGATCCCGAGCCCTGCTCCAGCATCTGGGGAATGGCGTACTTGCAGCCCAGGAACACGCCGCGGACGTTGACGGCCATGACGGCGTCCCAGGTCGCGACGTCGGTATCGACGACCGAGTGGTCGGCCTCGGGCATGATCCCGGCGTTGTTGTAGAGGGCGTCGACCCGGCCGTAGGTCGCGACCGCGTGCTGGACCATGCCGCGCGCGTCGTCCTCGTTGGAGACATCGGCGCGGACATAGGTGGCCTCGCCGCCGGCGGCCCGAACGGCGGCCACCGCCGCCTCGCCGGCGGGCTCCGAGAAGTCGGCGACGACCACGCGGGCGCCCTCGCGGGCGAACACGTCGGCCGCCGTGCGGCCCATGCCGCTGCCGCCCCCGGTGATGATCGTGACCTTGCCGTCGAGTCGCATTGGGGTGGCTCCTGGGGTTGACGAACGGATAGCGCCAGCCTAGCCCGGACGCGATCGCGCCGGGCCCCGGTTCAGCCGCGCTCGAGGTACCGCTCGCGGTCCCAGTTGTGGACGACGGCGTCGTACTGCTCCTGTTCCACGCGGGCGGCGTTGAGGTAGTGCGCGACCACCTCGTCCCCGAAGATCTCGCGGGCGGCCTCGGAGCGCTCGAGCTCGAGGATCGCCTCCCACAGGGCCCGGGGCATTCGGGGCACGCCGGTGGCCACGTAGCCGTTGCCCTTGTACTCCGGCGGCAGCTCCAGCCTGTGCTCGATCCCGTACAGCCCGGCGCCGATCATCGCGGCATACGTCAGGTAGGCATTCATGTCGCCGCCCGGGAACCGGTTCTCGACGTGAAGCGCGCTCCCATGGCCCACCAGCCGGAAGCCGGTGGTCCGGTTGTCGCGCCCCCAGACCACGTTGACCGGGGCCCAGGACAGCGCGGCGAACCGCTTGTACGAGTTCACGAACGGTGCGATGAACGGCGCCAGCTCCCGTGACAGGGCCATCATCCCGGCCATGAACTGGGCGCCCTGCTCCGAGAGGCCGTAGGGACCCTCGGGCTCGCCCGGGCCCGCGTGCATCAGCGGCCGGTCATCGTCGATGCCCCAGATGCTCATGTGGAGGTGGCCCGAGGAGCCGGTCCAGCGATGGTCCGGCTTGGCCATGAACGTGATGCCCCAGTCGTTGAGGTAGGCGATCTCCTTGGCGCCGTGCTTGAAGATCACCGTCCGGTCCGCCGACTCCAGGACGTGGTCGTACCGGATGTTGACCTCGTGCTGGCCCGCGGCCGCCTCGCCCTTGGAGAACTCGATCGGGATCCGCGCCTCGGTCATCTGGTTGCGCAGCAGCCGGTGGAGTGGCTCGGCCTTGGTCGCCTGGAGCAGGTGGTAGTCCTCGTTGTAGTGCCCGAACGGCTGCGGCACGGGCCAGCCGCGCTCGGCCAGGCTGTCCCAGCTGTCCTTGAGCACGTAGTACTCGAGCTCGGAGCCGCACTTGACGTCGAGCCCCATCGACGCCGCCTTCTCCACCTGCCGCTTCAGCATCGTCCGAGGGCTGACCGGGATCTCCTCGCCCGTCTCCTCGTCCGTGGCATCGGCCAGCACGAGCGCCGTCTTGTCCAGCCACGGCAGCGTTCGCAGGGAGTCCCAGACCGGCTGAGCGATCCAGTCGCCGTATCCCGTCTCCCAGTTCATGAGGGCAAAGCCGTCAGGGGTGTTCATCTCCATGTCGGTGCCCAGCAGGTAGGTGCAGAAGTGGGCGCCGTGGTCGATCACGCCGTTGAGGAATGCCTGGGCCTGGACGCGCTTGCCGACCAGGCGCCCCTGCATGTCGGTGATGGCGACGATCAGGGTGTCGATCTCGCCCGCCCGGACGAGCCCCTCGAGCTCCTCCAGGCGAGGGTGCTTGCGATGACCCGGATGGGTGCGGGACCGGGAGTGCGCTGGCTGCTTGGGCATGGTGCCTGGATCCTCGTGGAGCGCTCGTGGACGGGAGCACGGTCCCGGGCCGGGGACGCTGAGGGCCGGCCGGGAACCGGCCGGCCCTCAGGGATTTGCTGCGTCAGGCGGTCGTCGTCAGGCGGTCGTCGTCAGGCGGGTGTCGGCCCGCGCAGGTCCTCGGCCGCGTGCTCGAACTCCTTCTCGAGCTCGGTGAGCTCGGCCTCGGCGCCCATCACCTTGGGTCCGTGGAACTTGCTGCGTGCCCATGCGAAGTAGTACACGACCAGCAGGAGGACGGTGATGACCATGAACGGCCACGAGATGTTGCCGCTGGTCGGGAAGCTGAACAGGACCATCAGCACGATGACCCAGAACATCGCGACGTACGCGACCGGCCTGGACCAGCGGCTGAGGCTCCAGACGCGCTCCTTGCGCCAGCCCTCGGTGGCCACGCCGAGGTAGATGCAGATCCCGTAGGCGGCATACAGGAAGATGGTCGAGATCGCAGTGACGATCACGATCGCGGTGCCGGAGCCCACGATGAACGCGGCCACGGTGAACAGCCAGCTCACGACGACCATGCCCGTGAGGGCGTTGGCCGGGGTGCGATACCGGTGGGAGACCTTCTTGAGCCAGCCACTGCCTGGCACCCCGTCGTCACGGCTGAACGCGTACAGCATCCGGCCGGCGGAGGCCACTGACGACAGGCCGCAGAAGGCCATCGCGATCGCAATGCCCGCGGAGAGGATGTCGCCGAGCTGTCCGAGGTTGTAGTTGAGGATCTCGATGACGGCCACGCCACCGCCGAAGTAGTACTGGCTCGACGCGCCCAACGTCGAATCGTCGAGCACCGACGGGAACAGGGTTGCGAGGTTCGGCAGGTGGAGCGTGAGCGCCATCAGGAACAGGAAGCCGAACACGGCCGAGACCGCGACCGACAGGAAGATGCCCCACGCTGAGGCCATCCGTGCGCCGACGGTCTCCTCGGCGACATGCGCCGACGCGTCGTAGCCAGTGTATGTCCAGTTCGCCTGGAGCAACGAGAAGAAGAAGGCCAGGATGAACGGGTAGCTCGCCGCGGGTCCGTACTGGAGGTTGACGAACCCCAGGTCGTTGTTCCATGAGCCGGCGGTGTCGAGCGGCTGGATCGCGCCGATGGTGAGCCCGGACTCGTTGGGCTTGCCGGTCACCAGCACGAGCACCACCACGGCCAGGACGATGACGATGTGCCACCACACGCTGACCTGGTTGAGGATGGCCACAAGGTTGATGCCGCCGATGTTCATCACGAGCTGGACGAGCATCAGGATGCCCATCGTCACCAGCTGGCCATTGAGAATGCCGGGGATGATCTCGGTCGTGTTGAAGTCCGACCCGATCACCCGGTTGATGATGGTGCCGTTGAGGAAGGCCG
This sequence comes from uncultured Chloroflexia bacterium, assembly GCA_963716025.1. Taxonomy (GTDB): domain Bacteria; phylum Chloroflexota; class Limnocylindria; order Limnocylindrales; family CSP1-4; genus CAIXZV01. Next base: position 21,823 of record CAVQSY010000085.1, read on the forward strand.
CCGCCGCATAGTTGATACCGGCGACGATGGCGAACTGGCCGATCAGGTTGAACCACGCGGTCCACCAGCCCCAGTTCTTGTTCTTCATCTTCGAGGCCCAGTAGTACAGGCCGCCCGCCGTGGGGTACGCCGACGCGATCTCGGACATCGAGGCTGCGATGGCGAGCACGAACACGGTGACCAGCGGCCATCCCAGCACCACGGCAGCGGTGCCCGCCCAGGCCAGGCCGTAGTCGTACAGAATGACCGCCCCGGTCAGGATCGAGATGATCGAGAAGCTGATCGCGAAGTTGCTGAAGCCGCCCATCGTGCGGAACAGCTCCTGCGCGTAGCCAAGCTTGTGCAGGTCGTGGACGTCTTGCTTGATGACGTCCTCGCGGGACCGTCCTTGGGTCATCGATGTCTCCCTCGCCGGGCGGAGCCTGCCAGGGGCCCGTCCGTGCCTCCTCGCGCCCGCCTGCCGCTCGTGGGCAGTGGGCGCCCTCCCGCCTCAGCCGGACATCATCCGCCGGGGCATCGCAAGGGACGGCGCGCGCACGGCGCGCCCGACCGCCCGGCCTGCCGGGCACCACGGGTGACTCCGTCGACCTCCTCGGCGCATGCGCCATGCCCCCGGGGTTCCGCAGGGCTTCATCCGCGCGCAGGAACCCGGGACGATTGCGGGACTATACGAGACTGCGCAAGCCCCGATTCGCCGGTTTGGCGCGCTGCGTCTCGGACGCGCGTCGCACGCGCGTGGACACGGCCCCCGCGGTTCGCTAGTAGATGAAGGTCGTGTTGGCGGGGAAGGCGAAGTCGAAGGCCGACGGGGGCAGCGTCGCGTCCGGCTGGTAGCTCGTCACCATGGCGTCCCGGGTCACCTGTCCGGCGACGGACTCCTCCAGCCGGAGGATCACGCCATCGAGGCGGTCCACCGCGATCCGCACCGCGAAGTCCGGCCGGTCAGCCACGACCTCGACGGTCCGCGGGTGCTCGCACTCGAGCACCACGGCCTCCCGGCCGGCGATCGTCGTCATCCCGGTCACCCGGCAGCTCCCCGTCCCGAGGACGTTCTGGCAGTACCCCGCCGGGTGGATGAACAGCTCCGGGAGGGACTCCGCCTGGAGCGGCGTCCTCGAGCGGTACACGCGGGAGCCGCCGGGCAGGTCGGCCCCGTCCGTGCCGCGCACGATGGGCCGCGCCGGCCGCCGGGTCCCGGTCCTCCGGGCGGACGAATACGCGCTGATCGCGCCGCCATCGGTCAGCCAGATCTCATAGCGGCCGATGCCCTGGTCCGGCCACGACGTCAGCACCCTGGCGCGGCCCGGGTGCTCCACGGTGACCTCGACGACGTTCACCTCCTCGCCGCGCGACGTCCAGGTCCGCTCCTCGATCCGCATCCGCAGCGTCTGGAACCGGTGCTCGGCGTCTCGCATGAACGTGAACAGGTCGGCGACCGGCGGCAGCGCATCGCGCAGTCGCACGAGCTCCACGGCGCCCTGGCCGGACGCGGGGACGGGGAGGGAACCGGCGCGGTCCCAGGCACGCGTGGCAGGCATGGCGCGGATTGTAGCGGGCAGGGCTACAGTGGCGGCCATGCGTCGTGCAACCCGAGGCGCCGTGCTGTCGGCCGTGATGGCGCTCGCCCTCGCGACATGCGCTGGTGAGCCCGAAACGTCGGACGGCCCGGTCACCGGGGCCCCGCCGACGCCGGTGGGTGGCCAGCCGGCGGCCGCGGGGGTGACGATCACGGCGCTCAACCTCCAGTTCAATCCACGGGACGTCACGGTGCCTGCCGGCGCGCCGTTCATGATCGAACTGGTCAACCGCGACCAGGGCATCCCGCACGACCTCCAGGTCAGCGACCCGAGCGGCGTCGTCCTGACCAAGAGCGAGATCATCACCGGCCCCGCCCAGCTCCTGGTCCAGGTGCCCGCGCTGGCGGCGGGGACCTACACCTTCACCTGCGTCGTGCACCCCAGCATGACGGGCACGATCACCGCCGAGTAGGCCATCGCGTCAGCCGCCGCCGGGCCCGCCCAGGCCGGGCTCGGTCATCTTGAGCGGGTCCAGCAGCTCGTCCAGCTTCTCGGGCGCGATGCCCCTCTCCAGGGCCATCTCCCGGATCGTCCGTCCCGTCTTGAAGCCCTCCTTGGCCATCGCCGCCGCCGCGTCGTAGCCGATCTCAGGGGCCAGGGCTGTTGCCAGCATCAGCCCCTGCTCCACCAGCTTCGGGCCGCGGTCCGTGGCCTTGAGCCCCTCGACCAGCCGCTCCCGGAAGTTGCGTGCCGAAGCGGCGAGCAGCGAGATCGACTCCAGCAGCGCGGCGGACGTCACCGGCATCATCACGTTGAGCTCGAGGAATGACCCCGTCTGGCCGAACGCCACCGTGGCGTCGTTGCCGACGACACGGGCGACGACCATCGTCAGGCTCTCCACGATGACCGGGTTCACCTTGCCGGGCATGATCGAGGAACCGGGCTGGGTCTCCGGAAGCGCCAGCTCCGCGAGGCCGGCTCGCGGCCCCATGCCCATGAAGCGGATGTCCGAGGCGATCTTCCACAGGCCCAGCGCGATCGCGCGCAGCCCGCCGTGGGCGGCGATGACGGCGTCGAGCGTCGCCTGCGCATGGAAGTGGTTGGGTGTTTCCCGGACGAGCAGCCCGGTCAGCTCCGAAAGGTGGCCGCAGGCACGAGCCGCGTACTCCGGGTGGGCGTTGATCCCCGTCCCGACCGCGGTTCCGCCCAGCGGCACCACGAGCAGCTCGTCGCGGGCCGCCTGGGCGCGCCGGATCGCCTCCTCGACCTGGCCCGCGTAGCCCGCGAACTCCTGGCCAAGCCGGATGGGGGTCGCATCCTGGAGGTGCGTCCGCCCGGTCTTGACGATGTCCCAGAACTCGCCCGACTTGGCCGCGAGGGCCCGCTGGAGCTCGATGAGGGCGGGGATCAGCTCCTCCTCGATGGCGACCGCGCCTGACAGCTGAAGCGCCGTGGGGACCGTGTCGTTGGAGCTCTGGCACTTGTTGACATCGTCGTTGGGATGGACCTTCGCCCCGCCCAGCCGCGCCGAGGCGAGGTGGCTGATCACCTCGTTCATGTTGGTGTTGGTCGAGGTGCCCGACCCGGTCTGGTAGACGTCGATCGGGAAGTGCTCGTCGTAGCCGCCCGCGGCGACGTCGCGCGCCGCAGCGGCGATCGCCTGGGCCTTCGGGGCGTCGAGCAGGCCGAGTGCCTGGTTCGTCTCGGCGGCGGCCAGCTTGACCAGGGCGAGGGCCTGCAGGAAGCGGCGCGGCATGCGCTGTCCGCTGATGGGAAAGTTGAGGACGGCGCGCTGGGTGGAGGCGCCGTACATGGCGTCCGCGGGGACCTCCATCTCACCCATGGAGTCCCGCTCGATGCGGGTGTTGGCGGTGGGTGTCGTCTCGGTGCTCATGGCGCCGATGGTAGTGCGCGACGCCCATCGGCGAAGCGGGCCGGATGGCCCATGGCGCCAGGTGCGTCGGCGCGCGCCCACCGTATGCTCTCCTGCGTGAACGTCTCAACCGCCGACTTCCGTACCGTGATGGGCCAGTTCGCCACCGGTGTCACCGTGGTCACCGCGCTCGATGGCGACCGGCCCCAGGGGATCACCGTCAACGCCCTGACCTCCGTCAGCCTTGACCCGGCGACGGTGATCATCGCGCTCGATCGGAAGCGGTACATCGTGCCCACGATCGACGCCTCCCGCCGCTACGCGATCAGCATCCTCGCCGAGGACCAGCAGTGGCTGAGCGACTGCTTCGCGGGTGCCAGCGTGGTGCCGAACCGCGATGCGTTCTGCGGTGCCGACTGGCGACCCGGGAACAGCGGCCTCCCTCTCCTCGTCGGCGCCCTGGCCTCCATGGAATGCGATGTCGTGGACCGGTTCGAGGTGGGGGACCACTACCTGTACGTCGGCCAGGTGCACGACCTTGCCCTCGACGAGCCGACGGCTCCGCCGCTCCTGTACCACCGCAAGCGCTACCTGCGCATCGAGCGCGCCACCACCTCGCAGGTGGTCGGCAAGCCGGAATCCCCCGAGGGCTGAGAGGAGGCGCCAGGATGCCCGATCCCGGGAGCGACCCGGTCGACGAGGCTGGCGGCCGGACATCGCTCGTGCGCGTCACGTTCCCGGCGGGCGCGGACGCCCTTGCATCCGTCGCGCTCCTCACCCTGGATCGACCGGCGCAGCTCAACGCCCTCTCGTTCGACCTCGTCGCGCAGCTTGGCGAGCTGTTCGCAGTGCTGGATGCGGATCCACAATGCCGCGCCATCGTCATCACCGGCAGTCGCGAGCGGGCGTTCGCGGCCGGCGCCGACATCCGCGAGCTCGCCGGCCAGACGCCACGGAGCCTGCACGAAGCGGATCCGTTCGCGCCGCTGGACCGGATCGGGCACCTCTCGACGCCCGTGATCGCCGCGGTTCGCGGCTATGCGCTGGGCGGCGGCTGCGAGCTCGCCATGGCCTGCGACATGATCGTGGCCGGTGACGATGCCCAGTTCGCTCAGCCGGAGATCCAGATCGGCGTGATCCCGGGTGCGGGCGGCACGCAGCGGCTGACACGCGCCATCGGCAAGGCCCGGGCGATGGAGCTGATCCTCACCGGACGGCGGATCGGTGCGAGCGAGGCGGCGGCGATGGGCCTCGTGTCGCTCGTGGTGCCCGCTGCGGAGACGGTTGACCGGGCGCTCGAGCTCGCGGGCCGGATTGCGGCCATGCCCCCGCTCGCGGTGCAGGCGGCCAAGGCGTCGATCGTCGCGGCGCAGGAGGAGCCGCTGGGCGCGGGGCTGCGCGAGGAGCGCCGCCGCTTCGAGGCGTTGTTCGACACCGAGGACCAGGCGGAGGGGATGGCCGCGTTCGTCGAGAAGCGGCCGCCGGCCTGGTCGGGACGCTAGGGGGCGCAGGTCCGACCGGACGCTGGATCACGGCGCGTCTCAGGGGACGGTGACCTGCACCACGTCGCTCTTGCCGACGATCACCTTGATCCCGAAGTCGCTCCGCACCGCCTCGACCCGGACGTACCAGGTGCCCGGCTCGATGCCGATGACGGCCGACCCGGTGCCCTTGCCATCGACCGCCTGGGCGCCGTCCCTGTCGCCGAGGTAGCTGGGATTGGGATTGGTGGCCGACCAGGAGACCTTGTAGTAGGTGAAGCAGGCGCCGGGGCCTTCGTACGGGGACCACGAGGCCTCGATGCCGCCGTCCTTGGGCGTCGCTCCGAACGGGCCGAGGTTGGCGACGCCCGTCCCGGTCAGCTTCACGAGGCTCGACTCGCCGATGACCTTGTCCTTCCCGTTGAAGGCGACCGCGCGGTACCAGTAGGTGTTGCCCTTGAGGGTCCAGTCCGCGAAGGTCGTGGCGAAGCGGTCCGTGGTGTACGACTCCCCGAGGGCGTCGATACCGGCCGGAGGCGGATAGGCCGCGGGCGTGTCGAACGGCGATCCGGACCGCAGCACCGTGTAGTGGTTGAAGCCTGAGCCTTCGTAGGTGTCCCACCCGAGCAACGCGGTCCCGGCACAGGCGAGCCCCTCGATCGCGAGGCTCGCGACCGGCCTCTCGGTCGGCTTCGGGGTCGGCTTCGGGGTCGGCTTCGGCGTGGCCGTCCCGGCCGGCTTGGGCTCTGGCTTCTTCGTGGGTGACGGCCTGGGCTTCGTCGTGGCCGTCGCCCCGGGGCTGCTGGTCGGGCCGGCCGAGGGGTCGGGGTTGACCCCTGGATCCCGGCTCACGGGCGTCGACGACGCGGGAGCCGGAGCGGTCGACGGCCCCGGGTCCACGAGCGCGGTCTCCAGCAGGCCGACGCCGAAGCCGGCCGCCCGGTCGAGCCGCGCGTTCGCCAGGAGCCAGGCATCGCGCAGGACCTCCGAGCCCGTGGCGTCGAGCTGCACCTGGGGCGTGCCCGCCCCGATCAGCACGACCGCCTCCCGGCCCTCGTCGACGCGCAGGGCGAGATCCGGCCCGGCGAGGGCGACGCCGTGCTGGACGGCGACGAGCCGCACTCGCTCGACGTTGGCGGACCCGAGCGGTTCGCGGACGAGGTCGAAGGCCGTGCCCAGCGCGGTCCAGCGCAGGTCGCCCGTGGCGACCCGGTAGGCCTGGCCATCGGCGAGCGCGACGCGGTGCCAGGCTCGGCCCGCCAGCTGCTCCAGGGTCACGCCGCCGTCGAGCCGGTCGATCCGGAGCGCCGCGCCGCCGGCGAGGCGCACGGCCCCGCCACCCAGCGCCAGGGACGCGCGACCACCGCTGCCGACACGCACGGTGTCCCCGGCGCGGAGCTCGTCGCCACCGGCCAGGGCCGTCGTGCGACCGGCCCGCACCAGGGTCGCGCCGGAGGCCTCGGTGACCCGGGCGGCCGGCGGCGCGGTGAACAGGTGGCCATTGCCGACCCCGACGAGCGCGACGATGAGCGCCGCGGCGAGACCGAGGATGGTCCAGCGCGGGGCGGGGAGGACCGACGGCGTCCTCGGGATCGTGCGGCCGTGCAGCCGGCGCGGCGTCCCGTCGGCAGCGTCGGCGCGGGCTCCCGGGGTGGCGGATGGGCCGGCCGACGGTTGCGCGGCCTCGCGCAGGAGCCGGTCCCGCAGGCCGGCGGCGAAGGCGCGGTCCGGGCGCTCGCGTCCGTCGCGCTGGCGCGAGCGCTGGAGGCGGACGCCGGCCCGCTCCAGCTCGGCGTCGATCGCGGCGAGCTCCGGGTCCAGCAGGTCATCGTCGAACGGGATCAGGATGTCGTCCGGCATCGGGTGGTCCTCAGGCGACATCGGAGGACTCCCGGGTCATGACGTCCCGCAGCGCCCGGAGGGCACGGTGCAGCCGCACGGCCGCCGTGGGCCGCGAGCAGCCCAGCGCCTCGGCGACCTCCGCGGGCTCCAGGCCATCCACGTACCGCAGGACGACGACCGCCCGATGGTGCTCGGGCAGCGTCCTGAGCGCGCCGGCCAGCGAGTCGCGCTCCAGGGCCGCGCTGAACGCGGCCATCGCGGACTCGTCCACCGCCGCCGAGGCGTCAACGGCGTCCCAGGCTCCATCGGCGGCGCGGATCCCCAGCGGCACGTACCGGCGCCCGCGCCGGACGTGGTCGACCAGGGCATTGCCGGCCACCCGGTACAGCCAGCCGCCGAACGAGTCGTTCCGGAACGACCCCGACCGCAGCGCCGACAGCGCCCGCTCGAAGGTCGTGGCCGTCAAATCCTCGGCCACGGTCCGCTCCTCCACCCGTCGCACCAGGTAGGCATAGATCCGGGGCAGGTAGTAGTCATAGAGCTCGCCGAACGCGGCGGGATCCGACGCCACGCGCTCGACCAGCGAGCGCTCGTGCGCCGGATCCATCCGAGTGCCATGACGGAGCTCCATCAAGGGGCCATGCTGCGGGGCGGGGGAGCCTCGGCCTACCCTCCGGGGGTACCGGTGCGATAGGCCGATCGATGCGCTCCCGCCGCCCCGGCATCAGCTCAGGGGATCTCGACCCGCACGACCCGGGTCTGGCCCAGGAGGACCTTCTCGCCGTTCCAGCGCCCGATCGACTGCACGCGGTAGAACCAGGTGTCACCCGACTCGACGCCGAGATCCTCGAAGGCGCTGGCGCCCGGGTTCTCGATCACGCCGACCAGCTCGGTGCCGTCGGTCCATGGCAGGTAGGACGGGTGGTCGTGCCGCGCGCGGACGACCTTGTAGTACACGAAGCCGTCGGAGTCGCAGGTCTCCCAGTCCAGCCAGACCGTCGAGCCCTCGACCCCGGCCTCGATGCCGAGCTCCACCGGCTCCGGCTTGGGTCCCGGGTCCGCTGCCGGCGTCGTCACCGCCTTTGCCGGTGACGCGGCGAGGACCTGGTAGCCGTGGTCCGAGGCGCGGACGCAGAACACGCGGTACCAGAGGGTCTTGCCGGCCGGAGCCTCCTTGTCCCAGAAGGCGGTGACGTCGCGCTCGCCGATGGCGGCGGCCAGCCAGTCGTTGTCGCCGGCCGGCCAGCGGACCGTCGAGTCCTTGGACGCGACCACCTTGTAGTCGTCGAACCCGTCGGCCTTGCAGGCGCTCCAGTCGACGAAGGGGAGGCCCTCCCGGAGCTTGACGGCCAGCTCGAGGGCGGCGACGTCGGGCTTGTCGGTAGGCTCGGGGGTCGGCTTGTCGGTGGGCTCGGGGCCGGGCACGAAGGCCCGCTCCACGTCCGAGGCGCACCGGACGACGTGCTCGCCCTCGACCTCGGCGACAGCGAACACGCGATACCAGCTCTTGCGGCCCTCGGGTGGGCTGGCGTCGGTGTGGGCGGACGCACGCGGCTCCAGGGCGGCGATCAGCGTGTCGCGCTCACCGGCCGGCCAGCGGACGGCCTCGTCCGCCGAACGGACGACCTTCAGCCGGGCGACGTCCTCGGCCTCGCAGGCGGTCCATTCGAGCCGCACCTTGCCGTCGCGAACGACGACCGCCAGGTCCATCTTGCCGGCCGTGGGCTCCGTGGGCTCCGGGTCCTTGGTGGAATCGAGGCTCCTCGCCCGGCTCCTTCGTCTCGCCGGGATCGGTGCCCTCGGTGGCCGGCTTGGAGGCGTCGTCGCGCTCGCCACCGAGGCGGCCGGCGACGTCCCCGTCACCGGTATCGCCCGTCCCGACGCCAACGGCCTCGCCGCCTGCCGGCGTCACGCCATCCCCCGCCGTCACGGACGCGTCGGGTCCGGGCCGGAACCCGCCGGCTCCCAGCACGAGCGTCGCGAGCACGAGCACGCCGACCGCGGCGGCGGGGACGGAGAGTCCGTCCCGGAGGCGCGGTCCCCGGTGCGTTTCCGGCTGCGGGATCCGCCGCCCCAGCGTGTCCATCTCCTCGATCCGATCGTCGTTCAGGCTCATGGTCGTGCTCCCCGCTGCGGGCCGCATGCGCGGCCGAAGATGGCTGTCGGGGGCAGAACGCCCGGCGGCCCGGCGGATTACCGGCTCGCGGGCAGCCGATGGTCCTGGTACCGGGGCTCCTACAATCAACCCATGCCTCGACCGCTTGACCGCCCGCTCCTCGAGACCTGGATCATCGATGCCGTCCGGACGCCGATCGGCCGCTACGGGGGTGCCCTGGCCGCCGTCCCGCCCGACGACCTCGCCGCGCTCGTGATCCGGGCGGTCGTCGATCGGGCCGGCCTCGACGCCGCACTGGTGGAGGATGTGATCCTCGGCTGTGCCAACCAGGCCGGCGAGGACAACCGGAACGTGGCCCGCATGGCGGCGCTGCTCGCGGGCCTGCCGGTCGAGGTCGCCGGCCAGACCGTGAACCGCCTGTGCGGGTCTGGGCTCCAGGCGATCAACACGGCAAGCCACGCCATCGCCGCCGGCGACGGCGACGTGTTCATCGCGGGCGGCGTGGAATCGATGACCCGCGCGCCCTACGTGATGCTCAAGCCCGAGTCTGCCTACGACCGCGGCGCGCGCACGATGGAGGACACGACGCTCGGCTGGCGGTTCGTCAACCCGCGCATGCAGCAGGCCTACCCGCCCATCTCCCTGGGCGAGACGGCCGAGCGCGTTGCGGACGAGCACGCCGTGACCCGCGAGCGACAGGATGCGTTCGCGCTCGAGAGCCAGCGGCGGGCTGCGGCGGCGATCGGCGAGGGGCGGTTCGACTCCCAGCTGGTGCCCGTGGAGGTCGCCGGCCGGAAGGGCGCCGTCACGATCGTGGACCACGACGAGCACCCCCGGCCGGACAGCACCGCGCAGGCGCTGGCCGAGCTCAGGCCCGCGTTCCGGGCCGGGGGGTCCGTGACCGCCGGCAACAGCTCCGGGATCAACGATGGCGCCTCGGCGGCGCTCCTCGTGGAGGCCGACCGCGCCCGTGAGCTCGGCCTGCGGCCGATGGCCCGTGTCATCTCGACGGCCGTTGCCGGCGTCCCCCCCGACGTCATGGGGATCGGGCCGGTGCCCGCGATCCGCAAGGCGCTGGCGAGGGCAGGGCTCGATGTCGCGGACATCGACGTGGTCGAGCTCAACGAGGCGTTTGCCTCCCAGTCCGTGGCCTGCATGGACGTCCTGGGCCTGGACCCCATGCGGGTGAACCCCAATGGTGGGGCGATCGCGCTGGGGCACCCGCTGGGTGCCTCTGGAGCGCGCCTGCTCACGATGCTTGTCCACGAGCTGGAGCGCAGCGGGGGACGCTACGGGCTCGCCACGATGTGCATCGGCGTCGGCCAGGGCATCGCGACCATCGTCGAGCGCATCGACGGCTGACGCGTCCGGCGGCCGCGCTTCCCACGAGGGTTTCGTCGCGGGTGCTGGACGAAATCCGTTGCGCTGCGTAGGATCGACCATGCTCGCGCACCCGGGTTGGGGCGGAGCCAGCGACCCGATAGGAGACCATCCCATGATCGACGCCACGCCGCCGGTCGGTGTCACGCCCGCGATCGGGACTGCGCCGACGGTCGTCTCGCTCACCGACGCCGCCGCCGCCAAGCTGGCCGAGCTCACCAAGGACGAGACCAGCGCTGACATCGGCCTGCGTGTGTACGTGTACTCGGGCGGGTGCTCGGGCTATCGCTACGGCATGATGCTCGAGGACCAGCCGACCGCGGACGACAACGTCCTCCATGCCAATGGCGTTCGCGTCTACATCGACGCGAACAGCGTGCCGCTGATCAAGGGCTCCGAGATCGACTATGTCGACACGCTGATGGGCGCCGGCTTCACCGTCAACAACCCGAACGCCGTGTCCGGCTGCGGCTGCGGTTCCAGCTTCCGCACCGAGGACGAGGCCGGATCGCCGCGCTCCTGCTCCCACTGAACCCCGTCCGTGGCGGACGGGTGACGCGCCCGGTCCCGCCGCGATCCACCGCGACCACCACCGCCGCCGGGAGCTCCCGGCGGCGGTTCGCGTTCCGGTTCGCCCGGGTGGCGTAGGCTGGCTGGAGGCCAGATGCAGATCCCGCTGTTCCCGCTCCACACCGTGCTCGCCCCGGGCATCGCCCTGCCGCTCCACATCTTCGAGGAGCGCTACCGGCAGATGGTCCGGCATTGCCTCGACACGTCATCGCCGTTCGGTGTCGTGCTGATCCGGGGTGGCAGCGACGTGGCTCCGCGGGATGGCACCCCCCGGGAGCTGTCCATCGCCGGTGTCGGCACCGCCGCCGAGATCCGGGAGGCGAGCCGCTACGCCGACGGCCGCTGGGACCTGCTGATCGTCGGCACGTCGAGGTTCGTCGTCCGCGATGTGCGCACCGATGTCGCGTCCTATCTCGTCGCCGAGGTGGACCCGTTTCCGGACGCGCCGGTCGGCGACGTCGAGGCGACCGAGACGCTCGCCGGGCGGGTGACTCGCCGGTTCGTGGACTATCTCCGGCTGCTCCAGCCGCGGGACGGAGAGTCCGCCGAGCCAATCGACGTCCAGATGGAGGTCGAGACGGAGGTTGACGAGGAGGACGACGACGTCGACGGGGGCGACGACGACGACGTCGACGGGGGCGACGACGGGGGCGACGACGGGGGCGACGACGGGGGGCCCACCGCCGGCGGTGGGCGCGAACTTGCGCCCATCGAGACGGAGCCGATTCCCGTTCCGATCGACGATCCCGAGGCAGCGACCGCAGCCCTCCGCATCCCCGACGACCCGAGCGCGTTGTCGTACCTGCTGACCGGGATCGTCCAGGTTGAGCCGGACCGCCGGCAGGCCCTGCTCGAGGCAGCCGGCGCCGATGAACGGCTGCGAGACATCGATGCCCTGCTCGATCGCGAGCTGCGGCTCCTGGACGCGCGGCTCGCGCCGTTCGCGGTGGACCGGAGCGTCCTCGCGGGCACCGACAACTAGCACCTGAGGAGGAAACGCGGCATGTCGCCGGGCAGCGAATGCGAGCTGGTCCTGGACTGCGCCAACGGGCTCGGGGAGGCACCCGCCTGGGATCCGGCCGCCGGCACGCTCCGCTGGGTCGATATCACCGGGCACGCCGTGTGGCAGCTCGACCCAGCCGCCCTCGCGGCGACGGTCCGCCGGCTGGACGGGGTCGTGAGCGCCGTGATCGCGCGGCGCGCCGGCGGCCTCGCCCTCACCCTCGGGGACGGTGTCTGGATCTGCGACACGGACGACGGCCCGCTGCGATGCCTCGCTCCGATCGAGGCGCATGACGGGGGAACGCGCCTCAACGACGCGAAGGTCGACCCGTGCGGCCGGCTGTGGGTCGGGTCCATGGCCCACGACGCGCGCCCGGGAGCCGGGACGCTGTACCGGGTGGCCCCGGCCGGGACTGTGGACGCGGTGCTGTCCCGCCTGACGATCTCGAACGGGATGGCGTGGAGCCACGACGAGACGCGGATGTACTTCGTGGACTCGGCGACGCATGGCATCGACGTGCTCGACTTCGACGCCGCTTCCGGTCTCGCGACGGGCCGGCGACGACTGGTGGGGATCGCGGCGGACGTTGGACTTCCCGACGGGCTGACGATCGACGTCGACGGCTGCCTGTGGGTGGCGCTCTGGGACGGCTGGCAGCTCCGGCGCTATGCGCCCGACGGGACCCTCGACAGGATCGTCCCTCTCCCCGTGTCGAGACCCACCAGCTGTGCCTTTGGCGGGCGGGATCTCACGGACCTGTACGTGACCTCGGCCCGTGACGGGCTCACCGATGCCCAGCTTGCCGATCAGCCGTTCGCGGGCGGGCTGTTCGTGGTGCGCTCCGGGACGTCCGGCCACCCCGCGACCCCGTTCGAGGGCTGAGCGGGCCGGCCGGACTGCGGGATCGCGAGGCGATCCTTCCTACTCGCCGATGACCGTCACCCTGACCGTTCGCTGCCGAGCCCGGACCTGGTCGAAGTCCGCGAAGTAGATGCGCCCGAACTCGCCGAGGACCATCGCGCCGTCGGTCACGGGGATCGTCTGTGACCGCCCGAGGATCACGGACCGGAGGTGGGCGTCGGTGTTGAGGGACCACGAGGGGAGCTCATCGCGGCCGGCGGCGGCCTCGATGTGCTTCGGCCCCGGGTGGCGGTACTGGCCCTCCGTCCGGCAGGTCGGGATGATCCCCTCGAGGACGCCGACCAGGTCCTGCATCAGGAGGTCCGTTCCCCAGTAGTCCACGTCGTCCGACGCCTCCTGGATCAGCACGCTGCAGGTCGTGTGCTGGGAGAAGACGACGAGGATTCCCTCCCGGATGGCGGTCCCGGCAAGCGCCTCCGCGACCCGGTCGGTCACGTCCTCGAAGGTGGGGCGCCGGTCGGACTGGATGGCGAAGGACACGTGGGCGACGGTCATGGAGTCTCCTTGGCATGGGTGCGGTCCCAGGCCTCGCGAACGGCCCTGAGCATGAGCTCCAGGGTCGCGGCGGGATCGGCCGCAGTGAAGATCGCGCTGGTGGCACCCGTCCCCTCCGCCCCTGCGGCGATGACGTCGTACACATCGGACGGGCCCTTGATGCCCGCTCCATGGAGCACGCGGATCGACGGGTCCACCCGCCGGATCGCGTCGTTGATCATGGCGATCACCGCGGGGCCCGAATCGTCCCGCGTGCCGCCGCCGATCAGCCGCGGCTCCTCGACGATCATCGCCGTGGGGCCGAGGCGGGCGATCTCGACCGCGTCGCGCTCGTCGTCGGCGCAGACCAGGGTCGCGAGGCCCACGTCGCGGGCCCGCTCCATGGTGCGGGCGAGCTCGTCGGGAGCAAGCCGGCGTTCCACGTGATTGAGCAGCACGCCACGGGCGCCGGCGGCCTTGACCGCCTCGGGCAGGGTCGCGCCGATCCCCCTGCCCGGTGGCCCGGCGTCAACGTGCTGCGCGAACACGAGGACGTCGTTCACCGCGGCGGCCACCGGGGCGATGTCCACCGCCTGTGGGGTCAGGATGACCTGGACCCGGTATCGGCGACCGAGCGTGTCCGCGGCCCGGGCCAGGTCCACGATCGCCCGGCCCCACATGTAGGTCTTGGGTCCGATCTCGAAGAACGGCGGGTTGATGGTGATCGCGTGTTCCACCCTGGTCCTCGTGCTCGAAGCGGTCGCTCTCGGCGTGCTACACGACCACGGCGTCGATGCCCAGCATCCGGGCCAGGACGAGGAGCTCGCTCGTCCAGCTGCCCTGGGCAGCGGCCATGTGATGTGTGGCGCCGGCGCGGCACCAGGCGTCGCACCAGTCGGCGATCTGGAGCTCGTGGTGGCGGAACAGCGTCTGGGGTGCCGAGATCGGCCGGGGCGGGAACGGCAGGAACTCGCCTTCCGAGATCACGAACCTCCACAGGCCCTCGCCGATCGTGACCAGGGCGAGGTTGGTCACCGGCCCCGGCGCGTAGGCGAACTCGAATCCCGCGCCGAAGCCGTGCACGCCGCGGTAGTAGATCGAGTGCTTGACCTTGGTCTCGCCGGGGGTGCCCAGGGCCGGATTGCCGTGCCCGTCGTGGCTGAACATCACCGCGTTGTTGTCAAAGTCGATCACGTAGTTCTCGACGGTCGTGGACTGGCCGGCCAGCTCCTGCATGATCAGCTGGGCCACGGCGCAGGTCACATCGCCCTCTGGGGCGGCGGGGATCCCGATCTGGCACAGGCGGCCGGTCCCGAACGACGGAATGATCCCCACCCGGGGGTCGGTCAGCCAGACCTGGTCGAAGGCCGTGAAGGCGTCGAAGCCCTGCTCCCGCACGACGGACTCGATCGCGAGCGCAAGGCGTACCGACCGCTCGAACAAGTCGGGTTCCATGTCCACGGCGTGCTTCGCCCGCTCGGCGGCGGCCGTCTCGTCGACGGCGGCCTGCTCGATCTCCCCGAACCGGACGGCGACCTTCTCCGGCTCCAGCGGCCACACCACGGGTCCGATGTCCTGCCGCAGGGAGAGCCCGTCGAACATCAAGTCCGTCATCCCCTCGAACGGGTGGCCGACGAGCGCGACGCGGGCGGTCCGCAGGCGGCGGCGGACGGCGGCGGCCGTGATGATCTCCCGGATCCGGCGCCGGCCGTCCGGGTCGTCCCAGTGGGAGGTGACCATCTCGAACTCACGGCCGGTCCGCAGCAGCACGGCCGTGAGCTCGGGCATCCCGGCCATCCCCGAGTTGAGCATCACGACGTCGAAGCCGTCTTCCTCGCCCAGGCGGCGCACCTTCTGGGTGTTCCACACCAGGACGGGCGCCGTGGTGTCGATGAGGCAGCGGGCAGGGACCATGCCCTTGGTGTAGGCGAGCTCGAGGGCGACGATGATGTCCACGTCCTCGGCGTTGAACAGGCGCGCCGCGGCCGCTGCCTGGGGCTCGTCCTCCACCAGCCCGGCATGGACGACGTCGCCGTACTCGCCCAGGGCATCGGCAATCTCCCGGGCAGCGGCGGTCGCGGCCGGGCGCATGTGCGCCGTCTTGTTGTAGTCGTCCTCGAGCAGGGCCATGACGAGGACGCCGATCTTCGCGCGAGCCACCATCGTGAGCTCTCCTTCCAGTCTGCTAGGGCCGCTGATCGCCGTTGGAGCGTCGCTCACCGGCGGTTCGCGTGAACACCGGCCGGAGCGCGTCGAACAGCTCGACGTAGCGCCCGTAGGCCTCTGAGTACGTTTCGACGGCGACTGGGTCCGGCGTGTACCGACGGCGGGTCCTGACCATCGCACGTCCCGCCTCGTCGAGATCCGCGAAGATCCCGGCCGCCACGCCGGCCAGCATCGCATCCCCGCGAATGGCCGCATCGTCGCCGTCGAGGGTGAGCACCGGAACGCCGCACACGTCCGCCTTGACCTGGTTCCACAGCGGGCTCCGCGCACCGCCCCCGTGGGACAGGATCTCGGTCGCGGACGCGCCGGCGCCGGCGAGCAGCTCCACGTTCCGTCGCAGCATGAATGCCACGGCCTCGAGCACGGCGCGCACGAAGTGGGCCTTCCCGTGGTGGAGGGTGATGCCACTGAACACGCCCCGGGCCAGCGGCTCGTACTCGGGGCTGAAGGCACCGGCCAGGTGGGGGAGCATCAGCAGCCCGTCCGACCCGGGCGGCACGGTCGCGGCAAGCGCGGTGAGCTGGTCGTAGGCGCTGGGGCCTCCGGCCGCCGCGCGGTCGATCTCGTCCTGCCCGAAGGCATCCCGGAACCAGGTGAGCGCCATGCCGCCCGTCGGGCACACCGGGCAGTAGAGGTACGATCCCGGCGCCGAGTGAACGTAGACGGGCGTCTGGCGGCTGGGGTCGCGTCCGTGCCCGGCGACCGAGGCCTGGACCGTCAGGGCACCACCCGTGCTCTCGGAGACCATCCCGGGCCGCACGTTCCCGACCCCGACCGCTCCTGCCCCCTGGTCCATCCCGCCCGCGACCACGCGCACGCGCCGGTCGAGGCCGAGGGCATCCGCCGCCGAGGCCTGCAGCGTGCCGACCACCTCGCCGGGGGTCGCGAGCTCCGGCAGCCGTGAGGGGCTGATGCCCACGAGGTCGAGCATCTCCGGCCACCAGCGGCCGGCACGGATGTCGAACAGGAGCGAGGTGCACTGGATGCCGCCCTCGGTGGTGAAGCGCCCGGTGAGCCGGTGGAGCAGCAGGTCCTCCACCAGCAGGAACCGGTCGGCGGCCGCGAACACGTCGGGAGCGTGGCGCCGCCACCAGAGGATCTTGCAGGCCGGCCAGGTCGGGACGATCGTCGGGATCCCCGTCACGTCGTAGGCAACGTTGTCGGGCACCTGGCGGGCGAGCTCGCCGGCCTCCGCGCTCGCCCGGTTGTCCAGCCAGACCAGCGCCGGCGCAAGGGCGCTGCCGGACCGGTCGACGGGCACGATCGTCTCGCCCTGGCTCGAGACCGCGATGGCGGCGACCGCGTCCCCGTCTCCTCCGGCGACGACCCGCCGGATCGCGGCCTGTGCCGCCGTCCAGTAGCGCTCGGCGTCCAGCTCGACGCGGTCCGGTCCGGGATGCTCGAGCCGGTACTCCTCCACTGCGACCGCCAGGCAGGCGCCGGAGGCGTCGAACAGTCCGGCCTTGACCGCGGTGGTGCCGATGTCGAGGCCGATCAGGCGGTCCATGGCCCCCCGGGCGTCAATCGAGACCGTGCTTGGCCGCGGCCGATGCGGGCTCGACGCCGAGCTTCACGACCTCCTGGAGGGCCTCGAGGAAGCGCTCAGGGCTGCGCGCGCCGATGACGTTGCGGCCGAAGACGACACCCCGGGCGCCGTCGCGGACCGCCTGCGCGGCCAGCTCGAGGGCGTCGATCTCACGAGGGGTCTTGCGGGCGCCGAGCGCCAGGATGGGCACGGGCGTGGACTGGACGATCTCAGCAAAGCGCGCCCCGGTGTGGAACGTCTTGACCAGGTCGGCACCCAGCTCGGCCGCGATCCTGCAGCCGATCGAGATCTGCTCGTGACGCTCTTCGGGAGCGATGTCCTCGTGGCCGGCGGGGTAGACCTCGCCGATGATCGGGACACCGGCCTCGCGCTTCTCGGCCACGCTGCGCGCGACCTGGGCGACGTTCTCCGCGTCGACCGCCTCGGAGCCGGTCTTGATCGACATCCCGACCAGCACGATGTCCGCGCCCAGCGAGACCGCCTGCGTGGCCGAGATCATGGGCACGCTCCGGCTCTCCGTGTAGCCCCACTGGGTAGCGTACTGCGTGCCCCAGTTCAGCCTCAGGATCATCGCGGGGGCACCGCGCCGCTCGAACACCGAGCTGACGTGGGCGACCATGCCGGGGCTGAGCAGGATGGCGTCCGCGCCACGGAGCCGATCGACAACCGGGGCCAGGTTCTCAAAGCCGGGCCGTGGTCCGTTGTAGAGCCCGTGGTCGATGGCGACGACCACGGCATTGCGGCCTTCGTCGAACAGCCGCCGCATTCGGATGATCTCACCCGTGCTCACCGTGCACCTCTTTGGCGTCCGTTGGCTGGGGCAGGTGGCCGCGAAACCGACGGATTGTTGATCGTTTGCTCATCCAATGGTTGCGAATGGCGAGTCGAATGTCAATTCGAGGGGCCGTGTGCCGGTCAATCTGGTGCAGGTGAGCCGTGCTGGGGCGTTTTCCAACCTTCAACCATGATCGTTTGATGTTCGAATTGACGCCGGTTCGGCCCGGGGAGTAGTGTGCCCGCCATGAGTGTTCCGGGTCGAGCACGCCCGCGTCTCGGGCTGCCATCTCCGGAGGAGGTCCCCGAACGTGGGGAAGGAGTGAGTCCGTGCCGGATCGCAAGTTGAGCCTGGCGGCCGCGTCGCTGATGCTGGTCGCCGTCATCGCGCAGGCCTGCGGCGGGGCCTCGAACACCGCCGCACCGGCAACCGCGGCGCCGCCTTCTGCCGCGGGCGAGACGCCGGCGCCAGCCGAGCCGGTCGAGCTGACGCTGTGGCACAACTACGGCACCGAGGCCAACGCCATGGCGACCGAAGCGCTCGTCAAGGGGTTCGAGGCCAAGAACCCGGGCATCACCGTCAAGGTCGTGTCGCAGCCGGCCGACCAGTACTTCGACCTGCTCCAGGCGGCTGCCATCTCGAAGACCGGGCCCGATCTCGCCACCCAGTGGACCGGCCTGTTCGACCTCAAGTACGCCGACTACCTGCAGCCGCTCAACGACCTCGTCCCCTTGGACGAGCTCAAGAAGATGAAGGGCATCGACTTCGCGTCGCTCAACTTCAACGCCGATGACGGCGTGCTCGTGGTTCCCCTCGACCTGCAGTTCTACAACGGGTTCTACAACAAGGACCTGTTCAGCCAGGCGGGGATCACGACCTTCCCGACAACCTGGGACGAGCTGTTCTCGGCCTGCGACAAGCTCAAGGCAGCGGGGATCACGCCGTTCACCTACGGGACCGGCGGTCAGGCCCTGGGCGGTGGCTTCTACCCCTGGTACGACGTCAGCTACCTGATGATGTACCTCGGCCCCGACCAGTGGAAGGGCCTGTACACGGGTGAGATCCCGTGGACCGATCCCGCCGTCCTCGCCCAGTTCGAGAAGTGGGGATCCCTGTTCACGAAGGGATGCACCAACTCGGACGTCCTCACCAACCAGGACTCGGTGGCGCAGTTCGAGGCGGGCCAGGCCGCCATGACGATGGAGGGGACCTGGCAGATCGCCGAGTTCCAGGAGAAGATGGGCGACACGGTCGGGGTCTTCGTCCCGCCGTTCTCCGACACGCCGATCAAGGGCGTGGTCGAGTTCGGCGGCGACGGGTTCGGGATGACCACCTACTCCGCGCACAAGACCGAGGCGGCCGCGTTCCTGGCCTTCATGGCCTCCGACGAGGGGCAGCAGATCATCGCGGACAACGGGATCATCCCGACCAAGGAAGGCTTCTCGAGCGATCAGCGGATGGCCAAGGATCTCCTGGCGTTGGCGATGGACCAGGGCTTCACGCGCTACCCGATGATCGACAATGTGATCCAGCCCGAGGTCAGCGATACCGGCACCAAGGTGCTCAACGCCGCGTTCGGCGGCGCGCAGTCGATGGCTGACGCGCTCAAGAGCATGGCGCAGACCCTCGACGGCCTGCCGGCTGAGTCGAAGAACCAGCTCAAGTAGCGAGCTGCCCGAGGGGGGTTGGGGCTGCCGCGAGGTGACCCCAGCCCCTCGAACCTCGGAGCCGAACGGGTGACAGACATCGCTGCCCTCGCGCCGCCCGCCCCTGCCGAGTCCAGGCCATCCCGTTCGACGGGCCGGCTCCGGCGCGCGGAGCGGCGAGCCGGGATCCTCTTCTCGCTGCCGGCGGTCATCCTGTATGCGCTGCTGCTCGCGCTGCCGATCGCCCAGACCTTCTACTACAGCCTGACCCGCTGGAACGGGATCAACGCGACCTTCATCGGTTTCGCGAACTACGAGCGCCTGTTCACCGACCCGACGTTCTGGCGGGTCGTGCTCAACAACGTGATCCTGCTCGCCGCGATCCCGTTCGCCATCCTGATCCCGCTCGCGATCGCGTTCCTGCTCAACGAGCACGTGTTCGGCTGGCGGTTCTTCCGGTCCGTGTACTTCCTGCCAACGGCGATCTCCTGGGTCGTCATCGGGATCGTTGCCGTCCGCGTCTTCGCCCAGCGGGGCATGCTCAACAGCGTGCTCGCCACGTTCGGAATCCCCATCCAGACGGACATGCTCGCCTCCGAGCTGTCCGCGATGGGTGCCGTGGCGATCACCTTCATCTGGTCGGTGTTCGGGACCAACACGATCGTGTTCATCACGGGCATGGCGACGCTGGACCGGGATGTCTACGAGGCGGCTCGAGTCGATGGGGCGAGTGCGTTCGCGATGTTCCGCCACATCACCATCCCGCTCCTGATGCGCTTCATCCAGTTCGCCTTCGTGCTCACGCTGATCACCGGCTTCACCGCCCTGTTCAGCCTGATCTTCGTGATGACCACCGGGGGACCCGGGTTCGGGACGACCACGCTCGAGTTCTTCGTCTACCAGACGGCGTTCTCGCAAGGCGATTTCGGATACGCCGCCGCCGTCGGCGTGGTCCTGTTCGTGATCGTGTTCGGCATCAGCCTCATCCAGCTGCGGCTCCTCCGGGA
This sequence comes from uncultured Chloroflexia bacterium, assembly GCA_963716025.1. GTDB lineage: Bacteria > Chloroflexota > Limnocylindria > Limnocylindrales > CSP1-4 > CAIXZV01. The sequence continues at coordinate 42,200 of CAVQSY010000085.1, forward strand.
CCGCAGCAGCTAGGAGCCAACGATGTCGCTCTCCCGCCGCCTGAAGCGTGGTGCGACCTTCGTCGTGCTGCTGGTCGTCGCCGTCGTGATGCTGTTCCCGTTCGCGTACATGCTCCAGGTCTCGTTCCGCTCTCGCGACCAGTTCCTGACCGGCAGCGGGTATTCGCTTGACAGCTGGATCGCCCTGTTCGACACGCTGCCCGTCGTTCAGCAGATGGTCAACTCGAGCATCGTCACCGTCTCAGCGGTGGCACTGATCGTGACGGTCAGCACGATGGCCGGCTTCGCGTTCGCCAAGCTCCGGTTTCCACTGGCTCCACTGCTGTTCGTGGGGATCCTGGCCGGCATGATGATCCCGGTCCAGTCGATCATCATTCCCGAGTTCGTGAACATCGCGAGCGTCGGGCTCATCAACCAGTACCCGGGGCCGATCCTCGTCTACGCGGTCCTGGGCATCCCCTTCGGTACCTACCTGATGACCACCTATTTCCGGGGCATCCCGGACGAGATCATCGAGGCCTCCCTTGTCGACGGGGCTTCGTATGCGCATGTCTTCCGGACCATCATGGTGCCGCTCGCGGTCCCGGCCGTCATCACGGTCGCCGTCCTCCAGTTCATCCAGATCTGGGGTGACCTGTTGATCGGGCTCCTGTTCCTCCAGCAGCCCGAGGTCAGGACGATCACCGTCGGCCTCGCCACCCTCCAGAGCTCGCGCATCATCCCCGTACCCCTGATCATGGCGGGGTCCATCGTGAGCCTCCTGCCGGCGGTCATCATCTACCTCTTCTTCCAGCGCCAGCTCATCACGGGCCTCACGATGGGGATGGGCAAGTGAGCGCGCACGAAACGATCCCCGACGATGTCGGGTCGGAGGTCACGGGCAGTGTGACGGTCGCGGAGCGCCGCAACCTGATCGTCGATCTCGTCGAGCGGGTGCCGCAGGTATCCGTGGGCGACCTGGCGAGCCGGTTCGGCGTCACCGAGGTGTCGATCCGCCGGGACCTGACAATGCTCGAGGACCAGGGGCGGCTACGGCGGATCCACGGAGGAGCGGTGGCCTTGACCCGCCGCCAGGCTCGCGACGACTTCGCGCTGCGGGAGCGGGTTGCCTACGACGAGAAGCGCAGGATCGGCCTCGCGGCGGCCTCCCTGGTCAACCCCGGTGAGGTGGTCGTGTTCGACTCGGGCACCACCGTCGCCCAGGTCGCGAACCACGTGGGCCGGTCGCCGCAGCGGGCGAGCGCCCTGACGATCGTCACCAGCTCCCTGCCGGTTCTCGACGAGGTGAGCCGCTGGGACAATCCGCACCTCATCTGCCTGGGCGGGCTGTACCTCCCCGAGCACGAGGCTCTCGTGGGCCCGCAGACCGTGGCGGACCTGCGGGACCTGTCCGCGGATGTCGCGTTCATCGGCTGCGACGGACTCACCGTTCGCGCCGGACTCACGACGCCTCACGTGCTGGTGGCCGAGGTCGGGGCGGTCATCGCGGCCGTGGCCAGACGCGTGGTGGTGGTCGCGGACGCGAGCAAGATCGGTCGCCAGGGCTTCACGCCGATCGTCCCGCTGACAGGTGTCGACGTCCTCGTGACGGGCGCCGGCGCCGATCCCCACGAGGTGGAGCAGGCGCGAAGCGCCGGGGTCGAGGTGATCCTCGTCTAGACGCCGCCGGGTCGCGTGGACCGGGGGCCGGCTGCAGGAGCAGGAACAGATGGACGGCAGGCTTGCAGGTCGCGTGGCGCTGATCACGGGTACCGCCCGCGGCATCGGCAGGGCGATCGCCGAGGTGTTCGCGACGCAGGGCGCGCACGTGGTCGGGTTCGACATCGCGGCCGACGCCGGGCGGGCCGTGGCGGACCAGGTCACCGACGCTCTTCTTCGTGCGGGGGAAGGAGCAGGGTTTCAGTTCCTCGTATTGCTCGATGTCGGGCTGGAGGCAGTCCGGACGATACTCGAAAAAAACCACCCGGATGAATCGCATGAGTGAGTGCGAATGCGCGGCGGCAGTGTGCCCGTCGCGGGACG
>CAVQSY010000086.1:0-5716 GCA_963716025.1 uncultured Chloroflexia bacterium
CTGGTGAACGATCGGCCTCTGACCATCGCGCCGACACCCTCGTCCACGTTCAGCCTGTTCACGTATCTCCAGGGGATCAACACTCGCGGGGCCCTGGTCACACCCCGCGACCGACGCGCTGTGGACCGACCCGCACATCTCGAAGATGATGCTCAAGGCCCACCTCGACGGGTCGAACGGCCTGGCGTCGCGGCGGACCGACGTCATCGAAGCGTCGGTCGCCTGGATCGGCGAGACCTTCGAACTCGTGCGCGGGACACGGGCCCTCGATCTCGGCTGCGGCCCCGGACTCTACGCCAGGCGCCTGGCGCGGACCGGGGCGTCCGTGACCGGGGTGGACTTCTCCAGCCGCTCGATCCGCTACGCGCGAGCGGTCGCGGCCCGGGAAGGGCTTCCCGTCTCGTACGTGAACGAGAACTACCTGGCGTACGAGACGGACGAGCGGTTCGAGCTCATCACCATGATCTTCTGTGACTACTGCGCGCTCGATCCTGATCAGCGACGCCAGCTGCTCGGCAAGGTCGCGGGCTGGCTGGCTCCGGGAGGGTCGTTCCTGTTCGACGTCCACTCCCTCGCCTTCTACGAGACCCGTCGCGAGGCGGCGTCATACGGCTCGTCGCTCATGCCGGGTTCTGGTCGCCACGCCCGTACTTCGGGTTCGCCAACACGTTCAAGTACGACGATCCGATGCTGACCCTCGACAGGTACGAGATCGTCGAGGCTGACCACACCCGCACGTATTACAACTGGCTCCAGCACTTCGACCCGGACACGCTCGCCAGCGAGCTCGGCCGGTCGGGGTTGCACGTCCAGTCGCTCGTGGCCGACGTCGCTGGTGGCGTGTTCGACCCGAACGCGCCCGACTTCGCCGTGGTCGCTCGGACCGGATCTCGAACGTGACACCGTCGATGGCAGGCACCGAGGGCGCGCGCGGCGACGCCGCGACCGATCCCGTCGCCTTCGCGCCCGCCATCGCAGCCATCCCGGTCGCCGACTCGGGCGCGAACACCTGGGCCCTTGCCTCGAGCCTGTCGCCGTCGTCGCGACGGGCTTCCTCCCGAGGCACTGCACGGAGCGCCTGCTGGTAGGCCCTAGCGGAGGCCGAGTTCGCGATCCGCTTTCTCGCTCAGCGGCGGCGACGTCAACGGGAAGCCAGTGGTCCGGCGCAAGACCAACGAGCCGAAGTGCGCAAGAACACCTGGGTCGGAAGAACGAAGCTGGGGTGCTCCTTGACGCGCGCAGGGGCGGCCGCGAGGATTGACGCCGGTCGTCCGCCAGCCCGGGGAAGCCGCTCGTGAGGATCCGCACCGCGCCGCCGATCGCGCTCATGGCCGTGGTCCTGGCCGGCTGTGGCGCGCCGGCCCCGACCCCGGATCCCGGCCGGGTCGTCACGGTGGTGAACGCCTCCGCTCGGGCGATCATGGTCCAGGTGGGCCCGCCGCTCTCGGCGCCTGCCACCGCCGCCCGGCCCTGCGGCGGCACCGTCTCGATTGCCGTGACGCCCGACCGCTTCACGGAAGACGGGCGGCTCGTCGCCACGCTCGCGGTCGGGGCGGACTCCACTTTCGATGCCGCGCTCGACGGCTGGGCCGGTGATCCAGCGGACCTGCCGGGCGAGTTCCCCGTCGAGATCATCTGGTCGAGTGGCGAGCTCGCAGGCCGGCTGCCGCTGACGCTGGGGATCTCCCCGGAGCTGGACGTGACCGACGGCGCGCCGTCCGGCCCGCCGGCCGCGGAGTGCGCGACGCCCTGACCACACCGTCGGGCTCCGGCAGGCGTGGGGTCAAGCTCCAGACGAGCTGAGCGGTCGTCGTCCCTCCCACCTTCGACCGCGCACTGGCGAGGTGGTGCCTGACCGTCGAATGCGAGAGCCCCTGGCGGTGGACGGCCGCCTTCTCGGATCCGGCCGCCAGCACGGCTTCGGCCACCCGGACCTAGCGGTCCGTTGCTCGCTCGGCCGCGCCACTGCGAGCACGGGCCTCAAAGCCGTCCGCCTCACCGCGGCCAGCCATTCATCGCGGCCCTCGATCAGGATGTCGCAGGTTGCTGACACGCGCCCAGCACCTGTCCGGCGCCAGTTCAGCCTTTTCGGGCAGCGCGAGCGCCAGTCCGTGCGCGCAGGCCGCCTGGGTCAGCCGGACAGCCTCCGGGGCCAGCCCCTGCTCAGGCCGCCACGATCTCCACGAGGAGCCCACCGAGCCGGATCCGCTCCTCGATCACGGTGAGACCGACCTCTCGGACGGCGCGCCGGATGTCGTGGTCGAGGCGGCAGCCGCCACTCACGCGGGCCCAGGCCGGCGCGGTTCGCTCCTGGATGGTGCCGATCGAGCGGTGGTGGGAGCGGGCGTGCTCGAGCAGGCGGATCGTGCCGCCCGGGCGCAGCACGCGGCGGACCTCGCGGAGGCTCTGCTCCACGTCACCGACCGAGCACAGGACGAACGTCGCGACGACGGTGTCGAACGACGCGTCGGCGAACGGCAGGGCCGCGGCGTCTCCCTCGAGCAACGACACATCGTGGCCATCGCGCTCGGCGCGCTCGGCGGCCACGGAGAGGGCGGGTGCGCTGACATCGACACCGTGGATGGCCGTGCCGGCGGGATAGATCCCGAGATCCGATCCCGTCCCGATGCCGATCTCCAGCGTGTCGCCCCGGGCGCCCCCGGCCACCCGTGAGCGGGCGCGTCGCAGCCCAAGTCGGTCGGCTGCGCGCATCCCGGCATCAAGCAGCCGGGCCGTGCGAACGTCGCCCACCTGGAGGCCGGATCGGTCGGAGCGACGGGCGAGGAACCGGTTGCCCGAGAGGCTGGCGAGCCATCAGGATCGACACGGCGAGGAGCTCCCGCCGGTGTCGCGCGCTGAGCCGCATCGGCGGCTGCGGGTTCTCGGGTCCCGCCACCGCGACGCGCTGCCCGAACTCGTAGGCTGCCGCCTCGTCGGCCGACAGGTCGTCCAGCTTCAGCCCGACGACCCTGGCCCAGCGGCCGTGGAACGCCTCGCAGGCTTCGCAGCGATTGATCGAGGTCACGCCCAGCATCGCCGCTTCGCGGACCGGCGGCGGGACCCGACCCGGCAGGAGGTACGCGGACACGAGCGCCGGTGTCGATCGCACGAGCGGGGGCACCCAGCGCCGGAGGGCGCGGGTCGTGAGCCGCGGGCGAGGGAGCGGTGCGGTCTGCACGCTGGTGTCCTCCGTGGTGTCGACCCGAATCTGCGGCCGCGTCGTTCACATCGTTGACGTGCCACGCGGGCGAAGGGATACACCGCGGCCCATGTATCCATTCGCCGGGTCGTCTCGTCCATCGAGTGGAAGCGGGCAACGGACCCGCCGCAAGGAGCACCCAGCCATGAAGCTGACCATCGACGAATCGCCTCTTGACCGGATCATCCGGATCATGGCCGGTCTCGGCCTCACCGGCCTCGCGATCGCGGGCGTCGTGACCGGACCGGTCGCCTACGCGGTCTGGCTCATCGCGGCCGTCCTGATCGTGACGGGTATCGTTGGCTTCTGCCCGCTGTACGCGCTGCTCGGCGTGAGCACCAGGCGAGCCACCGACTGAACACGGGACCTGCTGCCCAGTCCATGGACGATCCGACCACACCGGCACCAGGGGACGGCACCGCCAGCGATGCGTTCGCCGATCAGCTGGTCGCCGAGCTGCCGCGGCTTGTCCGGCTCGCCACCCGCCTGGTCCGTGACGCGGACCAGGCGGAGGACTGTGCCCAGGAGACGATCGTGGGCGCCTGGCGCCGACGCGACCAGCTGCGCGACGCGGCCGCGTTGTCAGCGTGGCTTCGGCGCAGCCTGGTCAACCGGGTCATCGACCGCTCGCGGGTCCATCGCGACGAGCTCGACATCGATGCCGTCGAGGCCGACTGGCGGGACGACCACTACTCTGTCGCCCCCGAGCGCGTGCTCGAGCGGGCGGAGCTCCGCGACGAGCTCGAGGATGCGCTGGCGCGCCTCCCGGTCATCTACCGGGTGCCGGTCGTGCTCCACGACGTCGTCGGCTGGACCGCGGTCGAGATCGGCCGTGCCATGGACGCCGGGCTGCCGGCGACGAAGCAGCGCCTGCGAAGGGGACGAATGATGCTGGTGAGCGCCCTCGCCGAGGGTGATGAGCGACGCCTCGCGAGCCTTGCCCAGCCGCTGCGCTGCTGGCGTGCCCGCCGACACGTGTCGGCGTACCTCGACGGCGAGCTCGACGCGGACACGCGATCGGCGGTCGAGGCGCATCTCGAGACCTGCCCGACGTGTCCGCCGCTGTACGCGGGTCTGGTGGGCGTCAAGGCGAGCCTGGGCGGCCTGCGCGATCCCGATACGGTCATCGAGGAGGCGATCGCCGGACGCATCCGCCAGCAGCTCGACGCGCAGTCAAGCCGGGGGCGCGCCTGAGCGAGGCCCGTCGCGCAGGCTCGGACCTCGTCCACCCGATCAGGCCCAGACCCTCGGCGATGAGGAGCACGTCGAACAGCACGAACGCCCCGGCCACGAACAGCGCGGAGGAGGTCACGCTGCGCACCAGAAGCCCTCATCGGTAACGGGTTCGACGATGCGACCGTCGGACGTGCGGCGCGGACGTGCCCTCCTGCGCGTCCGCGAACGCCCTCAGGTGCGCAGGACCTTCTCCAGCGCCCGACCCTTGGCGAGCTCGTCCACCAGCGTGTCGAGGTGCCGGATCCGCTGCATGAGCGGGTCCTCGATCGCTTCTGCGTGCACCCCGCAGACGACGCCCGTGATGCGCGGTGCGTTGGCGTGCGCGCTGACGCGCCGAGCGGAAGCCGCGCGTCAGCCGGGCTCTGCCGTCGGGACTATTGACTCGCGGCCATCCTTGCCGTTTCATCGGTTCGAAGGATGACGTTGGGCACCGTCCGGGACCATGATTGTGTCGTGAGTGACCCTCAGCCGGCTCCTTCGCGCCACGGGCCGCTGGACCTGTCGCTCCTCTCGGGGCGTGAACGCGAGATCCTCTCCGCGGCGGTGACCGGGTTGGCGGCGCGCGAGATCGCGGCCGAGTTCACGATCTCGGAGGCAACAGTCCGAAGTCACCTCGCGAGCATCTACGCCAAGCTGGGGGTGACCGGGCGCGTTGAGCTGCTCGCTTGCCTCAACGAGGGGCGGCTTCCGGATGCAGCTCCCGGGTCCGAGACCCGAGACTCCGTGGAACCGACGCCAGCCCACGCGGCCGCCAAGCCAGCCTCGAAGCTCTCAGGGTGGCTTTCGGGTCTGGTTGTGGGCGCGGCATCGGGGTTCCTCACCCTCCTCGTCGGCCCGCTCGGCTTGCTTCCGGCCTTGGCGTTCGCGCTGGCGGTCGTTCGATCGCATCACGTCGTCGCGCCGGTGGCTGGACTCCTGATGGGGGCTGGCGCGACTGCGCTCGGGCTGATCGCCGCCGCGAACGCAAGCTGTACGACCGTCGTGACGCCTACCAGCTCCTCGTCATGCACTGCTCCCGATCTCACGGGTTGGGTGATGGCTGCCGGTGCAGCTGCGCTCACCGGTGCGTTGCTGTCGATCGCCGCCGGTCGGCGGACCTAGGAGCTCGGACGTGTCGAGCGTGGCTTCCAGCGACGTGGCAGTGTCGCCCGGCTTGGCCGTGGAAGTCACGATCGGCGGCCCGAGGACTGCGCTCGCTCTGGCGAGGCGGCCGACCAGCGCGCTCGCCGCTCCCTCAGGAGCGCGGGGTCTCGTTCGGGAAGTCCTAGGCGAGACGCCGCC
>CAVQSY010000087.1:0-14175 GCA_963716025.1 uncultured Chloroflexia bacterium
GCTCGAGCCGATCGAGGACCGTGCGGTGTGGAACGTGCACCTCTCGGGCATGGGCATCGTCGATCCCGGACCGGTGACCGAGGACGGCACGCCGGCAGCGTCGGTGGTCATCGACAACGTCTACGTCTTCCTCGACGCCGCCACCGGCGAGTTCCTGGTGAGCATCTGGACGGAGTAGGGACTTGAGCCCGGCGCTGGTCTGGCCGCTGAGCACCAAGACGCTCATCTCTGATGCTATGATGCTCGCATGAGGACGACCATCCGCATCGATGACGAGGTGTATCGCCGCGTGAAGCAGGTCGCCGACCGGTCGGACCGGACGATCGGCCAGGTCATCGAAGACGCCATCCAGCTCGCGTTCCGGCCCACGCGGAACGACGATGTCGATCGCGGCTCTCCCCGTGTACGGGGGAAGCGGGGTCATGCCCGGGGTCGACCTGACATCGAACCGATCGGTCGCTGAGGCCATGGACGAGGACGTCTCGCTCGATGCGATGCGTTGACGTCAACGTCCTCGTCTACGCCCACCGGCCCGAGAGCCCGGACCACGAGCGGTACCGAGACTGGCTGGAGCAGATCCGGCGCGACGACGAGCCGCTCGCGCTCTCCAGCCTCGTCCTGTCCGGGTTCCTGAGGGTCGTGACCCACCATCGGGTCTTCCGGGAGCCGACGCCCCTGGCGACGGCGGTCGAGTTCGTCCAGGCGCTGCGGTCGTCACCGAACGCCGTGTCGGTCAGCCCGGGAGAGCGCCACTGGGACATCTTCGTGGAGCTCTGCCGCGAGATCGGCGCCCGTGGCAATGACGTACCCGACGCGTATCACGCGGCCATCGCGGTGGAGAACGGTGCGACCTGGTACAGCGCCGACCGGGGCTTCGCCCGGTTCCGGAGCCTCCGCTGGGTCCACCCGCTCGATGCCGGCGCGTAGGGTCTGACCTGACTGGCGCAGCCGACCCGACGTTCAACGGGCGACGCGTCTCCTCAGGAGCCCGAGAAGCGACACACTGGCACCCGCGAGGACGAGCATCCCCGCCACGAGCAGATACAGCGAGTAGTGCGGAGCTTCACAAGTGGAGACGAAGCCGGGGCCGAAGGCAACGCTCGAGTGGCCTTACTCGCCCACCGGTTGGTCGAAGAACCACAGTTCAACGACGCGCTTGCCCAAGCGCTCCCTGACGGCTTCCCTGATCGACACTTCGGCATCCGGGTCGGAACGCCGGATGAACGCCGCCGGCTTTCTGTCCAGGTCGAAGCTGAGTCCGAGCTTGTCGGTCGAGCTGGTGCTCGGCGAGGATGTCCGCGAGGGGTGGCCTGGAATTCGTCGACCTGCTTGAGCGTGAAGATTTCATCTGCTGTGGAGGCCGGAGAAGCCCGAACCCTGGAACACTGCGGATGCCATAGCCGCGAGCCTTTGGATCGCCTTCCGGCGGACGCTGTTGCGCGCGAAGAGCAGGACGGTCGCGCTGCTCCACCGGAGAAGCCGACGAAGCCAGGGCTCGCGGTGACTCCATCGAGGAACGCGTCCAGGCCTTCCTGGGTGCGATACGTCTCGAGGACCGCTTCGTATCGACGCGGCTGCCGGTTTCACCTGCCGCGAGACGAACGGACCGCCGATGAGGGCGCCCTTCGCCGGCCGCCGACGTGCCGTCGTAGAACTGGTCATCCACCGCAGGGCGACCTGGTCGACCGGGAAGGCCGCGAGGAATGCATCGAGCGTGTCGTTGGTGAAGGCAAGGTCCATTGTGTCGCCGAGCCACTCCGCCGACAGGCGCCTCGACCTGGCTACGAATGCGGTGTTGGTGCAGAGGATGGTGACGGGTCAATCCGCTGGTCTCGGGCTGGAGCGTGATGACGAAGCCATCGAGCGAGGTCATGGGAGGTGCATCGCGACCTGCGTCGCCGGTACTTCCACAGGTTCCTCGCCGGCATGGGCCAGCAGCGCCATGGTCTGCATGGAAGGGCTGCGGAGAATCTGGCACGCCCGGACCTCGTCGAGGGAGAGCTCGACGGCAAGGCGCCCGAGGAGGCCGCTGCGACCAGGGCCGCGCCTCGCCCGGGCTGAAGCCACCGATGCCGCTGTAGACCGTACTCCGCCACCGAGCGGGCGACCTTGGATGAACGGCGAGGACGTCGACGAAGATGATGGCGATGGTCTGCCGAAGTGGTCAGTGAACTCGTCGAAATCTGGCGCCGGTCGTTGCAGCCGCAGGTCGACGACCAGCTCGCCGATGGTGTCGTCGGTGACGATGGCCGGCGTCATCGACCTTGGCACCGGTGAAGCGCCGATGTCCTGCACCGCCGCCGGCAGCCCGACCACTGCCTCGCAGGCCCGGCGGGACGGGCACGAACCTCGACACCTGGTCGCCCCAGGCGGTTGCAGGTCGTTGCGCCCGCGGTACGCCGGACCAGGCTCAGCCGCACGATCATGTTCGGCGTCGTAGTCGGCGACGGCGTCGCTGTTGACTTCGATGGCACCGAGCCGCGTCGAGGCTTGCCGCTGGCCTCGAGGCGTGGCCTCGGGAGGCGTCGGCGGGCTCAGCGAGACAGGAGCCTTCCATCGAGGTGCGGGTGCTCGGCGCCGCGAGCGTGATGATGTTGCTAGGGCGGTGACCGAGGCGATGATGGGGCGGCGAGGCATCGCGATGGACTCTACTCCGGTGCGACTCGGAGGACGAAGCTGGAAGGTCGGAGCCGAGCCGGAAACCGGGAATGGATGTCAGCAGCAGCCGGTGCTGGTGCGTCCCGTCGCTCAGCCAGAGCTCACGCCCATGCCCTCCGTCGTCCGCCGTGAACACGACCTGCCCGCGGAAGCCGAGGAACTCGGTCAGGTCGGAGTCGCCGTCGGAACCGATGTCAGCCACCGGCCTCGTACCGTCGGCGGTGCCATCGCTCATCCAGGGCCCGCCCGGTGCCATCGTCGGGATCCGCCGAGAACCAGAGGCCTTGCCGTTCACGACGAGGTCGGCGGATCGAGGTCGGCATCGGGAAGATCGAGGACTGGGGCCGTGCACCTCGGCGTCCCATCGCTCGTCCACAGCTCGGTGCCGCTCAGCTCATCGACCACGAGGTAAGGCGGTCATCGCGCATCGCGAGCCGGCTGATCGGACCCTCGAGGCGGAGGGTCGGACGAGGCGGTGGGGCCGACAGGATGGCCGTCGCCGGTCCTCGCCTCGTCCGTGCAGACCGGGTCGAAAGTCCTGCCACTCGAGCTGCGCCCGCCCGAGGCTGGGCCACAGAGGTGTCGGCGGCTACGACGTACGCGTAGTCGACGTGGCCGCGAGCGCGGTCACGCCGCCGACGAGCTGTCCGCGGCCGACACCGCACCGGATGCCCGCGTACTCGTCGCAGGCGTACAGCACGTCCGCGCCGACCCGGGGCGTCGGCGACGAACCACGTATACCAGCCATCGGTGAAGTCGTGGGGGGCGGGCTCGCCGCGCCTGGGATCAGGTCGACCACCGCCTGGCACCGAAACGGCAGGCTCGCGGCCATGGATGCCATCGTCGAGGCTGGCGACGATCTCGCCCTCTGAGCGATGTGATCTCGATCGGATCGGAGCTCGCCGAGCGGTCGGGGTGCGGTTCACGTCACGCACCGAGGCGGCACGCGGCCGTTCCAGCCGCTGACGGACCAGGGCTCCCGCCCGTGCGTCCCGTCGTCGGCGGCGAACGCGACGCCGCCATGCCGCCGACAGCCGTCGGGGTCGGAGTCCTCGGCCCGCCGGATGTCGCGCAGCAGCCTCGTTCCGGGGCCGAGCCGTCGCTGATCACAGCTCCCGTCCGCGCCGTCGGTCCGCGCCGAGAAGTACAGGTATCGGCCGTCGGTCACGAGGTCGCGCGGTTCGCGTGGCCCGGCCCCGCGCGGGCGGACGACGATGCCGTCCCTTGTCGTGCCGTCGCTGCGCCAGAGCGCCGGTCCTCGGCCATCGTCGGCGACGAAGTAGAGCAGCGGACCCGACCGGCAGCCGCGCGAGCTGGCGCAGCTGCGGCGCGGTGACCACTTCCATCATCGACATCGGGTGGTTGGGTCGACCTCGGACGCGCCGGGTTCGTCACCCATGAAGGCGACCGCCGAGACCGGCCCCGCGATGCCCTTGGCCCGGCCTCCGAAGGCGACCGGCGATGCGCTCGCCCTCGCGCACCCAGAGCCTCGAGCCGATGCAGCCCGTCGTCGGTGGCGACCGCTGGCAGGCGGATGCTGGCCGGACCCGAGCCCTTCACATCGTCGCGTCACCTCGAGCGTGAAGCCGGTGACCTCCCGCCCGCCGGCGGTCTTCGACGCTCCACCTCGGACGTCGCGGACGGTCCCGATGGCGACCGCTTCGCCGATGGGGCCGCCTCGCGCATCTGCGGCCACGGATCCGGGATCGGCACTCCGCTGCGGCCGGTGGTGGCGTGACGATACCAACGACATGAGTGCGGCGGCCACGGCCACGACCAGGTGCGGGGTCCCATGGCGGTTCCCTCCCTCGACTTGCGCGGCATGGTCACTCGCCGTCTGTCGAGCCGGGCGGTCGTCGACCCGGGAGCGTGACGACGTACGTCGATGCCCGTCGGCGGGCGCAGGCCGCGTCGAGCGACACGCTCGCGTGACTGGCGGTCAGCGAGCGCAGGCACCAGTCGGTGTCGCCGACCCAGGCGAGCGATTCGTCCCAGGTTCGGCCGCCGTCCTGCGAGACGATGAGCCACGGCAGCTCCGGCGGCGGGTCGGCGTGGGGTCGGGCGTCCTGGTCGTTGCCGGCGACGATGACGGTGCGCCGCTCGCGACGATGGACGCCGGTCAACCGTCTGCCGCCGTAGGTCCGCTGCCAGTCCTCGCCGTTCGTGCTGCGCCAGAGGGCGAAGATCTCCCCCGATGATCGCCAGCGCCCCGAGGCCGTGCCCCGAGCACGAAGCCGTCGCCCGAGCGAGCGACCAGCGTCGGCACCGAGTCGAGGTCGAGCCGCTGCGGATAGCGCCCGATGGTCCGCCAGCGGATGCCGTCGTGGTGCGACCGAAGGGCGTAGCTCGGGTGACTCGAGAGCGCCAGCAGCTCGCCGCGGCCCTGGCTGATCTGGTGCCCACGGTGCTCGCCGGACGGCTGGAATCCCTGCGCCCGATGACGTACCCAGGCCTCCCCATCGCCGCTCGTCCAGGCGAAGGTCTCGTCGGGCGGATTCTCCCGGTTGGCGACGAGCGTCCATCCCGACGAGCGTCCGCAGCAGGGCTGCTGCGTGAACGTCTCAGCGCGACATCCGGTCGCCCAGGGTCCAGTAGCCGTGGACGATGCGCCGGTAGTTATCGAACCGGTCGGGCGTGGGGATGCGCTGTCGGGCCACCCGCCGCCAGGCGAGACCGTCGCGCGAGGACCACACGTCGTAGCGCCACACCTTGCCGAAGGGAGCCGCGTCGGCGATGAGCACGAGGCCGTCGTCGAGTCGCAGCAGCGCTTTCACCCAGCGGATGCCACGAGGCAGCGAGGCGCCCTGCCAGTCGCGCCCATCGGCTGAGACCCAGGACGAGAGCACGCCGTTGGCGCCGGCATGGATCGAGGCGAAGCTGCCGCTCCAGGCGGTCGAGCGCATGCCGCGCACATCGGCTGGTGGCTGGCGTTCCAGCCCAGGCTGCCAGTCGAGCCGGGTCGGCCGGACCTTGTCGTCGGCGTCGGCCGGTGTGACCGGGTCGGGGATGGCCATCGGCGCCAGGCGTCCGATGACCGCCCACCCCAGCGCCGGCTCGGCGCCCTCGATGGGGTTGGCGACATGGCGCAGCAGGTACGTGGCCGGCTCATGCGCGAGGCTCACGGCCAGGTCGCGCCGAACCGCTCCAGCGCGCCGTACTGGACGGGGATGCCGAAGCTGAGCGGGGCGGTCGCGTCACCGGAGTCGACCTCGGTCACCGGGTCCGTTGTGAGCCAGCCACCCGGACAGCGTACGAAGGGCGATGAGCGGCCCCCAGCGTCGTTCGGGTCGAGCGCGTCCGGCACCTCGGGGCAGGGCTGCGGACTCGCGAGGCGGGAGAACCAGCCCGCGCCACGATGAGCGCTCCGACTGGCAGCGCATCGGCTGCCGCCATCGCCTGCGGTTCGATGGGCGTGAGGTACGTGCCGCCCGGCGTGGCGACCTCGCCGCGGAACTTGAGGCCATCGTTGAAGAGGTGCTCGATGGCCAGCAGGCCCTCGATGCGCGCGTCGGCCGGATACCGGTCGGCGACGACATCGTCGGCTCGCACGACGGGATGCCCGGGTGCCCCTCGCGTGGGAGGACCCCGAAGCCCTGGCCACCGGCCAGTCGGTCGGGCTGGTCCTGTCTGGGCTCCGGACGATGACGGCGTCCGCCACCAGCATGCCCAGGGTCGCGTCATCCCGCGTCTGCTCGCCTCGAATGGCGAGGAGCTCGTCGTGCGTCAGCGGTCGCGCGGCGTTGGGGGCCAGGCCGTCGCTGGGTGCGGGACTGGGAGCCGCCTCCTGTGCCGCCACGGCTGACGGCGTGAGCAACGACACACCCAGGACCAGGACCAAGACCGACATGGAACGCATCGTCACCCCTCTGAGCTACCTGGCACGACCGTGACCGCGCACGGCCGGCAGCAGCGCCGGGCATGCCGACAAGGCGAGCCTCATCGGCATGTCACGACTCCCGAACCCGGTGGTCGAGCGTCGCCCACGCCAGGACGGCGCCCAGTCCGATGGCGGCAACCGCCATCAGGAGGCCACCCAGGCTGAGACCATCCGCAAGCCCCGGCAGGTTCAGGAGGCCGATGACCGCGATCATGGCGAAGGCGAGCGCACCCACGACGATCGATGCGAGCGAGGCCGGACGGAGTGTGACGGCGCTCAGCGCGGCGTACAGCGCGCAGAGGACCGCGGCGGCAGGGATGAGGATGCCGATGCCGAGGTTGTTTGGGTCGGACGATCCGTAGGACGCCCCTGTCCACGCGCCGTAGGCCAGGCAGAGGAGCGTGCCCGCCAGCAGGCTCGCGAACGCCATCGCGACGGCCCTGCCATCGACGACCGGCCCGAGCGAGAGCAGGCGTGCGATGACCACCGCGCCAGCGAATGCGAGCAGGAGCCAACTGAAGCCGCCGACAGCGAAGAACACGGCGTTCGCTTGCCAGCCGAAGTCGGGACGGGCGGAGTCCGCGACGACCAGGGCCGGCAGGAACGCCGCCACGGTCAGGACGATCGAGCCCGCGAGCCACAGGCTGGCCCGCAGGCCGCGAGTGCCGGGCACGGCGCGGGCGGGTTGGCTGCTGACGTCAATGACTCGAGAGCCCATCATGGATCCGGTTCCGGCGAGGGCTGGGACGCGGTCGCGAGGTCAGAGGCCGAGAAGGCCACGATCGCGGCGATCAGCGCCACGCGCCCGAGTCGAGCCATCGATCAGGTCCCCCCATACGTGGAACCGCTCCCCTCTCCCGCCGCGCATCGTACGCCTGTCACCGCCAAGGCGCGCGATGACCGAGGAGTATCCTCGAGCCCTCACAGCACGGGGGGTTCGGGATGTCGGCACGTCGGGACGCTGTACGCAGATGGTGGCCGAGCAGGGTGCACTGGGCCCGGGTGGTCGCCCTGGCGGTCGCCGCCACCATCGTCGCCGGCACGGCCGCGGCGGCGGGGAACCCGCGTGACGGCACCTTCGGGGATCGCGGCGTGGCGCTGGTCAACCTCGGCGGTGCCGATCGCGCGGTGGCGGGCTTCCGACTCGACAGCGGCCGCTATCTCCTGGTGGGGCACACGAAGGATGGCGACGACGGTCGCATCGCGCTCGCCCGACTGCTACCCGGCGGCGGGCTCGACTCGAGCTTCGGCAATGCCGGCCGGCTGGTGGTGGCTGGCATCGCCATCGGGGAGGCCGAGGCCGCGGCGCTGGCGCCCGACGGCAGGATCGTGCTCGCGGTCCGCGGCACCGATGACCGCCACGCGCTCGTGCGGCTCCGCGCGGACGGGAGTCCGGACCCCTCGTTCGGTGCTGATGGCGTGGTGCGCACCGCCAGCGACTCGTTCCTGCCCGCGACCCTCGCGGTGCAGTCGAACGGTCGCATCCTGCTCTCCACCGACCGGCTCGAGCGCTACACCGAGGAGGGCGAGCTCGACCCGAGCTTCGGGCAGGGCGGCATCGCCAGAGGCGACAACTTCGATGGCACCGTCCTACGCCAAGGGGACGGCAAGGTCCTCACGTTCGGAGGCGGGGGAGCGCGGCTGGCGGGTCGTCGCTGGGACTCGGACGGGAAACGGGACCGCGACTTCGGGCGTGCCATCGACGACAACGCCTTCGTCTCGGTCTGGCCCCGCTATGAGCTGACCGGCTGGCCCATCGCCGGCGCCATCGATGCCCGCGGGCGCATCTTCCTCGCCAGCCTGGCCGGCAACGCCAACCCCACGCAGG
This sequence comes from uncultured Chloroflexia bacterium, assembly GCA_963716025.1. Classification (GTDB taxonomy): domain Bacteria; phylum Chloroflexota; class Limnocylindria; order Limnocylindrales; family CSP1-4; genus CAIXZV01. Next base: position 8,364 of record CAVQSY010000087.1, read on the forward strand.
AGCTCGACGGCCTCGTCGTCGCCTTCACCCGCGATGGCAAGCCGGCGCGGGGCTTCCACCGCGACGGCTGGCGCACCATCGACTTCGGCGAACGCGAGTGGCTGAGCGCCATCGAGCCTCTGCCCGGAGGACGCCTGCTGGTCGCGGGGACGCGGGTACCAGGGCGCACGCTGCCCTCGGACGCGGTCGTGCTGGCCATGCTCGAGGCGGATGGCTCGCTGCGCTTCCGCTTCGGCAACCGGGGCCGGGCCATCCTGCGGGCCACCACCGGACGCGAGAGCCCACAGGCGACCGACCTGTTCCTCGATGGCGACCGCGCCATCGTGGTGGGCGAGGCCGGTGGCGACTTCCTGGCGGCGCGCTACCGCCTCGCGCCCTGAGCCAGACCCCGCGCCCTTGACCGCCTGCACGAGGCGGCGGGTCTCCTCCGCCCCGGGAGGCTACCGAAGACACGCCGAGGGTAAACGCGACCGTCAACGTGAGCCCCAACGATGCTCGCTGCACGGTCACGGCCGGAGGTGGCGTCGGACGCGGCTATCGCGTTGGACGTCGGTCACGACGAACGCCGCTCGACAAGCCTGCCGATGCTCGGAGCACTCGCGCGCGGCACGATGGTCGAAGTGTCCCCGCACGATGGCCCACTCCCCGTATGGCCAGCGGACGCGATGGCCGGGGCTTGAAGGCCGGTGAAGGAGCAATGCCATCGTCGTCAACGGATGCGACTCGGCCGGCAGGGCCAGCGCACCACCCTCGCCGAGGGTGAGCCAGTACGGCGGCGAACCGAACTCTCGGAACCCGCTGCCGTGCCGGGCGATGAGGGCTCGGAACGACAACTCTCGCTTGCCGTAGCACTCGACTCGACTCGCCGGCGACATCTCAAGCAGCACGAGCAGTGTCACCGGGCCCCCGGGGCAGGCGGCGGACCATCCGCCCCTGGCCGCGACCGCGGCGGGCGGTGGGTTCGTCCAGACCGCTGCCGACGCGCCTCGAGGTCCATCTTCGTAGCTCCCGACCACCAGCGTCCGCCCGGGCAGGGCGACGGCGTCGGTCGCACGGTAGTAGCCGACGTCACTCGTCGCATCGGGGGTCGTGAGGTCCACATCCCATGTCGATCCATCCAGCGACCGAAGGATGCGGGCGCGTCCGACCTCGTCGTTGAGGACGGCGATGGCCTCGCCGTGTGGCAGCGTCGTGAGCGCGACCAGGTCACTGGCATGGCCGGGGACTGCCCCGACCGGAAGGTCGGACATGGCCACGGGCGACCAGCGCTGCCCGTCTGAGGAGGTCCATGCCGCCGCTGAGATGTCGGCCTGCCCGATCGCGACATAGCCGTCGGCCACAGCCGCGACGTCCGCGATCGAGCCGAAGCTGTCCGCGCCGATCTCCGCGTGACTCCAGTCGGCCCCATCGCTCGAGACGAGGATGACCGCACGATGGCCCTCCTCATGCGTCCAGCCACTGCCGCCCGCGAAAAGGACCGGTCCGATGGAGCTGATGACACGGAGGGAGAGGCTGGTGTCGCTCTCGAAGACCGGCTCCCAGTCGCGGCCATCATCGGACGCCCAGATCGACGCCACGCCGCTCGCATAGAGGCGATCGGCGTGCTCGGTGACGCTCCACAAGGCGCGATCGACGCCCCGCGCGGCGCGTTTCCACGTGCGGCCGTCGGTCGAGGTCCACACGACGCCCTCGATGTCCCGCCGGCTCCCCGGGGCACACGCGCTGCCGACGGCGACGAAGCCGTCCTGCGTCGCGACCACGTCGTACAGGATCGGCCAGAGTCCCTTGCAGGCGCCGTAGCTCCACGACGCCGGGGCGATCGCCCGCCGCCAGCTGAGGCCATCGACCGACGTCCAGGCTGCTGCCCCAGTCGGTGCTGCGCCGACGGCCACGACGGTGGTGGTCCCAGCCGCGATGGCGCTGATGCTGGACCCGCCGATCTCATCGCGCAAGCCTGCCTCGAAGGGCACCTGGCCCCAGCGTCCGTGCTCCCCCGTGGGCTCAGCACCATCGGCTGCGAAGGTCGGCGAGGCGATCGCTGCCACGGCGGCTGCGGTCACGGCCGATGCCAGGAGCCCCCGCCGAGTACGGCCGTTCATCGCTCCTCGCCAAACGGGTACAGGATCGCTCGACACAACGTCCGATCGGAGTCGGTGCCGCGCGAGTACGGCACGGCTTCGAGCCCCAGCGATGCTCGTCGGCCTCGACCCGCCCGGCTCACGTGGCGAACCCCAGGACCTGGCCGGTCCACGGATCGAGCAGCATCCGCCCGTAGCCGCCCCCGAACGGCCCCCAGGAGCCGGCGAACAGGCCGATGTGCACGGTGCCATCGGGCGCCGGACCCTCGAACCCGAGCTCGGTCCAGTAGAAGCTGCGCTTGTCGACCACGTGAAACGTCGTGTTGGACCACTGGTTCGGTCGGTCCCGACGGTCGAGCCAGTCCCTGAACCTCGGGTCGGCGAGCATCGTGTCGATGAGCTCCTGCGGCGTCGCCCAGGGCCAGCGCGGGCCGACTAGGCGCACGTCGTCGCGCGCGGTCAGCAGTCGCCGCGTGCCATCCCCGGCCACCCTGAATCCGAAGGTCGTGGCCACCGGCAGGCGACCGCTCGGAAGCCGGGCGGCGAGCAGCACCGGCGCGGTGGTCGTAGGGACCTCGCCAGCCGACGGCACCGCTTGCCACGTCTCGCCAGCGGTGCTCACGCTGATCTCGTGCCGACCGTCAGCGGCCACCCGATCGGCGATGATGAGCTCGCCATCGGCGGCATAGACCGGCGGGTCACCCGGAGCCGAGGACGCCTCCCCGTCCACTTGACGCCAGTCACCGGCGTTGATGCTGCGCCACACCCTCGGCTCACTCTCGGGCGTGTCATCGACGATGGCGATGGCGCCATCACGACCCACGTACATGGCCGATGGCGGAGCCGGTCGGTCGGGCTCGGAGCCCCGCCACTGGCGGGTGATGTAGTTGATCCTGAGGTTCGAGCCCACCCACACGGCCGGCTTCCCCGTGCCGGCGCGACCGAAGGTGACGAACCTGTTGCCCATCGGCCCGGCGGCCGTGAGCGTGGCGCCCCCGTGGAACTGGGCGAACTCGACGCGCTCTCGCCAGCGGCGACCGTTGGGCGAGCTCCAGATGCGATCGGCGGCCGTGTCACCGGCTGCTCGACCGAAGACGAAGAGTCCGTCGGCCGCGGCGACGATGCCGTCGATGGTGGCGCCCTCGAAGGGCTCGAGCTTGGCGTCGGCGACCCGTTGCCACTCGTGGCCGTCGGTCGAGGTCCAGATGACGACACCGCCATCGGCGTCGGTGCCGTGGGCCAGCCAGCCCTTGGCGTACGCCGTCACCCCGTTCACCGCGGTGCCCGCCTCGACGCCGGGCAGGTCCGCCACCTGCGCCCAGCGATGCCCGTCGTCCGAGTGCCACAACGCTGGCGCACCCGTGGCGTCGCTGGTCACGAGCACGAGGGCTCTCGGTCCCGCGGCGATGGCCAGCGGCCGGGTGCCGGCGTCGGCGAGCATCGGATCCGTCGCCGAGTCCACCGCACGTCGCCACACGAGGCCCGGAGCAAAGCCCGCACCCGGGTCGGTCGTCGGGCCGGGACGTGGCGAGCCCATGTCGGCGAGCACGCCGTCGGCCACGGGCAGGGCGGACGGTGCCGGTGCGGACGGTGCCGGTGCGGTCTCCGACTGCGCGGACAGCGGGGCTGCGAGCAGCAGCGCGAGCAGTCCGCTCGCGAGGATCGACAGCCCCGCACTCGTGGTGGGTACTCGCGGCTTCATCCTGTCCCCCAGCGTCCCTCGCCGTAGTAGCGGCCGGTCGGCCCGTCCATGATGCGCCCGATCTCGTCGATCAGCAGGTGGAGCGACGCAGCAGTCCGGTATCGCGGCCGTTCCCGGCGATCGCAGCAGGCATTGACTTCCGGTCTCGGCGCGGGATGATGAGGCCACGAAGGGGGACCACGATGCGACCGATCGCTGCCTTGCTCGCGATCAGCCTCGTAGCCGCGCTGCCGGGGGCGGCGCACGGCCAGTCGGAACCGGACCCGCTTGGGGTCGTGCTCTCCGCGGGTGCCAGCGACCACGTGTTCGAACTCGAGATCTCGGCGCCGGCTACGTGGACCGCCGGGGAGCCGATCGAGGTCGGCGGCACGCTCGCCTACGTCGGGAGGGAGCCGACGATGACCGTCACCGGCTCGGGGCTCGTCTTCTGGGGCGCCGAGCAGCTCGATGGACCCATCCACGCTGCGCCGGGCTGGCGCCCTGTTGGTCGCCAATACGACTTCGAGGTCGGAGACGTCGAGACCTACACGTTCACCAAGAGCGGCGGCTACGACGCGAATGGCCCGGATGCCGACTTCTGGTCCGCCTGGTTCGACGATCCCGAGCTCCGACTGCCCGCGGGCACGTGGCGCATCTACGCCCTGGCGCGCTACCGCCTGCCCGGCGAGAGGGACGAGACGGAGCTCGTCGCTTCCGTCGAGATCCAGGTCGTGGATGACGAGACCGCGGCCGGGACGGACTGGGGTCCCCTCGCGGTCCTGCCCGAAGGAGGACCCGGCGATGCGGGCTTCGGACCCGGACTCCTCTCCATCGGGGATGACTGCGTGACGCTCACGTCCAGCACGGGCGAGAACGCGACCACGCTCGTCTGGCCGGCCGACACGACGATCTGGCGACCGGCGAACCAGCGCATCGTCATCGAGCAGCGACGCTATGGCACGACGAGGCTGTCGGATGGTGACCGCGTCATGATCGGCGGCGTGCCGCTGGTGGCGGACACCCCCGAGTACGAAGAGGGGCTCCGCGAATGGCTCGACGCCTCCTGGATCCAACCGCCCGACCCGTCTTGTCCAGCCGAACTGTTCCACGTCGGCGAGATCCAGAAGCTCGAGTAGCCGGAGACGAGCCGGGGCACAAGTCCTAGGCGACCTCATCGCGCACGCTACGACCGGGTGCGCCGCCACGGCGCCCTCGGGTACCCATCGCCGACCGACCATGAGAAGCGCCGGCGTGGGCGCCGCACCGCGTCGCGAGCAGCCACTTCCACCGGACCGGGCAGGCCCGCGCAGCAATGGGGCCCGATCGGCGTTTGGCTGTCAGCTAGGCTGTCAGCCGGCCATCCTGAGCACGAAATCGGCCGAATCCATCGGATTGTGGCTCCGAAGGTTACGGGTTCAAGCCCCGTTAGCCACCCCACCTCCCCTCTCGAATGACCCGGTGACCGGCGTGTAGGGGCACCCTGCGGCACCGAGATCGCTACACGCCGTGGCCTCGGTGAGCGTCCCCGGACGGGGCTGGGGGAACGCTCGGCCAGCCTATGTGCTCGATTTCGTCATCGACCCTTCCTCCCGATGGCTCGCCAGAGCCAACGTCCAGCGGCCAGCAGCGACGTCACGAGAACGGCGCCGCCCCCAACCGAGTCAGCGCTGCCCCATCCGGACAGCGCCGCGTCTCGGTCGGCCTCTCTCAGGCGGCGCTCCGATTCGTCGAGTGATCGAACAGCCCAGTCGTCCGGCTCTGTGCCGTCGGACCCGTCGGGATGCTCCATGGTTCCCCAGTCTGGGCCGCGCTCGCCGGAGCAGCAAGTGTCCGACGGCACCTCGATCGCGGCGCACCGGCTTCACCTCACCCACGCACGTCGACTCGGTCCTGCCGACGGCCGTCCACTGCTCGCTCGCGACCACCGGCAGCGACCCATTCGCCGGCGTGCAGGGCGTCTACCTCGGCCAAGCTGGCCGCCTCGGCCAGGGCGTCTACCTTGGCCAGGCATGCCGCCACGGCCGGGCAGGCCGCCACGGGATACCCTGTCCCA
>CAVQSY010000088.1:0-3693 GCA_963716025.1 uncultured Chloroflexia bacterium
TTTTCGCCGCCGAGCACGTCCCGGTACTGGATCGGCGCCAGCTCGCGGTATTCGGGACGGGCCAGGGTCCGGGTCGCGGAGAGGCGGATCGACTGCTGGTCGGTCAGCCGCAGGTTCAGGCTCACGGCCGGCAGCAGGTCCGTGTGCTCCGGCCGGGTGGTGACGGGCTGGCCGATGGTGGGCTGGGCGGTGACTTCGGTGACCGCGTTCTCGATGCGGGCACCGCCGATCAGTCGGATGCGGTCGGTCAGACCAAGCTCGATCATGGCGTAACCGGCGGCGAGCCGGTCGACCGCAGTGTAGGTCCCGCCCTGGCTGAGCGGTGTGATCCTGAGGAATGGCTCCCCGCCGCTCGTGAAGCGTCCGTCGAAGATCTCCTCGGGCTCGAGTTCGCGCTCGGCCCTCGTGAGCTGGCCGCTGGAGACGCCATATGCGCGGTTGTCCGAATCGCGATCGGTGCGGCGGAACGCGCCGCCGAGCTTGAGCACGCTCTGACGCGCCGGGTCGCCGAACGTCAGCCGGTAGTTGCCCGCGGCCTCGAGGCTCGATTCGGTCAGGGCGCCGAAGGTGCGCACGGCGGCCTCGGTGTCTACGCTGAACCACGCGAGCGGCAACGACTCGCCGGTGACCGGATCGGACTGTTTCGCGTAGATGACCTCCGAGCGGTCCGGCTCATTGCGTTGGACCTGTGAGGCCGTGAGGCCCCAGTCGAGCCGGTGATTCGTCGTCAGCTCGTGCTCGCCCTTGAGCTGGCTCGAGAGGACGCTTCGCTCGACGAAACGCAGGCGTTCGATCGCGAGCGGCAGGTCCCCGAAGTTCTCGCTGGTGCCGAACTCGGTGCGGGCTTCGTTGTCCGCCGTCCGGTTATACGTCGAGTTGAACTGCAAACGCGTGCGCTGTCCGACCAGGGTGGACAGGTTGAGCAGCCCGCCCCATAGCACGCTTCGGCGACCGGTCGTACCCGCGAAGCGATCCACCTCGAGCGCGGTCCCGCCGGGGCCGGCCAGCGCCTGCGCCCGGACTTCGCCGGCCCGGACCTCGGAGCCGTTGGCGTACGTGCCCGAAACCAGGTAGGAGATGTTCCGGCCGAAGACCGGGTCCGTGCCGCCCAGGGATACGCTGAAGGAGCCGTTCGGCGGCGCCGTTCCGTCGCGGGCCGACCAGGCGTTCCGGAACGAGTGGACCATCGTGTTCATCGCGGTATTCGTGACCTGGCCGGTGAAATCGCCTGCCGCGCGGACCGCATCCGGCAGCTGCCTCTCCGCGCCCGCGTAGCCGAGCCATTCCATGCCGACCGCCGGGGCCAGCGGCAGGCGCCGGCCTGTCACACGGTCGTTGAAGCCGGTCGACACCGAGTACGTGACCGTGCGGGCGGCCGGGAACTCGCGGGTCCGGATGTCGACCTGCGCTCCGCTGAAATCGCCGGGCTGGTCGGGCGTGAACGTCTTCGAGGTCGTGATGGTCTCGAGCAGGCCGGTCGGGAACATGTCGAGCGGCACCACCTTGCGTTCCGGCTCGGGACTCGGGATCCGGGCACCGTTCAGGGAGGTCGTGGTGTAGCGCTCGCCCAGACCCCGGACGAATACGTATTTGCCGTCCTGTACGGTCACGCCGCTCACTCGCTGCAGCGCGGCGGCGGCGTCGCCGTCCGGGCTCTTCGACATCTGTTCCGCCGTGATGGCGTTCACAATGGAGGTCGCCGTACGCTGCGCGTCGAGCGCCCGGTTGACGCTGCCCCGTTCCGCGCCCGCCGAGACCTCGATGGCCGTCAACGCGATGGCCGCAGCATCCAGGGTGACGTTCTGCTCCACCGCGCCCGCGTTCGGCACGCTCACATCCGTCACCAGCTTGGGCGCGAAGCCGAGGCTCTCGACGTGCAGCGCGACCTTGCCGGCTGGAACGTTGCTGAGGATGTACCGGCCGTCCAGCCCGCTCAGCGTGCCGACGCCGGTCTCCGCTACCCGGATCATCACGCCGACCAGGCCCTGCCCGGTCTGCGCTTCGATCACGCGGCCCACGATCCGGCCGGTATCGGGCGCCCGGCTGTTGCGGCCTTCGCCCATCCCCTGACCGGCGACCGGGGTCGCGACGAACAAGGCGATGAAGACGAGCACCCGGGACGTCGCGTTCCGCGGGTGGAGTCGGACGGACGGGCGCAATGGCATGGACCCTTCTTCCTGTTCGTTCGTGACGTCCGGGCGAACCGGCCGGCGCGCGGCTGGCGGCCACCCACCGGAGAGTAGTGCCCCCGGATATCGGCGCGCGCACGGACCGGTAACAGGCGGGTCACATCGACGAGGGGTCGGCGCGACCGGGCGGGCGTCGCGGCCCGACGGCGCGGCTGTTACGTTGTGGTCCAATCCACTCGACGTGGGCGGCGCCGCCGCGAGGCATCAACCCGCACGGTACGGGGATGAACGATCGGCACGAGATCGACATCGTCGAGCTGACCGAGGCCTGGTCGCTGCTGCCCATCGAGGACCGGGTCGCGGGCTTCCGCTCGCTCGAGCCCGGCGATGCCGAGGAACTCTTCTTCGACCTCGACGCGCACGACCAGGCGGATCTGATGGTCGCGCTGCCCGGCGCAGAGCGCCGGATCTGGATCCGCCTGCTCCCGCCCGATGACGCCGCCGACCTCGTGCAGGCGGCCGACGAAGATGCGAGGCCCGGCCTGCTCAACCTGCTCGACGAGACCAAGCGCCGTGAGGTCTCCGCGCTGCTCGCCTACGCCGAGGACGAGGCGGGCGGTCTCATGAGCTCCCGCTTCGCCCGGGTCCGGCCCGACATGACCGTGGATGAGGCCATCGCCTACCTGCGCCGGCAGGCGGTCGCGAGCATCGAGGCGGAGACCATCTGACTACATGTACGTGCTCGACAACGCCCAGCGCCTGCTCGGCGTGATCTCCTTCCGTGACCTCTTCGCCGCGCCCGGTAACCGCACCATCCGCGAGATCATGACCACGGACATCGTGACCGCGCACGAGGAACTGGACCAGGAGGCCGTGGCCCACCTCTTCTCCGAGCACGACCTGCTGGCCATGCCCGTGCTCGACTCCGCCGGCGTGCTCAAGGGCATTGTCACGGTGGACGACATCGTGGACGTGGTCGAGGAGGAAGCGACGGAGGACATCCAGAAGCTGGGCGGTATGGCCGCCCTCGATGAGCCCTACCTCCGGACCGGCTTCCTTTCACTCGTCCGGAAGCGGCTCGGCTGGCTGGTCATTCTGTTCTTCGCCCAGCTGCTCACCGCCACCGTGATCGGCAACTACTCCGACAGCATGGCCCAGATCACTGCACTGGCGTTCTTCATTCCGCTGATCCTGAGCAGCGGCGGCAACTCCGGCTCGCAGGCGTCCACGCTCGTCATTCGGGCACTCACCATCGACGAGGTCCGCCTGCGCGACTGGTGGCGGGTCGCGCGCCGCGAACTGGCAACCGGCCTCACCATGGGCACGGCCCTCGGCCTGCTCGGCCTCGCCCGCGTCGTGATCGGTGCCGCGCTCGGCGAGCCCTTCGAAACCGAATACCTGCTGCTCGCGTTCACGATCGCGGCCAGCCTGGTGGCCGTCGTGCTCTTCGGGACGCTCGTCGGCTCCATGCTGCCGTTCGCCCTGCGACGGGCCGGGCTCGACCCGGCTAGCGCGTCCGGGCCCCTCGTCTCGACGCTCAGCGACGTGACCGGGCTGCTGATCT
>CAVQSY010000089.1:0-8260 GCA_963716025.1 uncultured Chloroflexia bacterium
CACGACCTGGAGGGCCAGGGCCGTGGCGACAGATCCGCCAGGCGGTGCCCCGCGGGATCGGCGCAGCGGAACGCGCCATCGGCGACGCCGTCGCGGATGGTCCGCTCAGGAGCGCCTGCCAGGCGAGGTTGAGCCGACGCGACGTGGCCTGGATGGCCGGCCGGCGGGCGGCCTCGGCCCAGGCGTCGAGCCACAGCTGGAAGGCCCAGTCCTTGTCGGCCGGGGTGTACGTCCGAAAGAAGACGCGCAGCGCCTCGACCGGGCTAGCCGCGCGCGCGTAGCCGCCGCCGCGCACCTCCGCCATCAGCCGCTCGGACAGGGCGAGGTCCTGCAGGGCCACCTGCTCGAACGCGGCCGCCAGCACGTCGTCCATCGAGTCGAAGTAGTGATGGATCAGCCCGCACGACGTGCCCATCCGGCCGGCCACGTCGCGGACGGTGGTCGAGGCCAGGCCCTTCGTCGACGGCGACGCGCAGGGCCGCGGCGACGATCGCCTCGCGGCGCTGGTCGGGCGGCATCCGTCGCATGTCGACCGCAGCGTAGAACGATATTGCGCACACGTCCAATAGCGGCTATCGTGCCGCGGACCACACGGACACGCGAAGAGGGCCAACACGGCATGATCCGGACGACCCCGTTCCACGAGCGCACGAACGCGCTCAACGAGACCCAGCTGTGGAGCCACTGGTCGGGCCACCTGGCGGCGGACCGCTACCAGATGTCGGACAAGTTCGAGTACTTCGCGGTCCGCAACGCGGCCGGGCTCTTCGACTCCAGTCCGCTCTACAAGTACCGGATCAGCGGGCAGGACGCGGAGCGCGTTCCTCGGCCGGCGTCCTGGCCCGCGACATCCGGACGTGCACGCCCGGCAACGCCCAGTACACGTGCTGGCTGGACGACCGCGGCTTCGTCATCGAGGACGGGGTCATCCTCCACCGCGCCAAGGACGAGTACCTGCTCACGACGCGCCGAGCCGAACTTCGCCTACTTCGCCGACCGGATCGGGCGCATCGGCGTCACGATCGAGGAGGTCAGCGACGACATCGGGACGCTCGCCCTCCAGGGTCCGCGCTCGCGCGACGCTGCTGGCTCGGCTCGTGCCCGCAGATGGAGCAGCATCCCGTACTTCGGGCGTCGCCAAGGGCGAGATCGGCGGGGCGGCGGTGACCGTCAGTCGGACCGGCTACAGCGGCGACCTCGGCTACGAGGTCTGGGTCGACGCGCCGGACGCGCTGCACGTCTGGGACACGCTCTGGGAGAGCATGGAGGGCCACGGCGTCCTGCCGTTCGGCCTGGCGGCGCTGTACATGCTTCGGATCGAGGCCGGCCTGCTGCTCCTCGACGCCGACTTCGACTCCAGCCGCTTCGCCTGGAACGACGCCCACCGGTCGACCCCGATCGAGCTCGGCTGGAACTGGATGTTCAAGGACCTCGCGACGGACGACCGGGCGTTCATCGGCCGCCGGGCGCTCGAGCGCGAGATCGCCGACAAGACGTCGCGCTGGGCGATGCGCGGGCTGATCGTCGACTGGCAGGACTACGATCGGGTCTACAACGAGGCCGGGCTGATCCCGCCCAAGGACCACATCGCCGATCGTCGAGGACTGGATGCTCTACGACGACGACTACCAGCGCGTCGGCTACGCCACGAGCTTCATGTACTCGCCGATGCTCCAGCGCCACATCGCGATCGCCCGGGTCCGCCCGGACCTCGCGCAGGCTCGGGACCAAGGTCAACCTCGAGTTCACCGTCGACCACCACTACGAGCAGGTCGCCGCGCACGTCGCCCGGCTGCCGCTCTACAACCCAGAGCGAAAGACGGCCTGACATGACGATGACCGCCCCCAAGACCAAGGCCACCAAGCGCGGCCAAGGCGACGCCGAGCACGGCCACGGCCCGAGGGCCCCGTACCAGTCGACGACGACGTCTCGAAGTCCGACCGCACCTACGACGCGATCGTCGTCGGCGGCGGCCACAACGGCCTGGTCAACGGCGCCTACCTCGCCAAGGCCGGCCTCAGGACGCTGATCCTCGAGCGTCGCCACCTCGTCGGCGGCGCGGCGATCACCGAGGAGCTGCGCCCGGGCTTCTGGTTCACGACGTTCTCGTACGCCCTGAGCCTGCTGCGGCCGGAGATCATCCACGAGCTGGAGCTGACCAAGCACGGGTTCATGCCGCTGCTGATGTCGTCGACGTTCGCGCCGGACGGAGAACGGCGACTACCTGCTGGCTGCACCCAGGACCACGGGCAGAACCTCAAGGAGATCGCGCGCCACTCGCAAGCACGACGCCGACGCCTACGACCAGTACAGCCACGACATGGAGATGGTCTGCCAGGCCATCAAGCCGCTGTTCGACATGGTCCCGCCCGACATCTTCAGCGACGATCCCGAGGAGCTCATCGCGCTGGCCCGCTGGGCCAGCGCTTCACGAAGCATGGACAAGCGCGTCCTCCACAACGCGGTCCGGCTGCTGACCGGCAGCGCCGCCGACTTCCTCGACGACTACTTCGAGTCGGACCTCGCTCAAGGGCTACCTCGCCGTCGTCGAGCATCATCGGCACCAAGGTGGGGCCGCGGTCGCAGGGCTCCGGGCTCGTGCTGCTGTTCCACTCGCTCGGCGAGCACGACGGCGAGTTCGGCTCGTGGGCCTTCCACAAGAAGGGCAACGGCGGGTTCACCCAGGTGCTCGCGCGCGCGGCCGAGGCGTTCGGCGCGGAGATCAGCCTCGAGTCGCCGGTCGACTCGGTCATCACCAAGGACGGCCGGGCGACCGGCGTGGCGCTCGACCGACGGCACCGAGTACTACGCCGACACCGTGGTCAGCGCGCTCGACCCGCGGCGGACGTTCCTCGAGCTCGTCAACCCGCGCGAGCTGCCCGACGACCTCGTCGAGAACATCCAGCGCTTCCGCTTCCAGGGCACGTCGTCCAAGGTCAACTTCGCGCTCGACGGGCTGCCGGAGTACCCGGCCCTGCTCGGCGATCGCGGCGACCAGTTCCGCGGCTTCACCAACATCGGGCCGTCGATGGACTACCTCGAGCGCGCCTACGACGAGGCGAAGTACGGCTGGTACAGCTCGCACCCGTACATCGACATGGCCATCCAGTCGACCATCGACGCCGGACATGGCGCCTCCCGGCAAGCACGTCATGTCGTGCTTCATCCAGTACACGCCGTACAGCTGCGCGAGAGCGACTGGGACACCGAGAAGGAGAACCTGGGCGACACCGTCCAGCGCGACGCTCGAGTCGTTCTTCCCGGGCTTCGGCGACCTCGTGCTCCAGCGCGAGGTCGTCACGCCGCTCCACATCGAGCGGACGGTCGGCCTGTCGAGGGCAACATCTTCGCCGGCGAGTTCCTCGCCCCGCAGATGTTCTTCTTCCGGCCGGCGCCGGGCTGGTCCCAGTACCGGACGCCGATCGACGGCTACTACCAGTGCGGCTCCGGCACGCACCCGGGCGGCTGCGTGATGGGCGCGCCGGGCAAGCTCGCCGCCGGCCAGATCCTCAAGGACCGGGCGAAGGCCGGGAAGGGCTGACCCCGGAACCGGGTCCGCGCGCGGCCGCGGGAGCGGTCGGCCGCCCGCCCCTGTCGGGCGACCGGACCCGGGACGAGCGGGGCGTCACTGGCCGATGAGCGCCCCGTCGGCGTCGATCACGAACCAGTTGCCGCCGACGCCCTGGCCGTTGGCGTCCCCGGGCGCCGAGTCGGCCGCGAACCAGTACAGCGGCCAGTCCCCGTAGCGGAGCTGCGTCGAACCGTCCGTCCGGGACGCCGTGGTCAGCAGGCTGGCATCCAGCCCGTCCCCGACGCCCTCGCCGTCGCCGGCCAGGACCGGCGGCCACGCGTCGGCACAGGCCTCGTAGCAGCTCGGCACGCCGTCGACATCGTTGGTGAACCCGTAGAGCGTTCGACCCGCACCGTCGACGAGGATCCGCCCGAGCGCATGGTCGGCGAGCTGGACCGCGGCGTCCGCCGGCGCCTCCGGAGATGGCGCCTCGGACGCTGGCGCCTCGGCGGACGGGGCCGCGGTCGGGACCTTGTAGGGCTCCTCGGTCGGCGTCTGCGTGGCGCCGCCGGGGGAGCCCGTCGGGGAGGCGCCGGCGCCGGCCGAACATGCCGCGATGACGATCGACAGCGGCAGCGCGATGGCGACCGCGAGACGAGAGGACGTGCGCATCGGTCCGGTACTCCAGTCGGTTCGGGTTCGGGCTGACATCCAGTCCTACGTCTGGCGGGCATCCCCCGGTTTCCCGATACTGGCTCCATGCCGGCGAACGACTACCACTTCGTGACCACCTGGCAGGTTCCCGGGACCCGCGAGGAGATCAGCGGGATCCTGGGCGACGCCGAGGGCCTGGTCCGCTGGTGGCCGTCCGTGTACCTCCGGGTACGGGAAGTGGAGCCGGGCGACGAGCGCGGGCTGGGCAAGGTCGTGGACCTCTGGACGAAGGGCTTCCTGCCGTACACCCTGCACTGGTCGTTCGAGGTGACCCGCTCGGACCCGCCCCACGGGTTTCGCCTGGAGGCGCGCGGCGACCTCGTCGGCACCGGGATCTGGACCCTGACGCCGGTCCGGACGGCGGGGGATGCCCGCGGCCCGCTGACCGAGGTGACCTACGACTGGGAGGTCAGTGCGGAGAAGGGGGTACTCCGACGATCCTCGCGCGTGATGCGGCCGCTCTTCGCGGCGAACCACCACTGGGCGATGCGCCGGGGCGAGGAGAGTCTGCGACTTGAGCTCGCCCGCCGCCACGCGCTGGACGACCCGCTGTTCTCGGGGACGATCAGGACGCCGCCCGGTCCCACCTTCCCGCACAACCTGGCCATCCGCCCGCGGCGACGTCGATGACGCGCCGCCCGACGTCCTCGTCGGAGACCTCGAGGGCGACGCCGCGCGGGACGCTGTTCCTCGTCCACGGTGCCAACGAGACCTCCGCCGGCCTGGCCCGAACGGTGGGTCGGATCGCCGACCAGGTGGCGGCCCGCAGCTGGGATGTGACCGTCGTCGCCCCCGAGTGGCGGCGTCGCTCCGATCTGCGCCTCGGGAACTGGCGGCAGGCGCTGTTCCGCGGCGGCCGTCCGCCGGCCATCCCGATCCCCAGCCTGGGCGCCGGGATCCGCAAGGACACCGTCCTCCGGATCGCGACGTCGTACTTCGAGTATCGGCGCGAGGCGCTGATGGAAACCCTGGGCGCCCAGCTCCTGGCCGACGTCATCGGCTACCACCGCCACCGCGCCTCGATCCATGCCGTCCTGCGCGCCGACCTGCAACGCGCGGCGGACGCCGCGGCGGAGCGCGGCGACGGCCCGGTCCTGCCGGTCGCCATCAGTCTGGGCGGGATCGCCCTCGTGGACCTCCTGGCCGAGTGGCCCGATGCTCCGGTGGAGGCGTGCGTGACGGTCGGGACGCAGGCGCCGTTGCTGTATACGTTCGACGCGCTGCCGGCGCTGCCCTACGACGAGGTGGATCCGCCGCGCCTCAGCGTGCCGTGGCTGAACATCTACGACAGTCGTGACCTGCTGTCGTTCGTGGCGGAGCCACTGTTCCGTCGCCGCGACGGCCTCGCGTCCGTGGTGGACCTGCGGATCCACTCCGGGAAGGACTTCCCGGCCTCGCACAGTGCGTACTGGGACCGGCCGGCCGTGTGGGACGCGATCGGGACCGCGTTCGGCTGGCGTCGGACGACGCCGTTGACGGTCCGTGCGGCGCGCAAGCTCGGGTTCGAGGCGCGGACGACCGCCGGGCCGACGCGGGCGTCGCCGGCCCGATCGACCGACTGATCCAGGTCCCGGCCCGGATCGACGTTCGGTCAGCGCCCGACGGGCGCGGCCGACGGGATGATCCGATAGCTGCCGGCAGCGGGCCGGATCTCGCTCTCGTGCCCGTCCTCCCAGCGGACCCGGAACTCGGTGCGCGGGTCGTGCTCCACGACTCCGAGGATCTCGCCCCGGCGCGGCGGCACGTCCATCTTCTCCGACTCCACGATGATCCGGTCGCCGACGTTCGCACGCATCGCGCACCTCCGATCTGGTCGCTCGCGACCCGACCATACCGGTCCGGGCCATGGCACCGGTCATGCCCGGGTCTCGCCGGGGGAGGGCAGGGCCATCGGTCACGACCGTGACCGCCACGATGGCCCATCCGTGGTTGTCGAACCGGCCCGGCGTCGTTCGTCGTATCCATGGACGGCGGCAGACGACCGCGGCGATCGGAATGCGAAGGAGTCCGAACGATGGCCAACTACGTGCTCGTATATCACGGCGGATCGATGCCCGGATCGCCCGAGGAGGGCGCCCGGGTCATGCAGGCCTGGACGGACTGGTTCGCCGGGCTGGGTGACACGCTGGTGGACGGCGGGAACCCGGGTGCCATCGAGACATCGCCACCGACGGCTCGGTCCGTGACGACTCGGGGACGATCAGCGGCTACTCGATCATCAAGGCGGACTCGGTCGACGCGGCCGTGGCGATCGCCAAGGGCTGCCCGGTCCTCGACGGCGGTTCGACGATCCAGGTCGTGGAGACGTTCTCGGCGATGTAGGCGGTGGGACTGGCCGCCAGGCCGTCGATCCCGCCGGACACACGACGACCCGGGCCGACTGACGGTCCGGGTCGTTCGATGTGCGGAGCCCTCGGGCGGCCGTCAGGCCGGGGAGGGCCCGGGTTCAGGCGCGCTGGCTGCGGAAGCAGTCGCTGCAGTAGACGGGCTTGCCGCTCGTCGGGCGGAAGGGGACCTGAGCCTCCTTGCCGCAGGACGAGCAGGTGGCCTCGAACATCTCGCGCGGGGCGCGCTCGTAGCCACCGCCACCGCCGCCGTAGCTGCCGGCACCGCTGGAGTAGCCACCGCTCGAGTAGCCACCACCGCCACCACCGCCATCACCGCGGGCAGCCTTGCGGCTGGCACGGCAGGACGGGCAGCGACGCGGCTCGGTGAAGCCGCGCTGTGCATAGAAGTCCTGCTCGGACGCGGTGAAGACGAATGTCTGCGAACAATCCGCGCACGTCAGGTTCTTGTCGTTGTACAAGGAAAAGACTCCTTCTCGATGACCGGCGCGAGCCTGTCGGGTTCTCGCGTCAGTCGTGAGAGGAGTCCGAGTGATTTGCGTCGAGTCACGTGGTTCGTTGTCACGGGCGATCCGTGACGCTCGCGCATGGTACACGTCACCGCCGGTTCGCGCCGCCCCCTCTTCCGGGCCGGATCGAGCCGTGACATCCGTTCGGGCGGTTCGCACGAACGGACGGTTGCAACGAGTCCGAGTATCGAGGCTGCCCACCATGACGACCGACACCGCCCATCCCACGTCGACGCCGACTGCTGCGAGCCCGTCGACCGTCCGGACCTCCGGGCGCACGATCCCCGGGCTCGGCACCGGTCCTGCGCCGCTGGAATCGCTTCCTCGCCATCGCCCACGGCGCCCAGTTCCTGGCGATGCTGGCGATCTCCAGCACCACGACCCGGTTCGAGCCGGTCGTCCCGACGGTCGCCCGATCCTCGAGAACGGGCAGTTCTCGGGCATCGAGCCGTCCAGCGTGACCCTGCTGTCCGTGCCGCTCGCCTGGGTGATCGCCGCATCTCTTCCTCATGAGCGCCATCGCGCACGCGACCGCCGGCTGGTTCCTTCGCGAGCGATATGAGGGCTGGCTGGCCCGCGGGATGAACCCGCTCCGATGGGTCGAATACGCGTTCTCCTCGACCGTGATGATCGTCGCGATCGCTTACATCAGCTACATCACGGACTTCCCGGCGCTCATCGCCATCGCCGGCTCGAACGTCGCGATGGTCTTGTTCGGCTGGAGCATGGAGGCGGCCAACGAAGGGCGCCTCGAGGCCGGCCGGCGCCCGGACTGGAAGCACTTCATCTTCGGCAGCATCGTGGGCCTCGCGCCGTGGATCGCCGTCTTCTCGATCCTGGGGGCGTACTCGGCCCAGGAGGGCCTGCCCGCCGAGGCCGGCATCCCGGGCTTCGTCTACCTGATCATCGCCAGTCTGTTCGTGGCCTTCAACATCTTCGCCATCACGATGGTCCTCCAGTACCGCCGGATCGGGCGCTGGAGCGACTACCTGTACGGCGAGAAGACGTACATGGTCCTCAGCCTGGTCGCCAAGACGCTCCTCGCCTGGCAGGTCTGGTCGGGCACGCTCCGCCCGGGCTGATCGCGCGGCGGCGCGGTCAGCGGGGGCGCCCCTCGCGCAACGTCGCAAGCGACTTCTCGATGCGCCGCCGACGTGTCTCGTCGGACTTGGCGCCCTCG
>CAVQSY010000090.1:0-8154 GCA_963716025.1 uncultured Chloroflexia bacterium
CCACAACGACGTAGCTGAGCCGTCAGCCACGACCTCGCCACAGTCAGCCCAGGGTCTGGTGGCTGACGGCCACTGGCTCGGCCGCCTCGACGGCCTCGGGGGTGATGACGTAGAGGCCGGCCCCGTCGAAGTCGGGGTTCGCAGCACATGTTGGGCCGGGTACGTCCACCGTGAGGTCGCACGCGGATAGGACCGTGGCGGTGAGGATGCTGCCGTCCGGCGCTACGCCGAGGCGGTTCACGTCGAGGCCGTCGAGGTAGTGCCTCCAGTCGTTGCCGTGGAAGGCGAAGACGCCGCGGAACTGGGCGCGACCCAAAGCGTACCGGTGCCGTAGCCGAGAACAGGCTCCAGCCGCCCGCATCGAGGCGAGCGAGGTAGCCGGCTTCCGGGTCATTGATCAGCTCCGCCGGTACGCTCCTGACTCCCCTTTCCAGGTACAGCCAGAGCGTCCCATCACTGCCGAGCGCCAGAGGCCCGGCGACCATCCGTCCGCGATGCGGTAGGAGGGGTCTTGGGTATCGATCTCGCCCGATCGATCCACCTCTGGCAGCTCCACGACCCGCCAACGGGTACCGTCGAAGCTTAGGAGCCCGTCCGGTGGCGGGATCCGGGACTCGGGCTAGGCTAGGTGATAGCGGCGCATCGATTCGAGCGTAGCCGACGCCTGCCAGGCGTGGGCCGGCCCGAGCAGAGCTGGTCGTCACAGTATGCGTACACCGGGTACACGACGCGATCGAGGTCGACCCGGTGCCGTCGGCACCGCGTGGTGTTCTCGGTTTCGGCCTTGTCCTCGACTATGGCGGCGGACGCCACCATCGCGGTGCGCCACTCAGCAGGTCCGCCAATGACGCCGGCGCGCTGGAGGCGTGGAACAGGTGCGTCGTACAGCGACAGTCGCTGCAGCCGAACCCGGGGATGGTCGCGTGTGCCCCGCAGGCTTCGAGCTCGGCGGCCCACTGGTGCTCTCGCCGCTCGCCGCCACGATCGACGATGGCACCGACGAAGGTGGTCGCCGCGCGCAGATAGTCGACGTGCCAGTGGCGCCGGCCGTCGCCGCGCTGATGGTGTCGCAGTCGCGCGTCGAGCCCACCCGGACCGAAGGCGCTGCCGACATAGAGGTAGCAGCCTGCGTCCAGGGTCACCCGTAGCCGCTTGCCGATCGCTATGTGAGCGGGCCGCGGACTGCTCAGCAGCAGGAGGTAGGTGCCGGTCGTGGCAGCCACGTCGATGCCTGTCGGTCCGTTCGCCTGCACCGAGCTCACGCTTCCGCGAGCACGGGGTCGAGCGCCGCGGTGGCGCGAGTGAGTCGGGAGTGCTGCATCAAGGCCGAGCCTACTCGGCGTGAGTCCGTCCTACGCGCCCTCCCGGAACCAGACCTCAGCGGCGACCTCGGGGACGTCGGGGAAGTCGAGCCAGAAGCCGGGGCGCATCCGCCAGCTTCCCCTGTCGTTCTCGATGCTCAGCGCGAACGTCCCGAGCGAGATGCCGCTCTCGTCGGTGTCGTTGTCTCGTTCCCCACCAGCGTGGCCTTGGCGTTCAGCCGCTCGTCGCTGAACCGCCAGGTCGGTAGTCAGGTCCCGCCGACGGTGCGCTCGAAGAGGCCCCTGTCCTCGGTGGTGCCCGCATCGGTACACCCACCCGCCGCGCTCGTGCCCGTCACCTCCACCGGCGCGGTGACCGCCGCGCCGACCGCTTCCTCCTGGGCCGTCACCCCGACGGCCAAGGTCGCCAACAGGCCGATGCCGAGAACGAAGCTGGTGCTGCACTTGATACCCCTCACTGGGACCTCCTTCTCCCCCCGCTGGTGGACGCGTTCGGTCCTGCCCTGTGCGCCCGTTGCTCGACCGGTCCTGCTGGACCCGCTGATCACCTAGCCATCGCTCGGCTCCCATCGTTCGATGACCCACAGGTGGCGGTCGACGAGCCCATCGCGGTAGCCGATCCACACGAAGATCGTGTCGCCGAGCGTGGCGAGCCTGACGCCATCGGCTCCCTTGCCTCCGGGGCCCATGTCAGCCCTGGGATCACCAGCGGGTACCACTCGCCCTCGACGCCGACCTGGCCGGTCGTGTCCACGACGGAGATCTCGAGCACGTTGCGGTCGGTCCGGAACTCGATGTCGGCAGGGCCCCACGGCAAGCGATGTGCGCCCAGGACGCTGGGCTCCCACGTGGCCCCATCGTGCGAGCGCCACACCTGGTCGGGCCCGACGGCGAAGATGCGTAGTCCATGCACGCTCCCATCGCTTCCCACGAACTCGATCTGCTCGTCGAGGCTGACGACGTGCCCGGGTGCCCAGGTCGTGCCGTCGGCCGAGTGCCAGGTCGCGGATCGTTCCGTCGCGGTCGTCGAGCAGATAGGCATCGAACCCATCGGGAGTGGCGAGCACGGCGGGAGGCTCGGCCTTCCAGGGCCCGGCTGGGGGGATGACCCCTGTCACGGACGCCGGCACGGCCGCCATATCGTCTATCCGTGCGAAGCTGCGCTCGGCGATCTGTCGGTTCGCAGACCAGGCTTCCACGAAGCCGAGGTCGACACCCTCGAGCGTGGCGATGCGCGAACCATCTGGCCGCTCGAAGACGAGACCCGAGCCGTCCTCCTCGATGAGCACCTCGTCCTCGTTCGCGACCCTCGTCTGGTAGGCCACCATGACGCGGTACCGACCAGGGCGCTCGGTCGACTCTGGCCATGCGAACGCGAACTCGTCCTGACCGAGGAGTCGGCCGGCATCCAAGGCCCGATACATGACCGGCACCACGGTCTGACCGTTCGAGGTCACGGGCGTGCCCAGCTCCGCCTCCCACTGGAGCGACGCGGGGCTCGTCGGCTCGAGCGCCGAGAGGTCGATCGGTTCCCATCGCTCAGCGTCGTTGGACCGCCACAACTCGGTCGGGTCCTGAGTCGCCAGCCAATACGTGCCGTCCTGCAGCGTCAGCGAGGCGAAACGAGCCTTCACGGGCAACGTGAGCGGTTCCCAGGAGAGCGCGTCATCCGAGCGCCACAGGTCCGGGCCGTTCTGGCAGTAGCGGCTGTCGTCGCCGCCGGGGACGCGGATGCGCTTGGGGACCGTCGAGCACGGGTGAGCACCACCGCCCGTGTCGAACAGGAGCGGACCGTCCGGGCCCGGCAGGACCTGCTCCATGAAGGGGAGGGTCTTCGGATCGACCGGCTGACGTGGACCCAGCGCGACTGCCCGGTCGCAAGACCGCTGCCGGATTCGCCCCATTCGGTGCCCTCGGGCAGAACGGCGGGCAGGAACGGCCCGGAGTCGAGCTGCTGGGTGGACCGGTCGTCGGCCGGCGACTCGGTCGGCGCGGGCTCGGCCGTCGCAGAGGCTGACGCGCCGACGGCTGGAAGCCGGTCGTCAGGCTGCTGCGTGGTCAGGACCCCGGCCAGCAGGAAGCCGCCGAACAGCGCCACGATGGCACCGGCAACGACGAACTTGGTCGCACTGAACATGGACTGGAACCTCCACTTGGGGGACTGGGTGGCGGCGATGACGGGTTGAACGATCGCGAGGTCATCGACCGGACGGAGCGGGCCGACCGCTTCGCACGGCCTCGCCGGCGACCTGGCGTTCGAAGGCGTTCATGTCGTTCATCAGGCGAGGTCCTCGCGGAGTCGGTCGAGAAGGCGCTTCAGGCGTTGTCGGGTGGCGGCCGGGGACTATGCCGGTCGCGACGGCGAGTTCGGTGGCGTCGAAGCCAGCGACGTAGCGCATGGCGATCAAGCGCTCGGTCGTCCGGATCGAGGCGCTCCACGGCGGCGCGGAGGTCGATCGATGCGATGCCGGTCGCGGGGTCGACACCACCTGGCTCGCCGGAGGCGTCGGCTGCTGACCTCGATCTCCGCTCGCCGCTTGCGCTTGCGCAGGAGCCGCTTGGCCTCGTTCACAGCGACCGCCGTGAGCCAGGGCCGCAAGCTGGCCGGCTCTCGAACGGAACCGATCTTCGTCCAGGCGATGACCCACGCGGCGTACGCCGCCTCGTCAGCTACCGCATCGTCACGCGTGACGTAGGCAGCAGACCCGGCGCATGTCCTCGTGGTGCTCGGCGATGATGCGGCGGAAGGCTAGCTCGTCGCCGGCAGCAGCGGACGCGATGACATCGCTGTTGGCTTGCTGCGCCATCCGCGTGAGGGCCTCCATATCCCAAAGAGTCCTGGGCCGGGGTAAGTGTGACAACGGAGGTCAACCATTCCGCGTCGTTCGCACCGCGTGCGGGTTCGTTCGCGGTGCCGGACTAGCCTTCCACTCCCTCAGCCATCTCGCCCGCGTACGGCTCACCCAACGCTCGCAGCGCGGCCCGCACTGCCTCCTGCGGCGTGTTGTCGACCCCACTTCTTCTGAGTCCTCCCCGGGGTCCGCGGTCGCCACGTAGCGCCCGTCGCGATCGTGGATTTCGACGGTGACCCAGAAGCTGAGGCGAGGGTAGGTGAGCTGGAGGTGTTTCATCAGGACGGCACCAAGCGGGCTCGCCAACCGGCCGACTAGGGGACCGGGCCTACGCCGGTCCTTCGCAGAGTTAGCCCCAATCCACCGATGGGCTGACCGCCGGGGCTGCTGAAACGAGGAATCGGGCGCCCGCTGAACTGGGAAGATCGATCTGTCAACAGGACAGATCCACCCAGATCAAGGAGCACCCGATCGATGCGATCATCGCACAGCCTCGACCGACTCGACACGGCCTTCGACGACGACCGCCTGGTGGCCGATGCCGGGCTCCTGCTGCCGGCCACGCTGGCCCAGCACCTGGGCCTCAAGGGACTCGTCGACGAGCACCTCGACCTGGGCGCCGGCGGTGGGCCGGGCCAACGTCGGCGACAAGTTCCTGACGCTCGTCATGTCGGCGCTCGCGGGCGGTGACTGCATCGACGACGCCGATGCGCTGCGGGCCGGCGGCACCGGGCGGGTCCTCGGCTTCACGGTCAAGGCGGCCTCGACGCTGGGCACGTTCCTGCGCAGCTTCCGCTGGGGCCACGTGCGCCAGCTCGACCGGGTCAGCCGGGAGCTCGCTCGCGACGGGCCTGGGCCGCCGGTGCCGGACCCGGCTCGGAGCCCCTGACCATCGACCTCGACTCGACCATCTGCGAGACCTACGGCCTGCAGAAGGAGGGTGGCCCGCCACCACGGCTACACCGGCACGTCCGCGGCTACCACCCGCTGCTCGCGGTCGCGGCCGGCACCGGCGAGGTGCTCATGGCCCGCCTGCGCGAGGGACGCGCCAACACCGCCCGCGGCGCCGGCCACTTCCTGACCGAGACGATCGGCCGGGTCCGCGCATGCCGGCGCCACGGGGCCAGCTCACGATGCGCGCCGACTCGGGCTTCTACGCCCATGCCGTGGTGGCGGCCTGCCGGGCGAAGGACGTCCGCTTCAGCATCACCGTGCGCCAGCACCCGGGCCTGCGCGGGCTCATCGAGGCC
This sequence comes from uncultured Chloroflexia bacterium, assembly GCA_963716025.1. Classification (GTDB taxonomy): domain Bacteria; phylum Chloroflexota; class Limnocylindria; order Limnocylindrales; family CSP1-4; genus CAIXZV01. The sequence goes on from CAVQSY010000090.1 coordinate 5,425, forward strand.
ATCCCCGAGGCGGCCTGGACGCCCATCCCCTACTGGATCGAGTGGCGGGGCCGACGTGGCCGAGACCGACTACACCCCGTTCGCCGATCGAGCAGGACGCGCGTGCCGGTGCGGCTCATCGTGCGCCGGGTGCAAGCCCACCCCGGGCTCCCAGCTGGCGCTGCTTCACGCTCTACGACTACCACGCCTTCATCACCGACCGCGACGGCGACACCGCTCGAGCTCGAGGCCGACCATCGCCGTCACGCCGAGATCGAGAACGCCATCCGCGACCTCAAGTACGGCGTGGCCCTCGAACCACCTGCCGTCGGGCCGGTTCGCGGCCAACGGCGCCTGGCTGGCGGTGCAGGTGATGGCCCACGACCTGGCGCGCTGGACCGCGCGGATCGGCCTGGGCGAGGGCATCGTCACGACCAAGACCCTGCGACGTCGGCTCTTCGGTCTCGCCCGGACGGCTCACCCGCTCGGCCCGTCGGCTCACGCTGCACCTGCCGGGGCACTGGCCCTGGGCGGAGGCCTTCCGGCTCGCGCTCGCGCGGATCCGGACCATCCCCATCGCGGCCTGACCGCGACCTCCGCCGCTCCGGACCCCGCGCCGCGGCATGCCCGCCATCGGGCTCACCTGCCGAGCGGCGCTCCGTCTCGGTCCTGTCGGTGGCATCACCGCGACCCCACGACCTACCTCGAGCCCCTCCTGGACCCGTCAGCCGCCTCACCGATCACGGCTCAGGGCTCGAGCGACCTGACGGAAGCCAATCGGTGGATTGGGGGTTAGTTGCCATCGGAGGTGGAGAACATGCCCCGGCCGTATCCGTCGAGCGCATGCCACCCGTCGAATTGAGATGGCCGACCCGCCGTGTGCGGAGCTCGTCGTCCATCCATGATGTCAATGGCCACATAGGAGTCCGCTGGACTTTCACATGGCCACGGGCACCCGTTCTGGTCTGGCACCTGCTCACGCACGAGACCGACTACCGCTGGGCACCGGCGGATCTCACCGAAGGCAAGATCAGGCGAGTCGAGCTGGCGGCCGCGTTCGCCGGACCGGCGGAGTGGTGCTCGATGTGACGGTGGAGCCGTGGAGCGACTGCGACGGACGCGGGCAGCTGATCTGGCCCGTCTGCGGCGCGCCGAGGCCGAGTACGTGGCCTTCGTGGCCGAGCGTCAGAGGTCGGACGCGGCCGCCGCAACTGAGGGGCGTCTATCTGGCCGAAGGCCGGCCTGCGCCGCGGCGCCCATCCCCACACTCCGCCGCTCGCCTCGGGGTCGACCGCGTCCTGGTCCAGGAAACGCCTCCCTGGGGCTTGACTCTTCATCCGTCGAGGTCGGGGTGCGTGAGCTTCAGGCGCTACTCTGCGGCGGCGAAGCCATGACCTCGCCGGTCGATGAAGGCCTGCATGAATGAGACCTCACCTGCCTCGATCGTGACACCGTCGAGGCGTGCGCCCGGCTCGGAAGGGTAGCCGTAGAGGACCTCCCAGGAGCCGCGAGCGAACACGCTGTCCTTCGGAATCGCCTCGGGAGTCGCATGTCTCGGCAATCGAGGATGCGGGCACGATCGACGTCATGGGTCTCGAGCAAGAGGTAGCGGTGAGCGCCTTGTCTCGCGATGACCAGGTCCAGGTATTCGATCGGCTCCTCCTGCGGTTTACGCCTCGCCATACGATGGCGAGACCACACCAGGAATCATGGGTGGATGCCTCGCACAATGGCGGGCCGCGCGACTATGTGTGGTGTGTCAACAACGGGGCGGGCTCCAGTCAACGTCGCAACACGGACGGTGATCCGATGAGCATAGCCATTCGGTCCGCAGGGCTGTCCCAGCCGAGGACCTTGCGGGGACGCTCGTTCAGTTCGGCCTGGACACGGGCGATGTCGTCGGCGGTGTGGACCGACAGGTCGGTGCCCTTGGGGAAGTAGGCACGCAGCAGCCCGTTGGTGTTCTCGTTGGACGGGCGCTGCCAGGGTGAATGTGGATCGCAGAAGTAGATCCCGATGCCCACCGCCGAAGTGATCTCGGCATGGCGGACCATCTCGCTGCCCTGATCCCAGGTGAGCGTCCGGCGCAGGTGCGCTGGCAAGCCGGAGAGGGCGGCCACCACGACATCGCGCACGGACGCCGAGTCGTGCTTGGCACCTGGCAGGTGGCCGAGGAGCGTCGTCCTCGTGACCCGCTCGACCATCGTCACGATCGCCGAGCCGTTGCCGGCGCCGGTGATGAGGTCTCCTTCCCAGTGTCCCGGCTCGGTGCGACCGAGCGCCTCTGCCGGACGTTCGCTGATCGGGTTCACGCCGGTGAGGGGGCCCGAGCGACGGGCCTGGGCATGGCGACGTGCCAGGCGTCCACGGCGGCGCAGATGCAGCACCCGCCCGGGCAACTCCCTCGGCAGCCCGCCGAGGTCGGGACGATAGACGGCCTGGTAGATCGTCTCCGCGCACAACCATCGCCCGGGTTCGTCGGGGAACTGCCGGCGCAACCCGCGGGAGACCTGCTCCGGGCTCCAGCGCGCCTTCAACCTGTCGGCGACCCAGTCACGTAGCGTCTCGTCGCGGGCAAGACGGCTCGGCCGGTGCAGGCGTCGGCGTGCGAGCGCCCGCCGGTGGGCCTCGAACGGCCGGTAGCGGCCGGCGGCGTCGACGCCACGGGCGAGCTCGCGACTGATCGTCGAGAGCGATCTGCCCATGAGCGCCGCGATCTCCCGCATCGTGCATCGCTCGCGACGGTGCGCA